>JAJBTU010000013.1:0-189775 GCA_020860715.1 Clostridiales bacterium | reverse complement strand
AGAAAGGAAGCCTGCGCGGGTTTAAGCGCGGCAGGCTGCATTTCTGTTTTGGGATGGGCGGAACGCCCATACAATCCCAGACAGAAGACGCGCAAGCGGCAATGTCTGGGGTCTGCTGAGCTGAACGAAGGGGCAGAAAGTCTGAAGGAAGCCTGCGCGGGTTTAAGCGCGGACATAAAAAACCCCGCAGATATTCCTGCGGGGTGAATTTATCCGGGTTATACGATCTCGCGCAGACTCTGCAGTGCGTGCGCCGCGACGATTGTCTCGAAATGTTCCTCGAAGTAGGCATCCATGCCGAGCGTAAATTTACAGGGAACCGCGTATTCGGAGAGAATGTTGCAGACGCGGTTGAACTGCTCAGCGGTGCTCTGCGCCTTCTTTACCATCAGATAAAAAACGCCGTCCTCCTGACTTTTGTAGAGAGAATTTGGCCCGTCATAGATGGATGGATCCACAACACTTGCGGCGCGGATCGCGTCATCCAGTGTCCGGAAAGAATAGGCGCGCATCAGGTTCGGCAGGTCTTCCTCCGCAGTGCCGGCAGCGCCAGGATCCGCGGCAGAAGCATCTTTCCCTTCGGAGGCAGCTTTCTGTGAAGTCTGTTTGCGGCCTTCGGAAATCCGGCGGATCAGATCGAGAATGTCATCGGCACCCTCGATGTGCTCCTTTAGATCTGCCAGGGAAGGACCGATGTCTGTATCCGATGTCTCCGGAGAGAAGCGGGAGAAGCGTGTGTCCAGTTCTTCCGGATCTTCGACTTTTGTAATAATCAGGATAATCGTATCCATCGATACTGGAATTGCTTCTATCACAAGCGGAATGTTGTCCGCCTCAAAACCAAGATCCTGCTCGGCGACCATCATCATATCCTGAAAAAGCTGTCTTGCCTTGTCAGAGCCGTAAGCCATGTCCCGGACATTGATATTGCGGCTCGCGAGATCTTCACTGGTCAGCGTGCAGCGAATCTGTCGGTCGTTGATCTTTTCAATCCTCATTCAATCACATCCTTTATGCCTGATTGGCCGATGAAAAATCATTTCAAAAGGTTATACAATATTATACGCATTTGCCCGTAGATGTAAAGTGTATAAATTTACGAAAAAAAGGAAAAAAATACTTGCATATCTTACTCATATTATCTATAATATACAACAGAAAGGATATACGAAACGAAAGGAGGGGTGAAATCAAGGTTTGACTGGTTCCGTTTCGATGCAGGAATCGGAGCCGATGCTGTACTTCCCGTCATCAATGCATGGCGTATACCCTTTCCGCAACCTCAATTGTAGTATAGTAAAGATCGACTGAAATTGCAACCGTAAATGAAAGAAAAAGGCAGCTGCGAAGGCATGCTGCGGTTATGAAACAGGCATAAAATAATGGAAATATATCACACGCGTCTCCTGTATTTTCTGCCTGGCAAAAAGGAGAAGATTGAATAAAAGGACAAACTCGCGCCCCTGCGGCAATCAGGCCGCGCTGCTGAAAAAAGAGCTGCGTGATTATGAGAGGGCAGGGACCCATCTATATCTGGACGGGCGGCGCTGCAATGCGGACGAGATTGTCAGTGCCTGCCTGTTTGCCGATGGGGCCGGTTATATGAGAGACTTTATCGGCAACGCGCAGGAAGCCATTACGGATATCAATTTTGTAAAGATCCGTCTGTAAAAAAAGGGGAAGGAGGAGTGCAGCCAGGCTGCCGTTTCCCCGGACCGGCTGCATCAGTTCTTAATTTTTATCAAAAATTGGGTGAAAATACTGACGGCTTTTGCAGAAGCTGATATACTGACGTGGTAGCTGCGAAAGAACTGCAGACGAAAGAACATACAGAAGAATGTACAGAAAATACAAGAATACAGAAAACAAAGAAGCCACAGAAAATAAAATCATACAGAAAGTACAGATGTGCCGTGATTCGCATCTTTCCACGGCGCACAAAGGGGGAAGTACAGCGAATGAATTATAAAAATAAAACGTTCCGGAGGCTTGCGGCGCTGCTCATTGTGGCAGGTCTGCTGTCCATAATCATCGTAGGGGTCCGAAAATATATGCCGGGTACAAAGTGGATGAGCTCGGATTCTTATTTTGGCTTTGCGGAAGGAACGACTGAGCCGTCGCTCGGGGTTGAAGGGGAGACCGTAGCGGCAGTGATCATAGATGACCATATCGCGCAGGAACGTGCGCTGATCGTGAACGGTAATGTCTATATCGATTATACGCTTGTCCAGAATGAGCTGAATTCCCGTTTTTACTGGGATTCCTCTGAGGCAGTGATGCTTTTTACCACGGCGGAGCAGGTCTTTGAGATTGGAGTGAATACATCCGCCTACACGATAGACGGCGAGAGTTTTGATGCGGGATACGAGATTGTCAAGACGACATCTTCCGGAATGTTCCTGTCGATGAATTTCCTGCAGCAGTATTCCGACCTGCGTTTTGAAACGTATGAGACGCCGGCGCGTGTCGTGATCACGAGCGGAAGCGAGACTGTGATGACGGCCGAGGTCAAAAAGGACGCGGTCGTGCGCTACCGCGGCGGGATCAAGAGTGAGATCCTGACGAAGCTGTCCGCGGGGGATCAGGTGACAGTGATTGAACAGATGGATCACTGGACACAGGTCGTGACGAGCGACGGCTATATCGGTTATATTAAAAATAAATATCTTATAAATATAGAAGAAACGCAGCGCGAAACATATTATCAGGCGGAGTATACCAGTATCAGTCTGGACGGACGGGTAAATCTTGCCTTTCACCAGATCAACTACGCCGCCATGAACAGCAATCTTTCAGAGGATATTTCTGCCATGACCGGTGTGAATGTGATCTCACCGACCTGGTACTATTTAAGCGACAACAGCGGCTCGATGACGTCATACGCAAGCGCTGATTACGTGGCCGAGGCGCACAGCGCCGGCCTGCAGGTGTGGGCGCTCGTCAGCAATTTCAGTGATGAGGTCAGCACATCGACTCTGCTCGCGACCCGGTCTTCACGCCAGACCGTTCAGAATACTCTGATCGAACAGGCGCTGGAACTTGGCTTCGACGGCATCAATATTGATTTTGAGAGCATCCCGCAGGAATCCGGCTGTGATTATGTCCAGTTTTTGCGCGAACTGTCCATTCTCTGCCGCAAAAACGGCATTATCCTTTCTGTAGATGTGCCGGTCCCGATGGATTATTCCACCTACTATAACCGGGAAGAGCTGGGCATCGTCTGCGATTACGTCATTATGATGGGGTATGATGAACACTATTCCGGAAGTGATGCCGGAAGTGTCGCCTCACTGGAATTTGAGGAGACCGGCATACAAAATATGCTGCTTGAAGCCTCTGCGGAGAAGATAATCAGTGCAATTCCGTTTTATTCGAGAGTCTGGTACACAGAGACGCTCTCCGACGGCACCGCGAATGTCACGAGTGAGGTCGTTACCATGTCAGAGGCACAGGAATTGCTTGCCAGCCTGAGTGTAACGTCCGCTTATGATGAGAGTACCGGTCAGCAGTACGCCGAGTGGACGGATGAGGAAGGCCGGCTCTGCCAAATCTGGCTTGAGGACGCGGACTCCGTGGCTTCCCGTGCGGCTCTCGTCAGCCAGTATGCTCTCGGCGGTATCGCCTGCTGGCGGCTCGGCTGTGAGACGGATGACGTGTGGGCGGCGATAGCGGGGAGCGTTGCGTGAGACAGCTCCTTGCGGCAGTTTGACTGAAATTGTGAAAATGGGGATTTGATAAGAATGAGCGGTATGAAAAATATGACTTTAGCGCACATGGCGGAAGCCTGCGGCGGAATTTTATATGGGAGAGAGGAAGATTGGAACCGGGAAATCTGCTCGATCACAACAGACAGCCGAAAAGCAGAGCCGGGCTGTCTGTTTGCGGCGATTCCGGGTGAACGCGTGGACGGACACGATTTTATCGGGCAGGTGTTTGAGAAGGGCGCGCTGTGCGTGATCACGGAACGTGAGCCGGCAAACCTGCCCGAAGCACGAAAAGAGTGTGAAGCGGGGACCTTTGATGGAAATGGCGGGACGTACAGCCGGAATTACATAAAAGTGGAATCCTCAATCCGCGCACTTGGCGCGCTGGCGGCGTACTATCTGGAACAGCTGGCGATTCCGGTGGTTGGCGTCACCGGCAGTGTCGGCAAGACCAGTACAAAGGAAATGATCGCGGCGGTGCTCTCACAGAAATACCGTACCCTGAAGACGGACGGGAATTTTAACAATGAGCTTGGACTGCCGCTGACGATCTTCCGGCTGCGTGAAGAAGACGAGATCGCGGTGCTGGAGATGGGAATCAATCATTTTGGCGAGATGCACCGGCTTGCCGCGATCGCGAAGCCGGATACCTGCGTCATCACGAATATCGGGCAGTGTCATCTGGAATATCTGGGGGACCGGGATGGTGTCCTGCGGGCAAAGACGGAGATCTTTGATTATCTGCGTTCGGACGGACATATTATTCTGAACGGGGACGACGACAAGCTGATGACGGTGCGGGAGGTGAAAGGAATCCGTCCGACATTTTTCGGGCTTGGAAAGGACAACACGGTTTACGCCGATCAGATTGTGAAAAAAGGACTGGATGGGATCGCCTGCCGGATCTGCATAAAGAAGAGTAAAAACCTGTCAGAGGATATAGAATTGGATGGGAATGCAGGAAAAGAAGGCTCCTCTGGGACAGATGCAGAGGTCACTGGAGAATCCGATAACTGCTTCAACGTACAAATCCCAATACCAGGGGAACATATGGTGAGGAACGCCCTTGCGGCTGCGGCGGTCGGTCTGCAGTACGGGCTGACAACGGAGGAAATCCGGGCGGGAATTGAGAGTCTGCAGCCGGTGAGCGGGCGTTTTCATATCATTCATACAGAAAACTTCACGATTATAGACGACTGTTACAATGCGAATCCGATGTCGATGAAAGCATCCCTTGGAGTGCTGCAGGATGGCGGTACGAATTCGGAAGGAATCTGCAGTGCCAACGACGATGGCGATTCAAAAGAATATGGTGATGCTAATGCCAGGGGAAGCGGTGGTGCCAATGGTGCGAGTCCGGCACAGGGTTCCCGTAAAGTCGCGGTTCTCGGAGATATGGGAGAACTGGGCGAGGATGAAGTACGGATGCACCGCAGCGTCGGCGAATACGCGGCAGGCCTGGATATCGATCTGGTCGTTTGTGTCGGCTCATTGAGCGCTCATATTGCGGAAGGAATAAACGATGTAAGTCAGGCCAAAACAGTTGATATGGTTCATGAAGCCGGTATGGCCGGCTCTTCCGGCAGGATTCATACAGCAGGCACGGCCGGCAGCGGGATAGAGACCGTCGTTCTGCCGGATCTTTCGGCGCTGCTTGCACAGCTTCCCGCTCTGGTACGCAAGGGCGACACGATCCTGGTGAAGGCATCGCATTTTATGCACTTCGAAAAAGTAGTTGCACAGCTGGAGACAATGGAGACAGGCGCCTGAAACAGGTACAGGAGCCTGCTATTCCAGATAATAAGCGGTTGCATAGTTACTTTTGAATAATGTTTTAGAACTGTCAAGCTGAGGGTTTTGTTCCAGAAGCTGGCTGATGAGCTGATCGGCATTTGCACTGGAAGAAACAAAGAGTAGCACCCTGCTGTAGTTTTTATACGCATCTTCCTCCAGAAGATCGAGATGATCGCTTTTGACAAAAACAATTTCATTCAGATCCTCCAGCACTACGTAGTCCGCAAGCGTCATCCATGGAGACTGGTATATATACAGACAGGGGACGTCGTCGCCAAGGCTTTCTACTTTTTCCAGACGGTTATTTACGGATGTATACTGGCAGGGAATGCCATTCTGGTAACTGCTAAATGAGATGACCAGTGCAATGGCCGCGATTCCCGCCACAGCCTGTCTGGAATAGCAGAACGAGACCTGAATCAGTGCCGAAAAAACAAGCAGGTAGAGGATGCCCAGGATATTCATGACATAGCGCTCCGTCTGATACGGGGCGATTTTGGCAACCAGCAGGACATATGCCGCAGCCGGAGCAGCCAGCTGAAGGTAATTGCACAGAGTCTCTTTTGTATGTTCCTGCTTTCTCTTTCCGCTGGCGATGATCAGCAATGCCGCGGTAAAGAAAAACAGGAACAGGAACAGACCGCCGAATATGTGAAGGTTTATGAGGCTCAGATAGCTTTGCAGCGCATCCCAAAATCCATCGGCGCTCAGATTCGCAAAGGCCTCCTGTCCTCTGGAACCTTTGAAAATCTGCGTCCACATGGACGGAAACAGGAAGGTGGAAATCCCAAAGCTGAGCGCCGCAGAGGCGCAGGAGAGAGCCAGTTTTTTCCATTCCTTTTCCGCAATGGTACGTACCGCGTAAACGGCACAGGCAAAGAATGCGAAGATGAGAAAGTAATACTGGGTCATGGTGCCGCCGGTCAGGATAAACACGAGCAAAGCATAAAACTTCCATCCTCTGTCAGCCGGTCTGTATTTACAGAACAGCATGATCAGGGCGTTCGTCCATATCGTCAGCAGGACATACATCCGCAAAAACATGACGTTGTTTACAAAACCCATGGTAAACAGAAACAGCAGGGAAAACAGAACGGACAGTTTCGGCTTTTTTGTAAAAAACGTAAACAGCCATACCATCTGCCAGAAGACGATGACCGCGAGCAGGATATTTACAGCCAGAACGTACCAGATGCTGTAGGTATTTGGAAACAGCGAAAATACGGTGTGGATGATGATATAATAGAGAGGCGGATGCACGTCGTTCCTCTGATTTTCGAGCACATTGGCGTAATCAAACCGATTGCTGTCGCTGACCATGGTATAGTCCTGCCACAACTCCAGGCCGGTGTATACTTCTCCGTCTGTAATCGACGGGCCGATGCTTCCGTTATATTGATGATTGGAGAGCCCCATGGTATACATCTCGTCCTCGTGGTATCCGGCCTTGAAAGAACCGATGACCACGAATACAAGGACGATGGCCAGAGACAGAGCGGTTTTCCACAGGATGTTCCGGGTCCGGGAGCATCCCTGAAGCCGGTCCTGAACTGCCGGCAGGAGTCTCGCAGATCCTTTTCTTATATATTTTTCAGCAAACGGTTCAAAGATTCCCATCACCGCTGCCAGGGAAATATATTTAAAAGCAAATCTGTAATCCTGCAGCATAAAGACTGGATTACCGTGATTGTCAAATATAAAATACAAAATGAGGAACATCAGGAGATTCAGGATGAGCACATCCAGCATATAAACACAGATGCTTTTGTATAGATTCTCATGACTGTGAAACAGCTTTTCCCGTAAAACAGCCATGATCAGGCCGGGTACCAGCAAACAGATCAGACGGAACATGATTTTTCATACGCTCTCTTTCCAACAGAAAAAACGTCGGAATCCTTCCGCGCTTTCTGTCACATTTCTTTTTTATGATACCACATCAGAGAGCCCATTTCTACTATAACATTTGCGGACAGGACAAAAAAACCGGATTCCTGATTTGAATCCGGGTTTTTGGAGCGTATTCGGTCAGTGTGTTTCTGCCTGTGAAATGACGTAATCATAAAACAGTTTTCCCGCGGAGGAGAGCGGCTTGTTTTTCATGTAGAACAGAAAGGCTTCAAAAGAAATTGCTGGCGACAGCCGGATCATACGAATGTGGCTGCTATCCCTGCAGCAGGCGCTGGGCAATACCGCAGAGGCATAGCCGCTTTCCACCAGACGCAGCGCGGTCGGTGAATCCTGCGCATACAGTTTCACACGGGGGGTGAAGCCTTCCTTCGCGCATTCGTTGAAGAACAGATCCTGCAGGTACGCGCGGTTCGGAAGGATCAGAGGCTCTTCCGCAAGCGCGTAAAGCGAGACGGCAGACGCCTGAAACAGAGGAGCGCTGTCGGGAGTAATGAGAACCAGCTCATCCTGCCGGAACGGATACGAGCAGATATCTTTTGATGTCCAGTTGAAGTTATTAGAGAATACAAATTCCGCCTGTTTGTCGGTGAATGCAGCTTTCTGAGGCGGATCCGAGAGCTCCGTGAGGCGCAGATTGATCTGCGGATGCGCATCTTTGAAAGCCAGGATCGTGTCGAGGACGCCGTACCAGTACATGGGGCTGGTGAAGGCGATGGACAGGGTGTTCGAGGCTTTCGTTGCTTCCATGTTCATCTGCAGGAGCGCTGCATCATACAGAGGAAGG
Organism: Clostridiales bacterium; assembly: GCA_020860715.1. Lineage (GTDB taxonomy): Bacteria > Bacillota > Clostridia > Lachnospirales > Lachnospiraceae > Choladousia. Next base: position 181,582 of record JAJBTU010000013.1, on the reverse strand, counting down.
ATTTTTTCGCATTTTTCCTTTAATATTTTACCAACATCTGTCAGAGTAACTTTTCGTGTGGAACGCTCAAAGAGGGAACCCCAAGCTCCGCTTCCATTTTCTGGATATGCTTTGAGAGAGTGGAATTGGTGATGTACAACCTCTCGCTTGCATCCTGATAACTGCAGGTCTCACTTAATTCCATAAATTCCCGGAGAAATTCAATATCCATGACAGATGCCCTTTCCTGATAATCAGTTTGGTCCCAGGTGTGATCAGCTTCATTTGTTACGTAACGAGTTACATTAAATTAATATGATAGTAACACATTGAAACACTTTTGTCATTGAAAATTAAACAAAATATTGTTTCTGTTTTGGAATTAATACACAAAATATGCAGAATCTGTAACGGACGAGGCGGCTGTAAAAAAACGGTTGACGATTTCTATCTTTTCGTTGTATTATAATTTTCAGAACAAAGGCGTTTTGCATACTTGCACTGCGCCTTTTCTTGTGCCTGACGGAAAGAGAAAAATCCGCTCCTGATGATGTGGCGATATACAGAATGTTCGGCAGCCGGTGTGCAAATCCTTCTGGGAAAATTTGTGGGTCCTGTGCAGCAAAAGAGCGCAGGATATAACTGTGAAGGGACTGAACAGTTCGCGCAGGATGAGAGAGGAGAGGGAGTACATGCAGGAAATGGATCTTTACCGTCACACAGATACGGTCAATGAACTGCTGGCGCGGTACGGCGTCAAATTCGGGATTTACAAGAACAACGAATTCAAAGAGCAGCTGTTCCCGTTTGACGCGATTCCGCGTGTGATTGAGGCGGATGAGTTTGAGTACCTGGAGAAGGGCTTAAAGCAGCGCGTGACGGCGCTGAATCTGTTCATTCAGGATGTTTACAGTGAAAAAAGATCATCCGGGATAAGATCGTGCCGGAGGAATTTATCTACGCGTCAAGCGGCTATCTGGCGCAGTGTGAGGGCGTGATGCCGCCGAAGGGCGTGTACGCGCACATCGCCGGGATTGATCTCGTGCAGGGCCGGGATAAGGAATGGTACATACTGGAGGACAACCTGCGGGTGCCGTCCGGTGCGTCCTATCCGATGATCGCGCGTGAGCTCTGCCGCAGAAGCAGCCCGCTGACCTTCCAGAAAACGCATATCGAGGACAACCGTAATTACGCGGAGCTGCTGCGTAAGACGATGGATTATGTCAATACCGGAGGCCATACGGTGATCCTGACGCCGGGGCGATACAATTCGGCCTACTTTGAGCACTCCTATCTTGCGGAGAAGACGGGAGCGCATCTGGTCACCGGCAGTGAGCTTCTGGTGGAAAACGATCATCTGTATTTTATTGATTATTCCGGACGCAAGGAGCCGGTCGGCGCGGTATACCGCCGGATCTCGGATGAATACCTGGATCCGATGAATTTCTATGAGGGTTCTCTGATCGGTATTCCGCATCTGTATGATATTTTCCGCAAGGGCAACGTCGCGCTTTTGAACGCGCCGGGCAATGGTGTGGCGGACGACAAAGGCATCTATTATTTTGTGCCGAAGATGATTAAATACTATCTCGGTGAGGAACCGATCCTGCACAATGCGCCGACCTATCTGCCTTTATATAAGGAAGATATGGATTATGTGCTGGAGCATTTTGATGATCTGGTGCTGAAGGATGTCGCGGAGGCCGGAGGCTACGGCGTGCAGTTTGGCAATAAGATGACCAGGCAGGAAAAGGAAGACTTCATCGCGCTCTTAAAGCGCGAACCGCGCCGATTCATCGCGCAGGAGGTCATTGATTTCCTGGATATTGATATTTTTGAAAATGGCGAGTGCGTACCGCGCAAGGCGGATCTGCGCGCGTTTGTGCTGATGGGCGAGGAGCCAATGGTGTGGAAGAGCGGTCTGACCCGGTTCTCCCGCAACCCGGATTCCTTCATCGTCAACTCATCTCAGGGAGGAGGATTTAAAGACACATGGGTATTATCTCGGTAGAAAACACAGACCGGCTCTTCTGGCTGGGAAGATACAGTGAGCGGGTGTATACGACGATCAAGCTGTTTGCGGAGAGCTTTGACACCATGATCGACATGGACGAGCTGGGAAGTTTGGACGGCTTCTGCAGGCGGCTGGAAATCCCGAATATTTATACGTCAGGGGCGGATTTTGTCGGCCGGTACTGCTTTGATCCGGAAGACCCGAACTCGATTTATTCCAACCTGACCCGTGCATATGACAATTGCATCGTGCTGCGCGAGGAGATCGGAAGCGATACGATTTCCTACATTCAGCTTGCGATGTATGAGATGAACCGGGCGCGGATCTCCGAATCGCCGCTGATTGAGCTGCAGCATGTGCTCGACGACATTCTGGCGTTCTGGGGCATTGTGGACGATGAGATCGACAGTGAGAACGTCCGCAATATCATCAAGGTCGGCAAGCGCGTGGAACGGCTCGACCTCTATGCGCGGCTGCATATGTCCCGCGAGGAGTTAAAGCGCGAGGTAGACCGTCTCTCCGGCCGCATCTGGCGCACCTGCCTCAAATACCGGCAGAGTTATCTCGATGAGCTGAACAGGCTGATCGATGCGCCGCGGATTGATTATACTGCAATTGTACAGAAAACTGAGATGCTTCTGGAGGAGTAGCGTATGAAGGACCTGCTCTTTGAATACGACATGCAGCTGGATTTTGCACCGCCCGTCGAGGAGCACCGTTTTACTTTGAAATGCATCCCGCAGACCGATGAACGACAACTGATCAATCGACTCGACGTGGAGGTTTATCCGAAGGAGTTTTTGTCTGCTGATAAAGACTCCTTTGGCAATCACAGCATTTATGGCTACACAAAGGGAAAACATGACCGTTTTTTCGCGCGTGTGCGCGGACAGGCGCGCACCGGTCTCGCTCCGTTTCTTCCGGCAAAGCCGGAGCATCAGGTAGGCCTTTTCAAATATCAGACAGACTATACCCGCCCCGGACCTGCGATCCTGAAATTTGCGGAACGGTTTGAGGGAGCAATGGCGGAATGTCAGAAAGATCATGCAAAGAACATCTTATTTGATGATTCTGCTGCTTTGAATGTGGAAGACGACGGGTTCAGGTCCCATCTTCCCGAGGCGGCGCTGGCCATTACAATGATGCACGGCCTGTATGAGAATTTTTCCTACGTGCAGGGTGTCACGGATGTGAACACGACCGCGGAGCAGGCGATGGCGCTCGGCAGGGGCGTCTGCCAGGATTATTCCCATATCCTGCTCTCCCTGTGCCGCCTGGCGTGGATCCCGTGCCGCTATGTGGTCGGCATGCTGATCGGGGAAGGCTTAAGCCACGCCTGGGTGGAGGTCTACAGCGGCGGGCGCTGGTACGCGCTCGACCCGACAAACAATCTGATCGTGGACGACGCGCACATCAAGATATCCGCGGGGCGCGATTACCATGACTGTATCGTCAGCCAGGGCGTCTTCGTGGGCCGCACGACCCAGACCCAGACCGTTGCGGTGCGCGTGCGGGAAGGCGGGGAAATTTAATTGTATGTGGAAATAAAAAGCTACCTGTTGTCCGTTAAAAAACAAATGGTCAATATAATATATAATATCATTCGCGCAGACAAGGCATGGATGGCTGAGGACTATTCAAAATAACGCCGGTCCTTGGTGAAAACCGAGCCGTCAGGCGAAGGTTGAACTTAGTACCGCTGCGTTATTTTATAAGCGAGAGCGTGTCCGAGGCCGCCATGCCTTGTCAAGCGTGATATATTTTGAAAGGACATACCTATGTTACACACAATCGCACAAACAAATATGCCGGTGGATGAGGTGCTGCGCATCCGTAAGAACCGTCTGATGCCCGCACACCGCTCTGCGTGCAGCGCATCGGATGATACGGCTCTGAAGCGCATCAGCATTGTCACCGGCATCCATGGGGACGAGCTGGAGGGGCAGTACGTCTGCTACGAGGTCTCGCGCAGGATCAAAGAACATCCGGAGCACCTGAAAGGAATCGTTGACATCTACCCGGCGCTGAACCCGTTCGGGATTGATTCCGTGACGCGCGGCATTCCGGCCTTTGATCTCGATATGAACCGCATTTTTCCGGGAAATTCGGACGGCGATATGAATGAATACCTCGCGTCGGAGATCATCCGCGATATCAAAGGCTCCGACCTTTGTCTGGATATTCACGCGAGCAATATTTATCTGACGGAGATCCCGCAGATCCGGATCAATGAACTGCATGAGGAGACGCTGCTGCCATGGGCGCTGCTCTCCAACGTGGATTTTATCTGGGTACACGGCACAAGCACGGTGCTGGAATCGACGCTTGCGTTCAGCCTGAACAGCCGGAATACGCCGACGCTGGTGGTGGAGATGGGTGTCGGTATGCGTATTACTGAGGAATATGGCCTTCAGCTGACGGACGGCATTTTCCGCCTGATGAAAGAGATGGGGATCTGGGACGGCCCGGTTAATGAGGTGCGCACGCCGGTCATCTCGCGTAATCCGGATGACGTCGCTTTTCTGAATGCTCCGGTCTCCGGCATTTTTATCAAAACACGTTCCCATGGCAGCATGCTGAAAGCAGGGGATGAGATCGGACGGATCGTGGATCCGCTGCGCGGCGAACTGCTCAGCCGGGTTATCGCACCTGTGGATGGGTGGCTGTTTACTGTGAGAGAATATCCGGTCGTAGACGAGGGATCGTTGCTGGCCCGGATACTTAGAGGAGAAAAGTCATGAAGCAGACTGTTTTATTTGAGATAAAGGCGCTCTACCGTGATGATTTCCGCGTCACCGGATTTACGTTCGGGAGCGGGGAACCGTCCATCTGCATCGTCGGAAGCATGCGGGGCAATGAGAATCAGCAGCTTTTTGCATGCTCGCGTCTGATCCGCAAACTGACCGAACTGGAAGAACAGGGACGCATCCTGCCGGGGAAACAGATTCTCGTCATTCCCTGTGTGAACCCGTATTCGATGAATATCAAAAAACGGTTCTGGACGATTGACAATACCGATATCAACCGCATGTTTCCGGGCTATGACCAGGGCGAGACGACGCAGCGCATTGCGGCAGGCGTTTTTTCCGCGATTCAGGAGTATCAGTACGGTGTGCAGTTCGCGTCGTTTTACATGCCGGGGGCGTTTGTGCCGCATGTCCGTATGATGAAAACAGGGATATACAATGATGTGGAGCTGGCACAGCAGTTTGGACTTCCCTACATTGTCCTGCACGACCCGCGCCCGTTTGATACGACGACCCTCAACTACAACTGGCAGATCTGGGAGACACACGCGTTTTCCATTTATACGACCAACACGCAGAGTGTGGACAGGGTCAGCGCGAAGCAGGCCTGCGAAGCCATCTTGAATTTTATGGAAAAACAGGGTATTATTCGTTATCGGGGTTATGGCGGTTACCATAGCCGCGTGATTGAAAGCCGCGATTTTATCCCTGTCCGTGCGGAGGATTCCGGATTTTTTGAGGCACTGGTGCAGCCGGGGGATGAGGTCGATGAGGGGCAGCTGCTCGCGCGGATCTGCGATCCGTATCTTGGCACAGTTCGCTGCACGCTGCACGCGCCGGCGCACAGTACGGTCGCATTCGTGCACGATGAGGCGATGACTTACCAGAGCACGGCGGTGCTGAAACTGATTCCGGAGGATCAGTAGAGTATGATTTTATATGAAGACAACGAGATAATCGTCTGCCATAAACCGGCCGGAGTGCCAGTGCAGAGCGTGTCGGTGAGGACGAAAGACATGGTCAGCATTTTGCGGAGCCACCTGCAGGAGGAGCGCGAACGGAACAGCGTTTACAGAGAGGCCGCAGAGGTGTATGTGGTACATCGTCTGGATCAGCCGGTGGAGGGCGTTCTGGTCTTTGCGAAGACGAAACGCGCGGCTGCGGATTTAAGCCGGCAGGCGGCCGGAGACGGCATGAAAAAGCGCTACCTTGCGGTGGCGGAGATAACGGAAATGCAGGACAGGACGGGGAGAGCCGCGCCATTGGAAAACGCTGACGCGATGGGCGCGGCCTGTGTTCTGCATCAAAAAGCGATGCAGGACAGGTCATGGCATACCCTTGTGGATTATCTTGTGAAGGATGGGCGAAACAACCGTTCCTTTGTATCGGAAGCAGGGAAAAAAGACGCGAAACGTGCCGAACTGCGCTACCGGATCCTTCAGGTGCGTGAGCCGTACGGGCAGGAGACGGAGGCCAAGACGGCTGCAAAGACGGATGCCGCCGGCCAGGTATTGACGCGGCGGCCGGGCGCGGTGCAGACTTCCGGGCTGCTGGCTCTGACAGAAATTGAGCTTATGACAGGACGGCATCACCAGATCCGGGTGCAGATGGCGCACGCGGGGATGCCGCTCTTTGGCGACCAGAAGTACAATCCGGGATATGCCGCGGCGCATGCCGTGGGAGCGGAATCGGCCGCAAAACCGGGCGGAGAATCCGGTGTGAAACCGGATGCGGGATCCGGCAGGCCACCTCTGGCGCTCTGTGCGGTATCTCTGACATTCCGGCATCCGGTCACTCAAAAAGAGATGACGTTTACTGCAGAGCCGGAAGCAGAGATTTTTCGTGAAATGACAGGATCCTTTTCGTGACAGACGTTTCTGATCATTCAGAAGAACGGCGGCGGTTTGCGACAGCCGCGAAGCATATAATTTTTCATTCCTGCGCATACTATATCCATTAAGCTATGGAGAGGTCCGCATGTATGTCGGAATGGAAGAAACTGCTGAGTATTGCGGGGATTACGCTGGCAGTGTATCTGGCAATGAAATATCTGCTGCCTTATGTCATCCCCTTTTTGATTGCGTACATCATGGTGCATCTGCTGAATCCGGTGACGGAGAAAATCTGCCGCCGGATTCTGTGGCGAAAAGAAGTGATCGTTTCCGTACTTCTGACGGTACTTCTGGCGGTCTGTTTTTTGGGCATCTATCTGTTCTATGGGCTGGTGATGGAACAGCTGCAGCGCGTCGCCCTGAATTTTGATTCCTGGTATGCCTGCGTCTGCGGTTTTATCGACCGCGGCTGTCTGTGGGCGGAGGAACGCTTCGGCATTGAGGTGGAGTCGGTCAGAGAATTCATTTATTCCGGAATCGAGTCTGCCACCGATCAGATTAAAGTCTATATTGTACCCGGGGTCGTAAATTATTCCGTAAAATATCTGAAAAAACTGGCAAATGCCGGCCTTTTTGTGCTGATGCTTTTTGTCGCAATTGTGCTTCTGATGAAAGACTATGATGAGATTTGCGAAAAACTCGAAGCCTGGCAGCTGTATCGGCACATTCACAATATCATGGAGCGGATGTGGAAGCAGGGCGGGATGTATCTGAAAGCCCAGGCGGTCATCATCGGCGTGGTAATGATTTTGTGCACGGCAGGGCTGCGGCTGTTGGGAAATCCGTATTTTCTGCTGCTGGGCATCGGGATCGGGCTGATGGATGCACTGCCGTTTATCGGTACCGGAACGGTACTGGTGCCGATGGCTGCTGTATATCTGTTTCAGAGAAAGTTCCGGCTTGCTTTCGGCCACGTCGGACTGTTTTTGCTGACCTATATTGTGCGGGAATTTCTGGAACCGCGCCTGATCGGGAAACGACTGGGCGTTTATCCGATCGTGATGGTAATCGTTGTTTATGCGGGGATGTATCTGTTCGGAGCGGCGGGCGTCGTGTACGGGCCGGTTGCGCTGCTGCTGATCAGGGAGATCTGGGAGGAAATTTCCTTTACAGATTCCGGAAAATAAATTATGATAAAGCAGGATATACCGTTATGGCAAAGGGGACTTGGACATGAAATCAGAAACGGATGAGAAGCTGTCAGAGATCGTGGCAGGGATTTTATTATCGGGCGGAATCATACAGGTGCTCTTTTTTGTGGCGGAATTTTTTTACAGCCAGTTTCGAAGCAGCCGCGCATCTTTTGCCGCCGGCCTCTGGATCGGCGTGGCGGCGGCGGTCGCCCTTGCGCTGCATATGTACCGGTCGATTGACCGGGCGCTGGAGATGGAACAGGAAGAAGCCGAGCGGTATATGCACAGGGTATACCTGATACGGGCGGCGGTCATTGTGGTGATGGCGGCGCTTCTCTGGTATACAAAGGCGGGCTCCGTGATGGCTTCTTTTCTGGGCATATTCTGCCTGATAAGCGGCACGTGGCTGCAGCCGCTGGTACATAAAATCATGTCCCGTAGTTAAGTTAAAAGACTTTCTTTTTCATCATTTCAATATTTGTACAATACTGCAGCGCAGTTTCGGCGGTAATCTTTCCTGATTTGTACAATTGAAGCAGGCTGTTGTCCATGGAGATCATGTCCTCCTTTGCGGAGGTATAAATCACGCCTTCAATCTGGTGAATTTTGTTGTCGCGGATCATGTTGCTGATCGCGGGCGTCATGATCATAATCTCGAACGCGGGGATCAGGCTGCCGTCTTTGGCCGGCACCAGCTGCTGAGAGACCACGGCGTGCAGCACCATGGAAAGCTGGATGGAGATCTGCCGCTGCTGGGACGGTTCAAATACGTCAATGATGCGGCTGATCGTGTTGGCTGCGCCGATGGTATGCAGGCTGGAGAGGACAAGATGCCCGGTCTCCGCCGCGGTCATGGCGGTCTGGATGGTCTCATAATCGCGCATTTCGCCGAGCAGGATCACATCAGGACTCTGCCGCAGGGAAGCGCGCAGCGCTTTCAGGTAGTTGTTTGTATCCGTCGAAATCTCGCGCTGGCTGACGATGCTCTGTTTATGCCGGTGCAGGAACTCTATCGGATCCTCGAGCGTGATGATATGGTTCGCGCGCGAGGAATTGATGCGGTCGACTAGACAGGCCAGCGTTGTGGATTTTCCGTTCCCCGCGGGACCGGTCACAAGGATGAGTCCCTTCGTTGCGTTGGCAAGGGAGAGCACGATGGGCGGAATACCCAGTTCGTTCGGGTCGGGAAGGTCAAACGCAATCACACGGATGACCGCGGCGAGAGAACCGCGCTGTTTGTAAGTGCTGACACGGAAGCGGGAAAGACCGGGCACGGCGAAGGAAAAGTCATCATCGCCTTCCGCCAGAAAATGGTCGATCGGACGGTCCCCCGCCATTTTGTAGATATCCCGAATCAATGTTTCCGTATCAGACGGCATCAGACGGTCTCCGATGTGATGAAGAGTGCCATTTACCTTATATGTGGCGGGAAGTCCTGCTACAAAAAAGATATCCGAAGCCTCGGCGTCCACCGCTGATTTTAAGAAGGAAGTAATATCAATGCTCATGGAAAAATCCCCTTTAAGTCTGTGCGTTATAAGTTGTCATTCAGGCAGTACATCAGGCAGTGCTCCGGGATCAGCCGGCCTGGCCGGTCCGGTAAAGACTCTGGCTGGTGTCAGCGGTCCAGTCCGCAGTGGAGACAATCTGCCAGGAAGCAGTCTGATAAAGCGGGTCGGATCCGGTTTGCGGCCAGATGACGGAAAGCTCGACGTGGAGCAGCTGCTCTTCCTTTACCGGCACGTCGTATTGGAGTGTGCCGACGACCGTATAACCGGTCTCCGCCGCCGACGATTCATTCAAAACGGAAGCCTCCCATGTGAGAGAGGCGCCTGACACCGAGATCGCGCCGCAGGCCTCTGCGTATGCGGCTATGGAATCGTCTGTCCCGGCGGCAGAAGAAGGACTTCTGTCTTCCCCGGTGCTGCCTGTCAGGGTTTCCCGCAGGGCGGCGGCAAGCTGGGAATCAATCTCGCTGAGTATCTGACTGGCCGTAGTGACGGCGGCGTAGTACTCCGTGGTCCTGTCCGCTGAATTCTGCGCGAGATTCGCATCGGCAGTCGCGCCGGAGAGCGAGAGCAGCGAGAATGTGATCAGACAGAGCGAGAGGAAGATCAGGAGCATCAGGGAGATGCCGGCAGTCTTTTTCATGACAGCGCCTCCTCTCTTGTCAGAGCCAGATGCCATGTCACCGTGAGTTCATAGAGCGTATTGTCCGCAGAATCCGTAAACGTCATGGCGGCGGTCTGCATATGATCCGCGGTGTCCAGCTGCAGCATAAGTGTATAGAAAACGGAATCGCTGTCACCGGAGCAGGCGGCAAAATCGCTGTCCCATGTCATCTGGTAGCGCAGGGACTGCCCGGCAGAGGCATCCGAGGAACCGGCGGAATCGTCCGGGTCAGATGGTTCCGTGAGCAGAAGCATATCCGGAAAATAGTCCTCAAGCTGTTCTCCGGCCTCCAGCACCTCCGCGATGGAGGCGGCCGTAGACTGTGCGTGCGCGAGCGCGTCTGCGCCGCGCGTGATCCTGTGAGCGGTGACAAATACACGCAGGCAGACCGTACCGATGATCAAAAAGAAAAACAGTACGATCAGAAATTCGATAAAAAACGTGCGGGATTTCCCCGAAGCCTGTTTTTTCAAGCGCGTATGGCACCTCCCTTATCTTAAAATCGTTTCTTCCATATCCACCGGATGAATCAGCAAAGACAGTTCCCCGCCGTCCGGACTCAGGGCGGTCACGCGAAGCAGGCTTCCTTCCGGCTCCATGGTGAAGGCGGAAAGCTCAACCAGTTCCGTGCCCATCTCGGCCAGCGGAGTCGTCTCCGCACGAACCAGCAGTTCACACAAATGGCCGTCATAAAAATAAATGTAGGTGCTGGCAGCTGTGCCGGCATCTTCGTCAGAGGACAGCTTAAGTGCCGGAAGACCCTCCACCTCCGAAAGAGAAATCAGGCCTTCGGAATTATACTGCCGGATTTTTTCTGCGACATAGGAAACCGCGGTGCGGGAGGTATAATTCTCATCCAGGCTCTGAATGCTGTTCTGGTAAACAAGCGCCCCGGTACCGGCCAGAACAAGCGCAAACAGGGCGAACGTGATCAGAAGCAGGAAAGAGAACAGGAAATCTGTACTGTGCTGCTTTTGCCGATGCATAGGCTCTCTCCTTTCTCTGAAAACTATGACAGCGGTATCACTGTGATGGTGGGCATCAGGTTCGCGCCCAGAATTTCATAGTCCACGACATATTTATCCGGATCCCAGCTGATCCCGTAATGCCCGCACAGATACTCCAGACTTTCCGGATAGGCGCCCTCTGTCGCGTAGCACTGCACGGCGCTGCGCGTGATGGCCGTCTGCAGACTTTTTGCCTGTTCGGTGTTTGCGCTCTCACTGACCGCGTTGGCGCCGAAGAGCAGCAGGAAAACCGCACAGCAGAAGATGGCGGCCGTGCTTACAATCTGGCGAAGCAGAGAGTGCTTTTTTTTCTCACGGGCAAAGCGGTTCATAAGTAAATCTCCTTAATGGCCTGTAGTTTCATGCGGCTGCCCTGTTCTGCTTCGGGCGGCAGGCCACAGTTATCCGATGTTGGACATGACGCCAAGCAGCGGCAGCATGACCGACACCAGAATCAGACCGGTCAGTATAGACAATATGGCGGTGATCACAGGCTCCAGTGCGCCGACTGCGGACTGGATGCGGGAGTCGGCCTCCTCCTGACAGCGCACAGAAATTTCTTCCAGTGCCGTCTCGGCGGATCCGGTGCGGAAGCCGATGGAAGCCATGCGCGCGTTCAGACCGGAGAAGACGCCGGAATCCCGAAGCGCTTCGCCGAAATCTGCGCCCTCGTCCATTGCGCGGGAAGCATTTTCAAGGCTTTCCCTGGTATGCGGATCATCCGCCAGGCCTGCGGCAAGCGAAAAGCCCTCTCCCATATCAAGCCCGCTGTGCAGGGCAAGGGAGAGCGTATGCGAGAAGCGTGAGCAGGCCAGAAGACTGCTGACCGTACGCATAAACGGCAGGCGGTTCAGGATGCCGAGAATGGAAGCGCGCAGCCGGGGAGTCTTAAGAGAGACAAGCACCAGTATCACGGCCGCGACAAACACGACAAGAATGACTGCGGAGACGCCCTGCATGAGATGACCCATGCGGAATACGACCGAGGTGACGCCGGAAATTTCCATGCCGAGCTGTTCAAAAACTTCCTCGAAGACCGGCATAACCTGCGTCATCAGGACGGCAAGCACGGCAAACAGCATGGCCAGCAGGATGAGTGGCCAGGTAAGCGCGTCGCGGATGCTGCTGACTAACGTCTGCTGGCGCTCGTAGTAAACAGAAAGAGAGCGCATGACGTCTTCCAGCTCGCCGGAGCGGTCGCCGATCTCTGCCATTTTTATAAAATATTCAGGAAAACAGCCGGTGCCGCGCAGGGCTTCCGTCAGATCGCCGTTTTCCTCCAGGGAATCACAGACCTCTTTGAGGATCTCCTCTCCTTCTCCGGCGGGAGAATCTTCCTTTAATATAGTAAAGCCTTCCAGAACAGAGATGCCTGAATGCAGGATCATCGCCATCTGCCCGGAAAGAAAGGAAAGCTCACTGTCATTTAAAACCTGCCGCATAAAAACCTCCCTTTATTATCCTGCATCCACAGGGATGCAGGATGCAGGCCGCCGCATTGCCCTGCGGGCAATTTTGCATGCGGCGGCTCTCATTACCGTACATACAGCACGGTATAATTGTCGCTGTCATTCATGTATTCGCTCACGGCCTCATCGTCACTGTCGGAGGAGGCAAGCGTCGGGTCCAGCAGAGACCACTCATCGCCGCTGAACTGAACCGCATTCTCTACCCATCCCTTTGACTCAATATAGACATCCACCCAGGCATGCCGTACCTCGTTGACGTAGCCGATTTCCAGCCTTGCGGGAATCGACAGCGCACGAAGCATGGCGACAGTCAGAGCGGCATAGTCAAAACAGATGCCCGTTCCGGAAGCCAGCGTTTCATCAATATCGGGGAGATAGCCTGTCTCCACCGTCGCAGCCTTCTCATCGTCATAGGTAATGTGGCTGATGACATACTCATAAATACAGTTCAGCGCGTCAAGATCCGTTTCGGCATCCTCCGAAAGCGAAGCGGCCAGAGCGACGGCATCGCTGTCCTCCGTGAAATTCACGTACTGGTTGGGATAGAGAAACGGAAGAAACTCATTTTCCAGCTCCACCTCCCACACCGTGGAAAACAGCGAGGCATACTGCTCATCACCGATGTTTTCATAGGCAATGATCACATAGGAGCCATCGCCTGCCGTCAGCGGAAACGCGGTGACTTCACTGGCCGTCTCCATAAAATATTTGTAGGTCACGTCGTCCGGACCGGTGACCTGAATATTTACCTTTGTCTCATCCTCTTTCAGCAGACAGGTGAAATAGCCCTGATCGGTATGGGAGAGATCCATATCCAGAATATCACTGCTTACATCTGCAGTCTCAAATACAGATTCGAGGACAGTGACACAGCCCGGTTCGTAGGAAACCGTATTCAGGGAGGCCTGGTGCATTTCGCCGCCCTGCCCGCAGCCGGAACAAAGCAGGCTTAAGGAGAGCAGTACGGCTGTCAGACGGATGCCCTTACGGGGCAGGCATAAGGAGCCTTTCCGTTTCATAGTATCAAAATCTCCTTTATTAAAAAAACCGCACAGGACAGTCGGAATCCGCGTGGTTGTTCCATTCCTGACAGATGTCCCCTGTATCGTCATATACAGACAGTATACCAGATTAAGGAAAAAAGGAAAGAGAAAAAATCGAAAATATCTCTGCCGGCAGGCTGCGGCGCGGCGCAGGATCCTGGAAATTGTGAAAGGCAGTTTTGGAAATAATAAAAATGAAAATATTCGGAAAAAAGGTGTTGACAAATATTGGGAAAAGGAGTAATGTTAAGGCAACAAAAAAGCTGATTCTGATTTAAAGGCAAACCCGCCGAAAGACGGGGACGCAAAGCCAAGGGTCTAAGGTCGAAAGACTATGACAGCCGGTTGCCGCATTTCAAACGATGTTTAGCTGAATGTGTAGTTTCGGATTCCTTCGTTTCACTTTCACGTTAGCTGATATCGTATGATTGGTGAAACATCATGGAGAATGACAACAGGATTGAACCAGTATTGAAATGATTTTGTGGCAGCCGCTGATTATGAAAATAATCGGGCGGTTTTTTAGTACATACGATTGAATGAAAAAGCTAGCAGCAGGATTTGGCTCTTTGTAAATAATCAAGTTTTAAGGGGTAATAAAAGAAAGGGAATTTAGTATTACAGGAGGGATTACGTATGAAAGCTGAACAGGTGAAAGAAGTATTTCAAAAGACATCGGTTAAAGTGACCGGGATCGTGCTTGCAGCGGCGATTGCCGTCGGCGGCGTCTGGGCCGCGAATTATCAGGCGACATCCGTACCGGAGCTTGTGTCTTATGTAGATACGGAAGAGGTCGTTACGGTTGAGGAGGAGGAAGTTCCGCTCGCGAATACGAAGACCACCAAGTCTACCAAGACGACCAAGAAGACAACGAATGTGAAGCTGAGCAGCAAGTCGAAGAAGACCTATTCTTCCAAGGGCAAAACGACGACGAAGACAACAACGAAGACGGCGACTACCCAGACTTCCACAGCTTCTTCAGTAACGACAACGAAGACAACGACCAAAACGGCTGTTCAGACACAGGTGACGAAGAAATACACGAGAAATTCCAAGGTTTGCAAGCAGACAACGACGACAAAGACGACCGTGACAAAGACCGTGACGACATCCACGGCGAAGACAGCGGCTTCCACGACAGCTTCCACGACGTCCTCCTCGTCAACAGGTTCTTCTGTGACGACGGCACAGGCGCTCGCGACAGTAGACAGCAGAGTAGCTACCGCATGGAACACGCTGGGCTTCTCCTTTAAGGTAAATGCCAGCGCTTCCTATTCCGGATATTTTAACGCGACCAACAGAACAATTACGCTCAAGACACTGGATGAAACAATTTACCACGAGCTGGGACATTTTGTAGCATTTGTGGCAGGCAATGTGGATACGTCCTCTGCGTTTAAGGCAGTGTACAATGCAGAGAAGAGCAAGTATACCAAGTACAATGCTTCTTATGTGACACAGACTGCATCCGAATATTTTGCGGAGTCCTTTAAGGAATACACACTGGATCCGGCTACACTGAAATCGTCCAGACCGCAGACGTACGCAGCAATTGTCTCGGCGCTCGATAAGATTACGACTTCCCAGATCAATAAGATTAAGACGGTTTATTATTCATAATCAGGATCTGGCCAATCAGAAACATAAGGGTAGAATCAAAAACGGAGCATTTGACATGCT
Source organism: Clostridiales bacterium (assembly GCA_020860715.1). Lineage (GTDB taxonomy): Bacteria > Bacillota > Clostridia > Lachnospirales > Lachnospiraceae > Choladousia. The sequence continues at coordinate 166,446 of JAJBTU010000013.1, read as the reverse complement.
CCGTTTTTTTGTGCGGTGATTTCCTGCGACGGATTCCTTATGACATGGGATCCGGCCCCTCATTTTCCGTGACAGGATCCTGCAAAACATTCTCCGCGGCAGGATTCTGCTCCTCATTTTCCGCATTCTGCTCCTGCTCGTCGCTTTTAGGAGTTTCTGTGTTTTCGTCCGCATCCTCTGGTTTCCCCATGATTTCATCTACATCCCAGTGGTCCGGGTCGGCCGTGTCCTCTTCCTTCGGGGAATATTTTCTGAAAATCTTACCGAGAAAGGAAGTGCACCAGTAAGACATTGTCGCGAATCCGATCAGGATCCAGAACAGGATGGCCCAGGTCAGTGTGGTGCTGTTAAACAGGGTGATGATGACTGCCGCGGCATAGAGCGCGATCATCAGAATCGTCCGGGGGAAGTCTGCGATCGCCATGATGAAGGAATTTCGGATCGTGTTCCTGACGGTGTTTTCAAATCGGGAAAGGACCGCGAAGAGATAAAGGAACACAATCAGGTATATCATGCACACAATTATGATGATAACGGTCAGGACGCTGGCAAAGGTGCCCGCTGTGTTTCTTAAAATCAACAGATCCAGTACCAGTATAATACCGGTCAACAGCACGAGCATCCACAATCCGGTGGCCTGTTTGAAATTCTGGCGGAAGGATCGAAAGAAACTTCGGACAATATAGCCCTCCTCTCCGTCATGCATTTTCAGCGTTACATAGTTGAGGGCGGTCAGGGAAGCGCCGATGGTAAAGATCGGGATGCAGCAGATGATGAATACGATATTCAGAATCATCAGATCCGCGAGACGTCCGAGCCCGCGCCAGAGGGGATTGTCCATGTTAAATAAGCTGCTCATTCGTATCACTCTTTCTTTTTGCATATTGCGCGGCATAACAGGAATTGCGTACATACACATATAAATGTATCGGATGCCGCTGTTTTCAAGGTACAGGGTTGTCCGCAGGGAAGAAAAGAACCGTTTATCCGGGCGGACCATATGGTGAACAGTATAGTCGATTTCCCCTAAAAAAGCAATGAATATCGCGTATTTTTCATGATTCATAAATTGACAAGCCTGTAAAGGGTGGGCTATAATAAGCCAGTGTGCCTGTTACACAGGTATGGTGTGTCATAAGGGCGCTGAGTGCCTGTGGCACTCGTTTGGCGCCGACCGAAGCGGCAGCGAAGATGCCGACGAAGTCAGAGGATTCCTTATGACAAAAAGCATCGAAATCGGTGCATGACAGTAGAGGAGGAAGCAGATCATGCTGTATGATAAAGTAGAGACAAATCGGAATTATGTAGAATCCGAGAAGAAGATCGGCGTGTTCTGGAAAGAAAACCGGACGTTTGAGAAGAGCATGAAGATCCGGGAGGGACAGCCGACCTATACGTTTTATGACGGACCGCCTACCGCGAACGGCAAACCGCATATCGGACATGTGCTGACGCGTGTGATCAAGGATATGATCCCGCGCTATCACACGATGAAGGGGGAGATGGTTCCGAGGAAGGCCGGATGGGATACGCACGGCCTGCCTGTGGAATTGGAGGTGGAACGTTCCCTTGGTCTGGACGGCAAGGAGCAGATCGAGGAGTATGGCATGGAGCCGTTCATCGAGCACTGCAAGGAGAGCGTCTGGAAGTACAAGGGGATGTGGGAGGATTTTTCACAGACAGTCGGCTTCTGGGCGGATATGGACGACCCGTATGTGACCTATCATGACGACTTCATTGAGTCTGAGTGGTGGGCGCTGAAGGAGATCTGGAACAAAGGGCTTCTGTATAAAGGGCACAAGATTGTGCCGTACTGTCCGCGCTGCGGAACGCCGCTCTCCAGCCATGAGGTGGCGCAGGGCTACAAGGATGTGAAGGAGCGCTCGGCGATTGCCCGTTTTCAGGTAAAGGCTCCGGAAAAGACCTGCTTCGCGGACGCGATCGCGAAAGAAGCGGAAGCCGTTGGCGATATGGAAACGCCCCCTCGCTCTGCTCGGCGGCAGGTCGCATCGCCCATTGGAGAACGCTCCGCGTTGGGCGATGCTGTCTACATTCTGGCATGGACGACGACCCCGTGGACCCTGCCGTCGAACGTGGCGCTGTGCGTGAACCCGCACGAGACTTATGTGGCGGTGCGGTTTACGGATAAGGCTGCGGCGGACGAAGAAGGAAAAACGTATATTTACATTCTTGCTCAGGCGCTGTGCGACACGGTGCTGGGAGAGGGGAATTACGAGGTGCTTGACACCTGCGAGGGCAAAGACCTCGAGTTTACGGAATATGAGGCGCTTTACCCGGTAGAATTAAAGAAAAAGGGCTACTATGTCGTCTGTGACGACTACGTGACGATGTCCGACGGTACCGGCGTGGTGCACATCGCTCCGGCGTTTGGCGAGGACGACTACAAGGTTGGGCAGAAATACGACCTTCCGTTCCTGCAGCTTGTGGACGACAACGGCATGATGACGAAGGAGACCAAATGGGCGGGGCATTCCTGCATACTGCGGAAGGATCTGGAGAATGAGCCGGGCGTGAACCTGGATGTGATCAAAGATCTGGATGAGCGCGGCCTTCTTTTCTCGGCTCCGAAGTTTGAGCACAGCTACCCGCACTGCTGGCGCTGCGACACACCGCTGATCTACTATGCGCGTGAGTCCTGGTTCATCAAGATGACGGCGGTCCGTGACGACCTGATCCGCAACAACAATACGGTGAACTGGATTCCGGAGAGCATCGGCAAGGGACGTTTTGGCGACTGGCTGGAGAACGTACAGGACTGGGGCATTTCGAGGAACCGCTACTGGGGCACACCGCTGAATATCTGGGAGTGTGAGTGCGGTCATATGCATTCGATCGGCAGCAAGGAGGAACTCTTCCGGCTGTGGAGAGAATGGGAAGAAGATGAAGATGATACTTCTGCTTCCGGTTCTGCAGATGCGCAGGACGGATCGGGAGACATCCCGGATGGACGGGATAGCCGCGCCATGCAGAATCGCCCGAAGGGCGATGGCGCAGCCTGCGTCCGCGATTCGCGATACGAATCGGGACAAGATATCGAGCTGCACCGCCCGTATATCGATGCGGTAAAGATTCGCTGCCCGAAGTGCGGCGGTACGATGCGCCGTGTGCCGGAGGTGATCGACTGCTGGTTTGACTCCGGGTCGATGCCGTTTGCGCAGTATCACTATCCGTTTGAGAATAAAGATTATTTCGAGGCGCATTTCCCGGCGCAGTTCATCTCGGAGGCAGTAGACCAGACGAGAGGATGGTTCTATTCGCTGATGGCAATCTCGACGCTGCTGTTCAACAAAGCGCCGTTTGAGAACGTGATCGTTCTCGGCCATGTGCAGGATGAGAACGGCCAGAAGATGAGCAAATCTAAGGGGAACGCGGTCGACCCGTTTGACGCGCTGGAGCAGTACGGCGCGGACGCTATCCGCTGGTATTTCTATATCAACAGTGCGCCGTGGCTGCCGAACCGTTTCCACGGCAAAGCCGTGACGGAAGGACAGCGCAAGTTCCTGGGCACGCTGTGGAACACCTACGCGTTCTATGTGCTGTACGCGAACATTGACAATTTCAACCCGATGGATTACGTGGATGAGTTCTGTGACGGCTACGCGCTGGAGGGCGAGCGGAATACGGATGCTTCCGAGAAAGCGGCGCTTTACCTGAATGCAAATTACGAGGAGCTGCCAGTTATGGATAAATGGCTGCTCTCCCGGATGAATACAATGGTAAAATCTGTGGATGAGAACCTCGGCGCTTACCGGATCCCGGAGGCGGGACGCGCTCTGCAGGCGTTTGTGGACGACATGAGCAACTGGTATGTCCGCCGGAGCCGCGAACGTTTCTGGGCGAAGGGCATGGAGCAGGATAAGGTCAACGCGTATATGACGCTGTATGTGGCGCTGGTCAACACCTGCAAGGCGGCGGCTCCGATGATTCCGTTTATGACGGAGGAGATCTACCGGAATATTGTGGTGAAGATCGACCCGTCCGCGCCGGAAAGCATTCATCTGTGCCTTTTCCCGGAGGCCGATGAGGAGCAGATCGATCCGGAACTGGAAAGCAATATGGACGAGGTGCTGAAGGTCGTGGTGATGGGACGTGCGTGCCGCAACGCTGCGAACTTAAAGAATCGCCAGCCGCTGGCATCGATGTTTATAGCATCGCATGGCGCGGAGCTTCCGCAGTATTTTATCGATATCATCCGCGACGAGCTGAATGTGAAGCAGGTGCAGTTTACCGACGACGCCAGCGCATTTATCTCCTATACATTTAAGCCGCAGATGCGTACGGTTGGACCGAAGTACGGCAGGCTGCTCGGACAGATCCGGCAGATTCTGCCTGCGCTTGACGGCAGCAAGGCGATGGCGGAGCTGAAAGCGAACGGCGCCCTGAAGCTGGATATTGACGGCAGTGAGGTGATTCTTACAGAAGAAGACCTGCTGATCGATACGGCGCAGACGGAAGGCTTTGTCTCCGAGAGCAGCGGCGAGATCACTGTGGCGCTCGATACAAAGCTGACGCCGGAGCTGATCGAAGAAGGGTTTGTGCGCGAACTCGTCAGCAAGATCCAGACGATGCGCAAGGAGGCCGGTTTTGAGGTGATGGACAAGATCCGCGTATCCGTGACCGGCAATGAGAAGCTGGCCGGGATCATGCAGGGCTTTGAGCAGCAGATCCTCTCTGAGGTAATGGCGGTGGAAGCCGTCTATGACGCGGCGGTCGGTTACAACAGGGAGTGGAGCATCAACGGCGAGAAGGCAACGCTGGGAGTGGAGAAGATCTAAAACAATATCGCCGGGAAACGCGATTTTCATATAAATTATGGAAAAGGAAACAAAAGACGGAAAAGAGAAGTTGTTTTCACAGCCATACCGTGAAAAGCAACGGAGAGGACTTAAATTATGAGCAAATTAATTGACAAGGAAGTTTTCAAAGACCGCGTGAAGGACAATGTCCGGACGCTCTACCGCAAAACCATAAAAGAAGCGACACAGCAGCAGCTGTTTCAGGCAGTGGCCTATGCGGTGAAGGATGAGATCATCAACAACTGGCTGGCTTCCCAGAAACAGTTTGAGGAAGACGACCCGAAGATGGTATATTATATGTCGATGGAGTTCCTGATGGGGCGCGCGCTGGGCAACAACCTCATCAACCTGACCGCGTACAAGGAGGTAAAGGAAGCGCTTGATGAGATGGGCTTTGACCTCAACGTGATCGAGGATCAGGAGCCGGACGCGGCGCTGGGCAACGGCGGCCTTGGCCGTCTGGCGGCCTGCTTTCTGGATTCTCTGGCATCCCTCGGCTATATGGCCTACGGCTGCGGCATCCGTTACCACTATGGCATGTTCAAGCAGAAGATCGAGGACGGCTATCAGAAAGAGGTGCCGGACAACTGGCTGAAGGACGGCAACCCGTTTGAGCTCCGCCGTCCGGAATACGCGAAGATCGTCAAGTTTGGCGGCTATGTCCGCGTGGAATACGATGAGAAGACCAGAAGGAACAATTTTATCCAGGAAGGATATCAGTCCGTCCGAGCCGTGCCGTATGATATCCCGGTGCTGGGCTACAACAACAACCTGGTAGATACTCTGCGTGTCTGGGACGCGGAGGCGATCACGGACTTCCAGCTGGATTCCTTTGACAAGGGCGATTACCAGAAGGCGGTAGAGCAGGAGAATCTGGCAAAGAACCTGGTGGATGTGCTTTACCCGAACGACAATCATTACGCGGGCAAGGAGCTCCGCTTAAAGCAGCAGTATTTCTTCATCTCCGCGAGCGTACAGACCGCGATTGAGAAATATAAGAAGAATCACAGCGATATCCGCAAGTTCTACGAGAAGGTGACCTTCCAGCTCAACGACACGCACCCGACCGTAGCGGTGGCGGAGCTGATGCGTATCCTGATCGATGAAGAGCATCTGGAATGGGAAGAGGCGTGGGAGGTCACCACAAAGACCTGCGCGTATACGAATCATACCATCATGGCAGAGGCGCTGGAAAAATGGCCGATCGAGCTCTTCTCAAGACTGCTTCCGCGTATCTATCAGATCGTCGAGGAGATCAACCGCCGCTTTGTAAATGAGATTCAGGCGAAATATCCGGGCAACCAGGAGAAGATCCGCAAGATGGCGATCATCTATGACGGACAGGTGAAGATGGCGCATCTGGCGATCGCGGCCGGCTATTCTGTCAACGGCGTGGCGCGTCTTCATACGGAGATTCTGGAGAAACAGGAGCTGAAGGATTTCTATGAGATGATGCCGTGGAAGTTCAACAACAAGACAAACGGTATCACACAGAGACGTTTCCTGCTTCACGCGAACCCGCTTCTTGCGGACTGGGTGACGGATCACATCGGCGATGAGTGGATCACGGATCTGCCGCAGATCGCGAAGATGAAGGTCTATGTGGATGACAAGAAGGCGCAGCAGGAGTTCATGAACATCAAGTATCAGAACAAGGTGCGTCTGGCGAAATACATCAAAGAAAACAACGGCATAGACGTGGATCCGCGCTCGATCTTCGACGTGCAGGTAAAGCGCCTGCATGAGTACAAGCGTCAGCTGCTGAACATCCTCCATGTGATGTATCTGTATAACCAGATCAAGGATCATCCGGAGATGCCGTTCTATCCGAGAACGTTTATCTTCGGCGCGAAGGCGGCCGCAGGCTACCGCCGCGCAAAGCTGACCATCAAGCTGATTAACAATGTTGCGGATGTGATCAACAACGACAAGTCCATCAACGGCAAGCTGAAAGTCGTATTTATTGAGGATTACCGTGTATCGAACGGTGAGCTGATCTTCGCGGCAGCGGACGTATCCGAGCAGATCTCCACCGCGAGCAAGGAAGCATCCGGTACGGGCAACATGAAGTTCATGCTGAACGGCGCGCCGACACTCGGCACGATGGACGGCGCGAACGTGGAGATCGTCGAAGAGGTCGGTGAGGAGAACGCGTTTATCTTCGGCCTTTCCGCGGATGAAGTAATTCGCTATGAGAATGAGGGCGGCTATCATCCGACCGATTATTTCAATAACGATCAGGATATCCGCCGCGTGCTGATGCAGCTGATCAACGGAGAGTTTTCACACAATGATCCGGAACTGTTCCGCGACATCTATGATTCCCTGCTGAACACCAACAGCTCGGACCGCGCGGATACGTATTTTATCCTGGCGGATTTCAAGTCTTACGCGGAAGCGCAGAGACGCGTCGAAGAAGCCTACCGCGACGAGTCCCGCTGGGCGCGGATGGCGATGATGAACATGGCCTGCAGCGGCAAGTTTACGTCTGACCGCACGATCCAGCAGTATGTGGATGAGATCTGGCATCTGGACAAGGTCGAGGTCAAGGTCGATCCGGAATCGTTTGAGAATTAAACGAATATAAAGAGACGGTCTTCACAGGGTGCTGTGAAGGCCGTTTTCTGCTTTTTTAGAAAGAAAAAAAATTCACAGGTTGTAACAATTGGGTTTTTGCGCTATACTGAACGCAAAGGTCAAAAGAGATACTTTTAAACGGAAACTGCAGGAAAATAAACAAAAACAAAGGAAGTGAATCAAATGAAACGAATTGGTCTGCTGACAAGCGGCGGCGACTGTCAGGCGCTGAACGCGACGATGCGAGGTGTGGTGAAAGGCCTCTCGTGCAATCTGGACGAACTTGAGGTCTATGGTTTTATGAACGGTTACAAAGGCCTGATTTACGGCGATTACCGGCTCCTGACGTCGAAAGATTTTTCCGGTATTCTGACGAAGGGCGGCACGATCCTGGGTTCCTCCCGCCAGCCGTTCAAGCTGATGCGTGAGCCGGACGAAAAGGGACTGGACAAGGTCGAGGCAATGAAGCAGAATTATTACAAGCTGCGTCTGGACTGCCTCGTGATCCTGGGCGGCAACGGTACGCAGAAGACTGCGAATCTGCTGCGCGAGGAAGGGCTGAATATCATTCACCTTCCGAAGACGATTGACAATGATATTTACGGAACGGATATGACATTTGGTTTCTACAGCGCTGTGAACGTGGCGACGGACGCGATTGACCGCATCCATACGACGGCTGCCTCGCACAACCGCGTGTTCATCGTTGAAGTCATGGGTCATAAGGTCGGCTGGCTGACGCTGTACGCGGGACTTGCCGGCGGCGCGGACATCATTTTGATTCCGGAGATTCCTTACGATATCAAGAAGGTCGTGGCCGCGATCGACAAGAGAACAAAGGCCGGGAAAGGCTTCACCGTGATCGCGGTGGCAGAGGGCGCGATTTCCAAGAAGGACGCGAAGCTGAGCAAGAAGGAATACGCGGCGAAACTGGAAAAGAGAGGCAATGCCTCTATTGCGCATGAGCTGGCGGATGAGATCAAGGCGGCGAACGGACCGGAAGTACGCATCACGATTCCGGGCCACACGCAGAGAGGCGGCAGCCCGTGTCCGTATGACCGCGTACTGTCCACACGGATCGGCTTAAAATGCGCGGAGATGATCCTGAATGACGAGTATGGTTATATGGTCGGTATTGTGAATAACAAAATGAAGAAAGTACCGCTTGGGGAAGTGGCAGGCAAGCTGAAGACGGTTTCCCCGAAAGATCAGATCATCGCTGAGGCGAAGCTGATGGATATCTGTTTCGGAGACTGACATGAGTTATACGGCACTGTATCGGAAATTCCGTCCGGCCACCTTTGATGAGGTAAAAGGACAGGACCATATTGTAAAAACACTGAGGAACCAGATTCGGGCGGACCGCATGGGGCACGCCTATCTGTTCTGCGGCACGAGGGGCACCGGCAAGACTTCCGTGGCAAAGATTTTTGCGAAAGCGGTGAACTGTGAGCACCCTGTGGACGGCAATCCCTGCGGGGAGTGCGCGTCCTGCCGCGCGATCGCGGCGGGCACGGCGATGAACGTGATTGAGATCGACGCCGCTTCGAATAACAGTGTGGAAGACGTCCGCCGGATCCGGGAGGAAGTTTCCTATTCGCCGGCCGAAGGCCGTTTTAAGGTCTATATCATCGATGAGGTGCATATGCTTTCAAACTCGGCCTTCAACGCCCTGTTAAAGACCCTTGAAGAGCCGCCCTCCTATGTCATTTTTATTCTGGCGACGACGGAGGCGCAGAAGATACCGGTCACGATTCTCTCCAGATGCCAGCGCTATGATTTCCGCCGGATTTCACAGGAAACGATTCTGGCAAGACTGCAGGAACTGATGGAAGAGGAACAGGTCGATGCGGAAGAAAAGGCGCTGCGGTACATTGCAAGAAAGGGCGACGGTTCCCTCCGCGATTCTTTAAGTCTCCTTGATCAGTGCATCGCCTTTTATATGGGTGAGACGCTGACCTATGACCGTGTGCTGGAGGTACTTGGCGCGGTGGATACGGATGTGTACAGTGATCTGCTGCGCAAAATCCTGCGCGAAGATCTCACCGGAGCCATCCGCACGCTGGAGCGGCTGATCATGCAGGGCAGCGACCTGACACAGTTCGTGAACGATTTTACCTGGTATATGCGGAACCTGATGCTGATGAAGGCTTCTGATGATATGGAAGAGGTGCTTGACGTTTCGGCTGAGAATCTGACACAGCTTCGTGAGGAGGCCGCGATGGTCCGCAGCGACACGCTGATGCGCTATATCCGCATTTTTTCCGAACTGGCCGGCTCCCTTCGAAATGCAGCCAACAAGCGCGTCCAGGTGGAGATGGCTCTGATCAGGCTGTGCCATCCTGAGACGGAAAGTGATGAACTTTCGGTTCTTGAGAGGATTCGGAGAATCGAAAAAAAGATAGAGGAAGGAGTGCCGGCCGGCGGTCCGGGACGAGCCGGAATGGCGGCCGCGTATGGCGCTGGGACTGCGGCAGAAACTTATGGCGCGGCAGGATATGGCGCTGGGACAGGGATGCCCGGCTCTGAGGCGGCGGATCCAACGGCGCCCGGCGCAGAATTGACAAATGGCGCGGCACAGATGCCGAAAGCAGTTCCGGAAGACCTGAAAAAAGTCTGCGGGATGTGGAAAAACATCATTGGCGGTGCGGATGGAATATTTAAGGTCGTCCTCTCTTCTGCGACACCGAAGTATAACGCACAGGACGAAAAAGATACAAAACTTTATGTGGTATTTGCGAATTTTCTGGGCGAGCGTTATCTGAATAACGCAGAATGCAGACAGCAGCTGGAACAGCTGATCGCGGACCGGACCGGAAAACAGGTGGAAGTAAAATTTGTGCTGGCCGCGGATCAGGAAATTCAGCGCGGGACCCTTTCGAACATCGAGATTGACGAGATGGTTCGGGAAAAGGTGCATATGGACATCGAGATTGTAGATGATGATATGCTTTAAAACAGTATAAACGGGAAAAGGAGCTGTGAAAACAGTTCCTTTTTTTACCGTTTAACTGAAAAAAAGACCGTTTGGCGGGTTGTTCTTGAAAACCATTTCGCAATATTTTATAATGCGCCCATAAGATGTTATGACTTTCGGCGAGTAAGACGGCACATCACAGGACATCTGGAAATATGGTTTAAAAGACACCTGATGGCGATAAAATTCGGATAAATACATAGAATCCGGGAAGGAAATCAGAAAGGAGAGTATGACTATGAGGAAAAGGAGAAAATTAAGCCGAATCCTGGCAGCGGTGCTGACCATGTCGCTGGTATTCCAGCAGGCGGGTATCACGACATTTGCGGATGACGGCACGAATGAGACTGCGGTCAGCGCTGTTTCGGAAGGCAGCGCGGATACCGGCTCAGAAGCTGCGGTGTCTCAGGAAGAGACGGCTGCGGCGGCAGCAGAAGTGCAGGCGACAAGCGCGCCGGTAACGGAAGCGCAGGAGACGGACGCACCTGTGACAGAAGCACAGGACGAGACGGATGCTCCGGCTGCGGACAGCAGCGAAGAGACTTCCGGCACGAACACATCTGCGGACGGTTCAGATGCAGCCGCGGCAGAGGAGACTGCTGCGGAAGAGACGACAGAAGCAGAGACAGAGCCGGCGTCGGAGACGATTACCGGGGAAGAGACAGAGGCCGCTTCGGAGTCCATGACAGAAAACGCTGCGGAGATGGAATCTGAAACAGATACCGAAGCGGAGACGGATGCTGAGATCGAGACGGAGACTGAATCTGAGACAGAGACGGAGACCGAGACAGAATCCGAGACGGAAGAACCTCTTTATGCAGAAGCGCAGACGTATCTTTACTCGGATGACGATGTGACGATTCAGGTGGCTGTTCCGGAAGAGGCGAAGCTGCCTTATGGAACAGAACTGAATGTGACTGCGGTACAGAAGGCTTCCGCTGATTATGAGCAGGTCATCGGGCTGATCGAAGCCGCGGATACGGGGATCGAAGTGGTCTCGCTTATGGCATATGACATGAGTTTTATCGCAGAAGAGGATATCGTGACCCCGGAGGCAGGCATGCTCTCGATCGAGATGGATTTTGTGGAAGCAGTGCTGGCATCCGCTGACAGCACCTATGGCGAGAGCATTCGGGTGTTTCGGATCGCGGATGGGGAAGCGGTTGAGATTACTGCGGATACGGATCTGCAGAAAGCCGAAGAGGGCGGCGTGACAGGCGCGGACTTTACAGACAGCACGCTTGCTACCTATGCAGTCGCAAGAACAGCTGAGAAACGGACTGTCAGGACTTATACTTATGAGGACAGCAAAATTTCCGTAACGGCTACGCTTCAGTACGCGGAAGCGATTCCGGACGACGCGGAATTTCGCGTGACGCCGATCACGGCTTCTACAAGCGGATACAATTATGACGCCTATATGCAGGCGCTGAATGACAATGCAGGGACCATTCTTGCGGCGGATGCTTCTATAGCGACGGTGTCCGGAGAAGAGATCTATACTTCTGAGAATACACTGCTCTATGATGTGGCGTTCATTGTTCCGAAGACGGATGAGAACGGCGATGTGATCGAGGGAGAAGAGGTGGAGTATCAGCCGGAAAAAGGCTCCGTAAAGATCACGTTCAAATTTAAGAAGGATCAGCTTTCTGATACGCTGGAGGCGACCGAAGAGGACGGCATCACGGTAGTGCATCTTCCGCTCGATTCTGATGTGAAGGAATCGGTTGATACTACGGCGGATGCAACGAAGATTTCCGCGTCTGATGTCAATATCGAAGTGGTAGACGCGAATGTTTCCATCGGCAATACGGAACAGGTATCTTTCAGCCTGAATGATCTTTCCTGTATTGTGATTTCCAAGGATAATCCGATCACATCCGGGACTTCCTATACATATGCGGATATTCTCGGAAATTCCATTTACTTTGGTATCGTGACGGAATATCTTTACCAGCAGGGACATATGGATACGAACTTTGCGGCAAAGCTGTATGAAGGAAATATGACGATCACCGCAGGAGCGTATACGGGCAGCAATTCCAGCACAAATAACGGCGGTGTCTATGTGATTGCCGCTATGGAAAGCGGATCGACGTTAGGCATTGACGGCGCAGGGAACACGCAGGTCTGGACGACGGCCGCGGCTGAGCCCTCGATCACGATGAATTCCGGAGGAACGATCATTTCCTCGTATACTCAGGCGACGCTGGAGGCCTATGTGCAGGCCATGCTGGACAGCGCGGCGGCGATGTCCACTACGCTTTTGAATGAGACGGAATATTCATTTACGACGACCGACCAGAACGAGACGATCATTGACCTGTCCGAACTGGATGACGGCACATATTATATCGACGGGGAAAGTCTGGCGACGATCGCCAACGGCGGTCTGAAAATCAAGAAAAAATCCACCCAGACCATCGTGTTTAATTATTCGGATTCTTATGACTATAATAACCCGCTGGTTCTGAAAAACTTTTCTGTGTGGGATGTGAATACGGGAACCGGTTATGTATCCAGCTCTACCTCGAATAATTCGGCGGATGAATATGCCAGGACGATTGTGTTTAATATGCCGAATGCGGAGTATGTGACGATCACGAGCGGCATTGTCGGCATCCTGCTGGCGCCGAAGGCGACGGTATCGATCGGCTCTACAAGTTCCGGCTGGCTGATCGCAAAGAATGTGACGAATCCGGGCGGTGAGTGGCACAATGTGTGGTCGGATATGCCGACCGCAGCCGATATCCCCGCACCGGCGACTCTCGTGGCGTCCAAGACGGTAGACAGCTCTGCCCCGACAGCGTCCGATGAGACCTTTTATTTCCTGCTTCAGAAGTGGACGGGAAGCAAATGGAGCGATGTGGAAACGGTTACCAACAATGGGTCCGCTGTTTCATTTAAGTCGTTGTCTTTCAGTACGGCCGGGGAGTATTATTATAAGATCAGTGAGGTTGCCGGCAACGGTGAGTACGATTATGATAAAACGCAGTATATCGCAAAGGTGACGGTGACGAGCACAACCGTCAATAATGGGACAACGTGTGAGATTGAATCTATTACCTACTATACAGCTGACACCGAAAGTATCGCGAATCCGGAGAAGGCTTCGGCGACTGTCGCCGCCGCGGCGTTTGACAACACGCGCAAGCAGACCGCGACTCTGACCGTCAGCAAGACGGTGGTGGACAGCAGCAGTACGCCGGAGACCGGCAAGACGTTTACGTTTGAACTGCACGTGGATAATATCACAGGGACGTATGATGCGACGCTTACGGACGGAACGACGACATCCGGCACTAAGGTGAAATTTGAGGGAGGTATAGCATCTGTTACGCTGGCAGGCGGACAGAGTATGACGATCACCGGTCTTCCCGTAAATGAGAGCTACAGTGTGGAGGAAGAAGCGGAGACTGGTTATACGGTGACCGTGAGCCAGGATGGAACGAGCAAAGGCAACATCCGCGTAGTAAATGGAACGACTACTTCGGCGGGGAGCACAGTTGCCTTTACCAATACCCGTGAGGTGGGCAGTCTGACACTGACGAAAAATACCGTGGTGCCGTCCGGTTCCGGGATCAGTACGCCGGATACGACGACCTTTACGGTGAAAAACAGCAGCGGTACGACGGTTGCCACAGGGACTTACGCGCAGATCAAAGCCGCAGGGGGTTCCTGCAGGATTTCGGATCTGCCGGTCGGGACCTATACGGTCACAGAAAGCGGAGAAGATGTCAGCGGATATAATGTAGAGGTGACAGGAAATGCAACTGTGACGATTACTGCATCAGACAGCGACAAGACGGTAGAACTTACCAACACCTATACTGAGGAAAAAGGCGGCCTGAAGGTCATCAAGACCGCAACGGGGACCACGACACCGGCGAATACTGTGTTTAAGGTATATAAGGCAGAGACGGATGGTTCGAGAACGCTTGTTGCCACCAGAACCTACAGTGAATTTGCCGCGGCCGGATTTTTCACCCTGACGGATCTGACAGCCGGCAGCTATGTCGTGTACGAGGAAGGCGCAGAAGTCACGGGATATACCCTGACGGTTACGGGAACGAAGCAGACAGTGGCTGTCACAGATAACAAGACAAGCGAGATCACGATCGTAAATAAATATACGCAGGATGTGGGCAGCCTGACGCTGGTGAAGACCACGACCGGGAATACCACACCGTCCACGACCGTATTTACCATTAAGAGCGCGGACGGCCAGATAGAGAAATCTGTGACCTATGCGGACTTTACCAATGGCTCCTATACGTTTACGAATCTTCCGGCGGGCACATATACGGTGACCGAGAGCGGCGCGGAGATCACCGGCTATTCGCTTACAGTGACAGCGGACAGCAGCGCGGTGGTCAGCAAGGGAAGCGAGACGACCTATTCGATCACAAACACCTATAACGAGCATATCGGGGGCCTGCTGGTCACCAAGAAGTCCGTCGGAGCGAACACACCGGATGACGCGGTCTTTACGGTGTATAAGATTGAGGATGACGGGACAGAGACTCTGATTGCCACAAAGAATTACAGTGACTTCAAGGTTCTGGGATATTTTGAACTGGATAATCTTGCGCTTGGAAAGTATGTGGTGAGAGAAAGCGGCGCGGAGATTGAAGGCTATACGCTGATCGTAGCGGCAGATCACCGCGCAACGATCGAATCCAAAGACGAGACGGCGGAAGTCGTGATTACCAACGAATATACTCAGAACTATGGCAGCCTGAAGGTGACAAAGACGACCACGGGCAATACGACGCCGGATTCTGCGGTCTTTACAGTAGAAAATTCCGCAGGGGACGTAGTAGCGACGAAGACATATGACCTCTTTAAGGATCAGGGATATTTCGTGCTGACAGATCTTCCGGCTGACACTTACACCGTGACGGAGAGCTACGGCGAGATCGCAGACTATGTGTGGACCTGTGTGGTGGATTATGGTACGGACGCAAACGGCGATGCGCTGACATCCGCGTCAGTGACGAAAGGCGGCACAGCGGAGGTGACCATCACAAACACCTACAGCCCTTCCGGGGACAGAGAGGACGGATCCATTTCAGTGACGAAGAAGCTGACTTATCAGGGCGATGAAATCGGCACGGCGGACGCGGCCTTCTATGTAGGCCTGTATCTGGATGAGGCATGCACAAACCTGTACGCAATGAAGGTACTCACCTATACGAATGTCTATGTGGCTTCGGCGACAGTGACCTTTGACGGACTGGAGCCTGGCAGGACCTACTACATCGCAGAGTGCGATGCGGACGGGGAAGCTCTGGAGAACGGGAAAGGCACTCTGGCGGATGGGACGATCTTTGCCGCGGACTTCGGAGACGGAGAGACGACGGAGAGTGTGACTGTGGAAGACGGCAGCCAGACGGCGGTTATCTTTGAGAACGGGTTCTACACGATGCCGGACGGCTTTTACATAGAAGACAGTGAGGGCAATACCGTCCGGAGCGATCTGACAGTGGAAATTACTAACGGCGTGAGTGCTACCCGGCTTGTAGAAAAACTTCCGGTCGGTACCTATACGGTTTATGAAGATACTGCGAAGAACCCGAAGAATGTGACACTTACTTCGGGCAACGGTGTAAAGGTAACAGTAGTGGCGGATGTGACCGGGGACGCGAGCCCGACAGCTGAGTTTACGAATGATTATGAGGAAACTGCGGTTGGCAGTCTCAAGATCACCAAGGAAGTGACCGGAAATGATCCGGGTACAGCAGATACGTTTACATTCACAATTGTACTGACTGACGGCAGCGGAACTCCGGTGAGCGGCACGTACAGCGGTGTAGAGTTTAACACATCCGGCGAGGGGACCATTACGCTGGCCGCTGGCGGGTCCGTGACAATAGAAGGACTTCCGGCAGGCACAATATGGAAAGTTTCCGAGGAGGAAGATGCAGCATCCGGGAAGGGGTATGAGCTGGAGAAGATAACGACAAGCGGCCTGACCGTGGAGGCGCTGAATGGTTCCGCCGCTTACGCGACCGGAACGGTCTCGGCAACGGATCTTTCAACGGTAGTCTTTACCAACAGGAAAGACACCTATGGCGATCTTGTCATCACAAAGACCGTCAGCGGAACCGGTGCGGACAGCACGAAAGCGTTTAAGTTTACCATCACGCTGAACGACAGCGGAATGGCGGGCGGCTCGACATTCGCGGATACATTTGATGCGGTTCTTTATAACAGCGCGGACGATACGACCGGAACGGCAGCTTCCGTGACCTTTGCCAGGACGACGGGCACGGACGGCACAGTGACCGGAACGGCGGCTGCGATGACGGTGAACGGCGAGACAAAGGAGATTGCTCTTACCGATGGTCAGAGCCTTGTGATCAGGAATCTTCCGAACGGCGTGAAGTATACGGTGACGGAGGAGGATTACAGCAGGGTCGGCTATACCGCGGCATCGACCGGATCGGCCGGCACGATTGCAGCTGCGGGTACAGTAACGGCGGCATTTGTAAATACTTACAGGACGTCGGATGCTGCACTGACGCTGAAGGCGACAAAATCCATGGCGCGCGAGGACAGCACGCTTGGCGCTTTCGAGTTTGTGCTGACGGATGTCACCGGCGGAACCGGCACGGAGCTTCAGACGGTGAAGAACAATACAGTCACCGGAGCCATCACCTTTAAGGCGCTGCAGTACACGCAGGAAGACATTGGCAAAACCTTTACCTATACGGTAAGCGAGAACTCGCAGACCGGAACCGGCTACCTGTTTGATGAAACGGTTTATACAGTGACGGTGGCTGTGACAGACAATGGCGACGGGACGCTGGCGCTTGCGGCGACCGTAAAGAGCGGCAGCGGCGCGGAGACGGCTTACACTGATACGGCGATGACGTTTACCAATGACGAGACTTCCGTGAAGATCAGCAAAGTGGATATCACGACCCAGGAAGAGCTTCCGGGAGCGGTTATTCAGATTATCGATAAGAACGGAAACCTTGTGGCGGAGTGGACTTCCACAACAGAGGCACATGAGGTGACCGGCCTGAAGACGGGTGAGACTTACACGCTGCACGAAGATACCGCTCCTGCGGGATACGATACGACGGCGGATACGACCTTCACTCTGAACGGGGACGGCACGATCGACACCTCAAAGACGACCACGACGGTAAGCAATGGCGTGCTGCTGGTGGAAGATCAGATGACGGTCAGTGAGACAGCGGAGATTTCGGTGAAGAAGAGACTGCAGCTTGACAACGGAGACTCCCTGACTGCGAAGGATCAGACCTTCTATGTCGGCCTGTATGTGGACGCGGCGTGCACAAATCTGTATGAGTGCAAGGCGCTTGTATTTAAGAATACTTCGGCTTCAACCGCGACCTTCACAGGTCTGGAGATTGGCAGGACCTATTATATCGCTGAGTGTGATGCGGACGGCGCGGCAGTGACATCGGGCTACGCGCTGCTGGCGGACGGTACAAAGTATACGCCGAACTTCGGCGATGACTCGATGACAACGTCGGTGACAGTGGAAGACAACGAAAGCCTGAAGTCCGTGACGTTCACGAACGTATTCTACTCGCAGCCGGACGGTTTCTATAAAGAAGGCATCCTGACCATCACGAAGAAGCTGCTTGGCGCAGATGGTGCGGCCCTGCAGAGTGAAGATGCGGTATTCTACGCCGGAATCTTTACGGATGCGTCTTACACAACGCTGGCGACGAACGTAGACCAGAACATTGTGGCTCTGGCACTGGCCGGCGGCTCGGAAGCGAGCGTGGAAGTGAGTGTATCCCTTGAGGACGGCGGGACGACGACGCTGTATATCACTGAGGTGGATGAGAACGGCACACCGGTGGAAGGCACGGAAGGCTTCATGTATACGGTGAGCATGGACGCCACGGAAGTGACGATGGATGAGACGACCCGTGACGCGAGCGTAACGATCACGAACCAGGAGATCAGTGAGACGTCCGAAGAGGAGGAAGAAGCGGAGGAAATGGAGACGGAGACCGAATCTGAAACCGAGACGGAATCCACGGCGGTGAAGACCGGTGATGAAACCCCGATCCTGCCGTATATGCTGGCAATGCTGGCGGCGCTGGCTGTTCTGCTTGCCGGAGCCCTGCAGAGAAAGAGAAGAAGCGCAAGATAAGCGATTCAGAAGAGCCGCCCGGTCATCGAAAGGATGACCGGGCGGTTTGCTGTGTATCATTTGCTGCTGCGGTGGGCCTCCCGCAGTTCGCGGAAAAAGCCGGAAAGCATCGTGCTGCATTCTTTCTCCAGGATCCCGCGTTCGACGGTCACCTGATGATTAAACTCCTTCATTTCCAGGAGGTTCAGAACGGAGCCGGCACAGCCAGCTTTGGGATTCATGGCGCCGATGACGGCACGCATGATGCGGGACTGGACAATGGCTCCGGCGCACATCTGACAGGGCTCCAGAGTGATGTAGATCGTACAGCCCTCAAGACGCCAGTCGCCCAGCTTTTTGCTGGCGCGGCGAATGGCATTGATCTCGGCATGTGAGGTGGTGTTTTTGTCGGTGTTGCGGCGGTTGTAGCCGCGGGCGATGATCCGGTCTTCACAGACGATGACGCAGCCGATCGGCACTTCCTGAAGCGCATACGCTTTTTTGGCCTGACGGAGCGCTTCTTTCATATATTTTTCATCGGTAGTCATAAATAAGAGCCTCCTGCGATCCTCTGAAATAGCGGATAAAAATGGCCGGGAACTCTGTCCCGCGCAGGTTTTGCAGAGTCGTTTTATGATAGAAAGATTCCTGTAATATCGCGGAAGAGACAAAATATCCGTGCGCCTCGCTTCGAGCGCCGGTCACAGACGTTACCCTGACAGTTAACTCAGCCCAGGCTGCCCTGCGGCACCCAGGAGGTTCCGCTTAGTGCTGCTCCGTTCCCGACCTGACACGGTTCACGGATTCCTGCCGCGCAGGACCCAGACGTCAACATCACTTATCAGGGGCAGCTCTGCAACAGAACGCCCTCGGTTCGGCATCACCCCTGCTGTAGCGGATTGCAGGTACAGGGCACCGCTATCTCCCCGGCTGCACGGACCTCATCACTATACAGGTTTCGCGGGAATTTGTCAAGAAGGGAAAAGACTTTTGTAAAAGACAGGAATCTAAGGTTATTTTAAGAAAGAATTGTTTGCGTACCGTGTATGGATATGCTATAGTTTTTGTGGGCTTGTCACATTTGCCCCGGTACATTGGGAAGTAAAAGGAAGATGCTTTCCGTGAGGGAATACTATGAGTACTCTGGTGAACATTACAGAGAAGATCAGGAGGATTTTATGAGAGGGAAAAGAAGATGTGTGGGAAGTATGGCGATCATGATGGCGGCCGCGGTGATGGCGGCGCAGACGACCGCTCTTGCGGAAGAGGATGCGATGGCAGAACTGGATCAGATTCTGGAAGCGCAGTTTTCTGCGGAGACAGGGTCCGTGGTGGGGGACTACCTTGGAATGGACACTCTGAAAGAGACGTTTGCTGTGAATGGCGGACGGGTGCAGGTACAGCTTGGGCTGACGGAAGAGAGCGGTGCGGTGCTGGAGGATACGATCCCGGAGGATGCGTATCTGAATCTGGCGTTTGCAGAGGATCCGAACGCAAAGCAGTGGCTGCTGTCACTGGGAGCGGGGCTTGAGGATGAAAGCCTGCTGGATGCCTCTCTTTACGGGGATGAGTCGATGCTGGCACTGTCCCTGCCGCAGTTTTGCAGCAGTGCGCTGGGAATTCGCGCGGGCAGCTTTTTAGAGCAATATGACAATTCTGTTCTGAAAGAATTTCTGGGAACTGGCGATCTGGGGATTGATGATTTTAATATGAGTTTTTATCCGGAAGCAGCAGAAGCGAGCGCGGAAGAGGGCTCTTTGGAGGCGGAGTTTGCGGAGAATGTGCAGCAGGCGATGGATACGTTCGAGGAATCGGGCTTTTCTATGACAAAGACCGAGACGGAAGGCCAGGCGGTTTATACTGCGACGGTAGAGACGGATGCGGTTATGCAGCTTTACGGAGCGATTATGGAGGAATATCTTGACGCTCTGGATGAGATGGGGATTCTGGATCTGTATGCGACCGGTACTTCTTCCGATTATTCGACAGAGGACATGGACCTGGAAGAAGTGATCGATGCCGCGTTGGAGGAATTATCCGCGATGATGGGCGAGGAAGGGATTATGACCTTTTATGTGCAGGATGACCTGCTTCAGTCTGTTACCTATCAGATTGATGTGTATGAGACGGATAATGGGAGTGAGCTTGATGACGGAGCGGATCTGATGGCAGCGGGTGATGACTGGGCTGCACCGGAAAGTGAAACGGAAGCTGCGTCCGGGACGCAGGGTACGGACATAACAGCAGAAGAGCCGGTCGGGAATATCTTCCTCTCTTTTGCACTGGATACCCCAGAACAGCCGGATGACGCGTTCACTCTGGATATTCAGCTGGAAACGTACGAGACAGGAGATACGGCAACGATCCGGATCAGGAAGCAGACCGAACGGACCGATACTCTGACGGAAGCAGCGATCACCGTGACGGCAGCGCAATATGATGAGATTCTGTTTGACGATACTCTGTACCGGATCAGCTTCGATTCTGCGACCGGCGAGCTGGATCTTGAGGCAGGTGTGACGGATCCGGATTCCGGCGAATACGCAGGTCTGAAGATGACCAGTGTGTTCCACGATGTAGTGCCGGGCAGCTCGTTTGCATGGACAGTCGAGCAGCTTTCGATTGTGGCGGAGGAATCCTTCGGCCTTACCGGTGAGATTTCCGTGCAGGCGGATCCGGGCACAATTGAGATCCCGGATACAGCGATGATCTTTGAAGCGGATGAGGATGAACTGAACAGCCTGGTGATGGAGATTTATATGAAGGCAATAAGCTGGGCGGAAGATTTCCAGAACACATGGAATGAAGCGCTGGGCGTTGAGGCGGAGACCGGGGACGACTGGTCGGATGACGGAAGCAGCGGCGATTTGTACCAGTACGAGGATGAAAGTGATGAGGATGCTTCCCTGTATGAGGATGAGACACAGACGGAGGCAGTGACGCTGGAGGGAGCTTCGGCCTGATAAAGGCCGGACGCGCCGGATGGGCTCCGGCGTGAAAAATGGGGCGGTCAGCGAATCCGGGGCGCAGCAGCCGTGAGCTGCAGCCCCGGATTTTTGCGTATCAGCGGGGAAGGAATCCCTGCCCGGCCAGGCGGCCCAGCAGGTCATCAAGAGAACTGGTTTCGTCAGTGCTGTCTGCACCCGCATCGGATTCGTTTTCGGTTTCAGATTCGGTTTCAGATTCGGATTCGGTTTCGGATTCATCTTCCGTTTCGGATTCGCCGTCTTCCTCTGTTTTTGGCAGAAGCTGATCCAGAATATCCTGATAGATCAGGCTCTCTTCGGTTTCTGTCTCGCTTTCCGCCGGTGCTTTTGCTTCCTCTGTTTCCATTTCGGATTCCGGAAGGTGTTCAGAGCAGGTTTCCTCCGGCCCGGTGCCTTCGGCAAAATATTCAACATAGGTGGAAGGGCAGTTTTCCAGCGCGGGAAGGTGGGTTTCGCTGCACAGAGTGACCTCCAGGACATCCTCCGGCTGTGTAAAATCAGCGATGGGAAGCCCGGCATGCACCCGCTCCATGACCGAGGTCCAGAGTACACGGCTGTAGGAATGTCCGATCGAGTCCGTCGGAAGAGACTGACTGTTGTCGTAGCCGCCCCAGACGCAGCAGGTATAGTATGGCGTGTAGCCGACAAACCAGATGTCTTTATAGCCGGAGGTTGTGCCGGTTTTACCGGCGACCGGCTGCCCGGCGGCGGAAACCGTGCCATAAGCGGTGCCGTCGGCGGAAGAGACGACGTCCTCCATGGCGCTGGTGAGAAGCCAGGCTGTGCTTTCTTTGAGAACGCGGGTGAAGCTGCCGAAAGCAGTTTCTGAATCTGAACTTTTCGAGGTGGAAGCAGACCGCTCGCCTGCGTCAGCCAGTACATTGCCGTTTCGGTCGAGAATTTTAGTGAAAAACAGCGGTGTACCATACATTCCGCCATTGGCTATGGAAGCGTAAGCGCTGCACAGCTCCAGATTTGATACGCCGTTCGTGATGCCGCCGAGTGCCAGCGGCTGGATGACATCGGTAGAGCCGTCCGGGGTTTCCCGGCCGTCGACAAGCGTCGATATTCCGAGATTTTCTGCGTAGGTGAAGCCGAGCCGCGGCGTGATTTCCGTAATGCAGCGAACTGCGACTACGTTGATGGAGCGTGTGATCGCCTCACGGATGGTGACGGTACCGGAATAGTCGCTGATATCCCAGTTGCTGACCGCGGTGCCGTCTTCGTATGCGTAGGGCTCATTTTCGTAGAGTGTGGCGAGCGTCTGTCCGGAAGCATCCAGCGCCGGAGCGTAGGCGGTCAGAATTTTGAAGGTAGATCCGG
Organism: Clostridiales bacterium; assembly: GCA_020860715.1. Classification (GTDB taxonomy): domain Bacteria; phylum Bacillota; class Clostridia; order Lachnospirales; family Lachnospiraceae; genus Choladousia. Next base: position 143,646 of record JAJBTU010000013.1, on the reverse strand, counting down.
GCTGGCGGGTCGTGCCGGACGCACGGTTCAGGGTGAGACTGGCAGACTTTTCCCCGCGGCCGCCCACAATGGCGCGGACGAAGCCGGTTTCCTGCTCAATCAGGACGAGGGAGGCCTGCGGCTGCGGCGTGAGGGTAAGACGTTCGGAGAGCACCGTGGCGCCGGAATCTGCTTCATGCAGGACAGACTCCCGGAACGAGTCGGCGTATGCCTGTGCCTGTTCCTGCGTTTCGCACAGCAGGTCAAAGGAAGCGTCCAGATTTTCCCGGATATAGGAGCGCAGCGCTTCCGAATCGTATATGCGGATGGAATCGCCGCTCTCCTGTACGCTGAGTGCATAATCCACGCCGTATTGTGTATCCTCCGGGAAATTGGAAAGATTCTGGAATTCCTCATCGCAGATTTCCTGCAGTGAGGCATCCTGTGCAGAATAAATGCGCAGACCGCCGCTGTATACGGCCTGTGCAGCCTGCTCCCGGGAATAATTCAGTTCTGATATGAAAAACTCCGTGACCTGTTCGATCAGCGCGTCCTCGTAATACGTATAGACAGAATCTTCTTCCCAGACCTCGTTGTGTGTACTGATGCGCAGATAGACGTCGTCCGAAAGCGCGTCCATCCGCTCCTCATGGGAGATAAGGCCCTGTTCTTCCATATACCGCAGAACCAGGCGCTGCCGCATCTGATTTGCATTCGGATATTCAATTGGATTATAGCCGGTGGGGTTCTGGGGAATCGCTGCGAGAACAGCGCACTCCGACAGCGTCAGGCCGGAAACTTCCTTGCCGAAATAGCGCTGTGCTGCCGCTTCGACGCCGTAGCAGCCGGCTCCGAAATTGATCGTATTCAGGTAATCTTCCAGGATTTCTTCTTTGGAGAGCTGCTTCTCAAGCTGCAGGGCGAGATATTGTTCCTGCACCTTTCTTGCAAACCGGTCTGTGAAAGAAGTTTCTTCGGTCCAGTTCGTAAACACGTTGTTTTTGATCAGCTGTTGTGTGATTGTGCTGGCGCCCTCGGAGAAGGATCCGCTGGTGATTCCCCGAAAGAACGCGCGTGCAATGCCGCGCAGATCAATTCCGTCATGCTCATAAAAACGGGAATCCTCGATGGCGATAACCGCGTTTTGCAGGTATTCCGGAATTTCAGAGAGCGTGACGATGTCGCGGTTTGACTCGGACAGAGAGAGCCGCCGAAGGGGATTGCCGTCTTCGTCGCAGATCCAGGTCGCTGAACCGGACGGCGAGACGTCAATGGAGTCTATATCCGGCGCGGCTGCAATCAGCCGCCAGATGATGAGCGTAAAAATAAGAACCAGTGCTAAGAGCGTGATTCCGATACCGACGCCGAGCCTTTTCCAGGGCAGCTTTTTTGACTGATTCAAAAACCGCCGGAAGCCGGGCAGCAGGTTTTTTGTTTTATTTTCCGTTTCGTTTTCGTTCATCGAACGCGGATCCTTTCTGTTTTCTGACGCAGCTGTTTTTGCAAAGCAGTGAGCCCACAGATCCTGTATGTGCACAGAATCTATAGATGGAAATGTTATAGTGTTTTCCAAAACGATCGTTTCTATACATTTTACCAGTGGCAAGGCCGGTCTGGCTGTGGTATACTGTAACCACTTGTTCCTGTGACAGATATGGCAGACGACAGGAAAAATCTGGGAGAAAGCGGTTAAGCGGATGAAGATTGTTTATCAGGGCGGCGAGGCCGAAATAATTGAAAAAAAATCCCGCTTTATCGCGACGGTACGCCCGGTAAAGAGTGAGGAAGAGGCACTGGATTTTATTGCCGCCGCGAAAAAAAAATACTGGGATGCACGGCACAACTGTTTCGCCTATGTGGTGGGTGAACGCCAGGAACTGCAGCGCTGCAGCGACGACGGGGAGCCGCAGGGCACGGCAGGACGGCCGATGCTGGAGGTGCTCTTAGGAGCAGATGTTCACAATGTGGCAGTGGTTGTTACACGCTATTTCGGAGGCGTTCTTCTCGGGACGGGCGGCCTGGTGCGCGCGTATTCCCGCTCTGTGCAGGAAGGACTGCAATCCAGCACGATCATCGAACGGCGGGACGGCGTCCGTCTGGCGATAAAGACGGATTATACCGGAGTCGGAAAAATTCAGTATCTCCTCGGACAGCGTGCTCTGCCGATTCTGGATTCTGAATACACGGACACAGTGCTGATCCGCACCGTGGTCCCGAAAGAACAGGCGGAGGCTCTGCGGAGCGCTGTGACGGAGGCGACCGCGGGAAAGGCGGAATTTCCGGAGGAAGAGCCGGTCAGCTACGCGATAGCGGACGGGAAACTGATATTATAAGGAAAGAGGCAATTTGGGCATGAAAGAACATAAAAACTGCCGCGCCTCCATCGGCGTGTTTGACTCCGGTGTGGGCGGACTGACCGTGGCAAGGGAGATCATGAGGAATCTGCCGAAGGAGCACATCGTATACTTTGGAGATACGGCGCGTGTTCCGTATGGCAGCAAATCGAAAGACACGATCCTGCGGTTTTCGCGGCAGATTATTCATTTTTTAAGAACACAGGATGTCAAGGCAATCGTGATCGCGTGCAATACGGCGAGCGCCCTGGCGCTTGATACGGTGGAAAAAGAGCTGGACATTCCGATTATCGGCGTGATTCGTCCGGGCGCGCGTGTAGCAGTGACCGCGACGAAGAATCACAGGATCGGCGTGATCGGGACGGAGAGCACCATCAACAGCCATATGTACCGGAAGCTGATCTGTGAGGCGGACCCTTCTATTACAGTCTATGAGAAGGCCTGCCCGCTGTTCTGCCCGCTGGTGGAGGAGGGGTGGCTGAAGGATCCGGTCACAAAGGAAGTGGCGCGCCGCTATCTGGATGAACTGCTGGAAAAGGACATTGACAGCCTCATCCTTGGATGTACCCATTATCCGCTTCTGCGCTCTCTGATCCGGGATCTGGTCGGCGATACTGTGACCCTGGTGAATCCGGCCTATGAGACGGCAAAAGAACTCGGTGAGCTGCTGGCGCGTGAACATCTGGAAAATCCGGATGAGCCGTCCGACCCGCCTGCTACGGAGCCGTACCGGTTCTTCGTCAGCGATATGGCGGACAAATTCGGGCATTTTGCGAATTCGATCCTGCCTTATGACATTACGACAATTCAGAAGATTAATATAGAGGAATATTAGATGACACGAGATGTAGTGATCAGCATAAAAGGGCTTTATACGGTCAAAGACGAGGAAGGAAATATCGACGATTCGGTAGAGATCTTCAATCCGGGGAAATATTGTTTTCGGAATGGAAAGCATTATGCGGAGTATGAGGAGCCGGCAGACGATGACAGCAGCAGCAAAGCCGGCAGGACCCGCATCACGCTGCGGGGGCACCACCTTGAAGTGACGCGCCAGGGAGCCGTCAATACCAAAATGATTTTTGAGGAAGGCGTGAAAAACAACTGCTGGTATGACACGGCTGCCGGGAGCATGTTCATAGGGGTGGATGTGAAAAAGATGCAGGTCACAGAGAGTGAGGAACTGATCGAAATCTTTGTGGACTATGCGCTCGAGGCCAATTATGAGCATCTGACGGACAACAGCATCTGCATCCGGATCATGGCGAAGGACAGCGGGCTGCTGCATCTGATGTGAAGAACTTTATCAGTTCAGAACAGCAGAGACTGTGGCCTGCTGTTCTGAACTGGTGTCAAAAGTAGTCCGAGAAGTACGGCTTCTCCGCCGGAATCAGTCTTTCCAGCCAGGTCAGCATATAGTATTCTGTCTGCAGCTTTTCATGCTCGTACAGGTAACTGGGGCGTTTGTAGCCCATCAGCATGGTGGTCAGGGTATTGATGGTCAGCTCTACTACATTGATGGACTGATTGTCGTCTACCTTTTCGCAGAGGGTCTCTCCGTCGTGCCAGGACACCAGATAATCCCCCTCATTCCACGGCGCCATCTGGTCATGTACCAGAAAGTGGATTTTTAGATCCTCCGGCTGGATCTGGTACGGAAAGTTCCGCAGAAACTCTTCCACGTCAATGATCCGCGCCATGATATAGGGAGATATCGTTTCCACGATCTCACTGTCTTCCAGAAGATAGGCCAGTGTCTCACCGGAATAGTTTGCGCCCTTGACCTCGCTGATCATGGAAAAATGCGCGCTGATGTAGTTCCACAGCCCGTAATTTGCCTCGATATTCAGATAGACCATTTCTTTAATGTAAAACACATCGTTTGCAATATAGTAGACGATATAACCCAGCGGCTTGTGTTCTTTGCTGTAATAAACGGCCGCAATCATGTCCTCATTATCCCAGCGCCAGTATTCTTCCCAGGACAGTTCGTCGCGGATCAGCGCTCCATGCCTTTGCAGCGTGAAATAAGAGTGTACGTTGTGGTAATCCTCGGAGTCCAGACTGACCCGTTCTACCATGCCCTCCACCGGGTGCGGTTTCGGCAGCTGGGTATCTCTGATGGTAAAGGTCAGTTTGTCGGATACGAGTTCCCATCCCATTTTACGGTAAAACGGAATGGAGTAGGGATACAGAAACGAAATCGACATTTTCTGCCGGTGCATGTAATCCAGCACATGCCGCATCAGCGCATGGATCAGACCGCGCCCCGTATATTCGGGGTAGGTTGCCACGCCGGTAATACCGCCCATATCCATGATCTCATCGTAGACATTGACCCGCATGGAATACACGACGATCATGGACGCCAGCCTGTCTTTATAAAACCATCCCAGGACATAGGCTTCCTCCAGCATCGGCCGTTTTGCGGATTTGATCTCCTCCGGCTTCCATCCGGTCTGAAACAGATCATAGGAGGTGACCTGAAACGCGTACTGCAAAAGAGCGTTAAACTGCTCCAGATCGCCTTTGTCCAGTTCCCGCATACGGAAATCTCCGTTGACTTCTATGTAATGATGCTGATCCGGGATATTTCCCAATCGTGAGATCTGATTGTCCATAGTATAGTACACCTTTGTCTTTCTTCCGGGACTGTCCCGATTGTTGTGGCTCAGCTTATCAGAAGCCGCGCCAGCAGTTTTGCTGTGGGCAAAATCGCGCCTGTATCCACGCAGAATCCCGGGTGGTGGATAGGATGGCCGATCCCTGTGCCGACCCGGATGTAGCAGCCGGGGATGCCTTTTTCTGCCGTATCCGCATTTTTGGCCGCTCCGGAAGGCGTTTCCAGATAAAACGCAAAGTCATCACCGCTCATGGAGCTTTCGGGCGGAACCGCCTTCATACCCAGCGAAAGTGCGGTCTCTGCGCAGATCTGAGACAGTTTTCCATCGTTGTAAGTGGCGGGAGGCCCGGGGACCCATTCGACATCGGCGGCGGCGCCGTAGGCAGCCGCGGTCTGCGCTGCGATTTCCCTGACTCTGCGTTCATACAAAACGCGGTCTTCGCGGTTCAGAGTGCGGACCGTTCCCTCCAGCTCCGCCTCAGAGGGGATGACATTCCAGGTCGTTCCGCCGGAAATCCGGGTGACGCTTAAAAGGGAGGGATGCATGGCGTTCACATTGCGGCTGACAATGGACTGCAAAGCCTGCACGATTGCCGAGGCGGCGAGAATGGGGTCTACGCCGTCGTCCGGATGCGCGCCGTGGCAGCCGACTCCCACGACACGGATGACGAAACGGTCTACCGCGGCTGTCACGTATCCTTCTCCGACGCTTATGGTATTCACGGTATTGGAGGGATCTGCGTGAAAGCCCCAGATGCAGGGTACGTCGTCCAGTGCGCCCGTCTCCAGAACCTTCAGGGCGCCGTGCGATTCCTCCTCCGCCGGCTGAAAGAGGAATTTCACGGTACCGGAGAATTCTTCCCTGTGTTCATTCAGAAGAATTGCCGCCCCGATTCCCGCGGTAATGTGAAAGTCGTGTCCGCAGGCATGCATGTGTCCCGGTATTTCCGAGCGATATTCCAGCTCCGTCTGCTCGGTAACAGGAAGGGCGTCGATGTCGCAGCGCAGCGCGGCCCGGGTTTTAAAATCTGCTTTGGCACTCGGTTTCGCATCTGCAGTGGGATCGATATCCGGTTTTGCATCCCTGCCTGCACCGCTGCGGGAACCCGGGAAATTGTCCTGGCATTTTTGCCCCCGGACTGCGGCGACCAGCCCTGTTTCCAGCGGATAAGGCAATATCTCAATCCCTGCCGCGGTCAGAAGCTGCCGGATCTTTGCCGTGGTCTGGACTTCCTCATAAGGAAGTTCCGGATGCCGGTGAAACCATTTGAAATTTTCCAGTAAATATTGTTCAAACTCCATTTTATTTCCCTCCGTTGGGGTCCAGCGCGTCCCGCAGTGCATCGCCAATAAAGTTGATCGACATCACGATCACGATAATCAGCAGTCCCGGCGGGATCCAGAGCCAGGGCTGGGAAGTCAGCACGGTCAGAGACTGCGCACCGTTCAGCATATTGCCGAGGCTCGGTGTGGGCGGCTGTACGCCCTGTCCAAGAAAACTTAAGGCGGCCTCGTCCAGAATGGACAGAGCCAGCACAGAGGTCGCGTAGACCAGAATAGGAGCGGCCGTGTTCGGCAAAATTTCCGAAAACAGAATATGCCGGAGCGGCATTCCGGCCACAATGTCGCCTTTGACAAAGTTGGTCTCTCTTAAATTCAGGACATTGCTCCGCACCAACCTGGCGACACCCGGCCAGTCTACGAAGCCCAGGATCAGGATAATGTTCCAGAGGCCGGGGCTGAAGATTGCTGCGGCTACAAGCACCAGAAGAATGTACGGAAAGGACATGACCATATCCGTAAAACGCATGATCACCATATCCGCGATTCCGCCGAAATATCCGGCAATCAACCCCAGGATCACGCCGATCCCGGTGGAAATCAGAGTCGCCATCAGACCAACCAGCAGGGAAATGCGCGTGGCATAGAGCAGGCGGCTTAACATATCGCGGCCGATCTGATCCGTCCCCAGCCAGAATTTCCATGAGGGAGGCTGTGAAAAGCCGCCCACGATCGCTGTGGGATCATAGGGAGCAATCACCGGAGCCAGAAGAGCGGCGCCGGTGATGACTGTCAGGACCACCAGACTGACCGCCGCCAGGCGGTGCCGTTTAAACCTGCGCCAGACGGTCTGCAGGTAGCTCTCGCTGTGAAGGTTTTGTTCCTTATATTTTTTTTCTCTCAAGATACCCATGTTTTCCCCTTAATCGAGCTGAATGGTAGGATCCGCCAGCATGTACAAAATGTCCGTTATCAGGTTTGCAGCGAGCACCACGACTGCTGACAGCAGGCAGACGCCCATAATGACCGGATAATCGCGGTTGCTGATGGCACTCATGGTCATCAGGCCCAGCCCCGGCCAGGAAAACACCTGCTCGATGATGATGGATCCGCCGAACAGCATGGGAATCTCCATGCCGATCACGGTAATGATGGGGAGCAGCGCGTTCCGCAGGGCATGTTTGTTGATGACGCGGAAATGCCCGATCCCCTTGGCTCTTGCCGTCCGCAGGTAATCCTGCTGCAGGATCTCCAGCACCGCGCTGCGGATATAACGAATGGTGCTGCCCGCCATGGAAAAGGCGAGCACGATCACAGGCATGACCATGTGCCGGGCAATGTCCGCAACGCTGCTGTCGGTTCCTAACGTCGTCATGCCGCCTGACGGCAGCCATCCGAGCCGTACTGTAAATAGATAGACCAGCAGAAGGGAAAGAAAAAATCCCGGTATGCTGCTTCCCAGAAAGGAAACGGTCACGACCGCGTAGTCTCCTTTGGAATACTGGTGAACCGCGCTGTAGATGCCGGCCGGAACCGAGAAAAGCAGGCTGACGATGAGCGATACTCCCATCAGAAGGAGCGTTGGCCCCAGATGGCTTGCGATCATGGAGCTCACGGACTGGTAGGATTTTATGGAATACCCCAGATTGCCGTGCAGGATCTGCCCCAGCCAGACAAAATACTGGACATAAATGGGCTGATCCAGGCCCAGAGCGATCTTTTTGGCTTCGACAGCCGCCTCCGATACGCGCGGCCCCTGCAGCATTTCAAGAGGACTTCCGGCCAGACACATGATCGCGTAGTCGATCAGCGTGATGCCAAGCAGGACCGGGATCGCGATCAGAATACGTTTTAAAATGTATTTACCCATGCGCAGCCTCCTTCTGTATTTTTTCCAGCATAACAGGACATGCCGCTCTGTGAGCGGCGGCCGGTGCTTCCATCAGAACCGGTGTTTCCTGCGCGCATTGTCTGGCAGCGCAGGGGCAGCGGCCGTGGAATCTGCAGCCTGCAGGCGGATTCGAAGCGTCGGCGACCTCTCCCTGCAGGAGACGGTGTTCTTTTTCTTTTTGTGTCGGATCCGGAATGGGAACCGCTTCCAGCAGCGCTTTTGTATACGGATGGATGGGATGACGGAATACTTCTCTGGCGTCGCCGATTTCTACGATCTGTCCCAGATACATCACGGCGATCTGATCGCTGACATAATTGACTGCGCCCAGACCATGTCCGACAAACAGCAGTGTCAGTCCCAGCTCTTTCTGCAGATCCTTCAGCAGATTCAGGATCTGTGCCTGAATCGAGACATCCAGAGCGCTGACAGGCTCGTCACAGACGATAAAGTCCGGATTTAAAGAGAGCGCTTTGGCAATGCCGATCCGCTGCCTCTGTCCGCCGGAAAATTCGTGCGGATAGCGGCCGAGAACTGTTTTCGGGAGGCCGACCATGTCCAGAAGATGAAGGATATCCTGTTCAACGGAAGCCTTTGTGGATATGTGATGATACAGCATCGGCTGCGCCAGAATCTCAAAAATATGTTTTCGCGGATTTAAAGAAGAATAGGGATCCTGAAAAACCATCTGCAGCTTTGTCCGAACCTGCCGCATCTGTTTTTTATCTTTGCGGAGAACTGCCAGATCGCAGCCGTTGTAGAAGATCCTGCCGGCTGTGGGGGGTTCCAGACCGACAAGCCCTCTGCCGATGGTGGATTTCCCGCATCCGGATTCGCCTACCAGTCCCAGCGTCTGCCCTTTGAAGATAGAGAAACTGACACCGTCTACTGCTTTCACGTAGCCGGTCGTATGCGTAATGACGCCGCCCTTGATGGGATAATATTTTTTGAGATCCCGCACCTCGATCAGGGGTATGTTGTTCTCGTTTGTCATTTGGTGATTTCCCCCTTATGTGTCTTTGACACCGAAGCAGCATTCTCATTTTCGGGCGCCGCGCTTTTATTTTCATGTGCCATAATACATCTTGCGGTGTGGCCGCATCCAAAGTCATAATTTTCCTGCGGCGCGCCGCATTTTTCGCACACACAGGGGCAGCGGTCCGCAAAACGGCAGCCGGGGATATCGTCGTAGCTCTCCGGCACGATGCCCGGGATGGCCACAAGCTGCCGGCCGGCATCGTCCAGAATCGTAGGTACTGTATTTAACAGAGCTTTCGTATAGGGATGTTCAGGATGCGCAAAAAGCTGCTTTACATCCGCTTCCTCAATGATCTGCCCGGCGTACATCACGAGGACCCGGTCCGCCGTATTTGCGACCAGACCGATATCGTGCGTGATCAGAATCATGGACATATCGTTTTCCTTTTGCAGTTCCCGTAACAGCTTCATGATCTGCGCCTGGATTGTCACATCCAGCGCCGTGGTGGGCTCGTCCGCGATCAGCAGCTTCGGGTTGCAGGAGAGCGCCATGGCGATCATCACTCTCTGGCGCATTCCGCCGGATAAGGTGTGCGGATATTTCCGGAGCATGGCCTCCGGATCCGGCATACCCACCTTTGCAAGCAGATCAACGGCGCGCTGCCGGGCGTCCTCTTTTGAGAGGTGCATGTGTGTCCGGATGCTTTCTGTAATCTGGCTGCCCACGGTGAAGACGGGATTCAGGGAGGTCAGCGGATCCTGAAAGATCATGGTCAGCTCATCTCCGCGGATCCGGTCCAGCTCTTTTTCACTCATGGAAAGAAGATCTTTACCGTCAAAGAGGACAGAGCCGTCAACGACGGCCCCGCCCTTTCCTAATAATCCCATAATGGACAGGGAGGTGACACTTTTGCCGCAGCCTGATTCGCCTACGATGCAGACGACCTCTCCCTGATCTACATGAAAACTCACGTGGTCAACACTGATATTCCTGCCATAATCTCCGGTAAAGACTGTGGTCAGGTCCTTTACTTCCAGCAAATGCGGCATCCTGTGTCCTCCTGTGTATCTTTTGCGCATCCATGGCGCGCATGAATTCAAAAATGATGTCCCGGACACAGAACGGCGTAAAAGTCTCAGTCCGTGACGTCCCAGTTCTGTACGTCGTTGAAAAAGCCATAGACCGTAGGCTCCGCTCCGACCACGCGGTTGCTCACCGCGCCCATCGAACTGATCACATAGGCGGAGAACATGGGAACTTCTTCCTGTACGATCTGGTCTACAATGGCGTAGTCCGCCGTAAGCTGTTCCACATCTGTGGTCGTCTGTGTATCCTCCAGCGCTGCGTTGATTTCATCGTTGGAGTATCCGGTCCAGCTTCCCTCGCCGGACAGCAGCCACGCCACGTCCGGGTAAGGATCTACCGGCGCGTACGTGTACTGCACTGCCAGTATATCATAATCCGTGGTTCCTGCAACAGTCATTAAGTTGGCAAGATCCATTGTAGTAATTTCTACGTTGATGCCGACTTCTGCCCACTGCGACGCGAGTACCTGTGCGCCGTTGACAAAAGTCGTATCACCGGACCATACATAGAACTGCAGGGTCTGGGAACCGTCCCATCCCGCTTCGTCCAGAAGCTCCTTCGCTTTGTCCGGGTCATACGTCAGCGGCTCTATGGATTCGTCATAGTAAGGGCTGGCGGAGGAAATAAATCCGTCAATGACCTCGCCGTGGCCGTTCAGAAGCTGCTCGACCAGCATCTCCCTGTTGATCGCATAGACAAGCGCCTGACGAACTCTGGCGTCCGTAAGATTTGCCGTTTGGACAAAAACGGACTGGTTGGTCACCGGCGCTCCGTATACCGTGGTCACATTCTCCAGCTGCTCAATGCTCGCGTAATCCGTCTCCGGAATGGAGGTCATGGTGAGCTGCGTAATGTCGATCTCACCGGACTGCAGACCGGCGTATACCTGGCTGCCGTCCACGATCTTGATGTTCAGCTTATCGATCTTCGGCGCACCTTTCCAATATTCTTCGTTTGCTTCATAAGAAATATAATGATCCGCGTCATAGTCCGTCAGGAAAAACGGGCCGTTGATGACATCCGGCTGATTGAACCAGTCCGCCGTCAGCAGTTCTTCCTCACTGTACTGCTCGATCACGGATTTCGGCAGCGCGCGGAGATATCTTCCGTAAGTGTTGTTGAACGTGGTGAGCGACATGGAATATTTGGCGGTAAACTGCAGCGTCTTATCATCCAGCACCGTAAGACCTGCCATCTCAGTCGCGCCCTCCTCCACGAAGCCCTCGTCGGAGGTGCCTTCAAACGCATAAAGCATCAGCGTGGTATTGTTCACGATCGGGCTGGCCATGCGCAGCACCGTATACTCCAGATCGTACGCGGTCACCGGCTCGCCGTTTGACCATGTCGCTTCGTCATCGATATGCACGATAAAATTGATATTATCCTCCGTGGTGATCGAATCCGCCAGCATATACTGGAAATTGGAATCGGAATCCAGCTCCACGAGCGGCAGGAACATCAGATCCACCGCATATTTGTTGATCTCGGTCTGGTCGATTACAAAGGGGTTGATCCCGCCCAGACTGCTGGTGACGCCGACATTGATGATCTTTTCATCGTCCGCTGAAGCGCAGACCGCTGAAGAAGCGAGCATCGCGCCGGCCAGAAGCAGAGACAGCATTTTAGCCATTTTTCTTTTCATAATGTACTCCTCCCGTTATGTGTATTCATACTGAATAGATAGGTATTGTATGGAATTATACTTGCAGACGATGATGTTGTCAATAGTTTTCGGCCATTTCTGCGATAATTTACCGCTATTTTACAGGCAATCAGAAGAAAATGCAAAACAAAATTATAATTATTCAAAAACAGCCGGCTGCAGGTCTGTGCGGCCGCTTCGGAATTTTGACAAAAATGATTGCAAAAGGGAGATATACGCTATAAAATAAACGGAGTTTGATTATATTACAAAGGATCACGCCATGAAAAATTTACTCAGTTATCAGTCAAGTGAATATGACTGCGGGCCGGTCACCCTGACCAATGCCATCCGCTATTTATTTGAACGGGAGGAGATCTCCCCCGATATCATCAAAAACATCATGCTGTACTGCCTGGATTCCTACAACGAGGCGGGCGAGGCGGGCAAGCGCGGGACATCTGCCTCCGCCATGATGTTTTTAGGCAGCTGGCTCAACCAGTTCGGCCAGATCAAAAACTTTCCAATCTCCTGCGAATTCCTATCCGGAGAAAGTGTGTACTTTTCTCAGAACAGCCGTCTTGTGGGTGCTCTCCAACAGGGCGGGGCGGTCGTGCTGCGCCTGTTTCTGGAGGTGGAGCATTATGTGCTGCTGACCGGCGCAGAGGGGGATGAGGTGCTGCTTTTTGATCCTTACTATGAAGAACTGGATGATCCGGGACTGGATACGGAGTATTATGAGGAAGGAATTTCTTTTATCACGGATCAGCCCAAACGGGCGAACCGCCGCGTCTCCATGGAGCGCCTGAACCGGCATGGAAAGGGCTTTTATGAGATGGGCCCCTGCGAGGTCCGGGAGGCGCTGATCGTTTTCAACCGCGATACGAGGGTTACCCCGGAGGCGACGATCGAATATTTTATCTGATTTTCACACAGGTCCAGTATCCTGCAGGTTATTGAAAAAACAGGCCGGTACGAAAAATGCGTACCGGCCTGTTCAGTAATGGCATGATAAAAGGATTATTTCTTCGCTTTCTTTGCCTTCTGCGCTTTCATCTCTTTTTCTTCCGCATCCAGCTCTTTCTGCTTTCTTGATACGAAAGAGGCAAGACGCTCACGCAGCTTCGGCTTTTTATTTGACTTTTCTTTGGCCGGGGCACCGCCGCGAACGCTCTTGACTTCCGTGATGTAGATGCCGCTCACGACAGCCTTGATCTCTCTTTTGACCGGAATGTCCTCAAAAACTTTGGCATCTGCGACCAGCGTCATCACGCGGGGGCCGACCTTTGCCTTTACGATCGGCAGCTTGGAGCGGCGCATCAGCCTGGGGGTCTGGTCGATCACCATCTGCGGCAGTCCGGACTGCTTCAGGGGCAGCATCTTTTTATCTATGATCAGCATGGAAACGGTCTGTTTCGCGGCCTCCATCTGTTCTTGCTGAACGGCCTGTTTTTTCTGCATCCGTCTGCCGACGAAGTAGAGCACGACGAGCGCAACGACCAGAACGATTAAAATAATCAGTAATACTTTGAGAACGGTTGACATATGTACCTCCGATTTTGATTCTTTCTTATTATAGAACGCATCCGGCCGGACAGAACGGGTGTAACTTTTCTTATTCGGCCGCGCCTTGTCCCATTCTATCATCGTTTGGCGAAAAGTTCAATAATATATTTGAACTGCAGTAGCGGTTTTCCTGATATTTGGGGGTTTAAAAAATATCAGAATATGATATACTGACTTCTGATATGCGTTGAAAGACAGAGGCGCGTATTAGCGGGACAATGCATTTACTAATAATAAAAATAAGAAAATGCAGCGGCTCTGAATCATTACATAGAACACAAAGAAAGGGTGTAACTGCGAAAACACAGAGCGGTTACGAAAAGGAGTAATTTTCATGAAACGGAAAAATTTTCTGGTATTAATGGGGATGGCGGCAATGTTGACGTTTACCGTATGCGGAAACAGCAGTGAGGCCAGTGAGACGGAAGCGGAGACAGAAGCGTTGAGTGAGGCTGCGGAGGATGAGACGGAGGCGGAAACCGAAGAGGCGGCTGAAGCTGTGCGTCCGACTTATACCGCATCGGATTATGTGGTGCTGGGCGAGTACACGGGTCTGACTGTGCAGGTCGAGGTGACAGAGGTCACGGATGAGGACGTTCTGGCTGAGGCACAGGATATGATCAGCTACTCAGACGCGGTGGAGACTCTGACAGAGGGCACCGTGCAGGAGGGCGATACGGTTGATATTTCTTATGTCGGCAAGATGGACGGGGAAGAGTTTGACGGCGGCTCTGGGGACTATGAACTGGAGATTGGCTCGGGTACCTTTATTGATGGCTTTGAGGAAGGCCTGATCGGCGTGGAAGTGGGCGAGACAGTAGATCTGGAACTGACGTTCCCGGAGGATTATTATGAGGAACTGGCCGGCCAGGATGTGGTGTTTACAGTTACGGTAAATGGCATTTTGTATGTTCCGGAGCTTTCAGATGAAGTGGTGGAGATTGCCACCGACGGAGAGTATACGGATGTAGATTCCTATCTGGCTTATATCCGGGAATATCTTGAGGAGGATGCGGACTATTACTATGAGAGCGATGTGCAGGAAGCCATCTATGCGGCTGTAGCGGCCGGCAGCGAGATCACAGAGTACCCTCAGGATCTGGTAGATTACAGCATGGACGAAGCGATTTCTTATTATGAGTATTACGCGGCACTGTTTTCCATGGAGTATGAGGATTTTATCGAGGCTTATTTCGGCTCGGTAGAGACCTTTGAGACGGAACTGGAGGAAGCAGTGAAGGACGGAGTGAAGCAGGAACTTGTGCTGATGGCGATTGCTGAGACTGAGGAACTGGATCTGACAGATGAGGAGTATGAGGCGGGTCTGGAGCAATACGCAAGCGATTACGGCTATGATTCCGGTGAGGATATGGAAGCGGAATATGGAGAGACGGAGATGCGCCGTTATATTCTGCTGGATAAAGTGTTTGAATTTCTGGTAGAAAACAATACGGTGGAGCAGATTACGGAGACTGAGACGGAGACGGAAACGGAGAGCGATACAGACGCGGAAGCCGCCGATGACACAGAGGATGTATCTGATGAGGAGACGGAAGAGGCTGTTTCTGATACAGACGCCCAGGATGAGGAGACTGAGGCGGAAAGTGATCTGACGGAGACGGAAGCGCTGACAGATGAGGAGACCGGGACGGAGGCATAAGCTGCGCTGTACATCGGGCCGCAGATGGGAGAGGCAATAGGCCGCAGGATGCCCGGATGCATGCGATAGAGCGATGGTATAATCACTGAGCCGCCTGCATAGACTGCAATAAATAGAGCCGCCCGCGAATCGTCCATAGCTGTCTGCGCTGTGAAAGCGGACGGCAGATTTGCAGCGGCAGCAGTCTTTGGGCAGGTTGCAGCATGAGGCAGTTTTTAAAGAGGCAGTATTTATCAAAGAAAAAGGCGGCGGTGGCGGTTTTGTTTATCGCCGCTTTTTTTGCAGGGAGAGGGGCCGCGCGCTTTCTGGACGCAGGGGAGAGCGCTCCGGTATTTGCGGAAGCGACACGCGCAGCTTTGACCGTCCCCGCCAGACTGCGCAGCGCATTAGAAAATCGTTTTGCGGCAGGCATTTCGTCTGTGGCGGAAAACTGGGGCCTGAGCTTTCAGGAGGAGGGACAGCCGCCGGTGGCGAACGCCACAAAGGAGGAACTGGCGCAGTATGACGCCTATTATGCCGGAGATACGGAGGAAAAGGTGATTTATCTGACCTTTGACTGCGGGTATGAGAACGGCAATACGCCGGCGATCCTGGAAGCGCTGAAAAAGCACGGCGTGTCTGCAACCTTTTTTGTTGTGGGCAATTTTGTCTCGGACAATCCGGAGCTGCTTCGTCAGATGCTGGCGGAAGGCCATACGGTGGGGAACCATACGGCGCATCACCCGGATATGTCGGCGATTGCGGATATGGAGTCATTTCAGGCGGAGATTGAGGAACTGGAGAAACTGTTTTACGAGGCGACCGGGCAGGAGATCACAAAGTATTACCGCCCGCCGCAGGGCAAATACAGCGAGAGCAATCTGTCTATGGCACAGCAGCTGGGCTATAAGACATTTTTCTGGAGCCTTGCCTATGTAGACTGGTATCAGGACGACCAGCCGACCGAAGAGGAGGCGTATGAAAAGCTGCTTGGCCGGATTCATCCCGGCGCGATTGTGCTGCTGCACAATACTTCTTCGACAAACGCGGCGATCCTGGATGAACTGCTGACGAAATGGGAGGCGATGGGCTACCGGTTCGGGAAGCTGGAGGAACTGTATGGTTAGCCTGTGAGCAAAAATCGGAGACTCCGCCTTTTTGCCAGACTGTGTGAAGTGGCAGACACAGACAGGATGCGGCAGATGCAGAGCGGATATTTATAAAAGGAGAAAACAGAAGTTGGATAAGTACCTTCTGGATCAGTTAACCGAATATACGTCGTCAGATGCCTACCCGCTGCATATGCCGGGGCACAAGCGGCAGATGTGCCTTTTTGAGCATCCGTATTCAATTGATATTACGGAGATTGACGGCTTTGACAATCTGCATCATGCGGAACCTGCGGAAACGCCCCCTTGCATTTGTTCAACGGCAAATGGCGGCTCCGATGCAAAAACCGCTTCGCGATGCGGAACTGCAGACCCGGGAATTCTGCATACGGCGCAGGAGCGGGCTGCAAGACTGTATGGCGCAGAGGAGACGTATTATCTGATCAACGGAAGCACCTGCGGAATCCTGGCGTCGGTGTCGGCCGCCCTGCGCCGGGGCGGGCGGATCCTGATGGCGAGGAACAGCCACAAGGCTTCGTACCATGCGGCGCTGCTTAACGGTCTGCATGTGACCTGGCTGTATCCAAAAATGGATGAGCGCCGCGGGATCTATGGCAGTATCAGCGCGGAACAGGTGAGAGAAGCGCTCGACGGGCAGGTGCCTGACCGCATACGGGCAGTTCTCATCACCTCGCCGACCTACGATGGGGTAGTTTCGGATATCCGCGCGATCGCGGAGGAGGTACACCGCGCGGGTGCGCTGCTGATCGTGGATGAGGCGCACGGTGCGCATTTTGCCATGCATCCGTATTTTCCGGACTCCGCGCTCGTCTGCGGTGCGGATATCGTGATCAACAGCCTGCATAAGACGATGCCGTCCCTGACACAGACCGCGCTTCTGCACGTACAGGGACCGCGCGTGGACCGGAACCGGCTGCGGAAATATCTTGCCATCTACCAGAGCAGCAGTCCGAGCTATGTCCTGATGGCGGGCATGGATGAGTGCGTCCGGCTGATGGAGACGCGGGGGCCGGAACTGTTTGACAGATTTGTGCGGCGCCTGACCGCATTGCGGGAACGGCTTGAAAAAATGAAGGTACTGCATCTTGTGACCGGCGATGAGCCGGAGATTGCCGCGTTTGCGTTTGACCGTGCAAAGATTCTGATATCCACAGAGCGCATACGGACTGCGGCTTTGCCGGCAGACAATGCTGTAAATGGCCCCGCTCTTGCAGAAATCCTGCGGAAGAGGTATCATCTTGAGGTGGAGATGGCGGCTGAAAATTATGTGACAGCCATTATGACTGTGGCGGACACGCAGGAGGGCTTTGACCGGCTGGAAGAGGCGCTGCTGGAGACCGACGGGCAGCTGTGGGAAGCCGGACGCTGCGGGGCTCATTCTGAAAATGCTGGAATCGAACATTGCGGTGAACATTCCGATAGCGCGTGCTCCGAATACCGCGGTGAGCATTCTAAAAACGCAGGCTCCGTTCGCCCGAGGCGCCCCATCGAAGTGATGACCATGGCGGAGGCGGACAATGCCCCGCAGGAAGCTGTACCGATCGGGCAGAGTCCGGGACGCACGGCCGCGGAATTTGTTTATCTTTATCCGCCGGGGATCCCGCTGCTGGTGCCGGGCGAGCGTGTCCCGGATGAACTGCCGGAACTTCTTGCCGGATATCAGGCGGAAGGCTTAAGCGTACAGGGCATGGCCGATTACAGCGCAAAGACGATTTGCTGTGTTGTGGAACGTGCGTATGTTGATAGCTGAGGGGATCGAACAGCATTGCCCCATCAGGAAAAGGAATCGGAAAGCAATTGTGGGAGAGTGAAATAATGGGTAAACTGTTTTACATCATGGGAAAAAGCGCTTCCGGGAAGGACACGCTGTATGAAGACCTTCTTTCCAGAAAAGAGCTGGGACTTCGTCCGTTCATTATGTATACAACGCGCCCCATCCGCGCGAATGAGACGGACGGGGTGCAGTATCATTTTGTGACAGAAGAGGTGCTGCGCCGGATGGAGGCGGACGGAAAGGTGATTGAACTGCGCTCCTATGATACCGTGCAGGGGATCTGGTATTATTTTACGGCGGACAGCAGTGCGGTGGATATGCGCAATTACAGCTATCTGGCGCTGGGAACGCTGGTATCTTATCAGAAGGTGCGTGATTATTATGGGGCGGACCGGGTGGTGCCGCTTTATATTGAAGTGGAGGACAGGCTGCGTCTGGAGCGTTCGATGAAGCGGGAAGGAAAGCAGGCAGTGCCGGATTATTCGGAAATGTGCAGGAGGTTCCTGGCAGATCAGGAGGATTTTTCCGAGGAACATATCAGACGCGCCGGCATTACGAAACGCTTCCAAAACAACGAAGACCGTGAGATTTGCATGGACGAGCTGGCAGCGTATATCCGTTCTCAAATATAGAAAATGACACTTCCGAAACGTGTTCAGGCGCAACTTGAAAGCAAGTGTCAGGCTCGTTGTGAATAGTGACAATGCCAGAACTGGGGAGCGGTTTTCGCATTGACGAAAGATTGTTTGTGTGATACGCTATTCGCAGGAGCGAAGAATGAGTGCCATGAATATTGCGATTGTCAGGAATTATCACCTGCTATGGTGAAAGCGTTTAAAAGCGCTGCCGTTGCCCGGAATCGCAGAAAGAAAGCCTGATTCAGAACAGCCGCATAAGGGAGGATACAATGGCAGGATTTGAAGATATTCTTGGACATAAAAAAGAGGTTTCACATCTGGAGCAGGCGATTCGTTCCGGCAAGGTGAGCCATGCGTATATATTCAACGGGGAAAAAGGTACCGGCAAAAATATGCTCGCGAAGGCGTTCGCTCAGACTCTGCAGTGTGAGCGGATCCCAATCCCATCCGGAGAGTTTGCAGCGCAGGACACGGCTGAAGAGGTAATGAAGATTGTACCCTGCGGAGAATGCCATTCCTGCAGGCAGGCCGCGAGCGGAAACCATCCGGATATTATTTTTCTGCAGCATGAGAAGCCGGCGAGCATCGGCGTGGATGATGTGCGGGATCAGCTGGTCGGCGACGCGCAGATCCGTCCGTACAACGGCAGGTATAAGATCTATATTATTTCTGACGCGGAAAAGATGACGGTGCAGGCGCAGAACGCGATCCTCAAAACGATCGAGGAGCCGCCGGAATATGTGATCGTTCTGCTTCTGACGGCGAATGACCGGGCGCTGCTTGACACGATCCGCTCCCGCTGCGTGACGCTGGATTTAAAACCGGTGCCGGACGATGTTGTGAAAGAATATCTGATGGAGCAGATTCAGATTCCGGATTATCAGGCGGATATCTGTGCGGCGTTTGCGCAGGGAAATATCGGCAAGGCGGTGCGGTTGGCTTCCTCTGAGGATTTCAACGCGATCAAGAACTCCGCGATGCGGCTGATCCGCGGCGCGGGAGATATGGAGATCAGCGCGATCATTGATTATGTGAAAGAAGTGCAGGATTACAGGATCTCCATTCAGGATTATCTGGATATCCTGGCGCTCTGGTACCGCGATATGGTTTACTACAAGGCGACGAAGGACATTGACGGCATTGTTTTCAAGGACGAGCTGCGCACGATCCGGGAAACCGTGCAGAGATGCTCCTATGAGGGCGCTGAGGAAGTGATGAAAGCGATTGAGACGGCAAAAGCCCGTCTGTCCGCTAATGTCAATTTTGATCTGACAATGGAGCTTCTGTTCCTTGTCATTAAGGAGAACATACATGGTTAAAATTATTGGAGTCAGATTTCGGGACGCGGGCAAGGTGTATTATTTTGACCCGAAGTCCTATGAGATCCACGCGGGAAATCACGTCGTTGTGGAGACAGCGCGCGGAGTGGAGTACGGCACGGCGATCGGAGGCGTGCGTGAGGTGACGGACGATGAGATCGTGCAGCCGCTCAAGGAAGTGGTTCGTGTAGCGACCGCGGAGGACGATGCGCATGCGCTGCGCTGCCGGGAAAAAGAAAAGGAAGCCATGCGCATCTGCAGAGAGAAGATCGCGAAGCACGGGCTGGAGATGAAGCTGATCGACGCGGAATACACGTTTGACAACAGTAAACTGCTGTTTTATTTTACTGCGGACGGGCGCATTGATTTTCGTGAACTGGTAAAAGATCTGGCAGCAGTATTCCGTATGCGGACCGAACTGCGGCAGGTCGGCGTGCGCGACGAGACGAAGCTGCTTGGCGGTATCGGCATCTGCGGACGAGTGCTCTGCTGCCATTCCTATCTTTCTGATTTCGCGCCGGTGTCGATCCGCATGGCGAAAGAGCAGAATCTTTCCCTGAATCCGACCAAGATTTCCGGTGTCTGCGGACGGCTGATGTGCTGTCTGAAGAATGAGGAGGAGACATACGAGTACCTGAACAGCCGTATGCCTGGACAGGGCGACACGGTGACGACAGCGGACGGCCGTCAGGGCGTTGTGCAGAACACCAATGTCCTGCGTCAGCGCGTAAAAGTCCTGTTTGAGGAGAATGAGGAAAAAGAAATCGAGGAATTCAGTGTCGAAGACCTGACGTTCCGCCCGAGACGCAAAAAAGAAAAACCTGCGAAAAACCGCGAGAAGAATAAAGACAAAGACCGGGAGAAGAACGCAGAAAAAGGAAAAAACGCGGAGAAAGGCAGGAACGCGGATCACAACAGAGAGGAAGACGGCGCAAAAGACCGGAACCGTGACAAGGATGGAGACGGTGCAAAAGACCGGAACCGTGACAAGGATGGAGACGGTGCAAAAGACCGGAACCGCGACAAGGATGGAGACGGTGTGAAAGACCGGAACCGCGACAAAGACAGAGAATCGGGCCGGAACCGGAACCATGGCAGGAACCATGACAAAGGGCACGACCGGGAACACGATCATAATAAAGAACGTGCCGCAGAGCAGGATGTGACGGAAGAGAATCCTGCGGGGACCAACGCTGCAGAAAAGATAAACACTGCAGAGAATAGGAACACCGCTGAGGAAGGAACACAGACTTCATGAAGATGGACCTGAAGGAAGGCGAGCACATTGATGACTTAAGCCGCAGCGGTCTGCGCATCATTCAGAGTGAGCACCTGTTCCGCTTCGGGATGGATGCCGTGCTTCTCTCCGGATTCGCAAAGGTGAAAGAGGGCGGGCGTTCGCTCGACCTTGGCACCGGCACGGGGATCATCCCGATCCTGATGACCGCAAAGACGCCGGGAAAACATTTTACCGGACTGGAGATCTCGGATCTGAGCGCGGACATGGCGTCGCGCAGTGTGGCGCTGAACGACCTTACAGACAAGGTTGCGATCATAAAGGGCGACATCAAAGAAGCCGACGCGCTCTTCGCACCGGCTTCTTTTGATACCGTTACATCGAATCCGCCTTACCTGCAGGACAGCCACGGCCTTCTGAATCCGGATCCGGAAAAAGCGGCGGCGCGCCATGAGGTGTTCTGTACTCTGGAGGATGTTGTGCGTGCGGCGGCCGCCCTGCTCGTACCGGGCGGACATTTTTATATGGTACACCGTCCGTTCCGCCTTGCCGAGATCATCCGCACCCTCTCACAGTATGGTCTGGAGCCGAAACGGATGCGGCTCGTCTATCCCTATGTTGACAAGGAGCCGAACATGGTTCTGATTGAGGCCGTCCGCGGCGGCCGTCCGCGGATGACCGTGGAAAAGCCGCTGATCGTGTACGAGCGTCCGGGGGTGTACAGCGAGGAGATCGTGGAGATTTATGGGTATTAATGAAATAGGAGAGGAACGATATGATCAAAACAGTTGGAATCGTGGGACTGGGCGCGCTGGGCGTGCTTTATGGGAGCCTGCTTCTGGAGAAGATGGACAGGGAAGATCTGCGGATCATCGCGGATGAGGAGCGTATCCGCCGCTATCAGGCGGAAGGGGTCTATGCAAACGAAAAGAGATGCGAATTTCGCTATGTGACACCGGAGGAAGCTGAGCCGGTAGATCTGCTTATTTTTGCCGTCAAATATATGGCGCTGCCGGAAGCGATTGAGATGGCGCGGCCTTTTTGCGGAGAGCGGACGATCGTGATGTCGTTCTTAAACGGAGTGTCTTCAGAGCAGATGATAGAAGACGTCCTGAAACCTAAACGGCTGCTGTATTCCTGCGTACAGGGGATGGATGCGACCAGAATAAACCGGCAGGTCTTTTACAGCAAAGCGGGCTATATCGCGTTCGGCGAAAAGGATTCCTCGCGAAGCGAAGCTGTCTGCGAGACGGAGGAATTTTTTGAACGGACCGGCCTGGCTTATAAGGTACCGGAAGATATTCGCCATCAGCTTTACAGCAAGTGGATGCTGAATGTGGGAGTGAACCAGACCTGCGCGGTCTTCGGCGTGGATTACGGGGGAGTGCAGAAGCCGGGAAAATGCAGGGACATCATGGTGACTGCGATGGAAGAAGCCAGACGCGTCGCCGCTGCAGAAGGCATCCTGCTGACAGAAGAAGACCTGCAGGGATGGCTGGATACCATCGACGGCCTTGCGCCTGCCGGTCAGCCGTCGATGCGGCAGGACGTTCTGGCAGGACGTCAGACGGAGGTGGAGCTGTTTGCCGGAACGGTGTGCGCTCTGGGGCGCAGACACGGCATTCCGGTTCCGCAGAATGAGGAATTTTACCGGCTGCTGACGGGAAAATAAACCCGGCATGGGTGCGCTGCAGGGAGGATATGAGAGGAACCTATGGAAAAAACAGATCACACACCTGAGAAAACGCAGGCTCAAACAGAAGCGGTCAAACCTGGCCGCCTTTACCTCTGCGCGACCCCCATCGGCAACCTGGAGGACATTACGATGCGCGTCGTCCGTACACTGAAAGAGGTGGATCTGATCGCGGCCGAGGATACGCGCGGCAGCATTAAGCTGCTGAATCATTTTGATATTCACACGCCGATGACGAGTTATCACGAGTACAACCGCATCGAAAAAGCGCATGTCCTGATCGCGAAAATGCTTGCGGGCAGCAGCGTCGCTCTGATCACGGATGCCGGAACGCCGGGTATTTCCGATCCGGGTGAAGATTTGGTGCGGCTCAGTATGGAGGCGGGGATAGAGGTGACCTCGCTGCCGGGAGCCTGCGCCTGCGTGACGGCGCTCACGCTCTCCGGACTTCCGACGCGGCGCTTTTGCTTTGAGGCGTTTCTTCCGGCAGACAAAAAAGAGCGTCGGCAGATTCTGGAGGAACTGAAGACAGAGACGCGCACCACGATTCTTTATGAAGCGCCGCACCGCCTTGTCCGCACACTGGAGGAACTTTATGAGGCGCTGGGCGACCGCCGCGTGACGATCTGCCGCGAGCTGACGAAGAAGCATGAGACGGTATTTGCGGCGACCCTTGAAAAGGCTCTTGCCTGGTACCGGGAAAACGAGCCGCGCGGAGAGTGCGTGATCGTGATGGAGGGGCGCAGCCGCAGGGAGCTGGAACGTGAGGATCAGAAGCAATGGGAGGAAATGAGCGTTTCCGGACACGTGGCGCTGTATGAGTCGCAGGGTATGGATCGTAAAGAAGCGATGAAGCAGGCCGCGAAAGACCGCGGATTATCGAAGCGGGAAGTGTATGCGGCGCTGCTTGCGGAAGAAGACAGAGAAAAGTAAGAAAGCAGCCGGAAACGGCTGAGGATAGCAGGAAAAACATCAGAATTGTTCAAAGAGGAACATTATGAAAGAGGATATCGAACATGTACTTGACTTTGCGCTCCGGCTCGGGGAAAGTCTGATCCTGTGCGGGGCAAATATTGAGCGGGTCAGAGACACCGTGTATCGGGTCTGCGACAGCTATGAGTGCCGGGATGTCCAGTTTTTTGCGCTGGACTGCTTTCTGTCGCTGAGTCTGGAGGGAAAATACGGGGAGCAGGTGTCTGCGCAGCGGTGCGTCCGCGGAGGACTGCATATTCATCTCGGATGTTTGAGCCAGCTCAACCAGCTTTCCCGAAAGGTGTGCGCGGAAACGCCGCCGCCGAAGGAGCTTCGCGGAATGCTGGAGGAAGCGCTGGATGTGAACGAATACCCGACATGGGCGGTGCTTCTGTTTTCTCTGATGTCCGCGGTCTGCCTGAACGGCATTTATGACGGGAACCTGCGGGACCTGTCGATCATCCTTCTGAATACGGCGCTGGTCTTTCTGTTTGGAATTTACCTGCGGAATCTGATCTTTAATAAGATCATCTACAATATTGTGAGTGCTTTTATCGTGGGAACGGTCGCTATTTTCTTTGATAAGATCGGCTATCTGGACGGCTATTCCACGGTGATGATCGTCAACAGCCTGAAGCTGATACCGGGTATTCCGATGGTAAATTCATTCCGGAACCTGCTGTCCGGAAATGAGATCAACGGTATCATCGAACTGCTCAAGCTGATTCTGGAGACGATCGCGATCGCAGGAGGTTTTCTTGCGAGCATCATGCTGCTGATGGGCGGGCTGACGTAGAGATGTTTATTCTGGTCCGCATATCCATGTGACTGTTTGCTACATAATTTAGCCGTTTGATGGAATGGAAACGGCAGAATGGAGACTGTATGGGAGAGGCGATAAAACTGATCATTTGCTCGTTCGGGTCGGCGCTCTGCATCGGCGGGGTTTTCCAGATCCGGCGGGAATATCTGATCTTTGCGGGACTTGGCGGCGCTCTGACCCGGATAGTCTGGCTGCTTGTGCGCGAGTGTACCGCAGAGAGTTTTCTTTATTATTTTTTCGCAGCGCTGGCGGCGGGCCTGTATGCGGAATACCTGGCGGTGCGCACGAAAAATCCGTCCACGGTGTTCCTGTATCCGTCCATTATCCCGCTGACGCCGGGGCGGTCGTTTTATTTCACGATGATCGGACTGGTCTTAAAGGATTCAGCACTGCTTAGTGAACATCTTGAAGTCTGCCTTCATTCTCTGGTGGGCCTGGGCATCGGGTTTGCGATTGTCTCGATTGTCATGCACTATCAGAGACGGTATCACTGGATAAAGAAAAAACAGATGCAGCGCATGATGGAGGAGGAAAAGTATGGAAGAATATAAGTTCGACCGGGAAGCATACGAAAAGCGGATGCAGTGGTTTCAGGAGGCGCGGTTCGGCATGTTCCTGCACTGGGGACTTTACGCAATCCCGGCCCGGGGCGAGTGGGTGCGCAGCCAGGAGCGGATGCCGGAAGAGGATTATATGCAGTATTTCCGCGAGTTTGATCCGGTGGATTACGATCCGCGCGCGTGGGCGCGCGCCGCAAAACGGGCGGGCATGAAGTACATGGTGCTGACCGCGAAGCATCACGACGGATTCTGCCTGTTTGACAGCCAGTATACGGATTTCAAGTCTACAAATACGAAGTGCGGCCGGGATCTGGTCGGAGAGTTCGTGGAGGCCGTGCGTGCGGAAGGACTGAAGGTCGGCCTGTATTATTCGCTTCTGGACTGGCACCATGAGGATTATCCGCACTGCAGTGACCCGATCCATCCGATGCGGGAAAATCCGGCTTACAGCGATGAAGGGCGGGATTTTGACCGATACCTGACCTATATGCACAATCAGGTGCGTGAACTCTGCTCAAATTACGGAAAACTGGATATCCTGTGGTTTGATTTTTCCTATAACGAACTGCGCGGCGAGGCCTGGAAGGCGACGGAACTGGTGCAGATGGTGCGCTCCCTGCAGCCGGATGTCATCATAGACAACCGCCTGGAAGTGAGCGGCGAGGGCTTCGGCTCTCTGGCGGAAGGGCATCCGACCCCCTATCATGGAGATTTCGTCAGCCCGGAGCAGATTATCCCCCCGCAGGGGATGCAGGACGGGAACGGCAATGACCTTGTCTGGGAGGCCTGCTTCACCATGAACAACAACTGGGGCTACAATGCGGCCGACCATTTTTACAAGCCGGCATCCATGCTGATCCGCAAGCTGGTGGAGTGCGTCTCGAAGGGCGGCAACATGCTTTTAAATGTCGGGCCGGACGCACGCGGCAATTTCCCGCCGGAAGCGGCAGAACGGCTGGAGGAGATCGGGAAATGGATGGAGAAAAACGGCCGCAGCATCTGCGGCTGCGGCAGGGCGGCAGTGGACAAACCGGACTACGGCCGCGTGACAGCCGGCGACCACCGTCTCTACTACCATGTGTTTGAGAATACAGTGGGCGCGGTGCCGCTCATTGGCGTGAAGCGCGAGGAGGTCGGGGCTATCCGCTATCTGGCGACCGGCGCGGAGATTCCGGTCGTCAGCGACTGGGTCTACAGTAATTACCCGGATATCGTGTTCGCGAACCTCGGCGGCGATCCGGTGCTGCCGGATCCGGTAGATACGGTGATAGAAGTGATCCTGAAATAAATGATGGAAAAGTCTGAGCAAGCCGGGTAAGTTATTAGCTGATCCGGCTCTGCGCATAAACACACCCCGGAATTCGTAAGAGAAAATTCCGGGGTGCTTTTTTGGGTAACTGTTCGAACCGATATGTTTTTTAATAATAGATGACCCGCACTTTCTTTACACCGTCGATCGCGCGGATCTTTTCAATCACAGACGCATCCGGCAGGGTATCACAGTCGATCAGCGTGTAGGCTGCATTGCCCCGGCTTTTATTGGTCATATTCGGGATGTTGATGCCCGCCTGTGACAAAAGGGAGGAAAAGCTCACGATCATGTTCGGCCGGTTGACATTCATAATGCAGATACGGCACGCGCATTTTTCCGGAGGAAGCGTGCAGCTCGGATAATTGACCGAGTTGCGGATGCGTCCGGTCTCAATAAAGTCACGCAGCTCATCGACGGCCATCACCGCGCAGTTGTCTTCAGACTCTGCGGTTGAAGCGCCCAGATGCGGTGTGGCAATCACGTTCTTCATATGACAGGTCTTCGGGGTTGGAAAATCTGTCATATAACGGCGGATGCGTCCGGAGTTAAGCCCTTCCGCAATGTCGTCGTCGCAGACGAGCAGGTCGCGCGCGTAATTTAAAATCACCGTTCCCTCGCGCATCATGGAAATCGCGTCTTTATTGATCATTTCACGTGTGCTGTCGAGAAGCGGCACATGCAGAGTGATATAGTCGCAGTTTGCGTAGATGGCGCCCGGAGTTTCCACGATCCGTACCTGACGGGAGAGACGCAGCGCTCCGCTGACGGAGAGGTAGGGGTCGTAGCCAATGACATGCATGCCGAGCGCGTCAGCCGCGTTCGCCACCTCAATGCCGATCGCGCCAAGACCGATCACGCCGAGCGTTTTTCCCTTCAGCTCTGTACCGGCAAATTTTTTCTTGCTCTTTTCCATGTCTTTGGAAATCGTCTCGTCCTCGCGGTTTTCCTCGACCCAGCGGATACCGCCGTCGATATCCCGCGCAGCGAGCAGCATCCCGGCCAGCACCAGCTCCTTTACACCGTTTGCGTTCGCGCCGGGCGTGTTGAAGACCACAATGCCCTCTTCGGTGCAGCGGTCCAGCGGAATGTTATTGACACCGGCGCCGGCGCGCGCGATCGCGACCAGGCTTTCCGGATATTCCAGCGAGTGCATATCCGCGCTGCGGACCAGCACGGCGTCCGCCTCGTTCAGATTCTGTGTCAGTTCATAATCGTTGGTCAGATTGTTTGTTCCCATCTCGGAGATAGGGTTCAGGCAGCAGATTTTAGTCATAATTGTTCTCCTCAGATCCTTGCTTATTCTGGTGTAATCACATAGGTGGTTACGAATACATACGATCACGGCGTGCGCACGGCACATCCACAACAATTCCTTAGTGTAGCATAGTGCGAAACCGCACGCAAGAGTAAATTTTTGTAACAGTTCAGAACAGCATCGAAATGAAAAGACAGACTGTGCAGGTTTACCTGCTAAAGGCTGTCCTTTCATTTCGGGATGGGCGGAACGCCCATCAAGCCTCAGACATATGACGCTTAGCGGCATATAGCCTTCGAAGAAGGCGGTCTGTGGCCTGCTGTTTTGTAACCGTTACAGCTCCCGCAGGATCGTCAGCTCCTCTTCGTGTACCGGGGCACCGTATGCGTTCAGCGTTCCGAGAGGGATCGCCTTGCGTGTTCCGTGATAGTCGCTGCCGCCGCTGATCAGCAGATCATGCTTTTTGGCCTGCGCGCGCAGGAACAGGATCTGTTCTTCGCTGTAGCGGGAATAATGGCATTCCAGTCCGCGGATGCCCTCCCTGATAAGGAACTGAAGCTGTGCCTCAAACTCTTCTTCCGTGAGCAGCCGCTCTCCCTCACCGCCAAGGGGATGCGCCCAGACGGGGATGCCCCCCGCGTGCAGGATGCCGGAAATGGCAGTGTGCGCCAAAATCCGGCTGCTTCCCACATCTGCCTGGCGCAAATAATTACGGATGAGATCGTCGCGGCTTTTTCCAATGCCCCGCTTTAAGAGCAGATCTGCCAGGTGCGGTTTGCCGGGGCTTTTCTGACTGTACAGCCAGGCAAGTTCTTCTTCAGTAAATTCGACATGGTATGTCTCACGCAAAAATCTCAGCCGCTGCTCCAGCTTCGCCAGCCGGAGATCATTGCCTTCGCGGATGGCAGCTAAAAACACCGGATCGTCTGCGTCATAACGGTATCCCAGAAGATGGCATTTGCGCAGCGGCGTAGTACAGGAAAATTCGATGCCTTTTACGCAGCGCATATGCGGCGCTGTGCCTTTTTTCCTGGAACGTGATTCGGGCGGGGAGGCATCGGCCGTCTTTGCCCTGTGGCAGACGGGATCTCGGACGACGGCAGAAGAGGTCAGGCTGTCAGCGCTGTCGGAGGCTGCCGTCAGAAGCGCCTCCATCTCCAGCGCGCCGTCAATCGTATCATGATCCGTCACTGCGAAGGTATGAATTCCCGCTGTCTGCAGACTGGCAAGCAGCTCAGGAATGGAATCCGAACCGTCGGAAGCGCTGCTGTGCATATGAAGATCGATCAAGGGGTATCTCCTTTCCATCTCTTTTTAAACGGCAGGGTCTCGTAAATCACTGCAACGATTTTACAACACCTGTGTAAAGAATACAAGAAAGCCTGCGGAATATTTGTTGACAAATTGCGCGCTTTTCATTAGTATAAACAAGGACTGAAAAGATACAGAGAACCATGTTCGGCGGATACGCCGGACAGAAGAGTGCGAAAACGCGCTCTGGCTCCTCTATAATAGGAAGATATACAGGAAAGAATTCAGGAGGGAAATCATGGCAAAGGAAAAGAAACTGGTGGAGTCCATCACCTCGATGGAGGAGGATTTTGCTCAGTGGTACACAGATGTAGTGAAGAAGGCGGAGCTTGCGGGTTACACGAGCGTAAAAGGCTGCATGGTCATCAAGCCTGCGGGCTACGCGATCTGGGAGAATATTCAGAAAGAACTGGATCAGAGGTTTAAGGAGACAGGGGTGGAGAACGTCTACCTGCCGATGTTCATCCCGGAGAGCCTGCTGCAGAAGGAAAAGGATCACGTCGAGGGCTTCGCGCCGGAGGTGGCGTGGGTGACGCACGGCGGACTGGAGCCGCTGCAGGAGCGCATGTGTGTGCGTCCGACTTCAGAGACGCTGTTCTGTGATTTTTATAAAAATGACATTCAGTCGTACCGCGATCTGCCGAAAGTGTACAACCAGTGGTGTTCGGTGGTGCGCTGGGAAAAGACGACCCGCCCGTTTCTGCGCTCGAGAGAATTTCTGTGGCAGGAGGGCCATACGGCCCATGCGACTGCCGGGGAAGCCGAGGCGCGCACGATTCAGATGCTGAACGTGTATGCGGATTTTTGTGAGGAAGTGCTGGCAATCCCGGTGATCAAGGGCCGCAAGACGGATAAGGAAAAGTTTGCGGGAGCGGAGGCAACCTATACCATCGAGTCGCTGATGCACGACGGCAAGGCGCTGCAGTCCGGCACGAGCCACAATTTTGGCGACGGGTTCGCGAAGGCATTTGGGATCCAGTATGCCGATAAGGACAATACGCTGAAATATGTATATCAGACCTCCTGGGGCATGACGACGCGTATGATCGGCGCGATCATCATGGTACACGGAGACAACAGCGGCCTGAAGCTGCCGCCGCGTATTGCGCCGACGCAGGTGATGGTGATCCCGATCCGCCAGCAGCAGGAGGGTGTGCTTGAGAAGGCAAATGAAGTAAAAGAGGCGCTGGCCGCGGGCGGGCTTCGCGTGAAGCTGGACGATTCCGAGAAGAGCCCGGGCTGGAAATTTTCTGAGCAGGAGATGCGCGGCATTCCGGTGCGCGTAGAGCTGGGGCCGAAGGACATCGAGGCGGGCAACGCCGTGATCGTGCGCCGCGACACGCGGGAGAAGATCACCGCCGCCATCGCGGATCTGCCGGAAAAGGTGGCTGAGGTCCTGGATACGATCCAGAAGGATATGTTTGAACGCGCGCGGGAGCACCGCGATACTCACACCTATACGGCTGCTACGAAAGAAGAATTTAAGCAGATCGCGGACGAGAAACCGGGCTTTATCAAAGCGATGTGGTGCGGCTGCCAGGAATGCGAGGACGCGATCAAGGAAGAGGTCGGTGTGACAAGCCGCTGCATGCCGTTTGAGCAGGAAAAGATCAGCGACACCTGCATCTGGTGCGGGAAGCCGGCGAAGCACATGGTGTACTGGGGGAAAGCGTATTAAATGTCATACATTTGCGCAGCAAATGCATGACGCAGGCCATGCCTTGCGCGCAAGCGCAATTCCAAATGGCATGGTTCTCCCGTATGTCACATCCGAGCCGGATAACAGGCAGCCTCAGACATCCGCAAGCAGACGGTAGGCAGATTTTTGCAAGGTTTTCGAGCATAGCTTCCCTTGCTTCGCCATTGTTTGAGCGAAGCGAGTTTCAGCGAAGCAAGGGATAATAAGCGGCGCAGGGCGCTGGACGTCCAGTGGACGTCCGTTTAGCGCCGACCGAAGCGGAGCGGAGAAACCGCAAAAATCAACGTGGCTGCGGTGGATGTCTGAGGCTGCCTGTTCGGGTCGGGCGTGATTTGCGACTGATTCCGTCCTACACGGACAAATGTATTCAGAAAAAACGCAAAATTCCTTGACAAATACTTTTAATATGGTTATAGTTCAGTGTATCGGGATTTTCACGAACTCGCGCGAACTTCCGAAAAAAATAAGAGGAGGATACTATTATGAAATTCAAAAAAGCACTTAGTGTAGCTCTCTGTGCGTCTATGGTGGCAGGCTGCTTCGCAACAGTAGCATCTGCTGATGAGGATCTGACCTGGAAGATCGGTGTGATCGGACCGATGACCGGCGATTACGCACAGTATGGCCTCGGAGTATATCAGGCTGCGCAGATCGCGGTAGACGAGATCAATGCGGCGGGCGGCATCAACGGCTATCAGGTAGAGCTGCTGGATGCAGGCGATGATCAGGGTGACGCGGAGCTCGCAGTTAACGCGTACAACAATCTGCTGGATCAGGGCATGCAGCTTCTTTGCGGTACGGTTACATCCGGCGCATGCATCGCAGTAAGCGCGGAAGCATACGGCAGCACATTCCTGCTTACTCCGTCCGCTACCGCTGTGGAAGCGATCAACGGCGCTGACGCTTATCAGTTCCGTATGTGCTTTACAGACCCGAATCAGGGATCTGCTTCCGCACAGTACATCGCTGAGAACGAACTTGCTTCTACCGTTGCGATTCTCTATGATTCCGCGGCAGATTACAACGTAGGTATTCATGATTCTTTCGTAGCGGCTGCAGATGAGTATGGCCTTGAGATTGTTGAGGATCAGGCTTATACGACGGACAGCAATACAGACTTCTCCGTACAGCTGACCAAGATTCAGGAGAGCGGCGCTGAGCTTCTTTTCCTGCCGAACTACTATTCAGACGACGCGCTGATCCTTCAGCAGGCAGCTGACATGGGACTGGATATCCTGTACTTCGGCGTAGACGGCATGGATGGACTTCTTGCGGTTGAGAACTTTGATACTTCTCTTGCAGAGGGCGCTATGATGCTTTGCTCTTTCTCCGCTACCTCTACGGATGACCTGACTGCAACCTTTACGGCGACTTATGAGGAAACCTACGGCACGACACCGAACCAGTTTGCGGCTGACGGATATGATGTTGTTTACACCATGAAGGCTGCGGCTGAGGATGCGGGCGCAACACCGGATATGTCCAACGAGGAGCTTGCGGCAGCGCTTTCCGCTTCTATGATGAACATCGAGATCGACCTGCTTACAGGCGCATCTTCCTGGACAGAGGACGGCGAGTGCACGAAGGAGCCGAAGGCAATCCAGATCGTTGACGGCGTATATGAGATTCTTGAGTAAGAGATATCCGATAAAACAGAACTGAAAAAGTACTGAACGGTTATAACAAAGCTATGAACGAATAACACGGTAGGGGGATGGTCGCCTGCAAGGGGAACTGTCTCCCTTTCCGTTCGATTTACTATAAAAGCGTTCTCGATGGATAATCAAATGGGCAAGATTGCTTGCACAGATGATTAGACATTAGAGAACCAAACCAGTATGAGTAAGCAGCCATTTTCCCTGGGAAAATGAGCGGAGTACGAATACTGGTGGCGATTGCGGGAGTGCGTAGCACGGAGCAATCGGCTTTTATGCATGGTGGCGCCCGCGAATCGGGCGGGAGAATATTTCTGTGAGAATAAGAGGTGCACTATGACTTTTTTATCTTATCTGAAAGACGGAATCAGTCTGGGCAGTGTATACGCGATCATCGCGCTGGGATATACGATGGTCTACGGAATCGCGAAAATGCTGAATTTCGCCCATGGGGACGTCATTATGGTGGGTGCGTTTGTGATACTCACGGCGATCACCAAGGCGGGCTTAGGCCCTGTGCCGTCCGTTCTGCTGGGTATCGTGTTCTGCACGATTCTGGGTATTACCATTGAAGCGGTTGCCTACCGCCCCCTGCGGAAAGCATCGTCCAACCTCGCTGTGCTGATCACTGCTATCGGCGTCAGCTATCTGCTCCAGAATCTGGCACTTCTGATTTTCGGCGCAGATGCAAAAAGTTTTGTGACGGTGATCGATGTTCCTTCTGTGACATTATTTAATGGGCAGATGACGATCAAAGGTATCACGATTGTGACGATTGCGGCATGTATTATTATCATGACAGTGCTTACCCTTTTTGTAAATAAGACCAAGCCGGGCCAGGCGATGAAAGCGGTCTCTGAGGACCGCGACGCGGCGCAGCTGATGGGCATTAATGTCAATGCGACAATCTCGCTGACATTTGCGATTGGCTCCGGCCTTGCAGCGATCGCGGGTCTGCTGCTGTGTTCTGCTTACCCGTCTCTGACGCCATATACCGGCTCCATGCCTGGTATCAAGGCATTTGTAGCGGCAGTGTTCGGAGGCATCGGCTCAATTCCGGGCGCGATGGTCGGCGGCATTCTTCTCGGTGTGATTGAAATCTTCGGCAAGGCATACATTTCCTCCCAGATTGCGGACGCGATCGTGTTCGCGGTACTGATACTTGTACTGCTGATCAAGCCGACAGGTCTGTTTGGGAAGAACATTCAGGAGAAAGTGTAAGGTGACAGTCATGAAAAAAATGAGCAGGACATCCAAAAACAATTTTATCAATTATGGCATAGTGATTGCCTTGTATGTGATTGTCCAGATCCTTTCCGCCACCGGAAATCTTTCCAATCTTCTGAGCGGCCTGCTGGTACCGCTTTGTATCTACATCATTGCGGCGGTTTCGCTGAATCTGGTGGTTGGATTTTCCGGAGAACTGAGTCTAGGACACGCGGGCTTTATGTGCGTAGGAGCGTTCTCCAGCGCGATTTTCTCACAGGTAGTGGGTGATTCGATTCCGTCATTGCCCCGGCTTTTGCTGGCGATTCTGATCGGCGCGGCTGTTGCGGCGGTATTCGGACTTCTGATCGGCATCCCGGTATTGCGCCTGCGAGGCGATTATCTTGCCATTGTGACGCTGGCTTTTGGTGAGATCATCAAAAATCTGATCAATATTCTGTATGTCGGCGTGGACAGTAAAGGGCTGCATGTGGCGACCAGCGCGGCTTCGCTGCAGCTGGAAGCGGACGGCACGCAGATTTTAAAGGGCGCGCTCGGTATTTCCGGCACATCCGTTTTGTATAAGGATATTAAATCCTGGTATTTCCTTATCGGTGTGATTCTGGTGCTGATCACTCTGTTTATTGTGCAGAACCTCGTGAATTCCAGAAGCGGACGTGCGATTACATCGACCCGCGATAACCGGATCGCGTCGGAATCTATTGGCATCAACGTGACGAAATATAAGCTGATGGCGTTTACGGTTTCCGCAGCGCTGGCCGGAGTGGCAGGCGTTCTGTATGCGCACAATCTGGCGTCGCTGAAGGTTTCGACCTTTGATTATAATATGTCGATCCTGATCCTTGTATATGTGGTATTGGGCGGTATCGGGAGTGTGCGCGGCTCGATCATTGCGACGATCATTCTCTATGTTCTGCCGGAAATGCTGCGTGGATTTTCTAATTATCGGATGCTGATCTATTCCATCGTGCTGATCGCGATGATGCTCTTTAACTGGGCGCCCGCTTCGCGGGCATTCCGCAGCCGTGTCAGAGAGCGGATTGCCAGTATCTGGCCGGGCAGAAAGAAGGAGGCGTGAGTATGGCTGTATTGGAAGTGACCAATCTTGGGATCTCTTTTGGTGGTCTGCGGGCAGTAGATAATTTTCATGTGTCCATTGAAAAAGGGCAGCTCTATGGGCTGATCGGACCGAACGGCGCGGGCAAGACGACAGTATTTAATCTCCTGACGGGTGTGTATAAGCCTGATTCCGGAAGCGTAGTTCTGGATGGGACGGATATCACGGGCAAACGCACGATCGAAATCAATCATGCGGGTGTGGCGCGGACGTTTCAGAATATCCGCCTTTTTAAAGCGATGACTGTGCTGGACAATGTTAAGACCGGCCTGCACAATCACCACTCCTACTCAACGTTTACCGGTATTTTCCGCCTGCCAAAGTATTACAGAGTAGAAAAAGAGATGGACGAGCAGGCTATGGAACTGCTGAAGGTATTTGATCTGGATGGAGAAGCGGATTATCTCGCAGGGAATCTTCCTTATGGCAAGCAGCGCAAACTTGAAATCGCGCGCGCACTCGCCACAGACCCGAAGCTGCTGCTCCTGGACGAACCGGCGGCCGGCATGAATCCGAACGAGACGCAGGAACTGATGGATACCATCCGGTTTGTGCGGGAGCACTTTGATATGACGATTCTGCTGATTGAGCATGATATGCGTCTGGTAGGCGGCATTTGCGAGGAATTAACGGTACTGAACTTTGGCGAGATCCTTTGCCAGGGAAAGACATCCACCGTGCTGAACGACCCGCAGGTGATCAAAGCATATCTGGGTGAATAAGGAGAGCCGCGCATTGGAATCGCAAAGAACGCGAGGCGCGGTACCGTTCTCGATTTTCTGCGAAAATCGGAACATAGCCTACGTCCACCATCGCAAAGCGATGATGGACAATATAAGGAGAAAAACTATGGCAATGCTGGAAGTGAAAGACCTGGAGGTCTATTATGGCGTGATTCAGGCAATCAAAGGGATTTCTTTTGAGGTCAATGAGGGTGAGATCATTGCCTTGATCGGCTCGAACGGCGCGGGAAAGACGACCACCCTGCAGACCATTACCGGCCTGATTACTCCCAAAAAGGGCAGCGTGACTTTTGAAGGAAAAAACATTACAAAAGTGCCGGCTCATAAAATTGTGGAAATGGGCATTGCGCATGTGCCGGAAGGGCGCCGTGTATTTGCGCAGCTTACGGTTTATCAGAATCTGAAGATGGGAGCCTATACGAGAAAGGACAAAGGGGAGATTGAGGAAAGCCTTCAAAAAGTATACAGGCGCTTTCCGCGTCTGGAAGAAAGAAAAAATCAGATGGCCGGTACTCTCTCGGGCGGTGAGCAGCAGATGCTTGCTATGGGGCGCGCGCTGATGTCAAATCCGCGCATCATCCTGATGGATGAGCCCTCAATGGGGCTGTCGCCGATTCTGGTCAATGAGATTTTTGATATCATTCAAAGCGTGAGCGCGGGAGGCACGACGGTACTTCTTGTTGAGCAGAACGCGAAGAAGGCGCTTGCCATCGCGGACCGTGCCTATGTGCTTGAGACGGGCAGGATCGTGCAGGAAGGCCGCGCGGCGGACCTGATGGACGATGAGTCTATAAAGAAGGCATATCTGGGAGAGTGAGAGCCTTTCTTTTTATCAAAAATGATATGGAAAATGAGTGCATAAAATTAAGAGGCTGCTTTTTTATTTTGGGCAGCTTCTTTTTTTATTCGATCAATTAGATAAAAACTTGATGAATTTTTTTAAAAAGTCTGTAAAAAAACTTTTTATAGAGAATTTCAAAAACAACTTGCCAGAAATGGAAGAAACTGATACACTTATATCACAAAAAATTCGGAAGACAGGGGGTGTCAGTATGGAGCAGAACATTGTTATCACCATTGCGCGTCAGTTTGGCAGCGGCGGAAAGACGATCGGGCAGATGCTGGCAAACGATCTTGGGATCAAATGTTACGATAAAGAAGTGTTGCGGATGGCCTCGGATGAGAGCGGTATCAACGAAGCACTGTTTCACGAGAAGGATGAGAAGCTGAAACGGGCTCCGATTTTTGAAAAATCAAAGGGCGAGTACAAGGGACGTCTGATTTCGCCGTCGAGTGAGGAATTTGTCAGCGATCACAATCTGTTTAATTATCAGGCAAAGATTATCCGTGATCTTTCGGAGAAGGAATCCTGCGTCGTGATCGGACGCGCTGCAGATTATGTGCTCAAGGATTTTCCGGGGCTGGTCAGTGTGTTTGTGCATGCGCCAAAGGCCTATTGCACCCGCCAGGCGATTGAGCGGCACGCCTGCCGCCCGAATGAGGCGGAAAAATTCGTGGAAAAGACAGACAAAGCCCGCAGCGACTTTTACAATTACTATACCGGAAACAAATGGAGTGACGCCAGAAATTATGACCTTTGCCTGAACAGCCAGCGTCTTGGCTTTGACGGCGTGATGGCAGCGATCGAGGCTTATATTCGCATCCGGTTTGGGAAACTGCCGAACGAATAAATCACAAAAAAACAATAAAAATTATTGACATTTTAAACTTAATAAGATACCATATGATTGTGTTTATGTGAATCTCGAAAAGAGAGATATCCGGATTCTCTTTCATCGGAAAAAGAATAGAACGATATGGCTGATGAGTGGAAAAAGCTACAGTTGAATCCGGGGGCAGGTACTGTAAATGAGGCGGGAGCTGCAGGAGCTCCCGGAAGCAGTTATCTGGTTGCGTGCGAGGAAAGCGGCCTGATGGAATACCAGAAGCAGCTTCTGTATGATGTGCTCGGCCCCATCTTTTTTGGGAAAAAACAGGCGGAAAGCAGGGAGGAGCTGGCAGAGCTTTTCCGGGTGCGATATGGGATCGACGTGCAGAAAGATTTCTGCGAAGGTGACGAGCACTACGATGAATACCGGGAAGCACAGCAGGCCATCGCTGAGGGTATGAGTATTTACGGAGGCCAGATCGCGTTCGGAGACAGTGTCCTGGCGGAGCTTGCCGGGACGATCTGGGAGAATCTGGAGCAGCAGAAGATGCATAAATTCCGCCGGATCAATACGATGCTGGAGGAATAGTACAAAGACGAACAGTCCCGGGAGGCAGAAGTGATCTTCCTCCCGGGACTGTTGGCGCGTATGGGACTATGCACTTTCAGAAGAGCCATAGAATTTCAGGCAGCCCTGAATATATCGCTCGACTGTTTTATCGTCTGACCGGAAAATCTCATGCTTCGCGCCGGGGATACGGACAAGGCGCGCGTCCAGCTTCCGTACGAACAGCTCCTGCTGTTTTTTGGAAACGACGTTCTCATCCGCCGCCTGAATCAGCAAAACCGGAGCCGTAATCTGTTTCCAGGCGTCCTTTATGAGAAAGCGGTTTAAGCGGATCGCTTCGCGCAGCCATCCGTAGGATGCGGCGTATGTCTGATAGAGCGGTTCTGCGTCTGTCTTTGCTTTATACCAGGCCCATCGGGAGCGCGATGTGGCGAAGCATTCCTCGAAAGTCTCTTTACCGTTATATCCATGCTGTCCGATGACATAGCTTTTTTCCCTGCCGAGCCTGCACATGACATTGACGATCAGCTTAGCCGCCGGCCAGGGCACGCTGCCCGTGCAGGGGCGGATCATAGGCGAGGAGAGGAGGATCCGGCGGAACAGCTGCGGTTCCTGTGCGGCAAGCGCCGCGCCGATCCCGCCGCCCATGGAATGAGCGAAGAGAAAAAGTGGAAGCTGCGGTTCCTGTGACCAGCGGCTCTTTGCGGACTTCGCAATGAAACTCAGGTCGTCCACATACCGCTGCCAGCTGTCGGTGTAAACGAGAGAAAGGTCTTCCCCGACAAGACGGTAAGAGCGTCCGTGCCCGCAGTGTTCCGGGATGCAGACATGATAACCTGCCTTTAAGAAATAATAAATGACCTCAAAGTATTTGTCCGCCGTTTCGGTAAATCCGTGCGAGATGAGGATGATCCCCCGTACGGCCTCTGGAGCATGGGTGTCAGGACCGTCTGCCGTGTAAAACGCACAGTAAATGGGTCGTTCCGGCTCCCGATTAAGATAACGTTCCTCCCGCCGCGGGAGTATGTAGGGAAGCACATGCTCTTCGATGAACCGGTTATAGTTTTCTTCCGGCGCTTCCTGTTTCCTCTGCCTGTCTGCCGATGCTGCAGTCTCTGGCTTTTTGTTCTCTGTTATGGTTTCTTCTGCCATTTTACCAGCCGCCTTTCTGCTGTTTTTTCTTAATGCTCCATTCGCTTTTTCTTTGCAGTATATCAGCTTTGGCCGGTTTGAACAAGAACAATTCGTACAGCGAAGAATACGGAGCCACAAAACCAGCGGATGAAGGAAACCGGCAGACGAAGGAATCTGGCAGACGAAAGGCGAATGCATTGACATGAGCATTCGTGAAGAGCAGTTTAAAAAAAGTACAGGCATCACATTGACACATCTAAATATTTTGTTTATAATATTTATGAAATTTTAATAAATGTTCGAATTTTTATATCATTTCGAATCAAACAAAAGAGAGGAGTTATGAGTTATGGAATCATCAGATTTTAACGAAAAAATGCAGGCGACAGAAGAATACCAGCCGATCAGCATGTGGGGATATTTTGGCTATGAGATCTTATTCGCGATTCCCTGTATCGGCTTTATTCTGCTTCTGGTCTTTTCCTTTGGCGGAACAAGAAATAAAAACCTGAAGAATTTTGCCAGATCCTATTTTTGTATGTTCATTATTATAGCTGTTATTGTCCTGCTTATGGTTGTATCCGGAGGCGCAGCAGCTGTTTTCAATTCTTTGTCATAATGAAACGCTTATGGTCTGACCTGAAAAATATGAAAGTGGCTATGATACTCATAGCCACTTATTGTATTACCACGCAAATATTTTTTGGCACGGTATGCCCGTTTGCCATTTTAACCGGATTTCCATGCCCGGCTTGCGGACTCACCAGAGCGGGCATTTCTCTTCTGACCGGTCATTTTCTTACCGCATGGGAACAGAATCCATCTATTTACCTGTGGATGCTCTGTGCTCTGCTTTTCGTTCTGTGCCGTTATGTCTTATCTCTGAAAAAAATCCCCTGTCAGGAAGCGCTCCTGATCCTCGTCGGAATCGTTACCATATGTGTATACCTGTACCGCATCGTCTGCGGAGGACTGCCCGAAGTGCCAGACTCTGTCCTTTTGCCTCTGCTGCAGGCTTCCCCGTCCTGGCTCGCAGGTGATTAATATGTATTGACTGGGCGGCCGGCGGAGGCCGGTTGTGCTGCCAGTCTCCCTTCAGATGACTCGATTATTTTTTACAGAACGCATGCAGATCCGCCTTCAGCTTTTCATAGCGCAGCCGCTTTTCCTCTTTGGCAAAATGCACATCTCTTGACTGCAGAGGATTGTCAGAATAATTCAATACCTCGTCTCCAAACTGCTCGCTGGTCAGATCAAAGACGCAGTCCCCGATCACATTATAGCAATGATAGTTGCCGCCCGGCCGCAGAATTCCACAGACTTCGCCTCCGAAAATGTCCTGTGCCAGAAACGCTGTGATGGAGCACTGTCCCAACGTTTTATTCTTTGACGTCCAGTCTGCACGCATTCTGGGCGCGCATGTGTCCGCGCACCAGAGCTCGGATAATGCGTCATACAAGTCCCGCGGCGTACGGATACCTGCGTACTGATCCGTAACTGCAGGAGCGGCTGCGTTTTCCCATCCGTAAAAATGATATTGTTTTGACATAACGTCACCTTCTCTTTCTATGAGGAGAAGTATAGCATATCCTGTGGAGAATGGACAGTAAAAAAATGATTTGCTGTTATCAGAATGCTGTTGCCCGGATATACGGATTA
Organism: Clostridiales bacterium; assembly: GCA_020860715.1. Classification (GTDB taxonomy): domain Bacteria; phylum Bacillota; class Clostridia; order Lachnospirales; family Lachnospiraceae; genus Choladousia. The sequence goes on along the minus strand of JAJBTU010000013.1, from coordinate 103,111 downwards.
TGAAAAATTCTGCGATGACAGAAAGAGGCAAATCGGAGGCCGGCGGCTAATATTCGGTAAATTCGAGAACAAATGCGAGGGAAGCTGCATAGAATGTCAGTGAACGTTTGCCCGGCTGCTGCACGGCGGCCGGGCACATTCTGTTTGATGCGCAAAGACGGGAGAGGGATTTTGCGCCTGATGGCGCACCCTGCCTGCGCAGGCGGGTATGAGGCAAAAACCGCCTCCTGCTCGATTTTATGGAGTGAGGTGTCTGCATGGAAGATCAGAAGCTGGATAATCTGCTGAATCTTGCGCTGGATGCGACGAAGGAAGAGCTGGAAAAATCAGAAGAACTGGATGTTGGATATAACCAGGGGGAACGGACCTGGGAGGTGATCGTGCGTTACGGCGGCAGCTATCAGGAGCTGCTGGATGCGCTTCCGGAAGGCCCGGGGGCGATGGAGAGCGTGGGGCTTTCCGGCGGCTACGCGATCCTGACCGGTACACGAAATCAGATTGAGGCGTTGGCGGCGCTTCCGCAGATCGAATATGTGGAAAAGCCCAGGCGCCTCTATTTTAGTGTGTCGATCGGAAGAACCGCGTCCTGCGTGTATGCGCTGCAGACGGCCCCGTATGATCTGTTCGGGGAGGGCGTGCTGGTCGCGGTGATTGATTCCGGGGTGGATTATTTTCACCCGGATTTCCGGAAAGAAGACGGGACTACGCGCATCCGGGCAATCTGGGATCAGGGCGCGGTGCTGCCTGCGGACAGAATGACGGAAACTGCGGATGAGGGGACGGCAGGCGGCGGGAGAAGCGTTCCGCCCGGCCATGTTCCGGCGGGGTTTACGCGTGGCGTGGAGTATACACAGGAGGATATCAATGCGGCGCTGACGGCCGGATCCCGTGAGGCTGGTCTGGCACTGGTGCCGGAGCAGGATGCAAGCGGCCACGGGACGGAAGTGCTCGGCATCGCGGCGGGCAACGGGCGCGCCTCCGGCAATCCTTATCGCGGCATTGCCGCGAAAAGTGATATTTTAGTGGTAAAACTGGGCACGCCGCAGCCGGACGGCTTTCCGAGTACGACAGAGCTGATGCAGGCCGTTGAATACGTGATGGGGAAAGCCGAAGAATTTGCTCAGCCTGCGGCAATCAACTTAAGTTTTGGAAACGTGTACGGATCCCACCGCGGCACTTCGCTTGTGGAGACTTATCTTGATATGATGGCGCAGCGGGGCCGGAATGTGATCGTCGCCGGAACAGGGAATGAGGGAAATACAGGCGGGCATGTGTCCGGGAAGCTGAGGAGTGCGGCGATGGAAGCGGAATCCGCAGCTATAATTGAATTTCTCATCAGCGATTTTGAGCCTGCCATGAATCTGCAGATCTGGAAAAACTACGCGGATGAATTTGAGATACTTATTGAGCATCCCAACGGGCGGAGGGCCGGACCATTCGGGGAAGAGACCGGGACGGCCCGCTACCGGCTCGGCTTTACGAATCTTCTGGTGTATTATGGCGAACCTGGCCCTTACCAGGCGGAGCAGGAAATCTATATTGACTTTGTCCCGGAGGAAGACTATATCGACAGCGGCATCTGGCGGCTCCTTCTGAAACCGCGGCGGATCGTCACAGGAGAGTATTCCGTCTGGATGCCGGACGGCCGCGCGAGAAATGAAACTACGCGCTTTTTAACGCCGGCGCCGGACACCACCATGACAATCCCTTCAACGGCGTCGCGGGTCATTGCGGTCGGCGCCTACGATGCGCGCCTGGATTCCTTTGCGTCTTTTTCCGGCCGCGGCTGGCCGGACACCCCGTATCTCAACCGGCCGGATCTGGTCGCTCCCGGCGTGGACGTCACCACCACCGCGGTCGGCGGCGGTTATGTGAGCGTTTCCGGTACTTCTTTTGCCGCGCCGTTTGTGACCGGTGCTGCCGCTCTTTTGATGGAATGGGGGATTCTTCGCGGGCGGGATCCGTATCTCTACGGAGAAAAAGTGCGGGCCTGCCTGCACCGCGGCGCACGGCAGCTGCCCGGCTTCACGCAGTGGCCGAATAATCAGGTTGGCTATGGGGCATTATGTGTGCGGGACAGTCTGCCGGGGTAAAAACGAATTGATTTTTTCAGAATAGTATGCCAGAATATGACCCGAAGAGAAGAGATTTGCGCTGCGAATAGAAAAATACGGTGGAAAGAAAAAGGAAAAACGATCATGAGAAAAAAACAGAAGTTTCAGTGGAATGAAATGACCATGGGCACCTGCTATTATCCGGAGCACTGGCCCAAAGAATTGTGGGCGTCGGATTTGGAGAGAATGCTGGATACGGGGATCACGGTCATCCGCATTGCGGAATTTGCCTGGAACAAGGTAGAACCGCAGGAGGGCGTCTTTACGTATGAATTTTTTGATGAATTTCTGGATCTGTGTCAGAAAAAAGGGATGAAAGTCATATTTGGTACGCCTTCGGCTACGCCGCCCGCCTGGCTGACGGAAAAATATCCGGAGGTCTTGAACTGCGATGAGGCGGGGGTGGCGTACCGGCACGGCGGAAGACGGCATTATAATTACAATTCGCCGAAGTACCGCGAGCTGGTATCCCGGATCGTGGAGAAACTGGGGGAGCATTATGGGAAGCACCCGGCGATCACCGGCTGGCAGATCGATAATGAGATCAACTGTGAGACGAGCGAATTCCATTCCGAGGCGGATTCGGCAGCGTTCCGCATGTTCCTGAAAGAGAAGTATGGGACGCTGGACGCACTGAATGAAGCCTGGGGTACGGCTTTCTGGAACCAGACTTATACAGACTGGGAGCAGATTTATGTGCCGCGCCCGCTTCTGAACCAGGGCTACAATCCGCATCAGCATCTGGATTATTACCGGTTTATCTCCGAGAGCGCCGTCTCCTTCTGCCGGATGCAGACGGATATCCTGCGCAGATACAAAAAAGACGGGGACTTTATTACAACAAACGGACTGTTCTGGAATATGGACAACCATCGGATGGAGGAGGAATGCCTGGATGTCTATACCTATGATTCTTATCCGAGTTTTGCCTTCGGACTTGACCGGGAGCCGTTCTGCGAGACGGATCTGAATGACCGCCATTGGACGAGAAATCTGACGGAGACGCGCTCTGTCTGCCCGCACTTTGGTATTATGGAACAGCAGTCCGGCGCAAACGGCTGGACGACCCGCATGGAAGGTCCCGCGCCGCGGCCGGGGCAGCTTACCCTCTGGGCGATGCAGAGTGTCGCGCAGGGAGCGGATTATATTTCGTTTTTCCGCTGGCGCACCTGCACCTTTGGCACGGAGATCTACTGGCATGGCATTTTGGATTACGACAACCGGGACAACCGGAAACTCGCCGAGGTGAAAGAGTTTTACCGGAAATTTAAAAAACTGGACGCGCTCTGCGGCTCTGACTTTGTGGCCGCGTTCGGGCTTTTAAAGGATTACGACAACGAGTGGGACACCAACGTGGACGCCTGGCATCAGCGTGTGGCGCACGCCAGTGAGGAAGCGGTTTTAGAGACATCCGAGAGGACGCATACGCCGTATGACAGCGTTTATCTGCGGGAGGGAACGACAGTAGAAGAACTGCTGGCTTATCCGGTGCTCATTTATCCGCACCCGGTGATCATGACAGAAGAGCGGGCGGAACTGCTGAAGCAGTATGTGGAGCAGGGCGGCACACTGATCATTGGCTGCCGCAGCGGCTACAAGCAGGAAAACGGAAAATGTGTCATGCTTCCGCAGCCGGGACTTCTGCGCCGGCTTACAGGTTCTGATGTGCGTGATTTTACGTTTGTCAGCCCGGCGGAGGGACCGGTGTATGCCGCATGGGATTTTAAGGAGACGCCAAAAGAAAAAGCTGCAGCCGGGCCGGAGAAAGCGTCGGAGAATATGCGGACGGAAATGCCGTTATTTCATGATATAATGGAAACGGCCGACCCGGACGCGAAGGTGCTTGCCCGATATACGGACAGCTATTACGCGGGAAAAGCTGCGGCGATTGAAAAAAAGACCGGCAGGGGCCGCACGATCCATATGGGAAGTGTTTTTACAGAAGAAAATGTCAGACTGCTGCTTCAGTACGCAGGTGTACTTTCCCCGTTTGATTCTCTGATCCAGGCGCCGGACGGTGTGGATCTTGTGCAGCGGCAAAAAGACGGAAGGACATGGCTTTTTGCGCTGAATTTCAAATCCACACCGCAAAAGATCATCCTGGGTCAGAGAATGCGGCGCATTTTTGCGGAACGCTGTGCGCAGGGCGAAGTTGAACTCGCTCCGTATGAGACGGAAGTGTTTGAAGTATAGTGTTACGCTGCCTCATTCCGCTGCATCGGAGAGTTCATCCGCCAGATCCGCAAGATCCTCCGCTTCGCCGGAGGCGACCGCTTCCAGTGCCTCATCTGGGACAGTGATCTCCTCCGCGGCTTCGTCTGTGAAGACGTAGTCCATGGACAGATCGTTGAGAACGATTTCTACCGTGGTCGTGGTATCGGAATCCCCGCTGTCGTAATAGGAGGAAATAAGCTGCGTCACATAGGAATTGATGGCGGTCAGATCTGTGCCGTCCAGATCAATGTGGACTGCGACAGGACGGTAAGTTGTCGTATCGATATAGTAATCGATATTGATTTTCAGACCGTCCAGCATTTCTTCAATCATGCTGACCGTTTCCTCATCAAGTTCCAGCTCGTCCGAAAGTTCTTCTCCGGCGAGTTCTTCGCATTTGTCAATGAAGGTGCGCAGGTTTGAAGAATCAATGACGGCTGAAAGGAGATAGGATTCGGAACCGTTGGTATATTCGGCGGCTGCGCTGACCAGCTCAAAGGTAAGGCCCAGTTCATCCAGCTGGCTGTAGTCGATGGAGGAAGAAAGATCCAGCAGTGCCTGCAGGTCGAATTCGTCGGCGGAGACAGAACTGTACGTCCAGGTACCCTCGCCGGCCTCATCGGAAGCGGAGTCCTCTGTATATGTATAGGTGTCAACGGACTCATCGCTGCTGACGATATAAGTCTTTACCGTGATCTCTTCATCTACGCCGAAGGTAGACAGAGTCAGGGCGCCTTCCACTGATGACGCAAACGGATCCGCGATGGCCTGAATATCAAAGTCCGCGTTTGCAAGAATATCAAGTGTGGATGTCGTCTCACCATCTCCGATATTGACGTCAATGTCACAATTCAGCGTGAAATCAGCAGACATGTTTTCCGGCGAAGCCGAACTTTCGGCCGCTTTTTCCAGAACGCTTTCAGCCGTCGGGACACTGTCAAAACCGCAGAGCATAGAGACTGCACCCAGCGCCGGTAACAGAAATAATATTCTTTTCTTCATAAATTTAAGATCCTTTCTGTTTTCTTTTTGCCGCCCGGGACGCGGCTTTTGCCGTAATACCCGGCAGTATACAGCGAAAGTATAGCATTTTGGTTTTCACATGTCCATAGAAGAATCTGGAATTTTCGATGCCGCCCATCCCGAAATGAAAATACAGCCTTTAGCAGATAAATCTGCACAGTCTGTTTTTTCATTTCGATGCTGCTCGGAACTGTGACGAATTTTGCGATAAATATTTCTTGAATAAAAAAAGGGCGGAGAGTACAATAGGTCTGCCGCCGCACGGCTGTGCGTCTGATGCGCAGACCGGCGCGGCGGCGTATCGGAACGAAAGATGCGAGGGGAGACAGCGGTTTATGAACTATACAGAAGTGGTGGATTACATAGAAAGCACACCGAAATTTACGAAAAAGAACGGCCCGGAGAATACGCGGGAACTGCTTGACCGGATCGGCCATCCTGAGCGTGAGATGAAGGTCATCCATGTGGCCGGGACAAACGGGAAAGGCAGTGTCTGTGCATTTCTGGCGTCGATTCTGACAAATGCGGGAAAACATGTGGGGCTCTTTACCTCACCGCATCTGGTGGAGATCACAGAGCGGTTTGAGATTGACGGAAAGCAGGTCTCCCATGAGACATTTGCGCGCGCGGCGGCACGGGTACTGGATGTGACAAAGGAAATGATCGCGGACGGGTTCGCGCACCCGGCGTATTTTGAACTTCTGTTTGCGGCGGGACTTCTGATTTTTAAGGAGGCGGAAGTGGAATACCTGGTGCTGGAGACTGGGCTCGGCGGGCGGCTTGACGCGACGAATCTTGTGGAGCGCCCGATTGCCTGTGTGATCACAAGCATCAGTCTGGATCATATGGAATATCTGGGTGATACCGTGACGAAAATTGCCGGAGAAAAAGCGGGCATTATCAAAGAGAATGTTCCCGTGATCTATGACGGACGGAACCCGGAGGCGGAGGCGGTGATCGCGAAGACGGCCGCCGCCATGCATGCGAAAGCCTTTCGTTATGACGCTTCCATGAGTCAAATACTGGGAAAAACAGATAAAAGCATTGATTTTCTGCTGGATTGCGGTTATGATGAAAAAATAAAAGTGACCGTGCCGTATCTGGCACCGTATCAGGTGGTAAACAGTTCCCTGGCGCTGATGACGCTGCGGGTGATCGACCCGGAGCACACGGTCAGCACAAAACAGGCTGTGGAAGGAATTGCGAAGACCCGCTGGCCGGGGCGGATGGAGACTGTGCTGCCGGGCGTGGTCCTCGACGGCGCGCACAATGCCGATGGGATCCGGGAATTTATCCGTACAGTTCAGAGTGTGCAGGGAGAGCCGCAAAAGCGTCCTGACGGCGCAGAGGTTCCGGATGAGCCGCGCAGAATCACTCTGCTGTTTTCTGCGGTATCGGATAAAGAATACGGGAAAATGATCCGGGAGATCTGTGAGGGCATATCGCTTTCCGCTGTGGTAGTGACACAGGTCGGAGGCTCCCGCGAGGTGCCGGCGGACCGGCTGGCGGAGGCGTTTCGAAGCGCCTCGGATGTTCCCGTTCTTGTCAGGACAGACGCAGGAGAAGCGTTTGAGACGGCACTGCAGCTGAAAGAAGACGGGATGCTCTTCTGCGTCGGGTCACTGTATCTGGTAGGGGAACTGAAGGCGATCTTAAAGGAGTATACATATGATTAATTATGAGGAGGAACTGAAAAAGTTTCATACCAGCATGGATGTCAATGAGGCCGAGGACGCGATTTACAGCCGCGACCTGACGGACATGAGTGACATTCTGAAGGAGATGCTCAGAGAGGAAAAGAAGAACAGAAAGCGGGGGAGCCGATGAAATGTATTTACTGCAACACCCCTCTTGGCGCATCGGATTACTGCCCCGGCTGCGGGGCGGATATTACGATCCAGAAACGGATCGGGCGCATTTCGAATCTTCTTTACAATGAGGGACTGGAAAAGGCGCGCGTCAGGGATATGGAAGGGGCGATCACCTGTTTAAAGCGCAGCCTGAAATTTTATAAGGCCAATACGGACGCGCGCAATCTGCTCGGCCTGTGCTATTATGAGACAGGCGAGGCGGTTGCGGCGCTCTGCGAGTGGGTGATCAGCAAAAACCTTCAGACAGAGGACAATCTTGCGGATTATTTTATCGACCAGATGCAGAACAATAAAAACAAGCTGGACTCGATCAACCAGTCCATCCGCAAATACAATCAGTCTGTCATGTACTGCCGGGAAGACAATGAAGACATGGCTATTATACAGCTGAAGAAGGTCATCAGCCGCAACCCCAGACTGGTGAAAGCGTATCAGCTGCTGGCACTGCTGTATATGAAACGGCAGGAATACTCCCGTTCACGGAAGCTGCTTAAGAAAGCGATTCAGATAGACGCGACAAATACGACAACGCTGCGGTATCTGCAGGAGATCGAGACGGCTACCGGAAAGAGTACGAACCTTAACCGGAGACACAGACGTTATGAGAAAGACGGCGAGGAATCGCGGATGTCCGGGACGCTTCAGTATCTGAGCGGGAATGAAATGATCATTCAGCCCACGACGTTCCGTGACAGTTCAACGATCGCCACCTTTATCAATATCATTCTGGGGATTCTGCTGGGCGGCGCAATCGTGTGGTTTTTGATCGTACCGGCGAGCCGGCAGACGGCAAATGACAACGCGAACCGTCAGGTGACAGAGGCAAATGCAAAACTGGCGTCTGTGCAGGTGCAGGCGGAAGAACTGCAGGAGGAGATAGACGGCTACGAGGAGCAGGTCGCGGAAGCGGAAGAAGACCGCGACGCGGCGCTGGCCAAAGTGGACAGCTACGATGAACTTCTGGCGGTTGCGAATCTCTATGTCAGCGGCAATGAATCGGAGGCGGCTGAACAGCTGCTTGAGATGAGTGCGGATGTGTTTGAGGGCAATGCTCTGACTCTTTATGAGTCGTTAAGCAGCGCGGTATCCGCGAGCCTGTTTACAGAGTACTACAACGCGGGAACGACGGCGTATGTACAAAAGGATTATGAGACTGCCGCTGAGGACCTGGCGAAAGCAGTGGAGGCGGATCCGGACCGGGAACAGTCGAAACATTATGACGCGATGCTGTATCTCGGGATGGCGTATTATTATCTGGGCGACCGGGACAGCGCGGATGAGATCTTTCATCAGATCATCGAGTATTATCCGTCCAACGCGTCTGTTGTTGAGGGATATATTTCCTCCTCGTCCTCATCGGATACGACGTCGAACACGCTGGATTTAAGCGGTCTCGGAGACGCGGCGACGGATGTAACGGCCACGGATACGACCGACAGTGATACGACAGATACATCGGACGCGATCACGATTTACGATGGAAGCACAACCTCCTCGGAAGTGGTGTGGACGGATCCGACGACCGGGCTCTCGTATGACGCGTCCGGAAACATAGTAAACTAAGTTATCGAACAGCAGCAAACCAGCAGAGAAACCCAAAAGTATGGGAGAGCGCACAGGGAGACACTCCTGCGCTCTCCTTTTTCTGTGTTCTGCACACCGGCAGAAGAAGGGGGGTACCCGATGCAGGGGAACGATCACGTAAACAGGAGGGATTTTAACATGGATTCTGTATTTGCAATCGCCGGCACAGTCATGACCGTACATTTGCCGGCCGAGATTGACCATCACACTTCCGACAGGCTTTGCGCCGAGGCGGACAGGCTGATAGAGAGAAAACATATCCGCTGTATCATATTTGATTTTGCGCGGACCACCTTTATGGACAGCTCCGGGATCGGGATGCTGATCGGCCGCTACAAGAGGATGCGTTTCATGGGAGGCACGGTGCTGGCCGCCAACGTCGGGGAACGCATCAGGCGGATGCTCGAACTTTCGGGTATCGGCAGGATCATGGACATTTACGAAGGGATGCCGTCATAAAACAGGCCGGGGAAGGGGAGAACAAAGATGCAGCAAAATGAGATGAAACTGGAATTTGACAGCCGTTCCTGCAATGAGAGTTTTGCGCGGGTGGCGGTCGCGGCGTTTATGACACAGCTCAATCCGACGCTGGAGGAGGCGGCGGATGTCAAGACCGCTGTGTCCGAGGCAGTCACGAACGCGATTCTGCACGCGTACAGAAACAGCCTTCCGGATACCGTGGATAAAATATGGATTACCTGCCGTATCCGGGACGATCTTCTGGAAGTGGAGGTGCGGGACAGCGGCTGCGGGATCGCGGATGTCAGGCGTGCGATGGAACCGTTCTTTACGACGGAAGAGGAAAATGACCACTCTGGGATGGGATTTGCGTTTATGGAGGCGTTTATGGATACGCTGCAGGTAGAGTCCGCGCCGGGCGGGGGCACCTGTGTGCGCATGACCAGAAGGATCGGGCGGGAGACAGAGGCGCCGGACGCACCGCTGCCCAAAGATGATGTGGAGACAAGGGGGCAGAGGACGGACGAATGGAACAGACCCTTGCGCTGATCGGAAAAGCTCACGAGGGGGATAAAGAGGCCAGAGCCCGGCTGACGGAGGAAAATATGGGGCTGGTGTACACGGTCGTGCGGCGCTTTGCAGGCCGGGGCTGCGATTATGAGGACCTTGTGCAGATCGGAAGCATTGGCCTTCTGAAAGCGATAGACCATTTCGACGCTTCTTTTGACGTTCGTTTTTCCACCTATGCGGTTCCGATGATCGCGGGGGAGATCCGCCGCTTTCTGCGAGATGACGGACTGATCCGGGTGAGCCGGCTGCTCCGGGAAACGGCGGCGCGGGCCATGCGTGCGCGGGAGGAACTGGAGCAGAACGGGAGGAGTGAACCGACTATGGAAGAACTCGCGCTTGCGGTCGGCGTCAGCCCGGAGGAGCTGGTGATGGCTCTGGACGCGGCCTCCGGCGTGGAATCCCTGAACCAGACCGTGTATCAGGGCGACGGTACGCCGGTGCTTTTGGAAGACCGGCTGCCGGATGAAAAGGACTGCCATGAGGCCCTGCTTGACCGTATGCTGCTGGGACAGATGCTGGAAGCGCTTGCGCCGGACGAACGCAGGCTGATCCGTCTGCGTTATTTTGAGGACATGACGCAGACGCAGGTCGCTGCCAGCCTTGGCATGACGCAGGTGCAGGTGTCCCGCGCGGAGAAGCGGATTCTGCGGCGGATGCGGGAGCAGGGAAGCTGCGCTGTATGAGGAGGAAGGCTCTTTTCATATTTTTCTGCCCTTTCTCATAAGATAGCTTATCGGAAAACCATGGATGCCTGCGGGCATCCATTTCACACTGACCGATGTCAGGCTGTCTGTGGGGAGGGCGCGGCATGAACGACAGAGCTTTAAAAGTATTGGAGCAGTATGAACTGGATATCATCAATACCAGACGCGGGCGCGGGTGCTGGTATCTTGAAACGTCCGGCGGGCCGGGTATTTTGAGCGAATACGCGGGAACGGAGAACAGGGCGCAGTTTCAGAACCGGGTGATGAGGGCAATCTGTGAGGGCGGATACGGGAATGTGGATGAGATTCTGCCCAATAAAGAAGGGGCGCTTGTCTCCAGAGACTGGGAAGAAAAACGCTATGTGGTGAAAAAGTGGTATCCAGGCCGCGAATGTGATCCTTCGAATGAGGCGGAGGTGCTAAGAACAGTCGAAAATCTTGCGCGCCTGCATCAGCTGATGAAGCTGGAGGAGGAGGACGCCTGCTATTGCGCGCGGCCGCCGCTTGAAGAACTGCGTGCGTGGAATGCTCAGCTGCGTAAGATCCGCACGTTTGTACGCACCCGGCAGCGAAAGAGCGCGTTCGAGCAGCTGTTTCTGGAGTCTTATGACACGTATCTGGCACAGGCGGCCGAAGCCGTTTCCCAGCTGTCGCGTGTCAGCGGTCTTCTGGAGGAACTGCGCTCTGACAGGAGCGGATGTGTCTGCCATGGGGATTACAGCCATCACCATGTACTGATCTGCGGCTATGAGATAGCAACGACCGGTTTTGACAGCTGCCGCTTTGATTTTCAGGTAAATGACCTCTATCGTTTTATGCGGAAAATTCTGGAAAAGCATGACTGGAATACGCGTCTGGGGATGCGTATGCTGGAGAGTTATATGCGTGTCCGGCCTCTTGCCCGGACGGAGCGCAGGCTTTTGTATGTGCGTCTTTTGTATCCGGAGAGGTTCCGCAAGCTGGCAGGGACTTATTATGGCGGAAACAAAGCCTGGATTTCCCGCCGGTATTTGGATAAACTGATAAATATGAACCGTCAGGAGCGTGCCCGGGCGGAATTTTTAAGACAGATGGAGCAGTGACCGGCGGCACAACAGGGCCGGGAGGGAACACGAAAGACGGCTGAAAAAGTGACGGAAAAGATGGAAAAGCAGTTTTCATTTCAGGGAAAACTTGGTATAATGCTTCTAATACATAAATACCAGGAGGAATTCAGATGGAAGAGTACAGAAAAGCCTACGAAGAATGGCTTTCCAATCCGTACTTTGATGAAGCGACAAAGGCGGAGCTGAAAGCCATCGAAAACGATGAAAACGAGATCAGGGAGCGGTTTTACACGGAGCTGGCATTCGGTACGGCAGGCCTGCGCGGCATCATCGGTGCGGGGACGAACCGCATGAACAAATATGTCGTACAGAAAGCGACGCAGGGGCTGGCAAATTACATCAACAAAGTCGGCAGATCGGGCTCCGGTGTGGCGATCGCATATGACTCCCGCCATATGTCGCCGGAGTTTGCGGATTTTGCGGCGCTGACGCTGGCGGCGAACGGTATCAAAGCCTATGTGTTTGAGTCTCTGCGTCCGACGCCGGAGCTGTCCTTTGCAGTGCGGGAACTTGGCTGCATCGCCGGTATCAATATTACCGCCAGCCACAACCCGCCGGAGTACAACGGCTACAAGGTATACTGGGAGGACGGCGCGCAGATCACGCCGCCCCACGATACCGGTATCATGGCCGAGGTAAAAGCGATCACCGATTATACAGCAGCGAAGTCGATGGACAAAGAAGCGGCGGTTGCGGCAGGCCTTTATGAAGTGATCGGGGAAAAGATCGACGACGCCTTTATTGGCTGCCTGAAGAAGCTGGTGCTGCACCCGGAGACGATCGAGCAGGAGAGCAAAAATCTGAAGATCGTCTATACGCCGCTGCACGGCACGGGCAACATCCCGGCGCGCCGCGTGCTGAAAGAACTTGGCTTTGAGAACGTCTATGTGGTACCGGAGCAGGAGCTGCCGGACGGCGATTTCCCGACCGTCAGTTACCCGAACCCGGAAGCGGATGAGGCGTTTGACCTGGGGCTGAAGCTGGCAAAAGAGATCGACGCGGATCTGGTGCTGGCGACCGACCCAGACGCGGATCGTCTCGGTGTGCGTGTGAAGGATTCCAGAACCGGCGAGTATCACACGCTGACCGGCAACATGTCCGGCTGCCTGCTGGCAGACTATGAGATCGGCCAGAGAAAGGCGCTGCAGGGGCTCCCGGAGGACGGCGTCCTGATCAAGACGATCGTGACGACGAATATGGCGGACGCGATCGCGAAGTATTATGGGACAGGCCTGATTGAGGTGCTGACCGGATTTAAATACATCGGACAGCAGATCCTGGGATTTGAACAGAACGGGAAAGGCACGTATCTGTTCGGATTTGAGGAGAGTTATGGCTGCCTGATCGGTACGCATGCGCGTGACAAAGACGCGATCGTGGCGGTGATGGCACTGGCGGAAGCGGCTGCTTTCTATAAGGCGCAGGGCAAGACCCTCTGGGATGCGATGATCGAGATGTACGAGCGCTATGGCTATTATAAGGATGACATCAAGTCCATCACACTCAAGGGCATGGAAGGCCTGCAGAAGATCCAGGAGATCCTGGAGGCACTCCGGAAGAATCCGCCCACAGAGATTGGCGGTTATCAGGTTGTCTCCGTGCGCGATTACAAAGCGGATACGATCACGGACATTGCGACCGGCGAGGTGAAGCCGACCGGCCTTCCGAATTCGAATGTGCTTTACTATGACCTGACGGATGCGGCGTGGCTTTGTGTCCGCCCGTCCGGCACGGAGCCGAAGGTGAAGTTCTACTATGGCGTCAAGGGCAGCTCTCTTGAGGATGCGGACGCGAAGTCAGCCGCGCTGGGCGAGCAGGTTCTGGCGATGATTCACTCCATGCTGTGACAGAAGAGCGGACGGCGGATTTTTGGCACAGATACGGAAGAACTTTTCAGGAATTTTCTTGACAAACGATTTATTACATTATATAAATAGTAGCGGGGCGCGCCTGAGACAGACCCGATATTGCGAAAGACCGGGAAAAAGCCGTGATGCCGCGAGCGGACGGCGGTTTACATTCCAGGAGGCAGGCGGCCGCAAGATTTCAGAAAATACAGAATTACAGGAGGAAACAAAATGAACAGAACAGAACTGGTTGCAGCGATTGCGGAGAAGACCGAGTTATCAAAGAAGGATGCAGAGAAGGCTCTGAAGGCTTTTACGGAAGTAGTAGCGGAGCAGCTTAAGGGCGGCGAGAAGATTCAGCTGGTTGGCTTTGGTACTTTTGAAGTAGCTACCCGTCCGGAAAGAGAAGGAAGAAATCCGCAGACCGGCGAGACGATGAAGATCGCAGCTTCCAAGACGCCGAAGTTCAAAGCCGGAAAAGCACTGAAGGACGCTGTGAACGGCTGATCGGATGCGTCTGGACAAATATCTGAAGGTGTCGAGACTGATTAAGCGCAGGACTGTGGCAAACGAAGCGTGCGATGCAGGGCGTGTGCTCGTCAACGGCAAGGCGGCAAAAGCATCCGTGGCCGTAAAGCCGGGAGACGTGATCGAGATCGGGTTCGGCTCCAGAACCGTGAAGGTCGAGGTGGTATCTGTGGCGGAGACTGTGAAAAAAGAAGATGCCGCCCAGATGTACCGTTATCTGTGAATACCATATTTCTATGGACATTTGAAAAAGCGAGCGGGATGGCTGTCCCGTTCGCTTTTTTGCTTTATAGGAAACTTTGTTTCTATAAAGCAAAAAACGCTCCGCAGGGATGCATAGGGCGGCGCGGTGTTTCATATACTTACAGCAAGGCGATTGCATCCGGAGAGCGGGATGGAAGAAAAAAAGAATGACAGACCACACAGTATTTCGTGGAGAGACAGAGCGGAGGGCGTTGTGACGGGCGTGACGGATGTCCTCTCTTTTGACGAAAATACCGTAGTCCTTCAGACCGAACAGGGAATGCTGACGGTGAAAGGGAAGAACCTCCACATCGGACGGCTGGAACTTTCCCAGGGCGAAGTAAAAATGCGCGGCAGTGTAGAGAGCATCCTTTATTCCGGCAGCAATCCTGCGAAAAAAGGCAGCCTTATAAGGAGGATGTTTCAATGAGCAGTGTAATACGGCAGGAGACTGCCGTATTTTTGTTTTTTACTCTGCACGGCGCCCTGCTGACGATGTCCTACGATGTTCTGCGCGCTTTGCGGCGGAGCGCGCGTCATTCCCTGCTGCTGCTGTCCCTGGAGGATTTCCTCTTCTGGATGGCGGCTGGATTTCAGACATTTTATCTGGCATTTCGCGAGTCGGACGGAGCCATTCGCGGTTATGCCGTCGTCGGGATGCTGCTCGGATCCGTGCTGTATCATGTTACTCTGAGTCCTGTTATTGTGAAACTTCTTTCCGCGCTGTTTCGCTGCTTTGCCGGAGCCTGGCGCATGATGAGACGTCCCTGTCGGGTACTGAGGAAATTTGTCCAAAAAAATTGTAAAAATTGTAAGAAAAGAATTGAAATTGCTCGAAAAAAAGTTTACAATGACAAAGATAAATATGCTTCATGATCATAAGGGGTAGATGAAGATGGCAGGACAGAAAAAACAGCTCAGCATGGGGAACCGCCTTGGGATGTATGCGATCGCGCTTATTGTTTTCGTGATGCTTGTGGCGTTTCTGGTGCAGAGCAGGTCGCTCCGGGCGGAGAACGCGGCTTACGCGGCGCAGATTGACGAACTGGAAGAGGGGATCCAGGACGAGGAAATTCGCGCGGAGGAGATCGACGAACTTGGCGATTATCTGAATTCGGATGAGTACATTGAGAAGCTGGCCAGAGAGAAGCTGGGGCTGGTGTATGAGGACGATGTGATTTATCGGGCGGCGGAATAACGCCTCCCTTTCTGAACGTTTCTTTGCTTTTTTTGGAAGGGCACGGATTGAATCCGCGCTCTTTTTTCGAACCTGTATTTTTCACCGTTCCCCCTGATTTTGACATATCCTGCGCACGGAGCGTGTTATGATGAGAAGCCGCAGCCGTAAAAACGCGGATCCGGAAAGCGGGCTGCATGGCAGCCCGAACAGGGAAGCCTGATCAGGAGATGGAGGATTGAGGGGAGGACGGATGATGGGCGAGTGGGTACAGCCGGAGCAGGAACAGATGGAGCAGTACGCGGAGGCTTTTTTCTCACTGGCGGAGCTGTTTGAGAAACTGCCCTGCCAGAAGGAGAGACTTGGGGATGAGGAACTGCAGAGATTGTTTGAGGATGTGAAGGACCGTGCGTGCGCGGGCTGCCGGGCCAGCGGGCAGTGCTGGGGCGGCGCGTATTTTGAAAACTGCCGCACGATGTATGAACTGTTGAGAGAAATGGAGCAGAACGGTGATTTTTCCGCCGGACAGAGGGCGCTTCTGGAGAAAAAATGTGAGAGACCCGGACAGATGATGCTGGCGCTCCGGATGGGCTATGAGGAGGCACGCACAAATCTGCTGTGGAGCAACCGTATGCTGGAACAGCGGCGGGCGGCGGGCGAACAGATCGCACAGACGGCGGCTCTTTTACGAAAGACGGCGGAAGGATTTGCGCAGCTGCCCCGGATGGAGGAACGGATCGCGGGGAGACTGAAGAGAGAACTCGGGTTTCTGCATGTGGCGCTGGACTCCGTCCGGGTCTTTCATCAGGAACCGGACCGGCAGGAATATTATCTGACGCTGCATCTTGCCGGCCGAAATTCAGGCCGGAAACGATATGGCGCGGGTATCCGGGCGGATGGCAGAAGAGGAGGAAGGGCGTACTTCGGACAGGCAGGCGTGGTGTCCGCCCGGTCGGTGGCAGAGGCTCTGTCCGAGTGCTGCCGGGAGAAACTGCGTCCTGCGTTCAACTGCCGCGCGGCGGTTACCGCGGAGCCGATGCTGTTTCATTTTGTGCCGGACACAAAGTATCAGTTTTTTTGCGGCGTCTCGCATATTACAAAGGCCGGAGAACTGGTGTCGGGCGACAATTACACGCTGCTGCAGAAAGACACGGGCAAGGTGGTGATGAGCCTGGCGGACGGTATGGGTTCAGGCACGGCGGCGAACCTTGAAAGTGAAAAGGTGATTGAACTGCTGGAAAGGTTTCTTGCCGCCGGATTTCCGCAGGAGACGGCGGTACGGCTTCTGAATTCCGGCTTGCTTTTGCAGAACAACTGCCCGGTTTTTTCCACAATTGACTTATGCATGGTTGACTTATATAATGCCAGATGTGATATGATGAAATCCGGGGCTGCCGCCTCATTCATCCGCAAGAACGGGCAGATTGAAGTGATCCGTGCGGATGCTTTTCCGGCCGGCGTACTGCAGCAGTCCGATTATGAGAGCCTGCACCGGCAGCTGGAGCCGGGAGACAACATCATCATGATGACGGACGGCGTGCTGGATGCGATGCCCGGAGAGGATCATGAACAGGCGATGGCGGAACTGATCGTCCGCACGCTGACGCGCAATGCACAGGAATACGCAAGGCGCCTGATGGAGCGGGTGTATCTGATGCAGGAATCCGGCCCCCGCGACGATATGACGATTCTGATCGGGACGATCTGGGAAAAGTGAGAGCGGCGGGACGGGACAAAGAGAAAACGAAGCAAAAATGGAGCGAAGAAAAGATGGAAGAGCTGCTTCGGAATGTGTTTCATACAATTGAGGAATACCATATGATTGAGCCGGGGATGCGCGTGATCGCCGGGGTCTCCGGCGGCGCGGATTCGGTCTGTCTGCTGGACGTGCTGCGGCAGTATCGCCGGAAGGCCCCTTTTGAACTGTTTGTGGTGCATGTGGAACATGGGCTGCGCGGACAGGAAAGCCGGAAGGATGCGGCTTTTGTACAGGAACTGTGTGAGGAATGGGAGATTCCGTGCCGCGTGGCGGCGGCGCTTGTGAGCCGGAAGGCAGAGAAGGAGGGCCTGTCGATCGAGGAGGCGGCCCGGGAGGAACGCTACCGGATTTTTGAGGAGACTGGCAGGGAATGGAACGCGGACCGGATTGCTGTGGCGCACAACCGGAATGATCAGGCCGAGACGGTGCTCTGGAATCTGGCGCGCGGCAGCGGCCTGAAAGGGCTTGGCGGGATCCGCCCTGTGCAGGGCAGACGGATCCGTCCGCTTCTTTTCACGGATCGGGCGGATATAGAGGATTACCTGCGGAAGGCGGGGCTGACCTGGAGGATGGACCGCACAAATCTGGAGACGGAATATACAAGGAACCGGATTCGCCTTTCCCTGCTTCCGCAGATGGAAAAGGACCTGAATCCGCAGGCGGCAGAGCACATTGCCGGGGCTGCGGACAGGCTCCGCGGCGTACAGGATTATATTGACCGGGTGACGAAGGAAGCCGCCGCACGCTGCATCCTGGTCTGCGGTTCTTCGGCAAGGCCGTCCGCAGTGATCCAGCTGGAACCTTATAAAAAAGAGGACCGGCTGATCCGGCAGGAACTTTTAAAATGTGCCGTGGAGGTGTGCGCGGATGGCCTGAAAGACATCGGCGCTGTACATCTTCATATGCTGGAACGGCTGGCGGATATGGACTGCGGGAAACGCTGCGATCTGCCGGGCGGCATCTGCGCGGTGCGGGAGCAGGGGATCCTGCGGATTGGCAGGAAAGACAGTCTCACAGGGACGGACGCAGCCGGCGGAGGATATGCGGCGGTTGCGATACCGGTTCCGGGGAAGATTTGCCCGGCCGGAATCTTTGACGGGATTTCCGTAACGACAGAGCGGATGCCCAACGCGCCGGAGCTCAAAAAATATTTTTTGGAAGAAAAAAAGTATACGAAATGGATTTCCTATGATACAATAAAAAATAATTTGCTGCTCAGAAACAGGCGGCCGGGAGACTATCTGGTTGTGAATGCGCAGGGCGGAACGAAAAAGCTGAAGGAATATTTGATCGAGCAGAAGATTCCGCGGGATATGCGTGATCAGGTGCTTTTACTGGCGGACGGATCGCATATCCTCTGGGTGATCGGATGGCGGATCAGTGAGGCCGCGAAAGTCACGGATGAGACGCGGCAGGTGCTGAAAGTGACCTGCAGAGGCGGGAGGCTGCCCGCCGGTGAGCGGGAACATACAGCGGGTGCAAAAGCCTGCCGGGATCGCTGTGATGAGTATACATGAGAAAATCAGGAGAAGAACGATGAAGGAAAAAGTGGAGATTTTGCTGTCGGAACAGGAGGTAGACCGGCGGATTGAGGAAATCGCGGAACAGATCAGCAGGGATTACGCGGGGAAAGAAGTGCACCTCATCTGCATACTCAAGGGCGCTGTCTTTTTTATGTGTGAGCTGGCAAAACGAATCACGGTGCCGGTGACGATGGATTTTATGTCCGTGACCAGTTACGGGAACGGTACGAAATCCAGCGGTGTGGTAAAGATCGTGAAGGATCTGGATGAGCCGCTCGACGGTAAGGATGTGCTGATCGTGGAAGATATCATTGATTCCGGCCGTACATTGAGTTATCTGATTGAGATTCTGCAGAAAAGGAATCCGGCTTCCATTCGCCTGTGTACGCTTCTCGATAAGCCGGAGCGCCGGATCACGCAGGTGACGGTGGATTACACCTGCTTCAATATTCCGGATGAGTTTGTGGTAGGGTATGGCCTGGACTATGCGCAGAAATACCGGAATCTGCCGTTCATCGGCGTGATTACCTTCTCAGATTAACAGACAGGAGATGTAAAAAGTTGAAGAAAAACGCGAAAGGAATCGGACTTTATCTGGCGGGCATCCTGATCATTCTGATTCTTCTTATAACGTTCCGCGGCGGGATGGAAGCCGCGCAGACCTGGAATATCGGGGAACTGACCGAGGCGCTGGAAAATGAGGAAGTCGCGTCTGTCAGCATCACGCCGAATGAAGAGATACCGACCGGATCTCTGAAGATCGTGCTCAGGACGGGCGAGGTCCGCTACGTAAATGTGCTGAATGTCGAGACCGTAGCGGAAGATCTGGCGGCGTATGACTCGATTGAGATAGAGATTGAGGATGTGGAGCGCGAGAGCGCGGTGCTGACGTGGCTGTTTCCGACCGTGATCCTCTGTGTGGCGATGATCGTGATGTTTACGATGATGAACCGGCAGGCGGGCGGCGGCAATTCCCGGATGATGAATTTCGGGAAAAGCCGGGCCAAAATGATCTCTCCGGACGCAAAACGGGTGACCTTTGAGAATGTAGCCGGGCTGAAAGAGGAAAAAGAGGACCTGGAGGAAATTATCTCCTTTTTAAAAGAGCCGGATCGGTTTGTCCAGATCGGCGCGCGGATTCCCAAAGGCGTGATTCTGGTGGGACCTCCGGGCACCGGCAAGACGCTGCTCGCGAAAGCGGTAGCCGGAGAAGCGGGCGTGCCTTTTTTCTCCATCTCCGGTTCGGATTTTGTGGAAATGTTTGTCGGCGTCGGCGCCTCGCGGGTGCGGGATCTCTTTGAGGAAGCGAAAAAGCATCAGCCCTGCATCATCTTCATTGATGAGATTGACGCGGTGGCAAGGCGGCGCGGCACCGGCATGGGCGGCGGACACGACGAGCGTGAGCAGACGCTGAATCAGCTGCTGGTGGAAATGGATGGCTTTGGCGTCAATGAGGGCATCATCGTGATGGCCGCAACAAACCGCGTGGATATTCTGGATCCCGCGATCCTGCGGCCGGGCCGTTTTGACCGTCAGGTATCAGTGGGAAGACCCGACGTCAAAGGCCGGGAAGAGATTCTGGAAGTTCACTCCAAGGGCAAGCCTCTGGCGGACGATGTGGATCTGAAAGAGACGGCGCGCACGACGGCGGGCTTCACCGGCGCGGATCTGGAGAATCTGATGAACGAGGCGGCCATCATGGCTGCGAAAGAGAAACGCGCTTATATCTGCCAGTCGGATATCAGCCGCGCGTTTATCAAGGTTGGCATCGGCGCGGAGAAAAAGAGCCGCGTGATTTCCGAAAAGGAAAAACGGATTACCGCTTACCATGAATCAGGGCATGCCATCCTCTTTCATCTGCTTCCGGATGTCGGACCGGTGCATACGGTTTCGATCATACCGACCGGGCGCGGCGCGGCTGGCTATACGATGCCGCTTCCGGAAAAGGATGAGATGTTCAATACAAAAGGACAGATGGAGCAGAACATCATTGTCTGCCTTGGCGGCCGGGTCGCAGAGGAACTGATCATCGGCGATGTGACGACCGGCGCTTCTCAGGACATCAAGCAGGCGACCGCGATTGCCCGCGCGATGGTGACCAAATACGGTATGTCTGATAAGGTCGGCCTGATCAATTACGACAACGACGACGATCAGGTATTTATCGGAAGAGACCTTGCGCATGCGCGCGCTTACGGCGAGAAAATTGCCTCACAGATCGATGAGGAAGTAAAACGGATCGTCGATGAATCACACGAGAAAGCGCGCGAACTGATTTTAGCGCACATCGATGTGCTTCATGCGAGTGCGGCGCTTCTGATCGAAAAAGAGAAAATCGGACGGGAGGAGTTCGAGGCGCTCTTTGTTACAGAATAAGATTTTACAAAAGATGCGGCGATGCTCCGGATTCTCAGAACAGATGGAACATTGCCGTTTCTTAGCAGTAATGCTTCGGGACAGGCTTTAATATCCTGTTGCGAGGCTTGTATCAATGATACATTGCACGGAACGGTTACAGAAAGGAATACACGGTCATGGCGAAGCACAATGCCCGCAACACGCGCAGCCGCATTGTTCAGGCGGCCTGGGAGCTGTTTTACGAAAATGGGTATGATGAGACGACGGTGGATGAGATCGTAGAGCGCTCCGGGACGTCGAAAGGCTCCTTTTACCATTATTTTGCGGGAAAGGACGCCCTGCTTTCCTCCCTGTCCACGCTGTTTGATGAGAAATATGAGGAACTGAATAAAGAAATCCCGGAGGATATGAACAGCTTCGACCAGCTGATCTACCTGAACCGGGAACTGTTTTTCATGATTGAAAATTCCGTATCGATGGATCTGCTCGCCAGACTGCTCTCGACGCAGCTGGTCACGACGAGTGAAAAACATCTGATGGATCAGAACCGCTATTACTTCCGCCTGCTTCGCAGGATCTGCCTGGACGGGCAGAAAAAAGGCGAACTGCGGGACGACATTTCCGTCAACGAGATGGTGCGTACCTATGCCCTTCAGGAGCGGGCGATGATGTACGACTGGTGCATCTGCGGCGGGAATTATTCACTGAGCCAGTATTCCTCCACGCAGCTGCCGCTGCTGCTTCAATATCTGCGGAAAACCTGACTCTCGCTTTGCCTTATGCCCGAGTGTTTCTGTGGTTACAAGATCAATGGGTTTCTTTAAAGCCGTGCTTCATTCGTCATATAATTTTCCAGGTGCAATAATTGTATAAAATTAAATACACTGATTAGTCTAATAAATAAATGTGTAAAATAAGCAGAAATTCAATAAAAAAATGAAGTGATATTTAAATTCAGTATAGACTTCATTCTGCATTGCAGTCTATTTTTTGTGGGTGTATACTATCCTCCAAATGGCGTTCTGCATCCGGAAACGATGCGGGACGGGCTATAGAAAGAGGAGGAATATTATGGATTCGAGAAGTATTTTGATTCTGGTAACCATGATCGTGTATCTGGTCGGAGTAGTCGGGATTGGCGTCTGGTTCTCCCGGTCGAACAAATCTACCGGCGACTTTTATCTGGGCGGCCGGAAGCTGGGCCCGCTGGTGACGGCGATGAGCGCTGAGGCGTCGGATATGAGCTCCTGGCTGCTGATGGGTCTGCCGGGTGTGGCGCTGCTGGCGGGCGTACCGGAGGCCGTGTGGACTGCGGTTGGCCTGGCAGTCGGTACCTGGCTGAACTGGTTCTTTGTGGCGAAGCCGATCCGCCGTTATTCGCAGCACATTGGCGCGACGACGATCCCGGAATTTTTTTCCAAACGGTATCACGACGACAAACATATCCTGTCGCTGATCGCGGCGGTCGTCATTGTCGTATTTTTCGTGCCGTACACCGCGTCCGGCTTCAATGCCTGCGGTACGCTGTTTTCCAGCCTGTTCGGAGTGAACTATCTGACGGCGATGCTGATCTCAGCGGTGGTCATTACTCTGTATACAACACTGGGCGGCTTTATGGCTGCTTCCACTTCGGACTTTGTACAGTCGATTGTCATGACGATCGCACTGATCGTTGTGGTGTTCTTTGGAATAAACGCAGCCGGCGGCTGGTCGGCGGTCGTGTCAAATGCGCAGTCCCTGCCGGGCTATCTGAACCTGACGCAGGGCTATGATGCGGCGACCGGTGCGGCGGCATCCTATGGTCCTCTGACCATTGTATCTACGCTGGCATGGGGGCTTGGTTATTTCGGCATGCCGCACATCCTGCTGCGGTTTATGGCAATTGAGGATCCGAAGAAACTTCCGCTTTCCCGCCGTGTCGCAACCGTTTGGGTCGTGATTTCCATGGGCATAGCGGTGCTGATCGGTATCATCGGAAATGCGATGATCAGTGCGGGCGCGCTGGAGGCGCTGTCTTCCTCTGACTCTCAGCGGATTGTCATCAAGATCGCGGAGCTGATCAGTACGCACGGCGTCCTTCCGGCGATTGTGGCAGGCGTGATCCTTTCCGGTATCATGGCGGCGACGATGTCCACGGCGGATTCGCAGCTTCTGGCGGCTTCCTCCAGTGTTTCACAGGATATTGTCCGCGATACCTTTGGCGTAAGGCTTTCGGATAAAGCATCGATTCTGATCGCGCGCTGCACGGTTGTAGTGGTTGCGGTGATCGCGATGATCTGGGCCAGAAATGAAGGTTCTGTATTCACAATTGTTTCATTTGCCTGGGCCGGCTTCGGCGCGGCGTTCGGCCCGGTCGTCCTCCTGGCTCTGTTCTGGAAGAGAAGCAACAAATGGGGGGCGATTACCGGTATGATCGCCGGCGGCGCGATGGTATTTATCTGGGAATACGTGATCAGCCCGATGGGCGGTGTGTTTGCTATCTATGAACTGCTCCCGGCGTTTGTGATCGCAATTGTGGTAAATGTGGTTGTGAGCCTTGTGACCGGCGCGCCGGACAAAGCGATCGAGAAGGAATTCGATGAAGTAGCCGCGATGAAGGACTGATGCGGAATCAGAATAGAAAATAAAAGCAGGAGGCAGCTTCGCGTTGCAATGTGACGGAAGCTGTCTCTTCTTTTGCAAAAAATGTGCAAAATGAAGAATGAAAATCTGCCGGATAATATGAACACTTTATAAAAAGTATTGAAAATCAGCCGGGAATTCGTTATTATGAAAAGACACGATGAAAAAGCGCAGAGAGGGAACGCGGCCGTTTCTGCTGCTCATGATATAGACATGATATAGAAAAGATACAGGGGAGCGTGAGGAACCGTAAGGGGCGGAAGATACTATGGATGTATTGCTGGTTGGCGGCGCAAACAGTCTGATGACTGCCATGATCGACAAACTGAATAAAGAGGGCCATCGGATTTATGTGCTGATGGAGCATCGCTTTCAGAATTTCCAGAACCGGAAGGTCTTCGAATACTATTATTTCCCGTATGACAGCGACTGTCTGAAAGAAGTGTTCGAGAGCATTAATCCGCAGCTGATCCTCTGTATGGGGGCATTTGATACCAACTATACCTGGACGGACGCCCGCAAGGAGTCGGTCCGCTATTCGCTTGGCATTACGAATATTCTGACGACATTTGCCGCGCGCCAGAGCGGGAGGCTGGTCTATCTTTCCTCGGAAGAGGTGTACGGGGATTCTTATACGGTAGACATTACGGAGGATACGCCGACTAGCGCGCGTGGATTTCGGGCGATGGCGCTGGCTCAGATGGAGCAGCAGTGCAGGAATTACAGCCGCCAGATGGATCTGGATGTGGTCGTGCTGCGGCTGGATCATCTGTACAGCAGGCCGCGCAGAGCCGGAGAATGCTTTCATATCGGTGCAAAAATGTGTATGGAGGGGCTGAGGACCGGGAAAATATCTGCTTCCGACCGCTATCAGGTTTCCATGCTGCACCTTCAGGACGCGGTTGATTTTATTTATCAGGTGTGTGCCTGTGAATCGCACCGGAAGTCTTTGTACAACCTTTCCTCATCGAAAATGATCACGCAGATGGAGATTGCCCGGATTCTGTGCGACAGGCTTGGACCGGATGTGCAGATAGAGGACAATTCCGTCGGCAGCGTACACCGGGTCGTGCTTTCCAACGAAGCGTTTGCGGCGGAGTTCCGCCAGTCCATCCGGCATGAGCCGCAGGAGGCGTTCACGCAGCTGGCGATCTATATGAAAAAGCACCGGAACGAGTTTTTGATCGCAGATGGCGTGCGCGACAATTTTCTGAGCCGCATTCTCGGGAAATCGGCTGCGCTCTTCTGGGCGCTGCTTCCCTTTGTGGAGAATCTGATCTGCTTTATTCCGTTCTTTATGCTGAACAATCGCGCGACGGACAGCAAATATTTTGCGAAGCTGGACTTTTATCTGCTCTACGTTCTGCTGTTCGCGGTGGTTCACGGACAGCAGCAGGCGACGTTTTCTGCGCTGCTTTCCATACTGGGCTATGTTTTTCGCCAGATGTATGGGCGCACCGGCTTTGAAGTAATGATGGACTACAATACCTATGTCTGGATCGCGCAGCTGTTTATCGTTGGTCTGATCGTAGGTTACATGAAAGACCGGCTGAATGTGATGCAGGAGGAAAATCGGCAGGAAATACACTACATGGAGAGTCGGTTGGATGATATTTCGGACATCAACGCCAGTAACGCCAGGATGAAAAATCTGCTGGCTGATCAGATCATCAACGAGGAAGACAGTCTGGGGAAAGTTCATGATGTTACCTCCCGCCTGAACAATTACGAGCCGGAGGAAGTGCTGTTCTATGCGGCGGATATCGTGGCAAAGCTGATGGGGAGCAAGGATGTGGCAATTTACACGATCGCCAACCGTTCGTATGCGCGTCTGTATTCATCGACCTCGCGGCAGGCGCGGAAGATGGGAAAATCCATCCAGTATCTGGAGATGGACGATCTGTCGGAAGCGTTGAAGGAGCGGCGTGTCTATATCAATAAAAAGCTGGATGAGCGTTATCCGATGATGGCGTATGGCATTTACTCGGAGGATGAAATGCAGCTGATCCTGATGGTGTGGGGGCTTCCCTGGGAGCGCATGACGCTTGCTCAGGCGGACACTTTAAGCGTCATCAGCGATCTGATCCAGAATGCGGTGCTGCGTGCGAACCGTTATCTGGAGGCATTGGAGGACCGGCGGTATATCAGTGGGACTCCGATCATGGAGGAGGAAGCCTTTACAAAGCTGGTGCGTGCTTACCTTACCGCGCAGACGCACGGGCTTACCGAATGCGCGCTTGTCGCGATCGATATCAAAGCGTTTACGATGGAAGAGGCGGCAGAAAAGGTCCGTGGCGTATTCCGGCAGTCGGATTATCTCGGCGTGATGTCCGGGAAACTGTATCTGCTGCTGTCTAATTCCGATGAGAACGCGGCAGGATTTGTCCTCGAGCGAATCCGAAAGCTGGAAATGGACGCGCGTGTGCAGAGGGGTATCGATCTGTAAAGGCTGTCGTCAGGACAGGGAGGAGGTGCGGCAGGATGCAGGAGATTCTGCGGAAGATAGAACAGACCGGGATACTGCAGATGCAGATACCCCGCTGGTTTGTATTTCTGCTGCTTATCAATGCCCTGGTCGCCCTGCTGTATCTGATCCTCGGGATCTGCCTGTATCGGAAAAAAGACGGCGTCACACAGTATGTGATTAATATGGTCGTCATGCTGCTCTGTCCGGTGGTTGGGCCGCTGTTCTATCTGTTTGGGACTATTTTTCACCATGTGCTGATGCACAGGGAGGTGGAACTCAGTGACGTCATGTTCAGCAAGCAGAGGGTCCATTCTCTTTTGCTGGCCGATGTGGAGAGAGAGAGTAATCTGGTGCCGATGGAGGAGGCTCTGGCGGTCAGCGACACGGCCAGTCTGCGCGGTCTGATGCTCAATGTTATTCGCGGTGATATCCAGAATTCGCTGGCCTCGATCGCGCTGGCCTTAAACAGTGAGGATTCGGAGACTTCTCATTACGCTGCCTCTGTGCTGCGGGATCAGCTGAATGATTTTCGTGCCTATGTGCAGAAACTTTATACACAGATCAAAGAGGCAAAAGAAGCAGGGGAAAGCGCCGCCGAGGCGGCGGCTCTGCTGATCACTTATATGGATCAGGTGCTGGCTCAGCATGTTTTTACCGGGCTGGAGCAGGAGACCTTTGTCCGGGAGATGGACGAAGTGTGTGAGATCCTGTATCAGGAAAAGCCGGGAGCGATGGAGAGTGATTTCTGTGAATCGGTCGTTCTGCGCCTGACTGAGATTGAGGAATATGAGCGGGCGGAGGAATGGTGCGGCCGTGCGTTTGAATTGTACCCGGAGCAGCTTTCCTCCTTTACCAGCCGTCTGAAGCTGTATTACAGTGCCGGATGGAAGGAAAAGTTTTTTGCGGCGCTTGAAGAACTCAAACATTCCGATATCGTCATAGACAATGAGACGCTGGAACTGATCCGCATGTTCAGTACGTAAGTATAAGCGGACGGAACAACAGGCAGACCGGTCAATGAGAAAGAGAGAAGGGGGATGGCTGCATGTCCATGAAAGTGCTGACAGTTTTACAGTTTAGCGCAACACTGTTCTGGTATCTTGTGCTGACTGCAGGTATCCCTGCGCTTATTTTTCACCGGAAGGTATCCGGATTTGGCCTGTCTGTCCGGTTCTTCTTTTATCTTCTGGTGGGGAATTTTTCTCTGATGAATCTGGTCTTTGCGCTGCAGCTGCTCCATATTTCGAATCGGGCGACGCTGACGATCGGAACCTGCATTTTGTATCTGGGGATGGACTTCCTGATCAACCGGAGAAACGGGCGCGCGCTGCTTCTGGCGCGGGGGCGGGTTCTGCAGCTTTTGCTTGACGGACAGATGGGAACGCGGACATTTCTCCTGCGGATCTTCCGCTTCATCGGGAAACAGATTCGGCGCGGATTCCGCTTTATCGGTGTACGGGTAAAGGGAAGACGAACAGAATGGATTGCGTTTGCGGCGGTGACAGTGCTGGTTTTCTGGCAGTATGGCAGGAATCTGCTCATAAATTATGCGTACGGAGCTTCCGATATTATTGTTCACAATTACTGGATCAACAGCATGAGCCAGGGGGAACTCTTTGTGGCGGGTGTTTACCCGTTTGGCTTTCACTGTATCATTTATTATCTCCATACGGTAACCGGTCTGGATACCTATGTGCTGCTGCGGGTATTCTGCCTGGTGCAGACGCTTCTGGTTCATTATTCTCTGCTGGTGTTTTTAAAGGTCTGCTGTAAAAACCGTTATCTGCCCTATGCCGGCGTAGCCATTTATGCGGGATTGGATATTTTTGTGTCGAATGCATATCTGCGGTTTTTCTCTTCACTTCCGCAGGAATTTGGTATGCTTTTTATTCTGCCGTCGATTTTTTTCCTTTTTTTATTTTTTCAGAGAAAAAAAGAGGAACTGGAACAGGGTGCCATAACAGAGGGTCAGAGTTCCCTGACTTGTCTGGTGGCATTTGGGATCGCGTTTTCCATGACGATTTCCGCTCATTTTTATAATACGATGATCGCGGGTATTTTTTGTGCAGCGATAGCAGTGGGGTATTTCTTCCGGCTGTTCCGGAAACAGTATTTTGGGCGTGTCATGATTACCGGTATTTTAAGCGTTTTTCTCGCGGTTCTGCCAATGGGGATCGCGGTGGCTATGGGAACGCCGCTGGAGGGTTCCCTTCAGTGGGGGATGAGTATCATCAGTGCAGATTCTGCCGATGAAGAGGAGACAGAGGCCTCAGAGACATCCAGGTATGAGATGACGGACGAGATGATGGATGAGACAACAGAGGAGACAGCAGCCGAAATAACAGAAACGACAGAAGAAGAATCGGAGACATCCGCGGATATCGTTTCTGCGTCGGATTCCTGGCAGGGCGGAACAAAGACGACATCTGCGGACATATCCGCCGGGGAGGAAACAACCCTGACGCTGCTTCCGGAACGGGTATGGACGATCGTTGAGACGATCCAGACTCAGATCATAGATCAATTTTTTAATGAAGAGGCTTCCGGTCTGGCGGCTCCTTTTATGTTCCTGCTGGCGGCAGTTCCGCTGCTGGGGGCGCTTTTGCTTCTGTCCGGCTCATGGCGGGAGAGCGGGGCCAGACTGCTCTCTGCCGGCATCTGTCTGGATGTTCTCGTGATCGTGCTCGCATCGCCGCAGCTGGGTCTACCGACTCTGATGGATGAGTCGCGCTGCAGTATTTATCTGGCTTATATTTTTGCAGCTGTACTTGTCTTACTGGCGGATATTCTGTGGGATATCCTGACCGTCTGGCTGAAAAACGGGCGTGTTAAAAACATGGCAATGGTACTTTGCATTGTGTTGGGTGTTACGGCAACAGTGCAAAGCGGCAATGTACGCAATGCTTATATGAATGGAGCGTTTGGCACCAATGGAGCAGTTACCTGTCTGACCAATATCATCCGGGACAACAGGGATTTTACCTGGACCATCTGTTCTGCGAACGATGAACTGCGGATGGGGGAGGGCCACGGCTACCATTATGAGATCAGCGATTTTCTGTACAGGATGGAGGCGGCAGGGGAACATGCACTTATCACGATACCGACACAGTATGTGTATTTTTTCATTGAAAAGGTGCCGATTGATTATTATCTTGAAGGCTATGAGGGCAGCGGACAGGCCATATCAGAGGAAGGTGCGGAACAAGCCCTTCCTTATGGCTCCAGCACGGTGATCTATCAGCTGGAAAACCGCTGGATCATGATGTCGCGCATGTATTACTGGGCGCAGGCCTATATGGAACTGTATCCGAATGAGTTTCAGGTTTATTATGAGACGGATGAATTTGTGTGCTACTATATAGAACAGAATACGTATTATCTCTATAATTTTGCGATTGATTACGGATACAATAACGTGTACAGCTGAGAAATGGTATGGCAGGGAGACATGGGAGGCCATAGAGACTGCTCTGCGCAGAGACGGAGAGGGATCTTAAGGCGCGCCAGGGAGAAACCTGCAGGCAAACAGGAAAGGAGGAGACGGCCGGATGATATCAAGACGGAATTATATGACCATCGTGATCATGATGGCGGTCATTTTCTTCCTTTTTATGCTTTGCGGGGCAGCCAGAGATTACTGGAACGATTATGATACGAACGAGTATGCCTCCACGGAGGAAGAAGTGCTGACACAATCGGATGTATGGAGCGCGGAAGAGACAGCCGGCATGACAGACGGAGGGGCAGAAAGTTCAGATGATGAGGTGGACGGATCGGATGATGAAGCTGCTGCGGTGTCCGGGACCGGGAGTGATACGGGAGAGGGCACGGACACGACGGCAGGCAGGAGTGTGGACAGTACGTCGGATCTGGCGGTGTATCTCGGTGACCTGCGCGGGGACGCGCTGGGGGAAACGGTGCAGGAATGGTGTTTTTATACGAAACGGGATCTCATCTCGTATCAGAGTCTTTCTTCGTGGTATGCGCGTCGGGAAGAGACGCCGGAGGTGCTGCTGATCAATTCGGAGTATCTGGACTGCGATACCGATATGGAACTGCTGCTTGATCTGGCTGAAGAAGGCATTACGATGATCTTCTGCAGCCTTCCGGATGTGACCGTGATACAGCAGAATGAGGATCTGATCGATCTGCTCGGGATCCGTCAGATCCGTGAGGAATCGTGTACGCTGGACGGGGTACAGCTTTTTGACGGCTTTCTGATCGGCGGAAGAGCGGAATATACCGTGAACGATGAAGAGGATGAGGAGCGGCAGGATCTGGATCTGGAAGTGCCATGGTATCAGACGGGCTCCAGAACAAAAGTCTACATGGCCGGGATGCTGGAGGAGGCAGATTCGGAGAAGGACCCCTACCCGGCTCTGATCTGGCGCTCGTCCTATGGGAATGCCTATGTATTTGCAGTGTGCGGAGACTATCTGGAGGGAACGGCAGGGATCGGTTTTCTTTCGGCAATGATGTCGGAGGCGGGAAGCTATGAGATTTACCCGGTCGTCAATGCGCAGAATCTGGTGATCATCAATGGGCCGTCGCTTACTTCCGAGAACGAGTCACAGATTCAGGAGGTTTACAGCCGGGATTCACGCAAGCTGTTCCGGGATGTCCTGTTTCCGGGACTCGCGGCGATTTCGCAGGACTCAGGATTTGTGATGACCTGTCTTCTTTCTGTGCGGACAGCTTCGGACAGTCTGTCGGCGCCGTCTGCGGATGATCTGACCTATTATCTGAAATACATAAAGGAACAGGAGGGGGAAGTCGGTCTTTCACTCTGGAGGACAGACTCTGCTTCTCTGGCGGACGCGGCAGAGCAGGACGCGGCTTTCTGGGCGTCGGCCGGAAGCAGCTATGCCTACAGTGTGCTCTATGCCGGTGAAGGACAGCTTGCTGAAGCAGCGGCGCTCACCGGGGAGGCGGCTGCCGGGACGTATCTGGAGAATGTGCGCACCATCGTAGCCGCGGATACGGAGGATTCTTATCTGCTGAACTATGTCAATGAGACAACGACCGTGCAGGGAATCACCGATGACGCCTATACGCATACGTTTTCTGACGATCTGAATCTTCGGGCCATGGAGACGGCTCTGGGGTATACGACGGTTTCCCTGGACCTGGGCCGTGTGCTCTGGCCTGAAGATGCAGAAGACTACTGGGAAAATCTGTATGAGGATTTTTCGAGCAACATCGGAACCTGGTGGAAACCGTTTTCTGATTTTGCATATACGACGATCTCCGAGAGTGATGAGAGAGTTCGTCAGTTCCTTGCGCTGGATTTCTCGGATGAACGGACAGAAGATACGATTTCTCTTACGGTAGAGGGGCTTTCCGGCACTGCGTGGTTTCTGCTGCGGACGAACGGAGAGAAAATTGTGTCCATATCATGCGGCAGTTATGAGGAAATTGAAACAGACGTCTATTTAATTGAAATAAATGAGCAAAATGTTGAAATAAAACTGGAAAATTCGACAGAATTGTATTACTATGAATAAAAAACTCAGGAGGTGTCGGCGACGAAGATCTGTATTGTGGCGGAGGGGTGTTACCCATACGTGGTCGGCGGCGTTTCCGGATGGGTGCACAGCCTGATTCAGTCTCTCCCGAATCATGAATTTATCGTGCTGGCGGTGGTGGCCAACCGTTCTGTTGGGAACAAATTCGCTTATACCATGCCGGAAAATGTCACGGAGGTACACGCGGTATATCTGGAGGATCAGGACTGGAGTGGAAAAAGCGGCAAACGCCATACAAAACGACTGAAACGAAATGAATATCAGGCGCTTCGCAGCCTGATTCTGAACCAGGCGACGGACTGGGATACATTGTTTGACCTGATGCACCGGAAGGACCTTTCGATTGATGAACTTCTGATGGGTGAGGATTTCCTGCAGGCGGTGACAGACTGCTACCGGCTGAATTATTCCCAGATCGTGTTTTCGGATTTTCTGTGGACAATGCGCTCCATCTATCTTCCACTGTTCCTCACGATGCAGTCGGAGGTGCCGAAAGCGGATCTGTATCATTGTGTGGCGACCGGATATTCGGGCGTCTTGGGAAGTATGGCGAAGCATTTTTACGGCTGCCGCCTGATGATCTCGGAGCACGGGATCTACACCAGAGAGCGCGAGGAAGAGCTGATCAAGGCAAAGTGGGTCACCGGCATTTATAAAAATATCTGGATCGACCAGTTTCACAAACTGTCTGATCTGGCCTATCAGAGGGCCGATCTGGTCACGAGCCTGTTTGCGCACGCGCGGGAACTTCAGATCGAACTGGGCTGCCCGCCGGAAAAGACGATGGTGACGCCGAACGGCATCAATACGAAGCGCCTCATGGATCTTCCGGGCAAGCCGGAGGATGAGAAAGACATTCTGAATATCGGGGCGGTGCTGCGCGTGACGCCGATCAAGGATGTAAAGACGATGATCCAGGCGTTTGCCTTTGCAAAAAGGATGGAGCCGGATATGAAGCTCTGGATCATGGGTCCCTGCGATGAAGACAAGACTTACGCGCAGGAGTGTTTTGATCTGGTAGAAGCGCTTGGTGTTTCTGACGTGATCTTTACCGGCAGGATCGATGTCAAGGATTATCTCGGACGCATGGATGTGACGATCCTGACCAGCATCAGCGAAGGCCAGCCGCTCACGATCCTGGAGAGTTATGCCGCGCACCGGCCGGTGATCGCGACAGATGTGGGCAACTGCTACGGTCTGATCTACGGAGAAGACGACGGATTTGGTCAGGCGGGGATCCTCACCCATATCATGAATGTGGAGGAGATCGCGCGGGCAATGGTGGACATGGCGAGAAATCCCGGGCGCCGCCGCGAGATGGGAGAGAACGGCTACCGGCGCGTGATGGGGAAATACCGCATTGAAGATACGAAAAAGACGTATGAGACGATCTACCGGGATTTTTCCGACGGCATGAAACTGGAGTGGCCTGAGGAGAAATTTCACTTTTAATAAACAGAAGGAGCAGGGCGGAGCATCATGGCGGGGATTGGCGTTACCCTCAACAAAATATTTGAGAAGAACTCCATCTTCACCAGTGTGGTTGGATTCTTTTACAGCGCTGCAATTACGGCCGCACCGATGTTCCTCGTGATCGTGGATATCCTGCTGATGGGGCAGGTGCTGGGACTGTCGAAGTCCGGGTATGCGGACAGAGAACTGTTTTCCTGCACAGTTCTGTATATTTTTATTTTCGCGCTGCTGACTGCCTCGCCGTTCAATACGGTGCTGTCGCGCTATATGTCGGATGTGATCTATGAAGAGCATTACGACGATATCCTGCCGTGCTTTTATGTGGGTCTGATCCTGAACCTGCTGCTGGCATGCGCGCTGGGGATTCCGTTCTGTCTGCATGAGTACCTTGCCGGTGGAGTGAATCTGCTGTATGTGTTTGCCGGCTATTGCGGATATGTCTCTTTGCTGTTGGTGTTTTACGCGATGCTTTATTTGAGCATCTGCAAGGATTACGCGAGGATTTCGTTTTTTTTCCTGACCGGTATGGCGGCATCGTTTGCCCTGTCCTGTTTTCTGGTAAAGGTCTGTTTATGGGAAGTGACCTGGGCGATGCTGGTATCGCTGGTGGCCGGCTTTTTCCTGATCGCCTGCCTGGAACTCGCGACTGTGAAGCAGTATTTTAAGACAAACAGCCGCCGTTACCGGCGTGTGCTGGGGTATTTCGGCACCTACTGGAAGCTGATGGCGACGAATTTTCTCTATACGCTGGGGCTGTATATCCATAATTTTGTGTTCTGGACGACCGACCTGCGGATTACGGTGGCGGACAGCTTCGTCTGCGCCGAATCCTATGATATGGCGACCTGTCTGGCAATGTTTACAAATCTTTCGGCGACAGTGATCTTTATTGCCCGTGTGGAGATGCATTTTCACGGGCGTTACCGCACGTATTCAGAAGCTGTCATCGGCGGCAGATGGATGGATATTGACAGTGCCAAGCGGCGGATGTTCCGGCAGATTTCCGTGGAACTGATGAATCTGGTGCGGATTCAGTTTATCATATCGGTGGCGGTCTTTTTGCTGTGTATGATTTTTCTGCCGCAGCTCGGCTTTTCCGGGATGGTGATGCGGATTTATCCGTGCCTGGCAGCGGGATATTTTATTCTGTTTATTATGTACTCTGCGATTATCTTTTTGTATTACTTCAACGATATGACCGGAGCAGTGCTGACGGCGGCGGGATTTTGTCTGGTCACGTTCATCGGCAGTCTTGCAGCAAGGTACCTTTCGGAATACTGGTATGGGATCGGTGTGGCTGCCGGCGCATTCACAGGATGGACGATTGCATATGGCCGCCTGCGCTGGGTTGAGCGGCACATGGACGCGCATGTGTTCTGCCGCGGCTCAATCATGAAAAAAGGAAAGGGAAAACGGCCGTCGGGACTGGTCTATGATGCCAGAAGCACATCGTCGAAGCAGTAAGACAGGAGGAAGCAGTATTGAATGTGGTAATAATTATGAAACTGGTCATGGGAATTGCAGGACTTTTGTTTTTGCTGCTTTCTTTCCGCGAGTATGTTAGGAAAAAGCTGACAGAGGCGGCAGGACTGGTCTGGGCGCTGTTTGGCGCTCTTCTGATCGTTCTGGCCATCTGGCCGAGGGCGCTTGCCTGGTGTGCGGCGATTTCGCCTGCCGGTCTTACCTTTCTGTTTGGGATTTTCCTGTCTCTTGCGCTGCTTTTGTTCTGGGAGAGCATGGCGGTATCCAGACTGATCCGCAAAAACCAGGAGCTGGCGATGCAGGTATCCCTCCTGAATCAGGAAAATGAGCAGATCCTGACGGAACTGAATATGATACCTGTGCGTCATCAGGCAGATGCGGCAGCTTCTGATCTGCCGCGGCCGAAGCCTGATGAAAGCCGGCAGGAGATTTCATGAGACGGTTTTCATGCAGGAATCCATATGGAAATATGAGGAAAAGAGGATGGCCGGGAAGAGACCCCAAAAGCATAAAAAACGAATTTTGTTCGTGATCAATACTATGGGAAGCGCGGGGGCGGAGCATGCGCTGCTTGCTCTTTTGCATTGCCTGGATCCGGAGAAATACGAGATTTCCCTGTATGTGCTCTTAGGACAGGGACAGCTGATGGGGCATATCCCGGAAGGAGTACGGCTCTTAAACCGCGATTATACAGAACTTCCGGTGCTGTCGAAGGAAGGACGGCGCGTGCTGCGGCGCACGGTTCTGCACGACGCGTTTACAGACGGGGTTCTGTGGAAACGGCTGCCATATCTGATACATAACTTAATGGATATGCTCCGCCATCACAGAATTCTGCCGGACAAACTTCTCTGGCGGCTGGTCGCGGATGGTTCTGCACGGACGCAGGGACAGTATGATCTTGCGGTGGCGTTTCTGGAGGGCGGCGCGACCTACTATGTCGCGGATTATGTAAATGCACGGAAAAAAGCGGCATTCGTACATACGGATTATGAAAGGGCAGGGTATACCAGAGCTCTGGACCTGGACTGTTATCTTCTCTATGATCATATCTTTACGGTCTCTGAGGAGGGGAAAAAGGGCTTTCTGAATGTATACCCGGAATGTGAGAGCAGAACGACGGTGTTCCACAATATCCTGGATGTTCATGAGATTCACCGGCTGGCCCGCGTGACAGGGGGATTTACAGATTCCTTTGAAGGAATGCGGATCCTGACGGTTGGAAGGCTGATCGAGGTAAAAGCATATGATCTCGCGGTCAAAGCGATGCATCTTCTGAAGCAGCGCGGCAGGAATGTCCGCTGGTATGTGCTGGGAGAGGGTGACCGCCGAAAATCACTGGAGCATCTGATTGCCGCATATGGGCTTCAGGAGGATTTTGTTCTGGTCGGTCAGGTGGAGAATCCGTATCCGTATTACGTACAGACGGATCTGTATGTACACGCGACCCGGCTGGAAGGGAAAAGCATCGCAATCGAGGAAGCGCAGACGCTGGGCTGCGCGATCCTGGCATCGGACTGCAGCGGCAACCGGGAGCAGGTCTGCGATGGTGTGGACGGAAAACTCTGTACATTAAGTGCAGAAGGGATTGCCGACGGGATTGAATGGATGCTGGATCATCCCGGGGAACGGCAGCGCTTTAAAAAGGTGGTGGCTGCGAAGCAGAATTTTAATCTGGAAGAAATCGGACAGCTGCTGGAACTGATGGAGTCATGAGAAACCGGTTCTGCATTTTCTGATCTTAGATGGGCTACATATGAGCTGCAGAGCACAGAACGTGAGTTGGAGAAGAAAGATGGGGGAAACGACGCAAAAGGAACTGCTGATTATTATACCGGCATACAATGAGGAGAAAAACATTCCGGTTGTACTGGATGCGCTGGAGCAGCCCGGGATCCGCGCGATTGCAGATGTGCTGGTCATGAACGATGCCTCTTCAGACAATACAAACTGGATTGTGAAGGCGCATGGGCATAAGCTGGTGACACATGTGTTTAATCTCGGATACGGGAGTGCGCTGCAGCTCGGCTATAAGTACGCGATCCGGAGAAATTACCAGTATGTGATTCAGATGGATGCGGACGGTCAGCACGATGTCTGCAATATTCCGCGAATCTATGAGGCATTAAAAACGCCGGATGAGAATGGCCGTTGTCCGGATATCGTTCTGGCATCACGATTCCTTGAAGGGAGCGGCCAGTATCCGATCTCCGGGCCGAGACGGTTCGCCTATGCATTTTATCGGATGCTGGTGAAGATGGGGACCGGACGAACCATCAGCGACCCCACGACAGGGCTGCAGGGACTGAGCCGCGACGCATTTCTTTACTATTCAAAATATAACCATTTTGACGACCGGTATCCAGACGCGAATATGATCATGCAGATGCTTCTTCTGGGGTATGAGGTCAGTGAAATACCGGCCGTGATGCACAGCCGGATGTCGGGAAAGAGTATGCACTCCGGCATCAGGCCGATCTTTTATATGTTCCGGATGGTGTTTTCCATCATGGCGGTGCTGGTACGGGTGAAGGTATTGAAACTGGATATGAAGTAACCTTTCAGGCTGCTGCGGCAGGGGAGTGAACGGTATGTTCCATCAAAAGAAAGCAAAATTTACATGTGCATATCTGTCGGAATCCTCTGCAGAGCTTCCAAATCCGGGGCGCGGCTGGTATCAGGTATACAGTTTTGATGTGCGTGAGAAGATCGACGAAGGGGAACTGAAATGGTGCCTGGATGTGAGGGAACATCTGGCTCTGGTTACGATTGACATCGGCTGCTGCCGTGACCGGGATCTGACGGATGAGGAGCTGCTCAATGTCCGTCGGATCTTTGATTTCTTTGCTTCGCATGGAAAACAGATGATTGTTCGCACAGTCTATGACCGCGAAGGAAAAGGCCCGGAGCGGGAGCCGGAGAAATTTTCGCTGGTGCTGCAGCATATCTGGAGGCTGGGTCCGCTTTTTGCAAAGTATGCTGCATACATACTTACTCTTCAGGGGCTGCTGGTCGGCAGCTGGGGGGAAATGCATGACTCGCGTTATTTATCCGATGAAAAGCTCTGTGAACTGGCAGGAACCATGTGGGAGGCGACAGGCGGTTCCTGCTGTCTTGCTGTCCGCAGGCCGGTGCAGCGCCGTATCCTGTGTGCTTCACCGAATGGCAGGACATGGAGAATCGGCCTTTTTGACGATGGCCTCTTTGCCTCTGCATCACATCTGGGAACCTTTGCAGAGGGAGAATACGGCGCAAGAAATGCGGTAGATGCTCAGGGA
Organism: Clostridiales bacterium; assembly: GCA_020860715.1. Classification (GTDB taxonomy): domain Bacteria; phylum Bacillota; class Clostridia; order Lachnospirales; family Lachnospiraceae; genus Choladousia. Next base: position 65,181 of record JAJBTU010000013.1, on the reverse strand, counting down.
TGCCTGATCAATGCCCGGCCGTGGCCGGACGAAAAAGAATTGGATTATCTGGATCGTGAATGCGCGCGGGTGCCGAACGGAGGGGAGGCTCCCGGCAGCGGCGGGGCGGCAGACGGGTTTTCCCAGAAAGAAATACTGGATACGATGCGCCGCATGCATCTGACCTATTTAAACCGGGTCTATTCGGAGAAGGTGATCTCTGGCTGGAAACAGATGAACTATTCCGGAGAAGATGCGGCTTATCAGGAGGGCAGTCTCTATGACTATATTGGGCAGCATCTGGGATATCGTTTTGTGATAAAGGAAGTATCAGCAGTTCCCAACCGTGAGGCAGGAGCTGCATGGGAACCGCGGCGGTTTTTCTCTTCTTTTGGGAAAAAGAACACCAAAAGCGAGGCTCTTACCATGACAGTGACGATCCGCGGGCGCAATGTCGGTTTCGGCAATCTGTACAGTCCCGCGCATCTGACGCTGATTGCAAGAGGTTCGGACGGCAGTGAGGTGCGGAAACGTCTGGAGAGCAATCCCCGGGAATGGGATGCGGGAAAAGATTTTTGTGTCACAGTGGAATGGGCCGGTTTGACTGTCGCTGACACGGATGGACTGTCATGGCGGGAGGAACTGTTCCTGCGGCTGAAGCAGGAGGATGGAGAGGTGATCTGGTTCGCAAACCGGAATGCGAAAAACCTGCTGCCAGTCGGCACGGTGTTTGGGTGGAAACCGCTGAAATGATGCATGCATCGGATCAGGGGGCAACTGCGGAACTGCCGCCACCGATCATCAGCGTTCCAAGCGGGTATCCGTACTCTGTTGTATCCGGGCTGCTGGCGAGGACGATTGCCTCACCGGTGACCGCGTCCGTCAGAGTCAGATACGCGGTATAGGTGCCTTCCGGCAGATCGCGGACAGGAATGGCGGCGGTGCCGTCTGTGCTTTCTTCACCGCTCAGGGAACGGAGGTCCAGGTCGGCGGTATATGTAAAGACTTCCGCCGCATTGTCTGAATCTTCATCGGAAGCGCTGCCTGCGGTAACGCCAGGATCCGGAGAATCCGAAGCATTGTTATCGGTCTTTTGCAGCGTGACTGCAGCGTTGAAGGCGCGTGTACTCGAGGCGAAGCCGACGTTCTGAATCGTAAAGGAAAGAAGGGCTTCTTCGTCACGCCAGGTATTGTATTTCAGCGCGGAACCGGTCAGGATGTAGCGATAGCCGAGATGCGCGCTGATATAATCATAACCGCTGCAGCCGTTAAAGACATCGTCGCCCTCGTAGGTAATCTCTTTCCAGGCATCCAGGACACTGGTGTCATAGGCGATGTTCAGATAGGAGATATGCATTTGAGAGAGCGCGTCAATGGCGAAGGACAGATCTCCCTCTGTATAGTCATAGACCACCTCGCCGCCGTTTGGCACATAGCGGCAGAGTTCATCCTGAAAGGCCAGTTCCTCAGTGCGGGTTCCTGCGTCAGAAAGATTGTCAGAGCCTTCCCGTGAGGTATCCCCGTAGGTGCCAAGGTCGAATTCGGAGCCCAGGATTCCATCATTGTAGAGACCAAGACGCGAAATCAGGGAGCCGTCAAAAGCAGGGAAAGAATCCGGGAGGGAAAACAGACCTGTAACAGTGCGCCACTGTGCGGGCGTGCGGACCGCGAGATAGATAGACGGGTCGGTCAGCTCGGAAAGGTGTGTGATAAGCGTGGTCATATCTTCCGCGTTAAGATAAGCGGAGTTGTTCATCTCTCCATAGCTGCCGACGAAGATGCCCTGCAGGATATGGATGTAATCGGCGTAGCGGTTGACGATATCCGCGACCTGTTCCATATGCTCCAGAATCTGTTCCAGTGAGGAAGGTTCGTTGGCAGGTCCGTTGCCGTCCCAGTCGTAAAGAAAGCGGAGAATGATCTGTGTACCGCTGTCGGCCCAGGCGGACAGGATGGAGTCAATCTGCGTGAGCGCATTTTCAGACAGCGCGCTTTCCGCGTAGGCCTGCAGGTTGATCTCGACAAGGACGAGAGAGAGTCCCTCGTTGTAGCTGATGTGGTCTGCGAGCGTGCCTGCAAGAGAATCGTTTTCTTCTTTCAGATAATAGCCTCGCATCGTATAAAAACCGCGATAGGGATTGACCAGGGAAGCGTCCGTTTCCGCAAAACTTTCAGAAGACCAGGAGACATCCAGATAACGCTGCCGGACAAGATACACGCATAGTACGGCCGCCAGAATAAGGATTGCCAGAAAAGAGGAAATTAAGATTCGTTTTGACCGTTTTTTCATAAGAGATCTCCCTGCCGGATGCTGCCTGTGATTTCTGCTCAATCATAACATAAATTCTGCTGGAAAAAAAGTATGGATCAAAAAAGGAAAAAAGATGGGTGTGAAAAAAGACAATACTTCAATAAATGAACGGTATCAGCTGCGCCATGCGGCGGGTCTTAGCTGGCTGCTTGACATGGAGCAGCCAGGCGTTCCCTATGTAAAGCCTGTACCTGTGAACGAGATGGGAGCTGAAATCTGGGAGCTGCACAGAAAAGGAAAGAGTGTGGATGAGATCGTCAGCTGGCTTTGCGCATCCTGTGGGATTTCTCCGGAGCAGGCATCTGCGGATGTGACGGAGTTTCTGGAAATGCTGAAAGCGCATGGCATTTCAGAATGAGGAAGCAGGAGAACGGGATCGATGAGTGAAGAAAAAACCATTTGTTTTTTTTCCGGAGACATTACCAGGAGCGGCGGAACGGAGCGCGTCGCGACAATGGTCGCGAACGGCCTGATGCGGGAGAAACGATATCGGATCTGCTTTGCCAGCCTCACCGAGCAGGAAGAGCAGCCGTTTTATTCGATTGATGAGCGAATACCCAGATGTGCGTTTTCCCGGAAATGGATGAACCCGGGGCCGGGCTATCTTAAGATTCTGCCGCGTCTGCGCCGTTATCTGCGGGAAAACAGGATTGATGTGATCATTGACATTGACATTGTGCTGGATGTACTTTCCCTTCCGGCAGCCTGGGGACTTCCGGTGAAGGTGATCTCCTGGGAACATTTCAATTATTCTTTTGAACAGAAGAGTCTGTATCGAAGACAGATCCTGCGCTGGTCAGTCAGAAGATCGGACTATGTGGTGACGCTGACACAATGTGATCTGGAGAATTATAGGAAGTACCTTGGACGAAAAGACCGGGTCTGCGCGATTCCCAATCCGGTACGGGATCCGCATAGGGAGCATGGCGGTACATCGATGGCATGTGGGGAAAAGGCGGCATCGGAAAAAATGGAAGCGGACGCGGCTGCACACCAGAAAAACTGGATTATCACGACAGCCCGTCTTGTACCGGAAAAGGGCATTGATTATCTGGTCAGGGTCGCCGGGGAAGTATTAAACAATCATCCGGACTGGCAATGGCTGGTGCTGGGGGACGGCGGTCAGAAAGAATTTCTGGAAGAAGAGATCCGGATACGACATCTGGAAGGTCGCCTGATCGCGGAAGGAAAAGTGAACAATGTATATGGATATCTGAAGCAGGCAAAGCTGTTTGTACTGACTTCCCGCACAGAGGCGCTTCCGATGGGGCTGCTGGAAGCCAGAGCGGCCGGTCTGCCCTGCGTCAGCTTTGCAACGATGGCGGATCCGGCTGATGCGATCATGGACGGAGAGAACGGTTATCTGATCCGGCCGTTTGACTGTTCTGAAATGGCAGAAAAAATCGGGCGGCTGCTGGAGAATGAACCGCTGCGGACACGCTTTTCTGATGCTGCGGCGCGGGGAATGGAAAAATATCGTCCGGAGCAGATAACAGCTCAGTGGAATCGGGTCATTGAGACCGTATGCCAGAAAGAAGGGCCGGAGAACGGACGAAGCGGGGAATCAGGATCTTACGGGGAAAGAGATCAGAGGTGACAGGGATGGAAATGGAAAAGATTTCCGTTATTATTCCGGTATATAAGACAGAACACACACTGGATGAGTGCATGGAAAGTGTCTTTTGTCAGAACTGGACGAATTACGAGGTAATTCTGGTGGACGACGGATCGCCGGACCATTCTCCGGACCTCTGCGACCGCTACGCTGCGGAGCACGAGAAGGTAAGCGTGATACATCAGGCAAACCAGGGGCTGGCCGGAGCGCGCAACACGGGAATAGCTGCTGCAAAGGGGACCTGGATCACGTTCCTGGATTCGGATGACTGTCTGGATGGCCCGGATGCGCTTCGGGTTATGGCCGAAAGAGGCGCCCAAAAGCAGGCGGATATTGTGGTCGGGTCATTCCGCCGGTTTTATGAGAAACCGTCCGGAGAACAGGGAAAGTGCGTGAAACAGGAGCGGAAGACGACAGAGATCAACCACCATCATCTCCGCGGCGGAAGCTATACCGGCACAACGGATTTTCGGTTCAGAGGGTTCTATATGTACGGGCATCTTGCCTATAATTGGGGAAAGCTGTACCGGAGAGCGTTTCTTATGGAGCATGAGCTGTGGGTTCCCCTCGTTCCGTTTACACAGGATAAGGCACACAACATTGCCTGCTGCGCATATGAGCCGGTCTATGCCTTTGTCGATGAGAGTGTATATCTGTATCGCGAAAATGAGGACTCGGTGACACATCGATATAAGGAAAATATGATGCCGGTCTGGATTGCCATTGCGGCAAATTTCCGGGATTTCCTGAACGAGCGCCATATCACGAAATCCTATGGGGATCTGATCGCTTTTCATCTCTTTTTCGGGGCTTTTTTTCTGGTGCAGCAGGAACTGTCACAGGAAAAAAAGCGGTCCGGGACAGACAGGAGGGCAGGCGGAATCCGCGCTTCGGGGAAGGTGCTGCGGGAATACGGAAAGGATCCGCTTGTCCGGCAGTCCTTTGCCGAACTGGCGCGTGGAAAGTATACAGATGAAATAGAGTCGGTTTCCTGGAAATTCGTTATTCGCGGCGCGGCGATTCTGTTTTCCCTGCATGGATATACGCTGATGGCGTTTGGGATTGCCTGCCTTGGCTTTCTGGGCGCTGATAAAAGGATCACCCGGAGACGATATCGCACGGCAAAAAAACAGCCGCAGGAAGAACTTTTGTCGCAAGAGGAGCACATGCTGCTGAAGCTGCTGCAGGATGCGCTGCGCGGAACGCCCTGCAAAACAGAAAAGGCGGACACCGTCTTCCATATTGCGCGAAAGCATGCGGTGCTTCCGCTTTTGTATGACTGCCTCGATGAGCAGGGGCAGATTCAGGCCCGAAACACGGTCCTGCGATCTTACCATCTTCTGTTTATGACGAAATATGTAGTCTCCCTGCTGGAAGAGCATCAGATTCCGGTGGTTGTGCTGAAAGGCGTCAGCGCTGCTGTGGATTATCCGGTGCCGGAGCTTCGCAAGGCAGGGGATGTTGACCTGTTTTTTGTCGGAAAGAAAGACGCACCCGGCAGCCATGTGCCGCCGCGTGAGGAGCTGGATGAGATCATGGGGAACGCTGGGTTTTGCGTGGCCGATGAGCAGCACGCGAACCATCACATTGTCTATACCGGGCCGGATGGGATCCATGTAGAACTGCACTATCAGGCAGCGGAGGAGTTTGCCTATCCGGGAATTAATGAGGGCATGGAGCGGTGGATGGGGCAGAGTTCGGAACATTGCATCCTCCGGGAAATCATGGGACTTTCATTTCCGGTATTTGACCGTCCTTTCCAGGCATTTCAGCTCCTTTTGCATATGTTTCAGCATTTTGTCTATGCCGGATTCGGGCTGAAGCAGCTTTGCGACTGGACCGTGCTCCTCCGGGAACCGTGGGCGGATTCGGAGAGAGAGCAGCTGGCGGAGATGATACGGGACTGTCATCTGAGCCGGTTTGCGGAACTCGTCACAGAAGTTTGCGTCAGCTATCTGGGGCTGGAGAGATGGCGGGCGGATTTTCTGCTGTCGGACGGGGTACAGCCTGAGGAGATGGAACTTTTTTTGCGGGAGATCCTTGACTCAGAAGAATCTGGTGGCCCGGAGAAGACTCGAATGGTGATGATGAAAGGAACGGGGCCAGCAGATTACATCCGGGAATTTCATCATCAGATGCACCTGAACTATCCGCGATGGGGAAAGAATCCTCTGTTCTGGCCCGCTCTTTGGGTTCTCACATTTGCCCGTTTTGTGCAAAACAACCGCAGACTCCGCCATGTACGTACCTTTTCCGTGCTGCGGGCAGCAGGAGAACGCAGCCGGAGAATGAAAAAACTGCGCATCTTTGATAAGTAAAGACAGGAGGCGATACCGTGGAGACTGTTTTTCTGGTTGCACACAAAGAGAATTATTTTTACCCATATGAAGAAGCGTGTATGCAGATTACCGGGAATACATGGTATTATTTTGCTGCTGCCAAGCTGTGCAGCGTTTTTGACCTTGCCTTGCCGGGACGGTTCTGGAGAACAGACAGGATCCGGGAGAATGTGAAAACCATCGTGATCACAGATGCGGTTTTTCAGCCGAGCCTTTACAAGGCGCTGAAAAAGGAATATTATGATACCAGAATTATTTTATATTATATGAACCCGATTTTATCCTACAATAAAGGGTTTATGAAATACTGCAGGGAAGTATATACGTTTGATCGGGATGATGCCCGGACATACGGGCTCATGTATAAACATACGCCTTATACAGAGAAAATCAGAAAAAAAGACTGCGAAACCGACATTGACGCTTTTTTCCTGGGACGTGAAAAAAACAGGCTGCCGGAGATCCGCAGTGCCAGAAAACTCCTGGAAGATGCCGGATTACGGACACGTTTCCTCGTGTATGGAACGAGGGATGCATCCTTGAGGATGGATACCTATATGAGCTATGAGGATTATCTGGATCAGGTCATGCGGTCAAAGTGTCTTGTGGAGATCAATGTACCGGGGCAGACCGGATGCAGTCTGCGATTTATGGAAGCGCTGTTCTTTCAGAAAAAACTGATCACAAACAATGCGGCAATACGGCAGGACGACTGGTATCGGAAAGAGAACGTTTATATTTTGGGAGAGGATAATAGGGATCTGCAGGAATTTATGAGAACACCTTATCATTCTGAAGGACTGGATTTGTCAGATCTGGTTTTTTCTGACTGGATACGTGGATTCGGGTAAGATCAGCAGCTGCAGGCAGGGCGCCGGGGATTAAGAGAGATGAATCAATATCTGCACCAATACCGGAAAAGGTATCGACAATTATCTTTGCCGCTGAAAGCGGCTTTCTGGTTTACAGTATGCAATTTTCTGATGGAAGGAATCAGCTTTATTACGGTTCCTTTGTTTTCCGGATTTCTGTCCTCATATGAATATGGCATTGTGAGCCTGTATAATTCTTACCAGCAGATTTTTCTGATCCTGACAACACTGGAACTGTCGCAGGGAGCCTGTCAGCGAGGGATTTTGAGATACAAAGAGGATGTGGACTTTTTCACATGGTCGCTGCAGCTTTTGTGGACAGTGATCACGATTGCATTGTTTGGTGTTTTCTGGGTATTCCGGAAAGAATTTGTGCGGCTCACGGATACCGATACAGCGACGATGTGCCTGATGTTTTTATATTTTCTGGTTCAGCCGGCGTATGCCTGCTGGCTGAACAGGAAACGGTTTGCCTACGACTACAGAATCGCGGTTGTGACGACGGTTGTGTTTACATCGCTGATTTCTTTTGGATCGCTGGCAGCGGTTCTCGTGGCGGGCCGTACGGCGCTTGTTAAAATAAAGGCGGCGCTTTGTCTGGAGATTATCTGCTATCTGGTGTTCTATATCCGGAACATTCACCTGAAACGCCTGGCAGGCCGGCTGCCGCAGATGCTGGAGCAGTGGTCTTTTGCCCTGAAATTCCAGCTGCCTCTGGTCGCCCATTCTTTTTCTTACCTGATTCTGGCACAGTCAGACCGGATCATGATAGGCAGTCTGATCGGAAAATCTCAGGCTGCGCTCTATTCGGTGGCTTACAGCCTTGCAAATGTAACCGTTATATTGCAGACATCGCTCCATCAGGTTTTGAAGCCCTGGATTTATCAGAAACTCGAGGCAAAAGAGTATGGGAGCATTTATAAAGACACTGTTCGCGTGCTTCTGCTCATCGCCTGCGCGATTTTGGGCTTTATTCTGGTCGCGCCTGAACTTATGAAGCTGTTGTTCCGGTCGGAATATTACAGTGCCGTCTGGGTAATTCCGCCCATTGCGGTCAGTGTGTTTTTCATGCTGCTGTATTCTGTTTTTACAGATGTGGAGTCCTATTATTCCAGAACAAAATATATCATGTACGCGTCAGTCGTCTGTGCGGCGGTGAATATCCTTCTGAATTATATTGTGATTCAGATCTGGGGCTATATCGCCTGCGGCTATACGACGCTGCTGAGTTATATACTGTTTGCGGTTCTGCATTATTATTTTATGCGGAAGGTATGCAGAGCAGAAGCGATTCCGGAGCCTGTTTTTGATACAAAGATGATTCTTGCACTGAGCCTGGGAATCCTCGTTCTGTCTTTTGCTGAGACACTGCTGTATCCGCTGTGGGTTGTCCGTTACGCTGTACTGGTGCTTCTTTGCATTGCTGCATTATGGAAAAGGAAACCGATCGCAGATATGATACGAAAATTTATGGCCTGAAACAGAACAGATCCGGAGGCTGCACCGTCTAAGGCAGCCATACACCGGGAATTGGGAGGCATTCATGAAGAAACGGGTTGAATTACAGAACAAAACCATTCTGATTACAGGCGCGGCGGGATTCATTGGCTCCCATCTGGCCATGAAGATTCTGCAGTCCGTACCTTCGGTCACGCTGATTGGGATCGACAACATGAACGATTATTATGATGTCGCGCTGAAAGAATACCGATTGCGTCAGATGGAAGAACTGGCGTCCGGCGTCACCGGCTCATTCCAATTTGTCAGGGGCAGCATTTCGGACCGGCAGCTTCTGCACCGGCTGTTTCAGACCAGTAAGCCGGACATCGTGGTCAATCTGGCTGCGCAGGCCGGCGCCCGCTACAGCATTTGCCATCCGGACGAGTATATTGAGACGAATCTGGTAGGATTTTATTATATCCTGGAGGAATGCCGTCACTCCTATGATAATGGAGAAACCGGCGTAGAACATCTGGTGTACGCGTCGTCTTCGTCGGTCTATGGTACGAATCAGAAGGTGCCGTATTCCGTTGAGGATAAGGTGGACAATCCGGTCTCTCTTTACGCCGCGACCAAAAAAAGCGATGAGCTTCTGGCTCATGCTTACAGCAAACTTTATAACATTCCGTCCACGGGGCTGCGCTTTTTTACGGTGTATGGTCCGGCCGGCCGTCCGGATATGGCCTATTTCAGCTTTACGAACCGTCTGCGCAGAGGGGAAACGATTCGGATCTTCAATTACGGAAACTGCCTGCGGGATTTCACTTATATCGACGATATCGTAGAAGGCGTGACACGTGTGATGCAGGGGGCGCCAATGCGAACTGCCGGCGGGGACGGTCTGCCGCTGCCGCCGTACGCGATCTATAATATCGGAAACAATCATCCGGAGAACTTATTGAGCTTTGTGGATATCCTTCAGCAGGAACTGGTACGGGCCGGGGTTCTTCCGGAAGATTATGATTTTGAAAGGCACAAAGAACTTGTCCCCATGCAGCCCGGCGATGTGCCAGTGACTTACGCAGACACATCGGCTCTGGAGCGGGATTTCGGATTCCGTCCGAACACAGATCTTCGGGACGGTCTGCGGGAATTTGCCGTATGGTACAAAAAGTTCTATATGGACGACCCCTCTTTATCCTTCTCCCCGCAGACTTACTGAGGCATAGAAAATCCCGTCCTTCCAGCGGAAATCCGCCTGCCCATGGTGACGCTGGGCAATCGTGCGCACGGACTCGGTGCCGAGGCCGCAGCCCTCATGGCGGGAGGAGAGGAACCGCCCGGCCTTGACAGCAGGAGGCTGGACGGAGGTATTGTCAACGGTGAGAAGCAGCCTGTTTTCATCCGCTTTCGCAAGGACGCGGATGAATGGCGCGGTGCTTTCGACATCACGGCAGGCCAGAAGTGCGTTTTCCAGCAGATTGCCGAGGATGGAAGTGAAATCCGGTTCGCTGATGGGCAGCCGCTCCGGCAGGTCCATCTGCGCGGTGAAGTCAATTCCCGATTGTTCCGATTCCTGAAAGTAGTAGCTGACGATGGTATTCACGGCAAAATGTTTGCAGAAAGAGCGGCTGGTGTCCGGGGGAAGAGAACGCTGATAATTCTCCACATATTCCTTCAGCGCGGCGTCACTGCCTGTATTAATGTAATTGTTGATGACCCGCAGGTGCTGCGCAAGGTCATGACGCGCCTGCCGCGTCTCCTGCATATGCCGGGAGAGCTGGCTGTACTGGGTGCGCTGGAGCGCCAGAAGATGTTCCTGCTGCGCAGCCTGTTCTTCGAGCGCGGCTTCATTTCGAATAATATCCAGCGTCTGAAACAGGACGGCGAACAGACCGAACATACTGAGGATCAGAAGAACGCGGGAGACGAGAAAACGGATCTGCCATACGTTTTCCGGGCTCAGATCCCCTGTGTAGAGCAGGACGATCAGTGTGGTAAAGGCCGGAAGCAGCCAGATGACACGCCACAGTGACGGGGCGTCTGTGTGAAACACCCGTTCCGCCGTACTTTTAAGAAACAGGAGCATAAAAGGCGCGGTCACGGCGAGAACAAGCAGGTTCAGAAAAAGACTCCGCGGAGAGCCAAAATCCAGCTCCGGGCTGTAAAAGAGACGGGCTTCGGCAAAGAATGAGATCCCGCGGACCAGAATGATATAGTCAAAAAGGAAAATATAGAAAAACAGAGTCTTCCAGAAATCCGCGTCAACGCTGGTGGTGTAGATCAGGAAGCAGACCGCTGCAAAGAAAAACTCCAGGTAACGGGCCCCGCCGATGTCATGGACGGTCAGCCAGGCATAGAGTGCCGAGTGGAGCAGCTGCGTGCTCCCGATCAGGAGCGCGATGGTCCACATGGGGTAAAGCAGCCTCTTTCGAAACGGATAATATCCCATGAGTCGATAGGGCAATGTAGAGATTGTTTCATATACAAAACAGATCAGGAAAGGAACATTCATCGTCGGACTCCTCCCTTTGTGTCATCAGATACCTTTGCTGCGCAGCATCATGAACTGGTAGCGGTCATAGGCGGCCAGCGTCTCTTTCAGCTTTCTCCGGCTGCAGAAAATCCGGTCTCCGGCAGAAAGGGTGATCTCTCCGTTGTCCGCGATCGCGGTGACAAAAGAGAAATTGACCGTCAGCCCTCTGCTGCACTCATAAAAACGCCCTTCGTCCGGCAGCTGGCGGACGATTTCCGCATAGGTCTGGGCAGCCCGGATCGTCTCCTCTGTGGTGTGGAGCAGAGTCCCGTTCCGCACCGACTCCATGTAAAGGATCTCATCCAGAGGAATCATACGGCTGATCACGGTGCGGTCCTCGAGAATGCTCCGCACGGTCAAGACGACGGGGGCGGCCAGCACCTCACGCAGCCGCTTCATGCACCAGGAAAGCGCATTTGCCTGCACCGGCTTTACCAGAAAATCCATCGCGTGCACGCCGTAACTCTCGAGCGCGAAATCGCGCTCCGTGGTCGTAAAAATGATCGGGATCTCTTCGTCCGTCCCGCGTATTTTCCACGCCGTATCGAGTCCCGACATCTCCCCCTTCAGCATGATATCCAGAAAAACGGCGCTGCAGAAGCCCCGGCGGAAATCCGCAAGGAATGCCTCTCCGCTCTCATAGACGGACAGATCCACGCTCTCCTGATGGGCGGCGCAGTCCTCCCGGATGCGGCTGATGAGAATTTCCTGATCCGATTTCAGATCCTCTACGATGGCAAAATGCATGGGAACTCCTTTCCGTGCTTACCGTTTAACTGAAAAAACGACCGTTTGGCACGCCTCCCTTGTAATTTCCGGCAAAAAAAGGTAAAGTATAAAGTACGAAAACAGTTTCGGTCATGAGCAGGCAAACATAAGCAGGCTCCCGGGGACTGCGTTTCAAACGATTGCGGCGGAGGAGGTGAGCACATGGTGCGGTATGTCATATATGCAGACCGGGAACAGGACATTGCCGGCCTGGATATCTTTCTGCGCAGGGCAACGCATGAGAGAGGCGAATGGCCGCTCATACACTCCTACATCGGCGCTGATGCGCTGCCGGAGTATCTGAATTTCGTACGCCAGAATCCCTGCCTGATCATGCTGGTCGCTGCCGCCGGAGCACACGGACGCAGCATCGTCGCGCAGATCCGGAATAACAACCGGGACGCGCGTATGCTCTGGTTCTCCGACCGTGCGAACGGCGTCTGCTCGTATCAGATCGGAGTCACCTGGTTCGGGCTCCTTCCGGCGACGCCCGAATCCATCTCCTGTGCGTTGGACGCCTGCAGGATCTGCCCGCAGGAGCATCCATTGTCTTCCCATTATACCACCGCGATAGAATAAAGTCATTCCGTTTTTTTAAGACGGAGGGCTTTTTTCGTATGGAATTTACTCCTTAAAATTGGTACCGCGTATTGTGATTTGCGGCCCTGCATGATAGAATTGCATAACAGGACTGCCGGATCAGACCGGCAAAGAAGGTCAGGAATGGAAAGGATTCTGAAAAATGGAACAGCCGTATATCACACTGAAGGGACAGATCTCCTTAGAATTTCTCAAAAAGAGAAACTTCACGGGAAGCTGTAAAAAGATGCGCTACAATTTATTCATAGAAGAAGGACGGCTGATGGCTGCGGTCTATCCGCAGCCGTACTGCTGGGAATGCACGCCCGGGGAGCAGAAGACGTTTCAGTCCTTTGAAGTCTCCAAAGAAGGGCTCGAGGCTGCGGTCACCTGGCTGAACGAGATTTATGAAGCCCGTTTTTTGTCTGTATAAAGCACAGGACGATTCCAAGAAGGAAAAGGAGGAATCCGATCTTCATTTCTGTGGGGTCATATTTTAGCACTATGGAATGTTCTCCTTCTTCTAATGAAACAGAAATATACATCATGTCTGTCTTTTCTGTTTCCACTTCCTTATCATCAACATATGCTTTCCAGTTTTTACTGTAGGGAATGAACAATACCAGTTCGTCATCCTCTTCTGAGGCCACGGTACAGGAAAACGTATTCTCTGATCTGGAATAGGAGACATCTATGTTTTCCTGCCCATCAATATAAAGAGCATATAATTCCCTGTAATAATCCTCATAGGTTTCTTCTTCACGGAATATCGCTTCCGCTTCTTTTTCATTTCGGGTATAAGCCATACCAAAGTAATAGGGGTTCTCATAAACAGACCAGGTATCCCCGTTGAATTCGATCTCTTCAAGGAATACATATTCATCACTTACAGTCTCTGTATTATTGGAAAGATAATACTTTACGCCGGCAAATGCTTCATAGATCAGATTGTTGTAAAATCCGTAGGAACGCCAGTTCAGACTTTTTTGGGCGACCATATCCGCATATGCCTGTGTGTTAGAATTGATAATGCTGAACCACCAGGTTGTGCCGTAATAATCATTTATCATGGCGACTGTTTCAGGACGGCCATTGATATTTGTCAGCGAGTCGTTGGAAATTCGAAACAACGAATCATCTTCCGTTATGATATCGGAACAGTTTACCGGAGAACTGGTATAATTTTCAGCAGCTTCACAGGCGATCATTTCGCTTTTCCAGTTGGAAGAATAACTTCGGCCGGAATATAAAAGCCAGAGGTTGACAATGATGTTGCATGCCGTAAAGGCGTACAAAACAATCGTCATTGTCTTTCTGCCGATATAGTTTACATCTTTTTTTGTGATCTTAATCTCCGTATCGGACAGGATGGTCAAAACATAAGACAAAATAACGGCTGCCAGAAAGTGGATACAGAAACACCATCTGTCGTTTGTTTCTCCGAAACCATTGAACAGCCAGCCTGTAATGGGGAGGTGAAGTGCTGCCAGCGCGATCAGCACCGCAATTTTCAATTGCAGTGCTTTTCGGCTGTGAATCAGAAAAAGCAGCGCCAGAGCAATGAGCTCCAATAATAAAATTCCGGATAAGTTTTGTTTCTGATCATGGAAAAATTGAAAGATCACGGAAATCAAAGACGTATTCAGGCAGGGGATATAGTTTTCTGCATGAAAAAGAATGTCCATAACGGAACTGCCCTGTGTGCTGCGTTCGCTGTTGAAATATGCGGAAACCGCCGGAAGAAATACGGGAGCCGCCAAAAACAGTCCAAGAAAAAAATTCCACAGTAAACAGACACATTTTTGCAGATTTTTTTTGACGGAACGCAGCCCATTGACTGCGGTCAGCCGTACACAGCAATAGACACCCAGGCACAGGCAGGACATGTACAGAAAATAAAATCCGCAGAGCGCTCCATACGCCGTCGCCAGGATCAATACCCGGGCGGACCGTTTCTCCCCCTTTATGATTTTTTCAGCGCCTGAGAGTAGTAACGGAAAATAAATTAAAACAGACAGCCATTCTATATAGCGCCCTCCGCCATAGACGGCGAACCCGCAAAAGGCATAACAAAATGACGACAGGACAGCTGCCGTCCGGCTGATATGGATTTCCTGACAATATAATTGGAATGTGTACCCTGCAAGCCACAGACGCAGGAAGAAACAAATCGTAAAAATATATGCTCCATTCTTACTTACAGCAAAAACGGAAAGCAAATTGATCGGGTCACCGAAGCCATAATAATTTAAGACTCCTGTGATATCTTCGCCCATCCCGATAGACAGGTCCCAAACCGGCAGTATCAGCTTTCCGTGCATCAGTCCGCTCAGGAAGTTCCGCAAATACTGTCCGATATACAAGAAGGACGGGTAATACTGTCCGATTCCGTCAACATTCCAGATGACAGACAAACCATTTTTCCATAGCGGCAAATAACCGATTATGACCAATAATAAAAAGAGGATGGTATATAGGCAGATACCATTTTTTATCTTCCTGTATTTTTTAAAATGGTTTCCCTCTATGGCTGTAAGCGTCAGCAGCACAGGCAAACAGAGTATTCCGATCATTCGTAGATTACCTCTATATGGTATTGTTTCGCTGCCATACAAACAGCCGAAGAAAGAGGGCCTTTACTGCCCCTGCCTAGCATAACATTGTCCGGCATTTTTAGCAAGCGGAATTCCTTATGCCGCAGCATCCGAAAAACAGCACCGTGACAGAAAAGCCCGCAGATCAGCCGTTTTTTGGCCAATCTGCGGGTCAAAGGGGAGGATAAGTATTAATTTTTATCTTTCGTACAGGCTTTCGCAGTTTCACAGTTGTGAGCCACATCCTGCATCAAAGTGCGATGCAGGTCAATCTCCGGAGGGGGATCCGGAGGTGTTTCTGTGAGACTAATCCTAGTATGACCCTTTTGGCGGGATATATGCAATGCATTATTATTTTTTGAAAATTTTTCGCGGACATGATCGGAGCAGAAAAGCTGATTCCTCCGCTTTTTGGTTCCTGCTGTTGTTTTATGGTCAATTCTGCCCAAAACCGGGCGATTTCCCGGAATTATTTATGAGATATTCAATCTTGACGAATGAAAGCGAGTGCAATATAATGGCTTTAAGATTGATAAATATTTAACGTTAATTTTTTACCAATATTTTACACGGCGTTTTCATTCTTTATCAAATTTTAATATCTGAACAACAGGAGGATTCCAAATGGCGAACACAGAAAGCAACATCCCGGACATCATCGATACGGCGGAAGCGCTGGAAGCGAAAATGGCTGCCATGAAGGAGGCGCAGAAGATTTTTGCGACGTACACGCAGGAGCAGGTCGACAAAATCTTCAAAGCTGCAGCTACCGCCGCGGATAAGGCGCGTATTCCGCTGGCGAAGATGGCGGTGGAGGAGACCGGTATGGGCGTGGTCGAGGACAAGGTCATCAAGAATCATTACGCGTCGGAATATATTTACAATGCATATAAAAATACAAAGACCTGCGGCGTGATCGAGGAGGATAAGACCTACGGCATCAAGAAGATCGCGGAGCCGATCGGTCTGATCGCGGCGGTTATCCCGACGACGAATCCGACGTCGACGGCGATTTTTAAGACCCTGATCTCGCTGAAGACGAGAAACGCGATTATCATCAGTCCGCATCCGCGTGCGAAGAAGAGCACGATTGAGGCGGCGAGGGTCGTACTGGAGGCCGCGGTGAAGGCGGGCGCTCCGGAGGGCATTATCGGCTGGATCGATATTCCGAGTCTGGAGCTGACGAATATGGTCATGCGGGATGCGGATATCATCCTGGCGACCGGCGGCCCGGGCATGGTGAAAGCAGCTTATTCGTCCGGCAAGCCGGCTCTCGGCGTGGGTGCGGGTAATACGCCGGTCATCATTGACGACACGGCGGATGTGCGGCTGGCAGTGAACTCCATCATCCATTCCAAGACATTTGATAACGGTATGATCTGCGCATCTGAGCAGTCGGTGACGGTGCTGGAGGGCGTATATCAGCAGGTAAAGGAGGAGTTCCAGTACCGCGGCTGCTATTTCCTGCAGGGTGATGAGCTGGATAAGGTGCGCAAGACGATCCTCATCAACGGCGCGCTGAATTCAAAAATTGTCGGCCAGAGCGCTTATACCATCGCGAAGATGGCGGGCGTGGAGGTTCCGGCCTGGACGAAGATCCTGATCGGCGAGGTAGAGTCTGTGGATATCAGCGAGGAGTTCGCGCACGAGAAGCTGTCTCCGGTGCTGGCGATGTACAAAGCGGCGACCTTCGACGAAGCGCTTGCGAAAGCGGAGCGTCTGGTCGCGGACGGCGGTTTCGGTCACACTTCCTCCCTCTATATTAATACGAACGAGACGGAGAAGATGGCAAAGCACGCGGCGGCGATGAAGACCTGCCGTATCCTGATCAACACACCTTCTTCTCAGGGCGGTATTGGTGATTTGTACAACTTCAAGCTGACTCCTTCCCTGACGCTGGGCTGCGGTTCCTGGGGCGGCAATTCGGTCTCTGAGAACGTGGGAGTGAAGCATTTGATCAACATTAAGACCGTTGCCGAAAGGAGAGAGAATATGCTGTGGATGAGGACTCCGGAAAAGGTTTACTTTAAGAGGGGCTGCATGCCGGTGGCCTTAGATGAGCTGGGCACGGTGATGGGCAAGAAGCGCGCGTTTATCGTGACAGACTCCTTCCTTTATAAGAATGGGAATACCAGACCGATTGAACAGAAACTTGACGAGATGGGCATTGTCCACACCTGCTTCTCCGATGTGGAGCCGGATCCGTCGCTTGCGTCCGCAAAAGCCGGAGCGGCGGCCATGACCGCGTTTGAGCCGGATGTCGTAATCGCGCTGGGCGGCGGCTCCGCGATGGACGCGGGCAAGATCATGTGGGTGCTCTATGAGAATCCGGACGCGGATTTTGAAGACATGTCGATGGACTTCATGGATATCCGCAAGAGAATTTATACCTTCCCGAAGATGGGGAAGAAAGCCTATTTTGTAGCGATTCCGACTTCCTCCGGTACCGGCTCTGAGGTGACGCCGTTCGCGATCATCACGGATAAAGAGACCGGCATCAAATGGCCGCTGGCGGACTACGAGCTGATGCCGGATATGGCAATCGTGGATACCGACAATATGATCAGCGCGCCGAAGGGTCTGACCTGCGCGTCCGGTATTGACGTGATGACGCACGCCATTGAGGCGTATGTATCCGTGATGGCTTCGGACTTCACAGACAGTCTGGCGCTGCGCGCGATCAAGCTGGTATTTGAATATCTGCCGAGAGCCTACAAAGACGGCAACGACATCGAGGCGAGAGATCATATGGCCAACGCTTCCTGTATGGCAGGTATGGCGTTTGCCAATGCGTTCCTCGGCGTGAACCACTCTCTGGCGCACAAGCTGGGCGCGTTCCACCACATTCCGCACGGCATTGCCAACGCGCTGGTGCTGACGGATGTGATGCGCTACAACAGCGCGGAGGTTCCGGCCAAGATGGGGACCTTCCCGCAGTATCAGTATCCGCACACCCTTGCGCGCTACGCGGAGATCGGCCGCTCGGTCGGCCTGACCGGCGAGACCGATCAGGAGGTGCTGGATAAGCTGATTGACAAGCTGGAAGATCTGAAGCGCACGATCGAGATCAAACCGACCATCCGTGATTACGGTGTGGATGAGCAGTATTTCCTGGATACACTGGATGAGATGACCGAGCAGGCTTTCAACGACCAGTGTACCGGCGCGAACCCGCGCTACCCGCTGATGAGCGAGCTGAAGGAAATTTATCTGAAGGCGTATTACGGAAAGGATTATAAGGAGGCCTAAACCATGAATTTAAAGGATAAAAAAGTACTGGCGACCCGTCCCTACAAGGTGGTCTATCAGGACGGCGACCGTATTGTCAAGGTGTTTACGGTAGAGCACGGCAAAGCAAACGTATTTAATGAAGCGCTCTGCACCGCGCGTGTGGAGGAGAGTGGGCTTTCCATCCCGCCGGTGCTGGAGGTGACGCAGATCGACGGCGAGTGGGCGCTCTCGATTCAGTATGTAGCCGGGGAGACGCTGGAGCAGAAGATGGAAAACGATCCGCTGAATATCGAGACTTATATGGAGCAGTTCGTGGACGCGCAGCTTTCCATGCACGCAAAGACCGCGCCGCGGCTGACGCTGCAGAAGGATAAATTCGCCCGCAAGATTGACAGCCTGAAAGAGAAACTTGATGCTACCACACGCTATGAACTGAACACCCGCCTGCAGTCCCTGCCGAGCCACACGAAGCTGTGTCACGGCGACTTCAATCCGAGCAATGTCATTGTGAAAGAGGACGGCACCATGGCCATTGTGGACTGGGCGCACGCGACACAGGGGAACGCCAGCGGGGACGCTGCGATTACATATCTGGAGTTCGCGCTGAAGAATCAGAAGAAAGCAGATCTGTATCTGGATATTTTCTGCAGGAAGAGCGACACCGCGAAGCAGTATGTGCAGAAATGGCTTCCGATCGCAGCAGCGGCGCAGATGACCAAGGGGATTCCGGAGGAGGAAGCGTTCCTTCGCAGGTGGACAGAAATCATTGATTTCCAATGAGAAAAAATCAGGCAGGGGGATTTGATTATCTCCCTGTCTGATTCGTTTATAGTATACCACAATATAAACGATTTACTATCATAAAATTTTGCTGTCATAAAAATTTACGCAGATTTCACATTTTTTTACATAGAACGCTTTAAAAGATATCGCTCACATTCAGGGCGGTATTTTTTTATTTTTTATCCCCCCACGGGGCTTGCGCGGCCTGAAGATTCCGTTTATACTCCTTTTGCTTGATAAAAAATAAACGAAGTAGAGAGCGATACGATATCGTTTTTGATGTTTTGGCGCCCGAAACGATATTTGTGTAAAGCTATAGTAAACGACGTAAGTCGTAAATACAGACAGAAAACGGAGAAAGATTCTATGGGAGCGACACTACTCAATGAAAATGAAAACATTAGCATGCTGCAGGAGATCGAGGCGTACTGGAATAAGCGTGCCGAGAGCTATTCGGAGAACGTGCGCTTTGAGATGGAACATGAAAATGAGCGGGCATGGATGGACGTGCTGGAGCAGTATTTAAAGGGGATTCCGGGGAAAAAGGTGCTGGATATCGGGACAGGTCCAGGGTTTTTTGCGATTGGTCTGACGAAACGGGGGTATCAGGTGACGGCCGTGGACTATACCCCGAATATGCTGGAGGAAGCGAAAAAGAACGCAGGGCCACTGGCAGAGAAGATTACCTTTTTGCAGATGGATGCGCAGAATCTGGACTTTGATAATGCCGGTTTTGACGCGATCGTCACCAGAAACCTGACATGGAATCTGGAGCATCCGGCGGATGCGTACCGGGAGTGGCACCGGGTGCTGAAAAAGGGCGGCGTTCTGCTGAACTTTGACGCGGGCTGGTACAGCTACCTTTTTGACGACGAAAAGGCACAGTCCTTTGAGGAAGACCGGAAACGGGTAAAGGATGCGCAGATTAAGGATTACGAGGAGTATTCGGAGAGTGATAAGATGGAAGCCATCTCCCGCAATCTGATCTTAAGCCGCTGCAAAAGGCCGCAGACGGATATTGAGCTGATGCGCCGCGCCGGATTCAGGCTGATCTATACGGACGAGCAGATCGGGGACCGGGTCTGGGATGAGGAGGAGAAGGTGAATTTTGCCTCCCGCCCGATGTTTATGCTGCGGGGCGTGAAATGAAAAACTGCGGCTGTGAAGCCGCAAGGGAATGGATTACCAGGGCAGTTATGAAAATGTACAACCGGGAGGAACGCTTTGATGAAAAAAATATGGTCTGCAGTGCTTGCCGTGATGATGACGTGTCCGTTTGTTTTTGGCGGCGGCAGCCTTAGCGCTTCCGCGGCGGAGACCGATGGGAAGATCCTGTATGTGGCGGAAGATTTTTCCTATGCAAGTCTGGACGCGCATAAGGAATACTACGGATGGATGACCTCCCTCTATGGAGTCACGGAAACGCTGTTTAAGATGGGCGACGACTCGTCGGTGGAGCCGTGGCTGGCCTCAGACGCTTCTTTGAGCGAGGATGGCCTGACCTGGACGATCACGCTTGCGGAGGGCGCGGCATTTTCAAACGGGGAGCCGGTGACAGCAGAGATGGCGGTGCGCAATCTGCAGCGTGCGGCTGAGGTGAACGCCCGTTTCGCTTATCTGGCAGAGTATGAGATAGAAGCGGTGGATGAACAGACGCTGACGATCACCACGCCGTCCGTCTATCCAACCATGCAGAACGACCTCGCAAGTCCGGAGCTTGCCATTCTGGATCTGGATAATACAGAGGATTTTGACAACGCGCCGATCGCCACCGGTCCGTTTGTGGTGGATACATTTGAGCCGGAGGGTACGGTGACCGTGGCGAAAAATGAGAACTACTGGGACGGTGAGGTACAGCTGGACGGCGCGGTGTTCTACTATATGCAGGACGACAGTACAAAGCTGGCGGCGATGCAGTCCGGCGAACTGGACTGCTACACGAGCGTGACAGCCGCCGCGGTGGAAATTTATTCGATGGATCCGGATACGTATCAGCTGACGGTGATTCCGGCGACTCGTCTGCAGTTTTATATCCTGAATGAAAACACGCTGGACGACCGTGTGCGGGAAGCCATCAATCTGACGGTGGACGCGGAGGCGATTGTTTCCTATCTGGGCGGAACGGTCAGCGCGACGGATGGTCCGTTTTCCTCCTCGACCGCGTATGGACAGATAACGAAACCGGCCGTGGATACGGATGCGGCAAAAACTCTGCTGGAAGCGGACGGGTATGCCTTAAACGGAGACGGCTTTTACGAAAAAGACGGCGAGACGCTGACCTTACGTCTGTATTATTACGCCTCCCGCAGTCTGGATACGCTGGCGCTTCTGATGCAGGAGCAGCTGAAAACGATTGGCGTGAACGTAGAACTTTACGTGGAAGAAGATCCGGACGCGACCTATATTTCCACCGGCGATTTTGACATCGCACTGTACTGCATGATCTCAGACAAAGCCGGCGATCCGTATTACTTTATCGATTCCACCCTGCGCGACGGCGCGGTCTTAAACTGTGGCGGCTTTGCAAGTGAAGAGTGCGAGAGCCTGATCAACCAGCTTCAGTATGAGACGGACACGGACCGCCGTGCCAAGCTGGCGAATGAGATTGTCCAGATTGCCATTGATGACAACGCCTTTGGCTATGTCGGGCTGTTTAACAAGACAACCGTGATGCGAAGCGGCGTGAGCGGATTCGCGGAGACGAGCCCGTTCGATTTCTACGGGATTGACGCGGGGACGGATATTGCGGCAGCCGAGTAGGAAACGGACAAATATGCATGTGGTTTTGCGGCATATATTGTGCGGCAGGCAGTCGAGAGGCGTGAGGAAAAGTCAGGCATCTGACAGGGCATGGCGAATCGAAAAGGTCAGAGACCCGATGAGCTGAGGTAAGGGGAAAGGGAAAAGATAAGAACGATGGCAAAATACATCGGAAAACGATTTTTACAGTTGATACCGGTTCTGTTTGGGCTGACCTTTCTGACTTTTCTTTTGCTGTATCTTTCACCGGGAGATCCGGCGGAGAAAAAACTGAAGGCGCAGGGCATTGCCGTCAGCGACGAAGTCGTAGAGCAGGTGCGGGAAGAAATGGGGCTTGACCGTCCTTTCCTCGTTCAGTATGCGGACTGGCTGGCGAATGCGCTGCAGGGAGACCTTGGGACTTCTTATAAGGACGAACGTCCGGTGACGGAAAAACTCGCGGAGGGGATGGGCAACACGCTCATCCTCTCTCTTGCTGGTCTTTTCTTTTCTCTTTTGTTGTCAGTACCGCTGGCGCTTTATACCGCGGTGAGAAAGAACAGTTTTTCCGATTATCTGATCCGCTTTCTGACATTTACAGGGAATGCAGTGCCCGGCTTTCTTCTGTCGGTGCTTCTGATCTATTTCTTCTGTATCCGTCTGAACCTGTTTCCGGTCATCGCAAAGGGAACCGTGCAGGGCCTGTTTCTGCCGACGCTTGCCCTGTCGATTCCGATGATCAGCCGCTTTATCCGGCAGTTTCGCGCGGAATTTCTGGAACAGCTCTCAGAAGAGTATGTGACCGGCGCACGTGTGCGCGGGGTGAGAGCGCATTTCATTCTGTTTGGCAATGTCCTGCACAATTCCATGATGCCGATCCTCACGATCATCGGTCTGTCAGTGGGGACGCTGATGGGCGGGAGTGTTGTCGTTGAGACAATTTTCATGTGGCCGGGTCTCGGGAAACTGGTTATGGATTCCATCACGGCCCGCGATTATCCGGTGATTCAGGGCTTTGTGATCCTGATGGCGGTGCTTTATGTCGGCATCAATCTTCTGATTGATATCAGCTACCGGGTGTTTGATCCGCGGACGCGGGATGTGGAAGGATAGAGCGCAGAGGAAATGCCGGGTATACGGGTAACATATAGCGTATGGAAGAGTCACGCTCGGAGAAGGAATGGCCGGGCATGCAGGAAACGGCAAGGAGAGGAGGCGGATGCATGGCTTTGAGAAAGAAAGCAAAAAAAAGGACGATTTTCTTTGCCGCGCTGGCGCTTCTTCTGCTCGTGGTCAGCATTCTGGCTCCGTGGCTGTGCCCGAACGATCCGAATGCGACAAACGCGCTGTATCTGAAAACGGCTCCGTGCCGGCAGTTTCCGTTTGGCACGGACAGTCTGGGGCGCTGTGTGTTTTCCAGAGTGCTGATGGGGGCGCGGACGTCTGTTTTCTCTGCGCTGCTTCTGGTGGCGGTGACATTTCTGATCGGAACCGTGCTGGGGATGCTCTGCGGATTTTACGGCGGAGCGCTTGATACCATCGTGATGCGGCTGGCGGATACAATGCTCGCCTTTCCGCAGATGGTGTTCGCGATCGCGGTCGCCGGCATCCTGGGCGGCGGCATGGGGAACGCCATGGCGGCGCTCGGCATCACCGGATGGACGCTCTACGCCCGCCTGGCGCGAAGTCAGGTACTTGCCATGAAAAAAGAGCCCTATATCCTTGCGGCAAAGCTGGGGGGGAACAGCGGAGCAGGGATCCTTTTCCGGCATATTTTGCCGAATATCCTGCCGCCGCTGCTCGTAAACGCGACGACCCAGATCGGCGTTACCATGATGGATTTCGCCGGACTGTCATTTCTGGGACTTGGCGTACAGCTGCCGAACGCGGAATGGGGCAGTATGATCAATGAGGCGCGTGGATATATGCAGCTGGCTCCGTGGGCGGTGCTCGCACCCGGCGCGGCGATGGTGCTGACGGTGATGATATTTAATTATCTGGGGGATTCTGTGCAGGATCTGATGGATGTGAAAGCAAAGGAATATGGATAGGCCGCGGGCACACGGGACCGTTTGGCACGAACCGAAGCGGCGGGCCGGGGGAATGACAGAAAGCGGCAGACGGAATGACAGAAAGCGACGGACAGAGGGAATGACAGAAAGCGGCGGACAAAAAGCATGTTGGAAAGGCGGTGAGACGAAAGGTGACGATACAAAAAATGGGCGGGACAGTGAAGAAGAACGATGAAATCCGGAATCGTCTGATCGCGGCAGAGCACCTGAGCCTGAGCTACGGCAGCGCAGCACCGGTCGTCTCGGATGTTTCTTTTTCGATTGTGCCCGGAGAAATTTTCTGCATTGTGGGGGAAAGCGGGAGCGGAAAAAGTACGCTGCTGAAAGCAATTATGAATCCGGAAGAGTTCGGCGTGAGAATCTGCGGCGGGGAGATCCAGAACGCTTCTTTTCTGATGCGCACAGACAGGAAGAAAGGACGCGGCAAAGATGCAGGGATCGGTATGATTTTCCAGAATCCGGGCGCATCGTTCAATCCTGTCCGCACATACCGAAAACAGTTTCAGGAGACGCTGAAAAGCAACGGCCTGTTCCGGGGAGAAGAGACCTGGCAGGAGGTCCTGTGTATGCTTGATTCGCTGGGACTGGCGGACGGCGGACGGATTCTGGACAGCTGCCCGTATGAGATGAGCGGCGGAATGAACCAGCGGATCGCGATTGCACTCACCATGCTGCTGCGTCCGCGTCTGATTCTGGCTGACGAGCCGACCAGCGCGCTGGATGTCACGCTGCAGGAGCAGGTACTTGACGAATTGCTCCGCGCAAGAGAACTCTATGGAACTGCGATTCTGCTGGTCACGCACAATCTGGGAGTAGCCGCGAAGATGGCGGACCGGATTGCCGTGATGCGCGAGGGCCGTTTTGTGGAGTGCCAAAGCGCAGAGAATGTTTTGCATTCGCCGGAAGATTCTTATACGAAAGAACTGCTGGCGGCGGTGCCGCGAATCCCGCAGAACACATCGAAATCTCAAAGCGTTTTTTCAGGCAGCAGACCAGAAGGACGAAGTGGTGAGAGAAAAGAAAAGTATGCGGGTTCATGCACCTCCCCGATTCTTGAGGTAAGGCACCTCGAAAAAAGCTATCATCAGGGGCGTCGTGACATTCACGCGGTTCAGGATATCAGTTTTTCGGTTCATGAAGGAGAATTTCTGGGAATCGTCGGCGAGAGCGGAAGCGGGAAAAGTACGGTGCTTCGCCAGATTGCCGGCCTGGAAAAGCCGGACGGCGGTGAGATCCTGCTTGCCGGAGAAGCCCTTGCCCCCAAACGTACAAAAGAAGATTACCGCCGGATGCAGACGATCTTTCAGGAGCCGGTCTCTTCTTTTGATCCCCGAATCCGTATTGGGAAATCAATTCTGGAAAATCAAAAAAATCTCTGCCGGAAAAATGATTTCTCGGAAGAAGTGTCAGGTGAACTTTTGAAACAGACCGGATTGTCCGCAGATTTAAGGGATCGATATCCATCTCAATTAAGCGGCGGCCAGTGTCAGAGAGCGGCCATCTCACGGGCGATTGCCGTGCATCCAAAGGTATTGCTCTGCGATGAGATCACAAGCGCGCTGGATGTTTCCGTGCAGGCGCGCATCATCCGGCTTCTGGTCCGGCTGGCCAGGGAGAAAGGGATGGCTGTAGTGTTTGTCTCACACGATATTGCGCTGGTGAGCGCGATCTGCAGCCATATTCTGGTGATGAAGGATGGTGCCTGTGTGGAATATCAGGAGACCGGAAAACTCATGGAGCATCCCCAAAATGAGTATACGAGACAGCTGCTGGGGGCAGTGCTGCAGGTGTGACAACGATTGGAACTTCAAACATCTCCTGCTCCACTTTTTCCTCTGATCAACTGCTTCAGATATGCGTCTCGTTTAATCTCAATTTCCATAGAATTCATCTCTAAAAGATATTTCGGCATATAATACCTGAAATTTCTTTTATGATACCTTGTAGGATTCCCCTTTTCAAGTCAATTAAAAGATAGTTTGGTATAAATTAACCAAACATGAAATCATTGCAGAGGGATTGACTTTGCAATGATTTTTTGTAGAATGAAAATAGTTCGAAACAGCATCAAAAGGAAAATACAATTACATAAACAAAGGAGGGCGGATATGCCAGATCAGTTTTCAAGAACAGAGCTTCTGCTGGGCAAGGACGCCATGGAGAGACTTTTTCAGGCGAAGGTGGCAGTGTTCGGCATCGGCGGCGTGGGCGGCTATACCGTGGAAGCGCTTGCGCGAAGCGGCATCGGAACACTTGACCTGATTGATGATGATAAGGTCTCTCTGACGAACCTGAACCGGCAGATCTACGCGCTGCACAATACAATCGGGAAATATAAGGTGGATGTGGCCGCGGAACGTATCGGGCAGATCAATCCGGAAGCAAAGGTCAACACATACAGGACCTTTTATATGCCGCAGACGGCGGGACAGTTTGATTTTTCACAGTATGATTATGTGGTGGACGCGATTGACACCGTGACCGGCAAGATTGCCCTTGTGGAGCAGGCGGAAGCGGCCGGAACGCCCATCATCAGCAGCATGGGCGCAGGAAATAAGATGGATGCTTCGGCGCTGGAGGTGGCAGACATTTACGAGACGAGCATCTGTCCGCTTGCCCGCGTGATGCGCCGTGAACTGAAAAAACGCGGCATTAAAAAGCTGAAGGTCGTCTACTCAAAAGAACCGGCGATGGAGCCTCTCAGGGACAATGAGATGGAGCAAAGCGGGCAGCGCCGTCCTGCGCAAAGCGCATCGGAATGGACGGCGCAACCTGCCGCGGAGCGGAGAGCGCCTTCGAAACAGCGCCGTCAGGTGCCAGGGAGCACCGCGTTTGTGCCGGCCGTGGCCGGACTGATCATCGCGGGCGAGGTTGTGCGGGAACTGAGTGGAGAGAGCAGGTGACGATATGGATCAGATGAATTTCGGAGATCTTCTTTATACAGAAATGCAGCCGCTGGCTGAGAGACTGCGGCCGAGGACACTGGACGAATTTGTCGGGCAGAAACATCTGCTCGGACCGGGGAAAGTGCTGCGGAAAATGATCGAGAGCGACCAGATTTCCTCCATGATCTTCTGGTCGCCGCCCGGAAGCGGCAAGACTTCGCTGGCGCGTATTATCGCCAGCCGCACGAAAGCGTCTTTCATCGATTTTTCCGCCGTGACGAGCGGAATCAAAGAGATTCGGCAGGTGATGCAGCAGGCGGAAGAGAACCGCCGCTTCGGAGAGCGGACGATTGTGTTTGTGGACGAGATTCACCGCTTTAACAAGGCGCAGCAGGACGCATTTCTGCCGTTTGTGGAAAAGGGCAGCATCATCCTCATCGGGGCGACTACGGAGAACCCGTCCTTCGAGATCAACGGGGCTCTTTTATCGCGCTGCAAGGTATTTGTGCTTCATGCGCTCGGCACGGAGGAACTGGTTGAAATCATTCAGAGGGCGCTGCGCGACCCGCGCGGATTTGGCAGCCAGAAGATTGAGATGGAGCCGGACATGCCGGAGCTGATCGCGAATTTTGCGAACGGCGACGCACGCGCGGCACTCTCTACGCTGGAGATGGTGATTTTAAACGGCGAGATAGATGGAGAAAATGACGGCGCTGTGCGTATCTCCCGTGAGACGCTGGAACAGTGCATTTCGAAAAAATCGCTGCTCTATGATAAAAAGGGGGAGGAGCATTACAACCTGATCTCCGCCCTGCACAAATCCATGCGCAATTCCGACCCGGACGCGGCCGTCTACTGGCTCTCCCGGATGCTGGAAGCGGGAGAAGACCCGCTGTATGTGGCGCGCCGGATCGTCCGCTTCGCGAGCGAGGATGTCGGACTTGCCGACCCGCAGGCGCTTCCGCAGGCGATTGCGGCTTATCAGGCCTGCCATTATCTGGGAATGCCGGAGTGCAACGTGAATCTGACGCAGGCGGTGGTTTATCTGTCTCTTGCGCCCAAGTCGAATGCCCTGTATGTGGCTTACGGCGAGGCGAGGGAGGACGCGCAGACGCAGCTTGCCGAGCCGGTGCCGCTTGTCATCCGCAACGGCGTCACGCAGCTGATGCGGGATGAAAAATATGGCGAGGGCTATCAGTATGCGCATGATACCGAAGAAAAGCTGACGAATATGCAGTGCCTGCCTGACTCCCTGCTCGGCCGTGAGTATTACCGCCCGGCGGGACAGGGGCAGGAGGCTGCTTATAAAGAGAAACTCCGGAAAATCAAAGACTGGAAGCAGCAGACAAAAGCATCCGGGCAGCAGACAGAATGACTTTTGCCCGGATGCGGGATGATCATGGATGCGGGATGAACCGGGAGGAATAAGGCTCAGTCGGACACCAGCCGGATGTGGGAGATATCCGTATCGATCGTCATTGAATAGTTGGTGTAATATACGACAAATCCCGGCTTCGCGCCGTTCGGCTTTTTGACCTGCTTTTTTTCTACATAATCGATCTCGGCTTTCCCGGCTTCGCGGTTTTTTGAATAATAAGCCGCGAGGCGTGCGGCGTCCTCGAAGGTCGTATCCGGCGGCATCGTGCCGTTTGCCTTT
The DNA here is from genome assembly GCA_020860715.1 of Clostridiales bacterium. Taxonomy (GTDB): domain Bacteria; phylum Bacillota; class Clostridia; order Lachnospirales; family Lachnospiraceae; genus Choladousia. The sequence goes on along the minus strand of JAJBTU010000013.1, from coordinate 36,781 downwards.
ACGATGACATGAGAGCCGGGCGCGCCCTTTGCGTGGAACCACCAGTCGCCGCCGGAGGCGAAGCGGAAGGTCAGCTCGTCGTTCTGATAATTGTTTTTGCCGACATACATATCATACCCGTCTGCGGATACGTAGTGGTAAGGGCGTGAGGTGATCTTTACCTTTTTGCCGGTATAACGCCGCCGGATGTAGCCTGCGTCGGTCAGCTCTTCTTTTACCTGCACCAGATCCTCCTCAGAGAGCGCCATATCCATAAAAGCACAGATGGATTCCAGATGTTCAATTTCAGCTTTCGTCTCTTCTACCAGTTCACTGAGCGCCTCGTATGTGCGCTTCAGTTTGTTGTATTTGTCAAAATATTTCTGCGCGTTCTCCCGCGCGGTCAGCGTCGGATCGAGGGGAACGGTCATCATTTCATTCGTATAATAATTCAGCGCCTCAAAACTTTTCGCTCCCGGTTCTATTCCGTAGCCGTAAGCGTGGATCAGCTCGCCGTAGACGCGGTATTTATCCCGCTTGTCCGTATCTGCCAGCTGTTTTGTCTGCAGAGCATATTTTTTGCGGCAGCGGTCCAGCGCGGTCGTGGTGATGCGCCGCAGGTCAGAGGATTTCTGGCGGATGCGGGTCACCGTGTTCTTCATCGCGTAATACTGCTCGAGCATCTCGGAAGGAGAGCCGAAGCGGCGGATGCTGTAGTGGGGAGCAGCGGATGTGCGGTCCACAATGGAACGGTGTTCGCTGACCGTAGTCTGTGTCCCGGAAGTATCTCCGTACATCGTAAGGGGAAGAGAAGAAAACTCGACCGGGATCTGTTCCGCCTCCCCGGTATTTTCATATATGATTGCAGGAACAAATCTCTTTTCTTTTACATCCTCCATCAGCAGGCCGAACGTGTGATAAAGGTGAATCTGCGAGAGTTCGTCGAATGAGTTGGCGCTCTGCGCGGATTCCACTCCGGCGCGGAAGCAGATCTCCTCCGCGATCAGCGGGCTGATGCCGGTGTAGGAGGAATAGACAGCCTTTGCGAGCGGCATCGGTTTTGAAAACACTGCGGTACGGAACTCCTCCTCCGAGGTGGTGAGCGGATCCCATTTTTTCTGCGTCACGGCGATGAAATACGGCCGTCCCGGCAGCACCTCACGGACTGAGCTGGTCATTGCGCCGACATGTTTGATGCTGTCGATGATCATACCGGACTCGTCACAGAAGATCAGGTTGCTGTGTTTTCCCATCAGCTCCAGGATCAGATCCTTGCGGCAGAGGTCGCCCATTTCGTTGTAATGTTCTATCTCAAAATGAAGGATGCGTTCCAGCCCGGGCTGCCAGATACGCAGAATCCTGCCGTTTGCGATGTGCTTGCGCAGCAGCATGCAGAAATTCGGTGCAGCCATAGGCGAGGGCTTGTTGGTATTGGTGAGATAAATCAGCGGCAGACTCGCGCCCGCGGAGAGCAGCAGGCGGTACTGTCCGGTCTGCGCTTTTATGGTGAGCAGCAGTTCATCCGCCTCCGGCTGTGCGATCTTGCTGATGCGCGCGCCGGTCAGTTTTTCGGATAACTCTGCTGCGATATTTGCTATGACAATGCCGTCAAGGGCCATGGGTAAGACCTCCTCATTGATATATTTATGCCTTCAAATCATACCAAATCCTTCAGGAAAAAACAATGTTTTGCAGTACAGAATAATACGTTGACTGGAAAATTGGAATCGGGTATAATCGAACATGTCGGAGAAAAAGACACGGCATATTTTTCTGACAGACCAGTGACAGAATCCGCAGCGGCGGAGAGCAGATATAAGGGAGCGCGGCAATGGTTAAGAGCATGACAGGCTTTGGCAGATATGAGTATCTCCGGGGAAGCAAAAAATTTACGGTAGAGGTACGGGCGGTGAACCACCGCTATTTTGACGTTAATATTAAGATGCCGAAGAAATTCGGCTTTCTGGAATCGGAGATCCGCGCGGAGATGAAAGAATTTCTGCAGCGCGGCAAGATTGATCTGTTTGTGACATATGAGGATTTCGGAGAGCGGACGGCCGCACTGAAGTACGATGAAGCACTTGCGGCGGAGTATATGGACGGCTTCCGGAAGATGTCGGAGCAGTTTGGGATTGAGAATGATATGACCGCGTCGCGGCTGGGACGATGCCCGGAGGTATTCTCGATGGAGGATCCGGACATTGATGAGGAAGAGATGGAATCCATGCTGCGCGAAGCGGTACGCGGGGCGTGTGAGCAGCTGTCAAAAGCGCGCGAAAAAGAAGGCGAGGCTTTAAAGACAGATATTCTTGACAAATTGGCCGTTATGGATGAAAATGTAAGTCTCGTGGAACAGCGCTATCCGCAGATTGTTGCGGAATACCGCGCAAAGCTGGAGGATAAGGTAAGAGAACTTCTGGCGGATACGCAGATCGAGGAGCAGCGGATTGCTTCTGAAGTGGTGCTGTTTGCGGATAAGATCTGTACGGATGAGGAGACGGTCCGTCTGCGCAGCCACATTCAGACGATGCGCCAGGTCCTGACGGACGGAGGAGCGATCGGCCGCAAGCTGGATTTTATCGCGCAGGAGATGAACCGTGAGGCGAATACGATCCTCTCCAAGGCAAATGATCTGGAGACGTCGAACATCGCAATCGACCTGAAGACAGATATCGAGAAAGTAAGAGAACAAGTGCAAAACATAGAATAAAAGTTCCGAACAGCAGCAAAACAGGAAGTCAGGGCGGGCAGAGGAAAACAAATAATGGCGGATTTCATCAACATCGGATTTGGGAATCTTGTGAATACGGAAAAAGTGATTGCGGTGGTGAATCCGGACGCGGCGCCGATAAAACGCATGGTACAGAACGCGAAGGAGCAGCAGCGTGTGGTTGACGCGACGCAGGGGCGCAGGACGAAAGCCGTGATTGTCATGGAAACGGAACAGATCGTGCTCTCTGCCGTGCAGCCGGACACGATTGCGAGGCGTCTGAGTCTGCCAGCCGCGTCTGTGCGGGGGAAACGGATGGATGAACCGGCCGATGCCGGGGCGGAAGCCTGTGTGAAAGCAGAAGAGACTGCGCGGGAATGCCGGCCGGAATCAGGCGTCTGATTTCATACTGTCGGACACCGGATTAAAAATGAGGGACACCGAAGGGAGATTATTTATGGACAGGAAAGGAATCCTGATCGTAGTATCCGGATATTCCGGAGTAGGGAAAGGGACTCTGATGAAGGCGCTGACCGCCCGGTACGACCGGTATGCGCTGTCAATCTCGGCGACGACAAGGGAGCCGAGAGAGGGCGAACAGGATGGCCGGGAATACTTTTTTAAGACAAAAGAAGAGTTTGAGGAGCTGATCGAGCGGGATCGGCTGATTGAGTATGCGAATTACTGCGGAAACTACTATGGCACGCCGAAGGATTACGTGGAAGAACAGCTGAAACAGGGGCGCGATGTGATTCTGGAGATCGAACAGCAGGGCGCGCTTAAGGTAAAGGAAAAGATGCCGGACGTACTGATGCTCTTTATCATGCCTCCGGATGCGCAGACGCTTGTACAGAGACTGCGCGGGAGAGAGACCGAGTCGGAAGCGGTGATCCGGGAACGGCTCGCGCAGGCGGTGGAGGAGTCGAAGTATGTTGACCGTTATGACTATATGATTGTGAATGAGGATCTGGACCGGGCGGTGGAGCAGCTTCACCACCTGATTGAGAGCCAGCATAACATGATAAACAGGAATCTGGATTTTGCAAATCAGATTCAGCAGGAACTTCTGGCTTTGGTATAATCGGAATATTATGTACCGATTTACGACGGGATTCCAAGAGGTAACTTACAGATTTTAATAATGAAAGGGGAATAAAATTATGATGCTGCATCCGTCTTATTCTGATTTAATGAAGGTAGTTAACAGTGAGGTAGAGGAAGGCGAGACCCCGGTGGTCAACAGCCGCTATTCGATTGTGATGGCGACATCCAAGCGTGCGCGTCAGATCATTGCGCGCCAGACAGGAGCCGGAGAGGATATGAAGGAATTTTCCGTATCCAAGCCGCTCTCGAAAGCGGTGGAGGAACTGTACAGCGGCCAGCTTAAGATTAAGCCTGCCGCCGAGGAAGCCGATCAGGAAGCCGCAGCAGAGGCGGCACCGGAAACGACGGCAGAGGCCGCGGCGGAAGTGACAGCGGAAGCGGAACAGAAGGAAACAGAGGACTGATCCACTCAGGAGAGGAGAGACCGATATTTTGAAAAAAATCAGGGAATTCAGCAGAAGCTATATCTTCCTTTCTTTCCTCTATGTGGCGGTTGGGATCGTGCTGCTGGTCTGGCCGACTCTTTCCATACAGATGATTGGGAAGGGCGTGGGTGTGATCATGCTTGTGGTGGGAGCCACGTACGGTGTGATCTATTTTACAAGCGACAAAAGACAGGAGGGCTATCTGCAGCTGGAACTGGTGGTAGCGATTGTCTGCGCGGCTTTCGGCGTCTTTGTCCTGCTGACACCGGATTTTATGCGTATGGTACTTCCATTCGCAATGGCGACAGTGCTTCTGGTCGGCGCGATTGTCAAGATTCAGAGCGCCGTCAGTATGAAACGGCTGATGATCCGGCGCTGGTATATTGCGCTGATCCTGGCGCTGATTATCATTGCGCTCGGCATTTTTCTGCTGGTATTTCCTTTCGCGGAAGATTATCAGATGCTGATCTATATCGGCATCTGTCTGATTGCGGACGGCCTGACGAATCTGATCGGCCTTCTGTCCATCCGGCTGCGCACCAGAAAACTGGAAAAGATGCAGAAGAAATATCCCGGCGTGGACGTAAAAGCGCTGATCGAGAGCGAGTGGGCCAAATCGGATGCCGCCAAAGCAGAGAAAAAGGAACGGAAGCGGGAGACGAAAGAACAGAAACGAAAAGGTCAGGAAATCGTTGTGGAGGCCGAGACGGCCGATGCGGAGGAACCGGCTGACGAAACGGAAGAGACTTCCATGGACGAACCGTGGGAGGAACCGGCTGATAAAACGGAAGAGGTTTCAGCGGACGATTTGACCGGCAAATCAGGGGAGCCAGAGGCTCTGCCGGATATACCCGCAGAAAGGGAAGACATTTTGTCATGAAAATATGTTTTGTTTCTCTCGGCTGCGACAAGAATCTGGTGGATTCGGAGGAGATGCTGGGTCTGCTGGCCGCGAAGGGATATACCTTTACGGACGATGAGACAGAAGCGGATGCCATTATCATCAATACCTGCTGCTTTATCAATGACGCGAAAGAGGAGAGCGTGCAGACCATTCTGGAGATGGCGGAATATAAAAATGCCGGAAGCTGCAAGGCGCTTCTGGTGACGGGCTGCATGGCGCAGCGTTACCGCCAGGAGATTCTTGATGAACTGCCGGAGGTGGATGCGGTGCTCGGCACAACGGCGTGGGGAGACATTGTTCCCGCGCTGGAAAAAGCATTGCGCGGAGAACGCAGCCTGAAGGTGGATTCCTTTGAGACAGAACGCGGTTCTGCGGCGAAGCAGTCCGATAATGAGCCGGCTGTAAAGGAGAATGGGGAAGCAGCAAAACGTGTGTTGACGACAGGCGGCTACTATGCCTGCCTGAAAATTGCGGAGGGCTGCGACAAGCACTGCACCTACTGTATTATTCCGAAGCTGCGCGGACCGTACTGCAGCGTGCCGATGGAGGACCTGATCGCGCAGGCGGAAAGCCTGGCCGCGCAGGGCGTGAAGGAGTTGATTCTGGTCGCGCAGGAGACGACAGTTTACGGCGTGGATCTCTACGGACACAAATGCCTGCATCTTTTGCTGGAGGCGCTTTGCCGGATAGAGGGTTTGCGGTGGATTCGCATTTTATACTGCTATCCGGAGGAAATCTATGATGAACTGATTGACGTGATGGCCCGTGAACCGAAGATCTGTCATTATCTGGACCTCCCGATCCAGCATGCTTCCGATGCGGTACTGAAACGGATGGGCCGCAGGACGACACGCGCGGATTTGACCGCAATGATAGAAAAGCTGCGGGAACGGATACCGGATATCGTGCTTCGTACAACGCTGATCGCCGGGTTTCCGGGCGAGACACAGGAGCAGCACGAGGAAACGATGGATTTTATTGATTTGATGGAATTTGACCGCCTGGGCGTGTTTACCTACTCACAGGAGGAGGATACGCCGGCGGCCGCCATGCCGGATCAGGTTGAGGAAGAGACGAAAGAGCGCTGGCGGGATGAACTGATGGCACTGCAGCAGGAGATTGCCTTTGAACACGCGGAACAGATGATCGGACGTACCGTGACCGCGATGGTAGAAGGTGAGCTGATGGAAGAGGATGCGTTCTCTGACAGCTTTGCTGCTCACACATATGTGGCGCGCACATACGGCGACGCGCCGAATGTGGACGGCCTGCTGTTTATCAATACAGATGAAACTCTGATGTCCGGCGATTTCGCGCAGGTGAAGATCACCGGCGCGAAGGAATACGATCTGATAGGAGTGATTGCAGATGAATTTACCGAATAAGCTGACAATGCTGCGCGTATGCATGGTTCCTGCGTTTGTGATACTGATGCTGGTCCCCGGGATTCCATACGGAAATATTTTTGCCGGAGTGATTTTTATTCTGGCGAGTCTGACGGATACGCTGGACGGGTACATTGCCCGCAGGGACAACCTGATCACGGATTTCGGAAAGTTTATGGACCCGATCGCGGATAAGCTGCTTGTCTGCTCGGCGATGATCTGTCTGGTCGCGCAGGAAAAGCTGGCTGCCTGGATGGTGATCATCATTATCGGGCGGGAACTGGCGATCGGCGGGTTCCGGCTTGTGGCTGTTGAAAAGGGCACCGTGATCGCGGCCAGCTACTGGGGCAAGTTTAAGACGGTTTCCCAGATGATCATGGTGATCATGCTGATCTTCGATTTTGGCAGCGTGTGGAACCTGATCGCGCAGGCCGTGACCTGGATCGCCGTGATTCTGACGGTGATCTCGCTCGTCGATTATCTGAAAACGAACTGGAGCGTCATGGACGGGCAGATGTGATAAAAAACAGGGAGGATGAGTTACATGAAAAAACATTACAGATTCATAAAATTAACAGCTACAGCCAGTGCGGCAATTCTGGCTGCGGCTTCCGGCTGCGGATTTACTGTTTTTGCGGCTGACGATTCTGCTTCCGGCAGCGATGCCGAATACCTGCTGGTCGCTCAGTCGCAGGAATTTTGTCAGGAGGATCAGGCAAGCTGGCTGTATCTTTATGATTATACTTATGAGATCAGTGCTGACGGTTCTGCGCGTAAGGCTTTCGAGATAGAGAGCATTCTGAACACACCCTATGAGGGAGGCTGCAGCACTTCTCTGCATACATATGAATACGATTCCGACGGTCAGCTGGAGCGGGAGAATCTGTATGACGGCGGAGAAGAGGGAACGTATATCTTATATAAATATGATTCGAATGGAAATCTGATTGAAAACGATACTTACTATGTAGAAGATGACAGTTATCCGTATTACAGGGCCATCTATGAATATGATCAAAATGGAAACATGACCCGGCAGACATTTTATCAGCTTTCCACACAGATATACTCTTTGTGCTACGAATACGACCTGGACGGAAATGAGACATCCTATATTTATTACGATTCTGACGACTCTGTAGTTTCAGAGGAGGCTTATGAATACAACCAGGACGGAGAACTGATCTCCGTGCTTTACTACGATTCTGAGGGAACGGCCACTGAGGCGGAATATGTCTATGAATATGATGAAAATGGGAATGTGACGAAGCGGTCCTTAGTGGAAGACGGCGTTACGGGAATTGAGGAAGAATTTGATGCGGCCGGGAACCAGATAAAGACTACTTATTATTCTTCAGATGGAGAAATTTTGAGAATTTTTTCCTGGGAATACATGTCTGTGGAGGAATATGCGTCCTCTCTGGAATCCGGTCTGAAGTTTGACAGCTATGAGGAAGTTGTGGAAGAGACACTCAACGCAGCCTTTCAGCTGGATGCAGAGAGGATCTGGAATATGATGCCGGAGGATTTGCTGGTTGCGATGATCGAAGTCAATGATACAACGAAGGAAACTCTTGTGGAGCAATTGGGTGAGAATATTGAGAAGAGCCTGGACGCATCTTTGAAAAATGTATTCTGGGAATACTGTGCCCCTTCCTGGGAAATAACGGCTGAAGAAGAATACACTTCTGAAGAAATAGAAGCACTGATGTCTGAGGCCGGAGAATATCCGCAGATTACGATTGAAAAGGCACTGAAACTGGAAACAGAAGTCACAGTTACGCCTGACGAAGGAGAAGCGGGAACTGCAACGATCACCGTATCAGCGGCTTTGATTGATGGCAGCTGGTACTCTTTGGGGCTGGAATTGTAAAGAAAAGTACATGGATTTCTAATCAAAGAAGCGGCTGTCATGAAAAACGGACAGCCGCTTCTTTTTGTTTTCTGGTATTTTTTCAATCGGTTACGCGCTGCGCCTGTTCTTCTGTGACATCAGATATCCGTTGATATCGGATACGCCTCGCAGCGTCTGGAACTGATCTCCGTGTACCAGTACCAGAGTCGGAGCCTGGCGGACGCCAAAGCGGTTCACCAGATCTATATTTTCATCGGCAGTGATCTTCTCATAAGCGACCGCATTCTGGTCGAGCAGCGCCATCGCTGCCTTGCAGTTCGGGCAGGACGAACTGACAAAGAGAAGAGCACCTGAAGTCGGAACATCTGAGACTGGAGCATCTGAGGCTGAACGATCAGAAGCCGGAGCCGAAGCCGCCGCGGATGCATCGGCTTTTGCCGTGCCTGTGACGGCATCTTTCTTAAGCCGTGAGGCTCCAATGTCGTAAGTCTTACGATCCTTGAATTCCTGCGATTTGCCGTCATTCCAGTTCTGCACCGGACGATAGTAGCCGGTGATGCGGCTGTAGACCTCGGTCTTTTCACCGCAGTGCGGGCAGGTGTAGACTTCTCCGGAGAGGTAGCCATGATTTTTGCACACGGAATAGGTGGGGCTGATCGTGTAATAAGGCAGCTTGTAATTCTCCGCAATCTTCCGGACAAGGGCCGCAGCGGATTTCCAGTCAGGCAGCTTCTCACCGAGGAACGCGTGGAACACCGTGCCGGAGGTGTAGAGTGTCTGCAGCTCGTCCTGTACGTCAAGCGCCGAGAAAATGTCCTCCGTATAGCCCACGGGCAGATGGCTGGAATTTGTATAGTACGGTGTCCCGTTCTCGTTTGCCGTAATGATGTCCGGGAACTCTTCTTTGTCGTGCTTCGCGAAGCGGTAAGTCGTGGACTCTGCCGGCGTTGCTTCCAGATTGTACAGGTCGCCGTACTGCTCCTGATAGTCGGACAGGCGCTCCCGCATATGGTTCAGCACATCCTTTGCAAATTTCTGCGTTTCCGGATGCGTCAGATCCGCCCGCAGCCACTTCGCGTTCAGTCCGGCTTCGTTCATGCCGATGAGGCCGATGGTGGAGAAGTGGTTCTCAAAGGAGCCGAGATAGCGTCTGGTGTACGGATAAAGTCCCGCGTCCAGAAGTTTGGCAATGACGGTGCGCTTGGTCTTCAGGCTGCGCGCGGCGATGTCCATCAGTTTGTCCAGACGCGCGTAGAAATCCGCTTCATTTTCCGCCTGATACGCGATGCGCGGCAGGTTGATCGTAACGACGCCGATCGAGCCGGTTGACTCGCCGGAACCGAAGAAACCGCCCGATTTTTTGCGCAGTTCGCGCAGATCCAGACGCAGACGGCAGCACATGGAACGCACGTCGCTCGGCTCCATGTCGGAGTTGATGTAGTTGGAAAAATACGGAGTGCCGTATTTTGCGGTCATCTCAAAGAGAAGCCGGTTGTTCTCCGTCTCGCTCCAGTCAAAATCCTTCGTGATCGAATAGGTCGGGATCGGGTACTGGAACCCGCGGCCGTTCGCGTCGCCTTCAATCATGATCTCGATGAAGGCTTTGTTGATCATATCCATTTCCTTCTGGCAGTCGCCGTAGGTAAAATCCTGCTCTTTGCCGCCGACGATCGCGGGAAGATTCTTCAGATCATTCGGCACCACCCAGTCCAGCGTGATGTTCGAGAACGGGGCCTGCGTGCCCCAGCGCGAAGGTGTATTCACGCCGTAGACAAAGGACTGCACACACTGCTTGACTTCTTTCTGATCCAGATGGTCCGTGCGGACGAACGGCGCCAGATACGTATCAAAGGAAGAAAACGCCTGCGCCCCGGCCCATTCATTCTGCATGATGCCGAGGAAATTCACCATCTGGTTGCAGAGGGTGCTCAGGTGCGATGCCGGGGAGGAAGTGATCTTTCCGGGCACGCCTCCTAAACCTTCCTGAATGAGCTGCTTTAAACTCCAGCCCGCGCAGTAGCCGGTCAGCATCGAAAGATCATGCAGATGAATTGCAGCCGAGCGGTGCGCTTCGGCAACTTCCGGATCATAAACCTCAGAGAGCCAGTAGTTGGCTGTGATCGCGCCGGAGTTGGACAGGATCAGTCCGCCCACGGAGTAGGTGACCGTGGAATTTTCCTTAACACGCCAGTCGTTGATCTGAAGATAATCATCCACCAGATCCTTGTAATTCAGCATGGTAGAATTGATATTGCGCAGTTTCTCCCGCTGTTTGCGGTACAGGATGTAAGATTTTGCAACATCCGCATAACCGGCCTCGGAGAGCACCTTCTCCACGCTGTCCTGTATGTCTTCTACAGAAATAAAACCGTCCCGGATCTTGTCGTCGAAATCAGCTGTTGTGCGCAGCGCCAGCATATCAATGATGCTCGGGTGGTACTGCTTGCCTTCAGCGTCAAAGGCTTTGGTGATCGCCGTGCTGATCTTATTAATATGAAATTCCGCGATTGTGCCGTCTCGTTTTTTAACCTGGTACATAACAAACCTCCCCCAGTATATAAATATTCTGTTGTGTGATTCTGACAGCCCGGCGCCTTAGAAGTATTCGGTTTGGGCGCGAGCAAAGCCATTGTATCATGACGGGAAAAGAAAATCAATATCTTGTTGAAATGTTTCTGAATCCATACAAGATATGGGCGAAAAACAAATCCATTGGACTTTTTGCCGGCCTGAAGGGATCCTGTGAAGCAGGCAGGTGCATTTTTGCGCAAATATTTTTCAGAAAGAGGAAGAAAATTCATCAGATTGCAGATAGAAAAAAAGATTCTGTTTTGCTAAAATTCAGAGATTGTTAAAGAACTTTTTAGAAATAAAACGCATTTTATTCGAAATTCCGGAATAAAATCATAAAAAGATACAGGAACCTTTAAGAATGAATGGCGCGATGTGACAGGAGGAACATTATGCTGAAGCAACATAAGAAAGAGATTATCGCTTTTCTGAACCGATATTCTGTTTTATTTCATGCGCTTCTGGCCTGCAGCATCTGTTTTGTGATCGAATGGGTGTCAAGGCATTCGTTTGTTGAAGCGTGCGCGTTTATGGTGGACCGCAATCTGGTCTTTTTGTACAATGCCTTTCTCGTCTGGGCATCGCTGATGCTCGTGTACATAGTGAAACGGCGCCTGGCGGCACGGGTATTTATCAGCGTGTTCTGGCTGTTCCTCGGCGTAGTGAACGGCATTATTCTGGCGAACCGTGTTTCCCCGTTCGGGTGGACAGACCTGACAATGGTCGGTGATCTGCTGACGATGAAAAGCAGTTATTTTACAGACTGGCAGGCGGTCATCGCAATTGTTCTTGTCGCGGCGATGTGCCTGGGACTGGTGGTTCTATGGCTGCGGGGGCCGAAATATCAGGGGAAGACACACCGTGTCTCCGGTGCGTTTCTTGCTGTAATTATAATCGCGCTCATCGTGCCGGGTGTGACGGATGCCGCGAAGAGCAGCAATGTCCTGACAGAGTACTTTTCCAATCTCGCGCAGGGCTACAAGGATTATGGCTTTGTCTACAGCTTCACGTCGAGCGCATTGGACACGGGCATGAGTGAACCGGAAGAATATTCGGAAGAAACGATTGCGGAGATCCTGGAAAAAACCGCTGAAAATTACCAAAAAAACGATTGACACAAAACCGGATTCTTACTATAATAAATCAGTGTGTTTTTAAAGCACGCTGTTTTTTGCGACGATAGATAAATGTTTGAACCAAAGCCCCGGTAGAACATTTTCTTCATAAGAGTCTGCGCGGCGCTTTTCAAAGCGGATGCCGGACGATCGGGAGGACGGAACTAAGCCTCTGCCAGCCCGGAAACAGAACATTGATTTGAGAAGCCGTCAAATACATGGCGGACGAGGACATCCTCTTTATTGCTTATAGTGTTATGGAGAGGATGGCGACCAAGAAGGAGGAAGACGAATGAAAACCGAGATGGTGAATCCGGCTGCGATTGAAAGAAAATGGTATGTCGTGGACGCTGCGGATAAGACTCTGGGCCGTCTGGCATCAGAAATCGCAAGCATTTTGAGAGGAAAGAAAAAGCCAATCTTTACACCTCATCTGGATATGGGTGACTATGTGATCGTTGTAAACGCGGAAAAGGTGAAAGTGACCGGCAAAAAGCTGGATCAGAAGATTTATTATCATCATTCTGATTATGTGGGCGGTATGAAAGAGACCACACTGCGTGAGATGCTGGCAAAGAAGCCTGAGAGAGTGATCGAACTTGCGGTAAAGGGTATGCTCCCGAAAGGACCGCTGGGCAGACAGATGTACAAGAAACTTTACGTTTACGCTGGTCCGGACCACAAGCAGCAGGCACAGAAGCCTGAAGTGCTGACATTCTGAAAGGGAGGTAAAGAACATTGGCTAAGGAAAGATTCTACGGAACAGGAAGAAGAAAAAAATCAGTTGCCAGAGTATATCTGATGCCGGGTACCGGCAAGATCACGATAAATAAAAGAGACATTGATGATTACTTCGGGCTTGAGACCCTGAAAGTGATCGTTCGCCAGCCGCTTGTAGCTACGGAGACACTCGGCAAATTCGATGTGCAGGTGAATGTATACGGCGGCGGTACGACCGGTCAGGCCGGCGCGATTCGTCACGGTATCTCCAGAGCGCTGCTTCAGGCAGACAATGACTATCGCCCGATTCTGAAGTCGGCTGGTTACCTCACCCGTGACCCGAGAATGAAAGAGCGTAAGAAATACGGCCTCAAAGCCGCTCGTCGCGCTCCGCAGTTTTCGAAGAGATAAAAATGCCGCTTGCGAGCATTTTTATCAATCGAACGAGGAAACCTGTTTCCGAGTTTTCGAAGAGATAAGGATTACTGCGAGTACAAAAGCATATGGAAAGCCCTGGACGCATGCGTACAAGGGCTTTTCTTTATGCTTTTGTATTCATTGGAATGAGGATAAAGTATTCTGACAGATGACGAGTACAGAAAGGAAGCGTATTTTTGTGAACACAGAAGAAAATGGAATAAAACAACGTAATGAGCCTTTTTGTTCCTTTGACGGTAGGAAATATCACGATTCTTATGCATTGTGTGTTTATTTTTCTGCAGATAATTATTCTCAGAAGAAAGCATGAACGGATACAGCTTTTACAGTTGGTGGTAGCGGTAGCATTTGGCTATTTGATGGACTTTGCTGTGTGGGTGATCAGTCCAATAAAATGTAATGGATATATGGTGCAATGGATTTTCTGCCTGATTGGAATCATTCTTGTCGCTGTCGGAGTCAGCTTTGAAGTTACAGCAAATATAGTGACACTTGCGGGAGAGGGTCTTGTTCTTGCTATATGCAAAGTGGCTCCGATTAAATTCGGTACGATATCGAGGCAGATCAATAAGCCTCTTGGAAAATTAAGCAATAAGTTTTTTAAACAGTTGTAAGAGTGGTTATATTGCAAAGGCCGGTTCGGGACCGGCGGCCGTTTATGCCAGAATTTCCTTTATACCAAAAAACGGTTGCTTTTTTCGGGGGAAGGATATATAATTACCGCGTGCATCGATCTAAATATGGCTGATTTGCTGCATCGATCGTACAAATATCAGGTGATCGGCCGATGCCCGGCATCCTTCAGGGGAAGCAGCGGCCGTGCTTTCAAAAAATCCGGGAACGAGACATTAAGTCGCTTCGTCGCTATTGTCCCTGCCGGATGTTACAGGTGTATTCTGAACTGCGCTGTCAGGGGCGGTATGGCGAAGCTATACCACAGGCGCTTTTTTTATGGCCTGTGACGGCGGGATGCATCCTTTTCCCTGCCGTAAACGACTGCGCAGGGATGTGATTCTAAAAACTGGAAATATAAGAGTGACGGGATAACCCCTTTGGCGCTGCATGACGGCGCGGAGGGGTTATTATAATGGAAAAAATAAAGAAAGGGAACATGTCGGCGGGAAATCAGATGGTACGTCTGCTGCCGGCTATGATAAAAAGGGTATGAAAATGAAACTGAGTCACTGGAAAGTGATTGCCATTTGTCTGGCGCTTTATGACATCGTGGCAATCTCTTTTTCCTGGTTCTTTGGACTTTGGCTTCGATTCGACTTTCACTATACCGCAATTCCGCAGGAATATATGTCGGCATTTGTGCGGTTCCTGCCATGGTACCTGATCATGGCGGTCGCATTTTTCTATTATATGCGGATGTACCGGGGGATCTGGCGATTCGCCGGATTTCATGAACTGATCCGCTACGCGAGCGCTTCTCTGACAGCCTCTCTGGCACACAGTGCCGTCATCACGCTGGCGTCTGGACGGATGCCTTTTTCCTATTACATCGTCGGCGCGGTCATGCAGATGATCCTGGTGGTGGGAGTGCGGTTCTCCTACCGGGTATATACAGAAGCATTTCCGAAAAAAGAGGATACCCACGAACACGCAGACATACAGAGGGTGATGATCATCGGCGCGGGAGCGGCCGGACGAAATGTCGTAAGGGAACTGCACCAGTCAGAAAAAATGACATGCACCCCCTGCTGTATTATTGACGACAACACCAACAAATGGAACCGCTACATCGACGGAATCCCGGTGGTGGGCGGCAGGGACGTGATTCTCTCAAACGCAAAAAAATTCGGGATCGACCAGATCTATTTCTGCATTCCGACCGCTTCAGCAAAAGATAAAAAAGCCATTCTGGACATCTGCAGCGAAACCGGATGCCGGCTGAAAAGCCTGCCGGGCATTTATCAGCTTGCCAACGATGAAGTACTGGTAAGCAGATTAAAGCCGGTAGCGGTAGAAGATCTTCTCGGCCGCGAACCGATCCGGGTCGATATGGCAGAGATTTTCCAGTACATAAAAGGAAAGACCATCCTCGTGACCGGCGGCGGCGGTTCCATCGGCAGCGAGCTTTGCCGGCAGATCGCGGGGCATGAGCCGAAGCAGCTGATCATATTTGATATCTATGAAAACAATGCCTACGCGATCGAGCAGGAACTTAAGCGGACGCACCCGGAACTGAATTTAGTGGTCCTGATCGGCTCCGCCCGCGACAGCCGCAGGATCAATCAGGTATTTGAGAACTATCATCCGGATATTGTTTACCATGCGGCGGCACACAAGCACGTGCCGCTGATGGAATACAGCCCGAACGAGGCCATCAAGAACAACGTCATCGGCACCTACAAAACGGCCTACGCGGCATTGACGCATGGGACACAGCGTTTCGTCCTGATCAGCACGGACAAGGCCGTGAACCCGACCAACATCATGGGTGCTTCCAAGCGCCTCTGCGAGATGGTCATCCAGAGCATGGACGCCGTAAGCAAGAGCGGCCGGATCGACCTGCTGCCATTCATTCATGCGCACAGGGATGATAAGGAGACCGACGGCCAGAACATCTGCGATCCGATTGATCACATGGGGATAGAAACACCCCGGCAGGAAACACTGAAAATAGAGAGCGTTAAGAACAAAGAACGGACAGGGACGCAGTTTGTTGCTGTCCGTTTTGGCAATGTTCTCGGAAGCAACGGTTCCGTGATTCCGCTTTTCCAGAAACAGATAGCCGAAGGCGGACCGGTCACCGTCACAGATCCGAAAATCGAACGCTTTTTCATGACCATACCGGAAGCGGTCAGCCTCGTGCTGCAGGCGGGAACCAATGCCTGGGGCGGCGAAATCTTCGTTCTGGACATGGGAGAGCCGGTCAGGATCGACACGCTCGCGAGAAATCTGATCAGACTTTCCGGGTTAAAACCGGACGAAGATATAGAGGTGCGCTTCACCGGACTGAGGCCCGGTGAAAAATTGTACGAAGAAAAATTAATGGCGGAAGAGGGAATCAAAAAAACCGACAATAAGTTGATCTTTATCGGAAAACCGATTCCATTCGATGTGGAAGAATTCCTGCAGCAGCTGGAAGGACTTGCACAGGCCAGTTACGAAAACAGCCCGGATATCGTGAAAATGGTGGAAAAGATTGTGCCCACCTTTCATCCCGCGGGAGAAAAACCGGCAGGAAGCGACGCGAAAGGAAACGACTATGTTTAACCCAGATAACGAACTGAACGCCTTTCCCAATAAAATATGGCTGAGCAGCCCGACGATGTATGCAGACAGTATGGACTATGTAATGGAAGCATATGAAACGAACTGGATGTCTACGGTCGGCGCGAATATCAACGAAGTAGAACGGCTGACCGCGGAAAAGGTGGGCTGCCGCTATGCGGTGGCTCTTTCCTGCGGAACAGCGGCGCTGCATCTGGCAATGAAACTGGCCGGTGTAAAGCCGCGAGATAAAGTATTCTGCTCGGATATGACATTTGATGCGACTGTCAATCCAGTTGTCTACGAAGGCGGCATCCCCATATTTATAGATACAGAATATGATACCTGGAACATGGATCCGATCGCACTTGAGAAAGCTTTTGAGATTTATCCGGAAGTGAAAGTTGTTGTAGTGGCCCATCTTTACGGCACGCCGGCGAAAATAGACGAAATCCGGGCGGTATGCAGCCGCCATGGCGCCGTCATCATCGAAGACGCCGCAGAATCCCTGGGGGCGTCCTACAAAGGAAAAATGACCGGATCTTTCGGAAATATCGGTGTTTGCAGCTTCAATGGCAACAAGATCATCACCGGTTCTGCTGGCGGATGCTTGCTGACGGACGATAAAGAAGCGGCTGACAAGGTGCGGAAATGGTCCACTCAAAGCCGTGAGAACGCTCCCTGGTACCAGCATGAAGAGCTGGGCTATAACTACCGCATGAGCAATGTGATCGCCGGCGTCGTGCGCGGGCAGTTTCCGTATCTGGAAACGCACATTGTCCGGAAAAAAGCAATATACGAGCGATACCGGGACGGATTTAAAGACCTGCCGGTGCAGATGAATCCGATGGATCTGGTGAACAGCAAACCAAATTACTGGCTGAGCTGCATGATCCTTGATCCGGATGCCATGTGCAGACAGGTCCGGGGAGAACAGCAGGCACTGTACATAGGTGAAAAAGGAAAAAGCTGCCCGACAGAAATCCTGGAAACCCTGGCAAAGTACAATGCAGAAGGACGCCCGATCTGGAAACCGATGCATATGCAGCCGATCTACCGGAATAATGGTTTTGTTACAAGAGAAGGTGACGGCAGAGGTCGGACGAATGCCTACATTGCCGGTGGAAAGCTGGGAAAAGATGGAAGAGCGGCTGATGTCGGGATGGATATTTTTGAAAGAGGCCTGTGCCTCCCGAGCGACAATAAAATGACAGCCAGACAGCAGGACCTCATCATAGAAATCGTACACAGATGCTTTGCATAGTCAACGAGGAGAACCGGTATGAGGCGGTTTTTTATAATGCCATTGATGTTGCCCTGGAATATCTAGTTCGTAAGGCGACAGATCGGGTGCATTGATGGCATTATAAAGTGCTGAGGAAGGCAGCTGCGGAATTGTTAATCAGGAGAAAATATCTCAGGAGGAGCGAAATGACGAAAGAAATACGTTCTGCCCAAATAATTGCATTGTTAAATGAATACAACATTACGTATCAGTTTACATGGGATCAAGAAGTTACGATATCCAATTATTGTCCGTTAAGTAATTTAAAGGAGAATTCCATTACCTGGGTTAGGCATGCATCGGACACGCCAGTGACTGAATTAAACAGGCTGCAGGATGTCCTTTTAGTTGCTGAACTGGGAGCAGAGATTCCCGGTGCGCAGTTTCCCGTTATTTATGCGGGAAATGCACACCGGACTTTTTTCAGAATTTTGCAACGCTTTTTTGCTGAGGATGATCCGGAAAACCGAATCCCCGGAATTGAGAATACGGCTATTGTCGAAACAGAAAATATTGGCCAGGACGTGTATATCGGACATCATTCTTTTGTTGGAAAAGATGTCACAATAGGGAATCATGTGCAGATTTTGCAGAATGTTGTTATTCAGGGACATGTAGTGATTGGAGACTTTTCTATTATTGAACCAGGAGTGGCTATTGGAGGCTGCGGATTTGGACATTATAAGGATGAAGAAGGAATTAATATCCGAGTACCACATCTGGGCGGCGTTAGGATAGGAGCTAGAGTCAGGATAGGGGCAAATACCTGTATAGCCAGAGGCTGCTTGGACGATACAGAGATTGGAGATGATTCGAAAATTGATACGTTGTGCCATATCGCGCATAACGTAAAGATTGGGAAGAATACGATGATTGTTTCTGGATGCCAGTTGGCAGGCAGTTCAGTTGTGGGGGACAATGTCTGGATGGCTCCCGGTACATCCATAAAAAACCAGGTGACTGTCGGAAATGATGCGGCAACAGGAATGAATGCGTTGATTACTAAAAATTTGGATCCGGGATGCCTGGCGGTTCAGGAAAACGCGAAATATTATGGTGAACGTTTCAAAAATGCATTTTTCAGATAGTTTGAAAGGAGGATGTCATGCAGCTATTAAAAGGTAAGGTCGCACTGATAACAGGCTGCGGAAAAGGGATTGGACGGGCTTCCATGCGACGTTTTGCAGAGGAAGGAGCAATCGTATACGCAAATTGCAGATCGGAAGGAAAGTTGGATGAAGAAACAGCGTACCTGTCAGAACAGTTTAGTACAACTGTAACGCCGCTTTATTTTGATATCAGGGATAAGGCTGAGATAAAAAAAGCAATCATGCGTATTAAAAAGGAAAATGCACGTTTGGATATATTGCTTAATAACGCCGGGGTCATGCGGGATGCATTGATTGGGATGGTGGATGATAAGACAATAGAAGATACTTTTCAGACCAATGTCTTCGCAATGATCCATGTTACGCAGATGGCAATAAAGATTATGGGAAAAGAAAGTTGCGGAAGCATTATAAATCTTTCTTCGATTGTTGGATTGCGGGGGAGTGAAGGCCAAACGGTATATGCGTCCTCAAAAGGAGCAGTCGCCACACTGACAAAAACGTGGGCACGTGAACTGGTTAAAGACAACATCAGGGTAAATGGCATAGCACCGGGAAAAATTGATACAGACATGTTCCATTCTATTGGGGAAGAAAAGGTGGCAGAGCAGATAAAGGATGTAGGTATGAAGCGCTTGGGTTCTCCTGATGAGGTAGCCAATACAGCGGTATTTTTGGCATCGGATCTTTCCAGTTATGTGACAGGAGAAATCATTGGTGTTAATGGCGGATGGTTTCTGTAAGAAAATAACAGATCACTAATAAATTAAGAGGAGGCAAAGCAATACTATGAATAACAAAGAAAAATATTTAAAAGCGTTTTGTGAGGCACTCAATATTACACCGGAACAGACGGAAGGACTGGTCTACACGGGAATATCTGAATGGGATTCTGTCGGGCATATGAACCTCATTGCTTCACTGGAAGAGACTTTTGACATCATGATGGACACGGACGATATCATTGACCTTAGCTCTTTTGAAAAAGGGATGGAAATCCTGAAGGAAAAATACGATGTGGAATTTTAAGCAGTACGCGGATAATACCGCATTAATATCAGATGACGGGCAGAGTATCACCTATGGGAGACTGCAGTCCGAGATGGACAAACTGGCGGAAGCAGCAGGAAAACGCTGCCTGGTCTTTTCCATGTGCAGCAACACAATAGGTTCGGTGCTGGGGTATGCTGCTTTCCTGGAACATCATATTGTGCCTGTCCTGCTGAATGCCCATCTGGACAGTGAACTATTCAAGAATCTGCTGAAAGCCTATCGCCCTTCTTTTGTCTGGATGCCGGATAAGCAGGCAGAAGCGCATAACAGCTTTGAAAAAGTCTATTCAGCTTATGGATATTCCCTGATGAGAAACCCGGATGGCCGGGACTGGCCGCTTTATGAGGAACTGACACTTCTTCTGACTACATCCGGTTCAACAGGCAGCCAGAAATTTGTGCGCCAATCCTACAAGAATATAAGGGTAAACACGGAGCAGATCGTTGAGTATCTGGGACTGGATGAGGCAGAACGCCCGGTCACGACACTGCCGATGAATTACACTTACGGGTGTTCCGTCATAAACACGCACCTGTATGTCGGGGCAGCCATCCTGCTGACAGACAAGGCAGTAATGACGCGGGAATTCTGGTCATTTATGAAGGAACAGAAGGCTACATCCATAGCGGGCGTTCCGTATACATATGAGATGCTGGAAAAGCTGCGCTTCTTCCGTATGGATCTCCCGCATCTTCGGACAATGACGCAGGCCGGCGGTAAACTGTCGCCGGAACTCCAGAAGGAATTTTCCGAGTACGCATCTGCAAACGGGAAGAAATTTATTGTCATGTATGGTGCCTGCGAGGCCACGGCCCGCATGGGATATCTTCCACACGAAAAAGCCATTGAAAAGTATGGCAGCTGTGGGATCGCCGTCCCCCGCGGGAAATTTTCCCTGATCGATGCAGACAATCATGTGATAGAAGACGCAGGCGTGACCGGTGAGCTGGTGTATGAGGGCGATAATGTCACACTTGGATATGCGGAATGTCCGGAAGACCTTGCTAAAGGGGATGAACGCCATGGCCGCCTGGAAACAGGTGATATGGCAAAGCGCGATGAAGACGGGTTCTACTACATCGTAGGAAGAAAAAAGAGATTTCTGAAAGTATATGGGAACCGCGTGAACCTTGATGAGGTAGACCGCCTGATCAAGGCAAAATTTGATTACATGGACTGCGCCAGCGCCGGGGTGGATGATCATATTTATATTTTTATGACAGATGACACGAAAGCGGAAGAAGTGCGGAAGTTTATTTCAGAAAAGACTTCCCTGAATCCCAGCGCTTTTCAGGTGGTGCATCTTGAGTCAATCCCGAAGAATGATTCTGGAAAAGTATTGTATACAGAACTGGCTAAGTATTATACGGGGACAGTGCATAAATGACGCCTGTAAAAGAACCGGATATAGACTGCAGCTGGCATTTTTAATGTACGAAAAAGCATGGAGAAACGCTACATGGATTACAATGAGATTATCGAAATCCCTCCTTATTCATTGGGAAAAGAAGAAAAAACAGGGCTGCTGACTGCACGGATGAAAGAATTGACCGGGTTTCATATGAGCCATTGCCAGGAATACAGGCGGATGATGGACAGCATTGGCTATGAACCGGATTCAGCCAGAAGCTACTATGATATCCCGTTCCTGCCGGTACGCCTGTTTAAGGAACTGCCGCTTTGCAGTGTGGAGCCAGGAGAGGTTTTTAAGACGCTGACCTCTTCCGGGACGACGGGCCAGGCAGTATCGAAGATTTATCTTGACCGGAGCACAGCAAACAACCAGCAGAAAACCCTGGCCAGGATTGTTTCCTCATTTACCGGGGCGAACCGGATGCCGATGCTGATTATCGACTGCCCGTCAGTAGTGAAAAACCGTGCAATGTTTTCTGCCAGGGGTGCCGGTATACTGGGCTTTTCTATTTTCGGGTCAGACAGGACTTATGCACTGGATGATGATATGAAGCTGAATGTGGATGCAGTGAAGGCTTTTCTTGAAAAGCACAAAGGAGAGAGAATCTTCCTTTTTGGTTTTACATTCATGATCTGGCAGCACTTTTATAAAGAACTGGCCGGCCTGAAAAAGGAAGGGATCACAATCGATCTGTCAAAAGGGATCCTGATTCATGGCGGCGGCTGGAAAAAACTCATAAGTGAAGCAGTTTCCCCGGAGGAGTTTCATCAGAGGCTGCGGGATGTCTGCGGCCTGTATTCTATTCACGATTATTATGGGATGGTAGAGCAGACCGGATGTATTTACATGGAATGCGAATGCGGCCATCTGCACGCCAGCGTATTTTCGGATGTGATCATGCGGCGTGCAGCTGATTTTTCTGTCTGTGATGTTGGCGAACCGGGAATCATACAGGTACTCTCCATGCTCCCGGAATCCTATCCGGGACATTCCCTTCTGACCGAGGACGAGGGTGTCCTGCTCGGCGAAGACGACTGCCCATGCGGAAGGAAAGGGAAATATTTTAAAGTGCTGGGCAGACTGAAAAATGCGGAAATCAGAGGCTGCAGCGATACCTATGCAGCAAAATTCAACTGAAAGGTGATCCAAAAGAATGCGGCAAAGCAACATTGATTTTAACCAGTTTCATATTTCATGGGAAGTTGGAAGCGCGGAAACACTGAACCGGATGCCGGGGATTCCCATGCAGGAACCATTTTCAAAAGAAACGGTAGAATTCCTGAATACCGTGTCAAGGAAACTGCTTTCAGACCCTGCAGCAAAATCATATCCGGATGTGGTTACATTTGCGTTTTGGATCCGGAAGGCATCAGTGGAACAGATGCGGAGACGGTTTACGGATGAAACAATCCACCTGGGGCGTGGGGTGGCATTCCATGTGGCACCGTCAAATGTCCCTGTAAATTATGCTTACTCCATGGCAGCGGGTTTGATCTGCGGCAATGCGAATGTAGTGAGGATACCGTCAAAAGAGTTTCCACAGATAACGATTATAAACCGGGCAGTCCGGGAAAGCCTGCAGGAAATCCAGCGGATGCGGCCCTATATAGGATTAGTCCGCTATGGACATGAAAGAGAAATCAATGATGCCCTGTCATCCTTTGCCGATGTGCGGGTGATCTGGGGCGGGGACAATACCATACAGGAATTCCGTAAGTCGCCGTTGAAGCCAAGGGCTGCGGAAATCACTTTTGCGGACCGGTATTCCCTTGCAGTGATAGACTCCGATGCTTACCTGAAAGCTGTTTCCGGGAATGACGCTTCCAGGGAAAAAACCGCAAATGATTTTTACAATGATACATACCTGACTGACCAGAATGCATGCACATCCCCCCGTGCAGTTATATGGATGGGAAGCCGGACGGAGGAAGCAAAAGAGCAGTTCTGGGGAAGCCTGTCAAAGCTGGTCAGAAAGAAATACGAGATCCAGGGAGTACAGGCCGTGAATAAGCTGACAAGCGTATATCTGGCAGCGGCAGAAAGGGAAAATATCCGGAAGGTAACAGACAAAGACGGGATCGAAGATAATCGAATTGTCCGCGTAAAAGTGGACAGGCTGGATTCGGAACTGATGGAGCTGAAAGACAACTCGGGATACTTTTTTGAGTATGATTGCCGGGATGTGATGGAACTTCAGGAAATCTGCGATGATGCCAGATGCCAGACAATTTCTTACATAGGCTGTAAAGAGATGTTTCTGCCTCTTTTAAGAAGCGGAATCAAAGGAGTTGACCGAATCGTTCCGGTAGGAAAGACGATGGATTTTGATTTGATCTGGGACGGGTATAACCTGTTTGAACGAATGACTAGAGTGATATCGGTGGGATAAATGAGGAGCATTTATATGACAGAAAATATGTACGCAGAACCGGAGGTAAAACCTCGGGTCAGTATTTACACAAAATACATAAAGAGGATGTTGGATATCATTCTTTGCCTGCTGGCATTGATTGTTTTAAGCCCTGTGCTTTTTATAACAGCTGTTTTGGAAGTAATATTTCAAGGCTTACCTGTTTTGTATTGTTCGGCACGGCCAGGACTATATGGCGTTAATTTTAACATGTACAAATTTCGAAGCATGTCGAATGCAAAGGATGAAAACGGAGAACTGCTTCCTGACGCAGAACGTCTCACGGCATTTGGCCGGTTTATCAGAAAATGGTCAATTGATGAATTGCCAGAATTAATTAATGTAATAAAAGGAGATATGTCCATTATTGGTCCAAGACCCCTGTTATGCAAATATATGGAATTTTATTCTCCGCGTCATAAAATGCGTCATTGTGTAAGACCCGGCTTATGTTGTATCAGAGCGGATAAGAATAAAGTACATTTGGACAGAATGAGAACCTGGGGAGAACAATTTGAGGATGATATTTTTTATGTTGAAAACGTCAGTTTTTCATTGGATGTGAAAATGGTGTTCACGGCTGTTTATACGGTTTTCAAGCATGAAAAGTTTAGAGAAAATGCATCCAGAGCGGAATTTGATGGAACAAATTTAAATAAAGTTTACTGACAGAGGGGAATTATTCGAAATACACAAGAGGATTTGACATGAGGATATTGATAATCGCTCCGCATAATGATGATGAAGTACTGGGGTGCGGAGGAACGATAGCCAAATATGCAAAGGATGGCAATGAAGTAATTGTATGTGAAGTGACAGCAGGTGATCTTAAGGATCCAGTTGTACAATTACAGAAACGGGAAGCAAAAGAATCCCATTCTATATTGGGCGTAGCTCAGACAGTATTTATGGATCTTCCGGTCGTTGGCCTGAGGGAGATGCAGACCAGAGAATTGAATGCCAGATTTTTGCAAATGGTACAGAAAATAAGTCCAGAGATAGTTTTTATTCCACACAAGGGGGATATGCATATTGATCACAGAATGGTGATTGAGGCTGCTATGGTTGCGTTGCGTCCGGTTAGTTGTCCGCAGTTAAAGGCAATTTATGCATATGAGACACTTTCCGAAACTGAATGGAATACTCCTTGCGTTGACAACGCTTTTATCCCAACTGTTTATAATGATATTACTGATGAAATTGAACTGAAGCTGGAAGCAATGAAATGCCACGCCAGTCAGCTTTGTGAATATCCACACCCACGCTCATTAGAAGCAATCAGGGCATTGGCGATGCATCGCGGAAGCACAGTATGTGTAGGATACGCGGAGGCATTTATGGTTATTCGGGAAATTTTATAAATGATGTTTTATAAATTGCAGGAAAGGAGCGGCGAGATGGCAAAGAAATCAAATAATAGAATAAATCCGCCGCTCATAAGTGTCATAGTTCCGATATATGGAATAGAACGATACATCGGTCTTTGCATTGAAAGCATCATAAACCAGACGTATAAGAATCTGGAAATCATTTTAGTAGAGGATGGCTCTCCTGACCGATGTCCGGAAATCTGTGACCTTTACGCCAGGAAGGATGCCCGCATCAAAGTAATACATAAAACAAATGGCGGGCTTGTGTCAGCAAGAAAAGCCGGTCTTGAACTGTCTCATGGAGAGTATGTGGGCTACGTAGATGGAGATGACTGGATAGGGACCGGATTTTATGATTCCCTTTATACGGCGATCGCATCCTCTGACGCTGATGTAGTCTGTGCGGGCCAAAGCAGGGAACTGTTTAACAAGTGCGTTCACTTCACAAATTATATACCCTGCGGTATATACGAAGGTGATAATCTTGCGAACATAAAAAAGAACATGGTTTCCTATGGAGCGTTTTACAAGCCGGGCATCACCACATATGTCTGGAATAAACTCTTCAAAAGATCGCTTCTTTACAGGTATCAGATGGCTGTAGATGAGCGGATTACGATTGGCGAAGATGCGGCGGTTACCTATCCGGTGCTGATGGAGAGCCAAAGGGTTTGTGTGATAGACAGCAGTGCGTACCACTATCGGCAGAGGGAAGACTCCATGCTGAAGAAATGTGGCTCTTTTGCCAGCGAAGCCGAGAGGCTCCGGTACCTGCATGAATATATGAGCAGATGTGCAAAAGAGTTGGATGCAGACAATGAGTATGGCCTGCAGAAGCAGTTTGACGAATATATCCTTGGCATCTGCATTATGCGTTCGGGCGGAAGATTGCCGGGAAATGCGGAGAGCAGCTATTCCACATTTGACGATTCCTATTATGGGAAAAAGGTAATTATCTACAGCGCAGGCACATTTGGGCAGCAGCTTAAGAATCGGCTCGACGAGGGAGATCATTGTACAGTGGTTGGCTGGATCGATGATGACTACTGGGAGTACAGAAGGTGCTGCATGGATGTTGACCCCGTCGAAAGCGTAGTAAGGACTGATTTTGATTATATCCTCATTGCTGCAGTAGACTGCAATGTTGCGGAGAAAATCACGGACAGGCTTATAGATTGCGGGATATCTCCCAAAAAAATATTATCAGTAAAGTGTCCGGAGAATATCAGGAAATTTTTATTGCAGCAGTACTTATACAAAAACGAGTGAGGTGAGAGTGTATGGATTTTGCGAAAAAGGTGCTTACGGCTCCGCTTGGGAGGACATATCTGTTTTCCATCGGACAAGCCGGGTACATTCTAAAAAGCAAAAGCGGCCAGCTGTTAGGAATTGATTTGTATCTGTCCGACAGCGTGGAACGGATTGAGGGGCATATGGGTTATAAACGTATGCTGCCTAAAATACAGGGTGCCTACGACCTAGAGTTTGATGTCGTCATAGCCACGCACCCTCACAGGGATCATTTTGACCCGGATATCATTCCGGAACTTATGGCGAATGGCAGGACAAAGCTTTTTGCATCGGTTGACTGCGAGAAGGATGTGAAGCGGCTTGAAATGTCAAATATCGGTATTACATATGTGAAACCGGG
This sequence comes from Clostridiales bacterium, assembly GCA_020860715.1. Taxonomy (GTDB): domain Bacteria; phylum Bacillota; class Clostridia; order Lachnospirales; family Lachnospiraceae; genus Choladousia. Next base: position 10,064 of record JAJBTU010000013.1, on the reverse strand, counting down.
GGACAGTTGCACGGCAGGAGATTTCAAACTTGATTTTATCAACTGTGACCATGGAAACGGAGCACCTGACGCTGTGGGTGTAATCGTTACAGTGGATGGAAAACGCGTCATGGAAGCCGGTGATACCTGCCTGCGGCTGGACAGAAAAGAGGAATATTTGTCAAAGGGAAAACTTGATGTGATGATCGCTCCCATCAATGGTGCATACGGAAATATGAACGAGCAGGAATGTGCGGAATTAAGCGGCACTCTGAAGCCGGGGATTACGATTCCATGTCACTATGGGATGTTTGCTTCACATGGCGGGAATCCAGGGAAATTCTTTGACATCATGAGGGAGCAGTATCCGGATAATAAGTTCCTTATTATGACACAGGGCGAAATGCTGGCACTGTGAACACACCGACATTGTAAAGACACAAGCAAAGAGGAGAACGACTATGAACAGAGAGTTTGAAGGAAAAAAATTATTAATCCTTGGCGGTAATCCGGAGACAGTGCCTCTGGTTGAAATAGCAAACAATATGGGAATCCTGACCATCGTCAGCAGCGCAAGGCATACGGATGCCGCCAAAAAGGTGGCATGGAAAAGCTACGATGTAGATGGCATGGACGTTCCGGGACTTGTTGCTTTGGCAAGGGAAGAAAAAGTAGACGGTGTTCTCGTTGGCGTGGCGGACATTCTTGTACCGGCATACTGCAAGGTCTGCGATGCTCTTGACCTGCCCTGCTATGCGACGCAGAAGATCGTGGACGTGTTCGCATTTAAGGATGTGTTCAAGGCTACCTGTGAGCGGTATGGTGTTCATGGGATTCCGGAGTATTACCTGGATGCTTCTATGAAGCAGGAGGACATTGATAAGATTCAGTACCCCGTCATGATCAAGCCAGTCGATAACGGCGGTGGTGTCGGGATGACAGTCGTATACAACGAGGCAGAACTCCGCCCGGCGGTAGAAAAGGCACTGGAAGCATCGAACAAAAAGCGCTTCATTGTTGAGAAGTATATGCAGTGCGATGACATGGGAATGTATTACACATTCAAGGATGGATATTGCAGTGCATCCTGTATCTATGACCGTTATACAACAGATGAGCAGCCGGGGCTTAGCCGTGTCTGCCTGGGCGGAACATATCCGTCCAAACATCTGAATGAGTACTTTGAACGTATGCATGAGAACGCGGTTAGGCTTTTCAGTGACATCGGCATTCGCAATGGCGTTCTGATGCTTTCCGGTTTCTATGAGGACGGGGAGTTTTATGTGTACGACACAGGCTTCCGTCTCCAGGGAGAAGCACCTCATCTTTTGATGAAGGCGATTCACGGATTCGATCAGCGAGAGATGCTGATTCGCTTCGCATTAACCGGTTCAGAGGGAGACATCGACCTGAAAGAAGCGGATGATACCTATCTGCGCGGCAAATGGGCAGCAACCCTATGGTTCCTCCTTAAAGAAGGCAAGATTGCAAAGATTGAAGGTTTGAAGGAAGCAGAAGCGGATGCATGCGTAGTTGACAACATCCAGCGCCTTCATGAAGGGGATGCGGTTCTGCCTGAGTGGATTGGAAACGAAAAACAGGTGCTGACCCGTATGTATCTGGTCTGCGACTCGAGGGCGGAGCTGGCTGAGAAGCTGAAATATTATATGGACACTGTAAAAGTTTACGGTGAAGCCGGGAACAGTATGCTGCTGAAAGGGTTTGATGTAGACAAGGCATTGGAGTTAGAAAAGTCAGCGGGGCAGTAATATGGAGAAAGTATTAAAAGATAAGGTCATTGTAATTTCGGGCGGCACAAAAGGCGTCGGCAAGACAATGGCGGAAGAGTGTGCTTTAAGGGGTGCAAAAGTTGTAATTGGCGGCCGTGACGAGAAAGCCGCAAAGGAATCCATTCGGTTGATGCGTACATATGGAAGCGATGGTTTGTTTGTACACACGGAACTGACGGACATTAAGGATTGCGCAAAACTGTTTGACCAGGCATATGAGAAGTTCGGGAAGATTGACGGATTTTTCAATTATTCCGGTGTAACGCCGGTATCCGGTCTGGACACCTGTGATGAAGAGACATTTGATGCGATTATGGACATCAACTTTAAAGCTGCATTTTTCTGCTGCCAGAGCGCCATCAAGTACATGAGGATGAATGGGAAAGGTTCTATCGTCCTGACAGGTTCTACCCATGCTTGGGGAGGCCAAAAAGACCGATGTGCTTACGCCTGTTCAAAGGGTGTGTTGCGGACACTGATGGAGCATATCGCTCACAACTATGCTTCGGAGCAGATTCGCTGTAATTACCTCGTGCTTGGCTGGACGCCGACCGAAGGTGAAGTGGCATTCCGTAAGACACAGGGTATGACGGAAGCAGAGCTTAGAAAAGAAGCTGCCGGAATCTTACCGATGGGGCGGATGTGCGAGAGAAATGATTATATTGAAGGTATTGTCTATATGCTGTCCGATGCAAGCTCCATGATGACGGGGAGTACGCTGCGGATAAATGCAGGGGAATATATATAAGAAATACTTCAGATTTTGATAGGAGAAAATCGTGATGGATATAAAAAGACTGATTCAGAACATACGGTACAACTTGCATATGTCGTCGCTTGGTCGGGGGGGTGTATCACGAAAGATATTTAAAAGTGTTGGAGATAATGTAAGGCTTCCTACGATGATAATGCCGCTCTATCCGGAGCTTGTTTCCATTGGTAATAACGTGGAGGTGGCGAGCGGTGTTCGATTCGTGGTTCATGATGCTATCCATGAAGTTATCAATAACGATGGGCACAGCGGCGTGACTGTAGAAGAGAACAAAGGCGAAATAATAATTGGAGATAATGTGTTCATAGGTGCAGGGGCAATCATTTTACCGGGAGTAAAAATCGGCTCGAATGTTATCGTTGGTGCCGGTAGCGTTATTAATAAAGATTTGCCGGATAACAGTGTTTGCGTAGGCGTTCCGTGTAAAGTGATCGGGACATATGATGGGTATGTAAAGGCTATAGAGAACAGAAAATGATATATTTGTCGGGAGTAGTTATTATCAGATGGATAAGAGTATATATACGGTAGCAGTTTTGATGAGTACATATAATGGAGAAAGGTTTCTGGAAGAGCAAATTGACAGCATATTAAATCAGGAAGAAGTTCATGTAAAACTTATTGTTAGAGACGATGGTTCAAGTGATTCGACTGTTGATATCTTAAATAATTATGGAAGAAATGTAACATGGTACCGTGGAGAGAATAAAGGATCAGCAAGAAGTTTTATGGAATTATTATATAATGCGGAAAGTGCGGATTTTTATGCTTTCTCTGATCAAGATGACATTTGGTACCCGAAGAAATTGATTAGAGCAATCAGAATGATAAATAATTATCCAGATGATAAATGCGTGTTGTATGCTTCGAATCAAAACATGATTGATAAAAAGGGCAACAATATAGGAATTCGCTTTACTAATGATAAGGCTAATGCAGACTTTTTTGATATTTTTTTTAACAGTGATATTTCAGGTTGCACAATGGTGTTAAATAAAAAATTAAGGGAGACGTTAAGCAAAATTGAGAACAGACCAGATGATAGGGTGTTTAAATATGTTATGCATGATGTCTGGATTAATATTTCATCACGATGCTTAGGTACTTTTATATATGACAGCGAACCTTCTATGGACTTTAGAAGACATGACTCAAATGTAACAACAGCAACAAAATATAATTTTAAAGATAAAATGATACATGCTTTTAGATTCCTCGTATCCGGGAAAAAGTGTACTTATAAAATATGGGCGCAGGAGATAATCAAAATTTATGGTTCAAATATAGTTGAGGAAAATGTGGGTCATCTAGAGAAACTGGCTAATTATGATGGAAGTTTTGAAAGTAAAAGAATTTTATTGCATGATAAAACCTTGATAAAAAATTTCACTTATAGTCGTATATTCTACTATATGGTGGTAATTTTAGGAAGGATAGAGTAAAAGATGAGAATTAACATCATTCTGCCAGATGCTGAAATATCTGGAGGAATCCGCATGATATTCCAATATGCAAATTATCTGGTTGACCGAGGGCATACTGTATTTTGCTATTATACAAAAACAGGATGTCATACAGGTAAATTAAGGTATTTAGCTAATATTTATCAGTTGCTATTCATTAGGAATGAGAGTGATGGCAATTGGTTTGATTGTAAATTTGAGTTAAGACACCCTGTTTCGATAAGCAATTTTTCTGTAGAGGACGGAGATATAGTGATTGCTACGCTTTGGGGTACGTGTGATTGGGTACAGAAATTATCAGATAATAAAGGAAGAAAAACGTATTTTGTCCAAGACTTTGAAACTTGGTATGATGATTTCAGAAATAAAAATGTTATAAAGACTTATTATATGAAATGGGACAAAGTATTATCCGTGAGTACAGCTTTACATGATAGATTATTGGATGAGACTGGACTTGAATCCACAGTGATCTGTAATGGGATTCCTTCCAATGAGATAAGAAAATCAGAAAGGACAATTGGAGAAAACAATACAATTTTTATCGGATTTCCATATAGAGAAGGAGAACATAAAAACTGTGATTTCGCGATTTCGCTGTTAAAGGATTTGGTAAGAGATGATAATCGGATTCATATTTCATCTTATGGATTTGAAAAACCAGAAACATGGCCAGATGATTTTGACTTTATAATAAATCCGTCAAGAGAGCAGTTAAATAATTATTACAACATGATAGACATTTTTTACGTGCCAAGCACGTATGAAGGCTGGGGGTTACCATCTTTGGAAGCCATGGCTCATGGATGTGCTGTATTGGCGCACGATTCCGGAGCAATTGCTGAACTTGGCGTAGATGGTGAGAATTGCATAAAATTGATAGATCCCCACGATATTAACGAGATACAAACTAAAATCACTTTACTTATAGATGATTATGAAATGAGAACACAAATAGGAAATGCAGCTTGGAAATTAGTTTCCAAGAAATACACGTTTGATATACACGCAAAAGAATTCGAGAAAGAGTTATTATTAATGTTGAGGACTCAGAAATGAGGTAGCAATGAAAATTAATTTCATGAGTCAATATGTTTTCTGAATAATTTATATTTTTTTTCGAGATACAGAGGAAGCAAAAAGAGAAATAAAAAAGAGAAATAAAAAAGATCAGAAATATTAAATATATGAAGAAACATCCGGAGATCAGAAAAGAAATCTTTGAGAGAATGGAAAAGGATGCGGCAGTGATAAGCAAGAATGCAGAAGGAACTTAGTGGATGGGGCGGCTTTTTTTTGACGAAAGGATCTCCGCCAGGGGACAGCAATATTTAGACATTATGAGGCGTCTGTGAAAGCTGGGACCGCTCCGTGAAAAGGCGGTGGAAATCGTGTACCTGAATACCGCGAAATCACCGCCATTTCACGGAGCGCCAGAGTTTCCAAGACCGCTCCAACAGAAATGTGGAGGTAGATATATATACATGTCCAAGGAAGGAAAATATAGGTATTTGGCCAAAAATATAGGTTTACTGACGTTAAGTAATTTTGCTACTAAGCTACTTAGTTTTTTTCTTGTCCCGCTTTATACTAATATACTTACGACTTCTGAATATGGAACTTATGACTTGCTAAGCACAACAATAAGTCTTCTCATTCCCATCCTAACCTTAAATATATCTGAAGCACTGCTTCGCTTCACTCTTGATAAAAATTATGATAATAATGCACTTACTTCAGTTTCTTTAAGATATTTTGTGGTTAGTTTGTTAATTATAATAATTTTACTCATATTTAACCATTTATTTAAAATATCTTTAGCTTTGGACCAGTATGCTGTCTTTTTCTTTTTAATGTTTTTTGGCCAAAATCTATCTAGTATGTCAATTGCTTATGCAAGGGGTAGAGAATTTATTAAAGATTTAGCTGCTTCCAGTGTTATCACATCAGCTGTGGTAATTCTCTGCAACCTATTATTCCTGATTGTTTTTAAATGGGGTATGAATGGCTACTTTATGGCAAATATATTCGGGCCAATTGTGCAAAGCATTTATCTTGTTGTTAAAACAAGAATGATAAGTGGTGTGAGGATTGGAAACTCTTATAAAAAACAAACAAAAGAAATGTTATTATATTCCAGACCGTTAATTGCTAATTCTATTGCATGGTGGTTAAATAATGTTTCAGATCGTTATATTATTACATATTTTCTTGGAATTTCCGAGAACGGAATCTATTCAGTTGCTTCAAAAATTCCTTCTATCTTGAACGTACTTCAATCAATTTTTTCACAGGCGTGGACTCAGTCGGCTGTGAAAAATTTTGATGCGAAAGATAGTGATGGATTTTTTAGTAATATGTATTGTCTGTATAATGCTGTTATGGTTATAGGGTGCTCTGCAATAATTTTATTTGACAAAGTTCTAGCAGGCATTCTGTATGCAAAAGAATTTTATTTAGCTTGGAGATATGTCCCATGGCTCACAATTGCTATTGTTTTTGGGTCTATGTCTGGATATATAGGCGGCCTGTTCTCCGCTGTAAAAAATTCAAAGATTTTTGCTCAATCTTCAGTGATCGGTGCTCTATGTAATATCATCTTAAACTTTATTTTTACCCCTTATACTGGGGCAATAGGTGCAGCAATTGCGACTACGATTTCCTATTTCGTAATATGGCTTATAAGACTTTTGCATTCTAGAAAATATATCTATCTACAGATTAACTTGACTAGAGATTTATTTTCTTATGTACTACTCGTTTTACAATCTCTTATTTTATTAATAATGAAAGTGACTATGATATTATATGCGATTGAAGGGATGCTCTTTATTTTTGCGATTATTTTATATAAAAAAGAACTTTGCGAAGTTTTCAAAAAGACACGAAAAGTAGTAAAAAGGTGAAGAATATTGAAATAAATTTAGTAGAGTAGATGAAAGGTCGCAGAGGTATGAAAGCTAAAATAGGTATAGTAACTTTATATAAAGACAATTATGGATCTATTTTGCAATGTTTTGCCACTTCTGAAATGATTCGAACAATGGGTTATCTTCCGGTTGTATTGGATGAAAAGGTCGAATTCCAATCGGATAAACATAAACAAATGCTAAAGGAAGCTCTTAGACACCCTTTGTACGCAGCGGATTTTTACAAAATAAGAAAGAATGCAGGAAAGAAATTCAGGGAATATCAAAACAATAAAAACATTGAATTGATGAATGACTTTATTGACCAATATTTGAATGTGGCTTTTTTGAGTGAACCTGAATTGTATGAGATTGGGAAATCAAATGAATATCTGACTTTCTTAAGTGGAAGTGATCAAATATGGTCTGGGCATGCATTTCCTGTGAATGAAATGTTTTTTTTAAGGTTTGCACCAAAATGTAAAAGAATTGCATGGGTACCAAGTTTCGGCACACAAGACATTGCTAAATATAACAAAGATAGATATCAGAAATATATTTCAGAATATAATTGTCTTTCTGTAAGGGAGCAGAATGGAGTTGATATTATAAAAAATTTGACATCAAGAGACAGTATATGCCTTATAGATCCTGTTTTCATGTTAAGCAAAACTGAATGGGAGAGTTATATACATGAAAGATTTAAAATACCTGGACATAAATATATAGTCTGTTATTTTCTGGATTTTCCACGTTTAGAGATAATAAAAAAAATAGCGGAATATACCAGACAAAACAATCTGAATGTAGTGATATTGGGAGATGATTATCGAGAATATGATGTATTTGATAAGTATGAAAATGTGAAAGTTGATCCATTTGGATTTTTAAATTTTATAGATTCGGCAGAAATAATATTTACAGATTCATTTCATGCTGTCGCGTTTTCCGTGATTTTACATAAAGTATTTTATGTTTATCGGAGGAACTATGCCCTCTCTGATCAGAATTCTAGGGTTGCCTCTATTTTAAAGTTTATAAATATGGAAGAGATGTATGAGCCGGATACTATTATGGGAAATGAGAGAACATATAATTTTGCTTATGCAGATAGATATATTGATGAGAAAAAGAGGGAAGCAATTTTGTATTTAACAAATTCATTTTCTCAATCCGCCATTTTTAGGGATGATGATTAATAGGAGATGAGGGATATGGAATCTAAAAGTCAGCCGATTTTAAAAGATGAGAAAACATGTACCGGTTGTGGAGCTTGTATTGCGGTCTGTCCGAAGAATGCAATCCAAAAAAAGAAAGTTGGCTTTGGAGCTTGGCTCCCTGAAATAGATAAGAGCCTTTGTGTGAGATGCAGACTATGTGAGAAGGTATGTTCTTATGGCACTGATTCATTTGATTTGGATACAGTTAAAAGAAGGGAAGAATCTTCTGGAGAAGCTTATGTGGCATATAACCGAAATATGAAAACTAGGCGTCAATCTGCAAGTGGCGGAGTTTTCTCTGCATTAGCTACATATATATTAGACCATGGCGGCTGTGTCTTTGGCGCAGAAATGAGATTTGAAGGAGGAAAAGCTGTTGTTGAACATAGTTGTATTACGGAAATTAAGGAGCTATCACGGATACTTGGGTCAAAATATGTACAAAGCGATTGTATAAGGGCGTACCGAGAAGCAAAGAAAGAACTTCTAAAAGGGAGTATGGTTTTGTTCTCGGGTTGTTCCTGCCAGATAGAAGGATTGTTAAGTTATCTAAGCGATATTGATACGACAAATCTCTATACGATAGACTTAATATGTCATGGTACACCTGGGATAGAATTGTTCAATGATTACGTAGATTATCTACAAAGAAAATATAAGGGTAGCATTATTAAATTTTCGTTCAGAATTAAGGAGCCGACACAAATAAGTTATACGGAAAGTATAACCTTGGATGACTCGAATATTATAGGTGCCGGGGGGGTATTATTCAAAAGCAAGATTCTCAATAGACATAGTACTAAAGTGGAGGAATGATGTGTTGAAAGAAATTCGAATACCGATGAGAAAATCGGGATATTATAGAATGTTTATGAGCGAAGACAGCTATCGCGAAGCATGTTATCAATGTCCGTATGCTTCTTTGGATAAGCCAGCTGACTTGACGATCGGAGATTATTTTGAATTGAAAGATGATTATCCGGAAATGTTTGTGGGGGAGGATGCGATAGATATAAGTGAGGGTATTTCCTGTATTATTGTCCACACGGATAAAGGTCATGATCTGTTAAGAGAAGCGCAGAGGTATGTTTGGCTTAAAGAGGTAGATATAAATAAGGTTCAGAAGAGCCATAAGCAATTGCAGCAACCACCAGATTATTCAGGACGGAGGGATAAATATAAAAAGTTATATAATGAAAAAGGATATCCGTCTATAGAGAAATACTTCCTGATGAGAAACGCGATAGTCTTTTTGCCAAAATTAATCTTAAAAACTATTCCGTTAAATATTAAAAATATATTTAATAATGGTTGAGAATAATCTGTATTATCTGACAGCACAGTAGCATAACAATTGGCATATAATATATCAAATTATGAAAGAGATATGACAGGTTATGCTGAAATGTGAGATGAACTTGTCATATTTTGTAAGAAGTCAAACATAGGATCGGATAATCTATAATTCTCTACTGCTTTTTAATAACACGTCATCTTTGCTGCAAGGATCGGGAAGGCCTAAATACGGTTCTTCGCGAAATGATGGTAGAAAAATGGAGAGGCTAGAATGAGGGTAAAGATAAAAATTCGAAACAACAAATTATATACAATAGCGATTGCTTTTTTGATGATAGCGTTTATGTATAATATGCCGTTATTAAATGTAAACATTGCAACAGTCTTAATTTGCGTAGGGGCTGTATATGCTTCTTTTGTATTGATTTCCGGAATGGTTGAATTTTTAAAAATACCGTCTGTTATATTACCTTTACTAATGTATTATGTTTACATAGTAAATTATATCGATACTATAGAAGGCAAAATAATCATTATAACGTTGATTTTAAATATTCTTGCCATATCTTTAGGTTTAATTGATAATAATTTATTAAGAAATTTGATAGAGTGGATTTCAATATTTGCTTCTATTG
>JAJBTU010000012.1 GCA_020860715.1 Clostridiales bacterium | reverse complement strand
TTTTTCGGAACGACGAAAAACTCCACAATGGAGAACAGGGCCATGCCCTAACAATAAGAAAGACATCCCGTTTAGGAGCGGGATGTCTTTCGCGTTTTACAGAAGGCAGAATATTGTGCTGCAAGATATTCAGTTGCAGCGAAAGAATACTTGTGGTATGATTCGTTACAATGGAAAGCGGGAAGGACCGTAATCCGTCCGGCCCGGCAGAATGGATTGCAGACAAAAAAACAGACCGGTATGGCAATGAAATCGGATCAGAAGCCGGTCCGGCAGACCGAATAAGGACGAATCGCATGAAACAGTACTCAAATAACGCGGGTTCTCAGCACCCGAACCGACAGAAAAAAATAGCGGTCATCAACGACTTCACCGGCTTTGGCCGATGCTCCCTGACCGTATCCATTCCGATCATATCCGCGATGAAGGTGCAGTGCTGCCCGGTGCCAACTTCGGTTTTTTCCAATCATACAGCTTATGAGAGCTGGTTTTTCGAGGACTTTACTGACCGGATGCAGCCTTACATCGATGAGTGGAAAAAACTGCAGCTGTCTTTTGACGGCATCAGCACAGGCTTTTTAGGCTCGAAAGAACAGATTCGGATAGTTCTGCAGTTCCTGGACGACTTTGTGAGGGAAGGAACGACGGTCATCGTCGATCCGGTGATGGCGGACGATGGGGAGGCCTATTCGACGTATACGCCGGAAATGTGCCGGGAAATGAAACGGCTGGCTGCCCGCGCGGACATCCTGACGCCGAATCTGACAGAGGCCTGCATTTTGACCGGAAGGGACTGGCATGATGGAAAATGGAAGATGGAGCAGCTGGTTTCCCTTGCGCAGGATCTGATCAGGATGGGACCGGAAAAGGTTGTGATCACCGGGATCCCGCAGGGGGAATTTATCGCCAATCTCTGCTGTGAAAAAGGTACAGCCCCCCGCTTCGTGCGCACGCACAGAGTCGGTACGCAGCGCTGCGGTACGGGGGATGTCTTTGCCGCCGTCATCGCCGCCGATGCGGTGAACGGCGTGGATTTTCAGGAATCTGTCCGTAAAGCCTCCCATTTTATCAAACTCTGTGTTCAGAAATCCATCGAGATGGATATTCCGCTGACCGACGGCGTATGCTTCGAGGAACTGATGGGACTGTTGTGTAAAAGCCAGTATGAAACAGACTGAAACAGCCGGAAAGCAGACAGAGCCAGTAATATTTACGGAAATATACGGAAATATCTGAAAAAAGCATTGACAAAAATATCGAAACATATTACAATAGGCCCGTAATTGAGATTTAATAATTATGTAATATTTTTAATAAAATTGTAGCAAGACGACGGAAAACCTTTCATGAGGGCGGAAAAGCGTTTCGCTGCAGGCATATTGGGAGGATTTCGAATGAAGAAAAAATCAATCTGGATTGCCCTGGGTCTGGTTGCCGCTATGACGACAACGGCTGTGACCGGTGCGCTGGCATTTTCTGACGGGGCTCTTCTGGCGACAGCGACAGAGACGGAGACAGCTCAGACAGAGACTGCGGCGGAAACAGTGGAAACGGCTGCGACAGAGGCGGTTGAGAGTGAGACCGCAGCGGAAGCTGCTGAAACAGAAGCGGAGACTGCGGCGGAGACAGAGACTGAGGCCGAGACAGAGACAGAGACTGAGACGGAAGCCGAAGAAGGGACAGGTTTTGTGGCGGTTGCCTATCAGGAAGAAGATGCCTGGGCGCAGGTTGCCATCATCAACAGTGCTTATGTGGATACCGGCGTCAACATCCGCAGCGCGGCTGACACGGAAAGTGAGATCCTCGGATACCTGTATATAGGTACCGCGGTATGGGTGATTGAAAGAGGAGACACCTGGACCCAGTTTTATTCAAACGGGATTACCGGATATGTGATGAACGATTATCTGCTTTACGGCGCTGACGTGGCAGAGATCGCGGAAGTATACGGCGCGGAAGGCGTCCGTGCTGACTGGGATGGCGTGAATGTCTATACATCGGACGACGGAGCCACAGTCAAGGATACGATGAATGCCGGCGACGTATATCAGGTTGTGAATGATTATGGTCACTGGATTGAAGTTCTTTATGATGAAGATTCGACAGCTTTTGTTTCCAGCGAGGACGTGACAAGCGTGATGCTGTTCGAGGGAGCGACCGCGAAGGATGCGGAGCGCGTACAGCTTGAGAAGCTGTATGGAGTCATCTGGCCGGAAGCGGAAGAAACAGAGGCTTATGTGGAGACTGAGGCTGCTTCCGCGGCATCGACGGATTCCACAGGGACTTCTTCGTCCACAGGTTCTTCTTCAGGAACTGCTTCATCGGGTTCGGGTTCATCAGGCACGACTTCTTCGAGTTCGACTTCGTCCAGTTCGGGCACATCGGGTACGACCTCATCGAGTTCAGGCTCATCGAGTTCGACCTCGTCAGGCTCAACCTCAAGCGGTTCAACGAGTTCTTCATCGACGTCCGAGACGACCTCGACTGAGACGACTTCAACCGAGACAACGACGACCGAGACGACCAGCACAGAGTCCTCGTCATCCTCTTCCTCCAGCGGAGATGCTTATTATGACGCGGATACAGATACATACTATGATGAGAATGGCAATGCTGTGACTTCCTCTTACGAAGCGGAGACCACGGCATCCACAGAGGCGGAGACCACAGCTTCTACGGAAGCGGAGACCACGGCTTCTACGGAAGCGGAGACTACAGCTTCTACGGAAGCAGAGACTACGGCTTCGACAGAAGCGGCGGCCGTTTCGGAGACAGAGGCAGCGACAACGTCGTCCTCAACAACAGACAGCACCACGCTTCTTGCGGCATTGATTTACTGCGAGGCAGGCAATCAGAGTTATGAAGGCATGGTAGCGGTCGGTGCGGTCGTGATGAATCGTGTGGCAAGTTCTTCTTTCCCGAACACGATCAGCGAGGTGATTTATCAGAGCGGTCAGTTTAGCCCGGCTTCAAGCGGCGCGCTTGCCAAAGCGCTTGCAAATGGTGTCCCCAGCACCTGTTATACTGCAGCGTCAGCAGCGATTGCCGGAGAGGATCCGACGAACGGAGCTCTTTACTTCAATACGACAGCGAACAAAGGAATACAGATAGGAGCCCACTGGTTCTATTAAGACTCCATGACAACTACAGATGAGAACAGGAAGCAACAGGGGACCGTGAAAACAGCCCCCTGTTTTTCTGCCCTGTGATTTTTGTACTTTTTTGTTAAGAAAAGATGTTGACACAGAACGGAAGCTGGTGTATAGTATCAAAGATAACTGCCGAAGACAGCAGGTGCCGTATGGCATAATCTCGTTGCCGGATGATCTGATTACAGGGAACAGCGACGCGGCCTGCCGAGGAGTGAGATTCTTATAGAAGAATTGTGATGCTCTTTTGTCTGGTGTAGTGACAAAAGAGTATTTTGCTTTATAAAAGCAAATCGCTCTGCGCGAATGCGTACCTTCGCAAAAGGAATGACATCGCGGAAGTGACGGTACCCGGCGTGGGAATGGCAGTTTGGAGGACGCTCATCGTGCTCCGAAAATCTATAAGGAGGTACAGATCATGGCAAAGGTTGAACTGAAGAAACCGGTCGTAGATGAGATCGCGGGAAATATCAAAGATGCAGAGTCTGTTATTCTTGTGCATTATAGCGGCATCACGGTAGAGGCGGATACAGAGCTTCGTAAAGCGATGCGTGAAGCAGGCATTACCTACAAGGTATACAAGAATACGATGATGAATTTCGCGTTCAAGGATACACCCTGTGAGCCTCTCTCCGAGCTTCTGGAAGGACCGAATGCGCTGGCGATTTCAAAAAATGATGCGACAGCTCCGGCGAGAATTATTTCCGAATTCGCGAAAAAGGCTCCGACCGTCAAGATGCTTGCCGGTGTCGTAGAGGGCAATTACTATGATGAGAAGGGCGTAGCTGCTCTGGCATCGATTCCGTCCAGAGAAGAACTTCTCGGCAAACTGCTTGGAAGCATTCAGTCGCCTGTTTCCAACCTGGCTCGCGTGCTGAACCAGATTGCGGAAGCAAAAGCGGCAGAAGCGGCAGAGTAAGAACAAAGAAACAAAAAGCAAACAGATTTTAATAAGAAATAATCAGGAGGAAAAAGAAATGGCTAAGTTGACAACTGCTGAGTTTATCGAAGCAATCAAAGAGTTATCCGTGCTTGAACTGAATGAACTGGTAAAGGCATGTGAGGAAGAGTTTGGCGTATCCGCAGCGGCTGGTGTCGTAGTAGCGGCTGCAGGCGGCGCTGCTGCTGAGGAAGCAGAAGAGAAGACCGAGTTTGACGTAGAACTGACCGAAGTTGGCCCGTCCAAGGTTAAGGTTATCAAGGTTGTTCGTGAAGCAACCGGCCTTGGCCTGAAGGAAGCGAAGGACGTTGTAGACTCCGCTCCGAAGGTGATCAAAGAGGGCATTTCCAAGGCAGAAGCGGATGAACTCAAGACCAAGCTGGAAGCAGAAGGCGCTAAGGTTACGATCAAATAAGTTTTTTCTGCGGCGATTGGAAAGCAGTGATTCAAAATTGAACGGGGTTCCGCACGGGACCCCGTTTCTGTCTCTCAGATCTTTGTTTCTGATTTTCTAAATTCTAAATACAGGTAAAAATTTCCTTGACACCAAATTTGCATTGTGGTACAGTATACGTTGCACTATTGTGCGGGATTATATCCTGCAGTATATTTATGCCCAAAAGTAGAACCAGACTGCAGAAAGAACAGAGGTGAAACATCAATGGAGAAAAACAGGATACGTCCTATTACAAATGGCAAAGGATTCCGTATGAGTTATCAGCGGCAGAAGGAAGTCCTTGAGATCCCGAATCTCATTGAAGTTCAGAAAAACTCTTATCAGTGGTTTCTGAACGAAGGACTGAAAGAAGCCTTTGATGACATCTCACCGATTGAGGACTACGGCGGGAAGCTGAGTCTTGAGTTTGTGGATTTCAAACTGTGTGAGGATGATGTAAAATACTCGATTGAGGAGTGTGTGGATCGCGATGCCACGTATGCTGCTCCTTTGAAGGTACGGGTGCGTCTCCATAATAAGGAGAATGATGAGATCAGTGAGCATGATATCTTCATGGGGGATCTTCCGCTGATGACGGCGACCGGCACTTTCGTGATCAATGGTGCTGAGCGCGTTATTGTCAGCCAGCTTGTGCGTTCGCCCGGCATTTATTACGGGATTACGCACGATAAATTTGGCAAAAAACTGTATTCCTGTACTGTTATTCCGAACCGTGGCGCATGGCTGGAATATGAGACGGACTCCAATGATGTTTTTTATGTGCGTGTAGACCGGACGAGAAAAGTTCCGGTGACGGTTCTGGCACGTGCGCTCGGCTTAAGTTCAAATGCGGAGATTATAGAGTTCTTCGGTGATGAGCCGAAGATTGTGGCGACACTCGCCAAGGATACGGCCACCAATTATCAGGAAGGCCTTCTTGAACTGTACAAGAAGATCCGTCCGGGAGAGCCGCTTGCGGTGGAGAGTGCGGAGAGCCTGATCATGAGCATGTTCTTTGATCCGCGCAGATATGACCTCGCGAAAGTTGGCCGTTATAAATTCAACAAAAAGCTGATGTTCCGCAATCGGATTGCAGGTCATGTCCTTGCGGAAGATGTATTTGATGCGTCCACAGGCGAGATTCTTACCGAAGCGGGCACGGAGCTGACCCGTGAGCAGGCAGACGCCATTCAGAACGCTGCAGTTCCCTACGTGATGATCCGTACGGAAGAGCGTGATGTGAAGGTTGTCTCCAGCATGATGGTGGACCTGAAAGCCTGGGTGGACTGTGAGCCGAAGGAACTGGGCATCACGGAGCTTGTGTATTATCCTGCGCTGAAGAGCATTCTGGAAGAATACGAAGATCCGGAGGAACAGAAGGATGCGATCCGCCGTTCGGTGCATGAACTGATCCCGAAGCATATTACAAAGGAAGATATTCTGGCTTCCATCAATTATAACATTCATCTGGAATACGGCATCGGCAGCGACGACGATATCGACCATCTTGGGAACCGCCGTATCCGTGCGGTCGGCGAGCTGCTGCAGAACCAGTACCGCATCGGTTTGTCCCGACTGGAAAGAGTGGTCCGTGAGCGGATGACGACGCAGGAGATTGAGGGGATTTCGCCGCAGTCTCTGATCAATATCAAGCCGGTGACGGCTGCGGTAAAAGAATTCTTCGGTTCTTCCCAGCTGTCCCAGTTCATGGATCAGAACAACCCTCTGGGCGAGTTGACGCACAAACGCCGTCTGTCGGCACTGGGACCAGGCGGACTTTCCAGAGAAAGAGCCGGATTCGAGGTTCGTGATGTGCATTACTCTCACTACGGCAGAATGTGCCCGATCGAGACGCCTGAAGGTCCGAACATCGGTCTGATCAACTCTCTGGCCTGCTATGCGCGGATCAATGAATACGGCTTTGTGGAGGCGCCTTACCGGAAAATCGATCACTCGGATCCGAAGAATCCGCGCGTCACAGATGAAGTGGTCTACATGACGGCGGATGAAGAAGACAATTACCATGTAGCGCAGGCGAATGAGCCTCTGGATGAGGAAGGGCATTTTATCCGGAAGAATGTTTCCGGCCGTTACCGCGAGGAAACGCAGGAATATGAGCGCAGCATGTTTGATTTCATGGATGTGTCGCCGAAGATGGTATTTTCCGTGGCGACAGCCCTGATTCCGTTTTTGCAGAATGATGACGCGAACCGCGCCCTGATGGGCTCCAACATGCAGCGTCAGGCCGTTCCGCTTCTGACGACGGAAGCTCCGGTCGTGGGTACCGGTCTGGAGACCAAGGCGGCGGTAGACTCCGGCGTGTGTGTGGTTGCGGATCATTCGGGAATTGTGGAGCGCTCGGAGTCCAACCGCATTATCGTGCGAACAGACGACGGGCAGCGTGACGAATATCATCTGCGCAAGTTTGTCCGGAGCAATCAGAGCAACTGCTACAACCAGCGCCCGATTGTCAATAAAGGAGACAGAGTGGAGGCCGGCGATGTGATCGCGGACGGCGCATCTACCTCCAACGGCGAGATCGCGCTTGGCAAGAATCCGCTGATCGGATTTATGACCTGGGAAGGCTACAACTATGAGGATGCCGTCCTGATCAGCGAAAAACTTGTGATGGATGATGTATATACTTCCGTCCACATTGAGGAATACGAGGCGGAAGCGCGCGACACGAAGCTGGGACCGGAGGAGATTACACGGGATGTTCCGGGCGTAGGCGATGAAGCGCTGAAGGATCTGGACGAGCGCGGCATTATCCGCATTGGCGCAGAGGTGCGTGCCGGCGATATCCTTGTCGGCAAGGTAACGCCAAAGGGCGAGACGGAGCTGGCTGCCGAGGAACGCCTGCTGAGAGCGATTTTCGGTGAGAAGGCGCGCGAGGTTCGGGATACTTCTCTGAAAGTGCCGCATGGCGAGTATGGTATTGTCGTGGATGCGAAAGTGTTTACGCGGGAGAACGGCGACGAACTTTCACCCGGTGTGAATCAGGCAGTGCGTATTTATATTGCGCAGAAGAGAAAGATTTCCGTGGGAGATAAGATGGCCGGCCGTCACGGCAACAAGGGTGTCGTTTCCCGCGTGCTTCCTGTAGAGGATATGCCGTTCCTTCCGAACGGACGTCCGCTGGATATCGTGCTGAACCCTCTGGGCGTGCCGTCCCGTATGAATATCGGCCAGGTGCTGGAGATTCATCTGAGCCTTGCCGCGAAAGCGCTTGGCTTTAATGTCTCGACACCGGTATTTGACGGCGCAAACGAAAAAGATATTATGGACACTCTGGATCTGGCAAATGATTATGTGAATCTGGAGTGGGATGAATTTAAAGAAAAACATGGCGAGGAGCTTCTGCCTGAAGTGCTGGATTATCTGTATGAGAACCGCGATCACAGAGCGCTCTGGAAAGGCGTTCCGATCTCCAGAGACGGAAAGGTACAGCTTCGCGATGGACGTACGGGCGAGTATTTTGACGCACCGACGACCATCGGCCACATGCATTACCTCAAACTGCATCATCTGGTAGACGATAAGATCCATGCACGTTCTACCGGTCCGTATTCACTGGTGACACAGCAGCCTCTGGGCGGCAAGGCCCAGTTCGGCGGACAGCGTTTCGGTGAGATGGAGGTTTGGGCACTCGAAGCGTATGGCGCGTCCTACACGCTGCAGGAGATCCTGACTGTCAAATCGGATGATGTGGTAGGCCGTGTGAAGACGTACGAAGCGATCATTAAGGGAGAAAATATCCCTGAACCAGGCATTCCGGAATCATTTAAGGTACTCATCAAAGAGCTGCAGTCTCTCGGACTTGACGTCAGAGTGTTGAAAGACGATGATACTGAGGTGGAGATCACAGAGACCTCGGATTACGCTGACACGGATTTCCGTGCCGTGATGGGAGACGACCGCAGATATAACAGTAAGGAAGAAGAATCGCTTGGCGATTATGGATTCAGCCATCAGGAAATTAACGGGGACGAACTGGTATCGGTCGATGAGAATGAGATCGATGAGGACAGCGCGGAACTGTACGAGGAGATTGAGGAAACCTTTGAAGATGAGGAATCGTAACTGTTGCGTGAACGTTACGAAGAATAGCGTGTGAAAGGAGTACCGCAATGCCAGAGACAACAAAAAATGAAGCGTATCAGCCGATGACGTTTGATGCTATTCGGATCGGCCTGGCTTCTCCTGAAAAAATCCTTGAGTGGTCGCACGGTGAGGTGAAAAAGCCGGAGACGATCAATTACAGGACGCTGAAACCGGAAAAGGACGGCCTTTTCTGTGAGCGTATTTTCGGGCCGAGCAAGGACTGGGAGTGCCACTGCGGAAAGTACAAAAAAATCCGCTACAAGGGTGTTGTGTGCGACCGCTGCGGTGTGGAAGTGACCAAGTCTGCTGTCCGGCGTGAGCGTATGGGGCATATTGTGCTCGCGGCTCCGGTTTCCCATATCTGGTATTTCAAGGGGATTCCCTCCAGAATGGGTCTGATGCTGGACATTTCTCCGCGTGTGCTTGAAAAAATTCTGTACTTCGCGAATTATATTGTCCTGGATCCGGGGGAAACGGATCTGCATTATAAGCAGGTGCTGACGGAACGGGAATATCAGGAAGCCCTCGAAAAATGGGGGAAAAAGTTCCGCGCCGGCATGGGTGCGGAGGCAGTCAAGGAGCTTCTGGAAGCGATTGATGTGGAAAAAGAGTCCGAAGAGCTGAAAGCGGCCCTGAAAGACTCTACCGGACAGAAACGTGCCCGAATCATCAAACGTCTGGAGGTTGTGGAGGCGTTCCGCGAGTCCGGCAATAAGCCGGAGTGGATGGTGATGACTGTGATTCCGGTCATTCCGCCGGATCTGCGCCCGATGGTACAGCTGGACGGCGGCCGTTTTGCCACATCCGATCTGAATGACCTGTACCGCAGGATCATCAACCGCAACAACCGTCTGAAACGGCTGTTGGAGCTGGGAGCTCCGGATATCATTGTGCGCAATGAGAAGCGTATGCTGCAGGAAGCGGTGGATGCGCTGATTGATAATGGACGCCGCGGCCGTCCGGTCACCGGACCGGGGAACCGTGCCCTGAAGTCCCTTTCCGATATGCTGAAAGGAAAATCCGGACGTTTCCGTCAGAATCTGCTCGGCAAACGTGTCGATTATTCGGGCCGTTCCGTTATCGTAGTCGGGCCGGAACTTAAGATTTACCAGTGCGGCCTGCCAAAAGAGATGGCGATTGAGCTGTTTAAGCCGTTCGTAATGAAAGAATTGGTGGAGAACGGCACTTCTCATAATATTAAAAACGCAAAGAAGATGGTAGAACGTCTTCAGCCGGAAGTCTGGGATGTCCTTGAGGACGTCATCAAGGAGCATCCGGTGATGCTGAACCGTGCTCCTACCCTGCATCGTCTGGGAATCCAGGCATTTGAGCCGATCCTTGTCGAAGGCAAGGCAATCAAGCTGCATCCGCTCGTGTGTACCGCGTTCAACGCGGACTTTGACGGTGACCAGATGGCTGTGCATCTTCCGCTGTCAGTGGAAGCGCAGGCGGAGTGCCGGTTCCTGATGCTCTCCCCGAACAACCTCCTGAAGCCGTCTGACGGCGGTCCGGTGGCGGTTCCGTCGCAGGATATGGTACTTGGTATTTATTATCTGACACAGGAGAGGCCGGGTGCCAAAGGAGAAGGAAAATTCTTCAAGAGTGTGGCGGAAGCAATTCTGGCCTATGAGAACAAATACATTACCCTGCAGTCGAGGATTACGGTGCGTATGACCAGGAAGATGGCGGACGGCAGTGTTCTCATGGAAAACATTGAATCGACTCTGGGCAGATTCCTGTTTAATGAGATCATTCCGCAGGATCTTGGCTTTGTAGACCGCTCCATTCCGGGCAATGAGCTCAAGCTGGAGATTGATTTCCTTGTTAATAAGAAGGGATTGAAGAGCATTCTTGAGAAAGTCATCGACATCCACGGCTCGACCAGAACGGCGGAAGTGCTTGATGACATCAAGGCGACAGGCTATAAATATTCGACACAGGCAGCCATGACGGTATCGATTTCAGATATGACCGTGCCGCCGAGGAAGCCGGAGATGATCAAGAACGCGCAGGATACGGTAGACCGGATCACCCGGAACTATAAGCGCGGCCTGATCACGGACGAAGAGCGTTATAAAGAGGTTGTAGAGACCTGGAAAGACACGGATGATCAGCTGACGAAGGAGCTGCTTGACGGACTCGATAAGTACAACAACATCTTTATGATGGCGGATTCCGGAGCGCGTGGTTCCAATAAACAGATCAAACAGCTGGCAGGCATGCGCGGCCTGATGGCAGATACGACCGGTCACACGATCGAGCTGCCGATCAAGTCCAATTTCCGTGAAGGTCTGGATGTACTGGAATATTTCATGTCGGCGCACGGTGCGCGTAAAGGACTTTCCGATACGGCGCTGCGTACCGCGGACTCCGGCTATCTGACCAGACGTCTGGTGGATGTCTCTCAGGAACTGATCGTCCGTGAAACAGACTGCAGCGAAGGCGCAGAGGAACTTCCGGGCATCTATGTGAGCACATTCTCTGACGGAAAGGAAGAGATTGAGAACATTCAGGAACGTATCACGGGGCGGTTCTCCTGCGAGGATATCTGTGATAAAGACGGCGAGATCATTGTAAAGGCGAATCATATGATTACGCCGAGACGTGCGGCACGCATCATGAAAGAAGGCGTCGACGCGGACGGCAAGCCGTTTGAGAAGATCAAGATCCGTTCGATCCTGACCTGCCGTTCCCATATCGGCATCTGCTCTAAGTGCTACGGTGCGAACATGGCGACCGGAGAACCGGTACAGGTAGGTGAGTCTGTCGGCATTATCGCCGCGCAGTCGATCGGTGAGCCGGGTACACAGCTGACAATGCGTACCTTCCATACCGGCGGTGTGGCAGGCGGCGATATCACACAGGGTCTTCCGCGTGTCGAGGAGCTTTTTGAGGCGAGAAAGCCGAAGGGACTCGCGATTATCACGGAGATTTCCGGTATGGCGACCCTGCGTGACACAAAGAAAAAGCGTGAGATCGTAGTGACCAATGAGGAGACCGGGGAGTCCAAGACCTACCTGATTCCTTACGGTTCCAGGATCAAGCCTGTAGACGGCACACATCTGGAGGCCGGCGATGAGCTGACCGAGGGTAGTGTGAACCCGCACGACATCCTGAAGATCAAGGGTGTGGAAGCGGTGCAGGATTATATGCTTCGGGAAGTGCAGCGCGTATACCGCCTTCAGGGCGTGGAGATCAACGATAAGCATATCGAAGTCATTGTGCGCCAGATGCTGAAAAAGATCCGCATTGAGGACAATGGCGATACGAATTTCCTCCCGGGCAGCCTTGTGGATATTCTGGATTATGAGGATACCAACAAGCGAATGATTGAGGAAGGAAAGCAGCCTGCCGATGGCAAACGGATTATGCTCGGTATCACAAAGGCTTCCCTGGCGACCAACTCCTTCCTGTCAGCGGCATCCTTCCAGGAGACGACGAAGGTGCTGACGGATGCGGCCATCAAGGGCAAAAAGGATCCGCTGGTCGGCCTGAAAGAGAACGTGATTATAGGAAAGCTGATTCCTACCGGTACGGGTCTGAAACGGTACCGCAATATCGAAATTGATACTTCCGGAACGGACGACTCAGAGTATGAACAGATGCTCCTGGAAGAAAATGGAAATGATGAGGCCCAGGAACCGATCGACGAGACTCAGGAGATGTCCTTTGAAGAACTGATCGAAGAGGCGGAAGCTGACGAGGAAACGCAGCTGAATGAGTCGGAAGAGCCGGAGACGGAAGCGGCAGAGACTGCAGACGACGCAGAGATCGGTTCGGAGAACGCTGAAACCGCAGAAGCCGGTTCGGAAGACGCTGAAACCGCTGAAACTGCAGAGGACGAGGAGTAAGCGATAGAGATCGGGGCGTATGCCTCCCGGAAGCAGCACCCGTTCTTAATAAGAATTACAGCAAAACAGAAAGCCCCGGTCTGAACCGGGGCTTTCTTTGCGTATTCCTTCACTTTACATATTGCTTTACGCCTTGTATTTCTGTGATGGGAAGTGCTTTGGATTTATTTGTCTTCTCCTTCCCGGAGATTGCGGATCAGATTTTTCAGTGACATATCCTCGGAAAGACGGTCGGAATTATTCTGGCGTTTCTTCTTTGCGGATGTCCGGGAATCACGGGAACCGGCGGCCTGCGGACCATAATACAGAGCATCGTTCTGGGAACGGTACTGGCCGGCGGTCTGCGGACCATACGCAGCGCTGCTCTGAGAACGGTACTGGCTGGCTGCCTGCGAGCCGTACGGAGCGCCATACTGCGGGTCCTGATACTCCGGCGGCATACCCATATAGAGATTCTGAGCGCCGTCCCGGGCGGAAGCAGCTTCTTCCTTTGCGCGCTTCTTTTTTTTGCTGAATGGTCGGAAAATGGTTTTCCTCCCGGTCCATCCGATGATACGAACAAGGACGATTCCCCAGAAGACGCCGAAAGAGTCGATGAGTACGTCGCGGACTGCCGGACTCCGTCCATCCACGAAAGACTGATGATATTCGTCTCCGCAGGCAAAGACTACACAGAAGAGCCCTGCCACGAACATGAGCGGCAGCCCGTGGAGACCGTAAACATAAAGCGGAAAGGACACCGCGACAGCCAGAGCAAAATATTCCGTCATATGGGCGATCTTACGGATGACCCCGTTGAACCGCGTCGCAAGAGAGGAAATCTCTGCGGGCTGCAGATCCGCATCAAGGATGACATTGCCGGCCTCCACTACAGTATAACTTACTTTATAGCTTAAGTTGGAGGATGCAGCGGCATCCTGCGCGGAAAAACAGAAAATCACATACATCATCAGGATTGCAGGTATAAATGATAAAGGCTTTAATAGCTTGACAAACATTTTCATCACCTCTGATTCTTCAAATGCGTATTCGCAAAAGACACCGCCATTTTAGCATTCCAAACCGCATGTGTCCACCCATTTCATGAAATCATAAGAAATTCCGAAGAAAGAAAATACAGGTTTTACCGGGGAAACCTGCACAGTCTGTTTTTTCTTTTCGATGCTGTTCGAAACAATATACAAAAATTTACTTGACAAGAAAAAACCGCTTTCGTATAATGGAGCAGTGCGTGAATGCATGTTGTTTTTTTGCGCATATTTTCAGGCAACCATGGCCGTATTCTTATCAGATGATACACGGCCGACCCGAGTAAACGAATTTTATCAGGAGGTGAAGGAAGAATGCCAACATTCAACCAGTTAGTCAGAAAAGGCAGACAGACATCGGTCAAGAAGTCGACCGCGCCGGCACTCCAGAAAGGTTACAATTCTCTTCAGAAGAAGCAGACCAATACATCTTCTCCGCAGAAGAGAGGCGTGTGCACCGCTGTGAAGACCGCTACGCCGAAGAAGCCGAATTCCGCGCTTCGTAAGATCGCCAGAGTACGTCTGTCCAACGGTATCGAGGTGACAAGCTACATTCCGGGCGAGGGACACAACCTTCAGGAGCACAGCGTTGTGCTGATCCGAGGAGGAAGAGTCAAGGACCTTCCGGGTACCAGATACCACATCGTAAGAGGTACGCTTGATACCGCCGGTGTTGCCAAGAGACGTCAGGCACGTTCCAAGTACGGTGCCAAGAGACCGAAAGAAGCAAAGAAATAATACCGGTTTTCGGGATTTACCTTAGTATCACATGAAAACAGATTTTTGTTTCACCTTATGCGGAGTTCGTATTACCAGGTGGTTGCAGGTTAATATAGAAGTCCTTGCATGAACACGGAAAGAAACAATCGTGAGTACCTGTGATTTAATGTTTAATTAAGGAGGGAAGAAGCGTGCCACGGAAAGGACATATTCAGAAGAGGGACGTATTGGCAGACCCGATTTACGGAAGTAAAGTCGTCACCAAGCTGATCAACAACATCATGCTGGACGGCAAGAAGGGTGTTGCCCAGAAAATTGTGTACGGAGCATTTGAGACGATCGAGGAGAAGACCGGGAAGCCGGCCATCGAGACGTTCGAAGCGGCTATGAATAACGTCATGCCGGTTCTGGAAGTAAAGGCGAGACGTGTCGGCGGCGCCACCTATCAGGTGCCGATCGAGGTAAGACCGGACCGCCGTCAGGCTCTGGCACTTCGCTGGATTACCATGTTTTCCCGTAAGAGAGGCGAGAAGACCATGAAGGATCGTCTGGCGAATGAACTGATGGATGCGGCGAATAATACCGGCGCATCAGTTAAGAGAAAAGAGGATATGCATAAGATGGCAGAGGCGAACAAGGCTTTTGCACATTACAGGTTCTAAAACAGAAAGCGGCATAATATATGCTGTCTGTCTGATGAGGAGGAAAAAATTTTGGCTGGTAGAGAATATCCATTAGAGAGAACCAGAAATATCGGTATCATGGCTCACATCGATGCGGGTAAGACTACATTGACCGAACGTATTCTGTATTACACCGGCGTGAATTACAAGATCGGTGATACGCATGAAGGTACCGCTACAATGGACTGGATGGAGCAGGAGCAGGAGAGAGGTATTACCATCACCTCAGCCGCTACCACCTGCCACTGGACGCTGCAGGAGAACTGCAAGCCGAAGGCAGGCGCTCTGGAGCATCGTATCAACATCATCGACACTCCGGGCCACGTGGATTTTACAGTAGAGGTGGAACGTTCCCTTCGTGTGCTGGACGGCGCTGTCGGCGTTTTCTGCGCAAAGGGAGGCGTGGAGCCGCAGTCTGAGAACGTATGGCGTCAGGCGGATACCTACAATGTTCCTCGTATGGCATTTATTAATAAGATGGATATCATGGGCGCGGACTTCTACGGAGCAGTAGAGCAGATCCGTACCAGACTGGGCAAGAATGCGATTATTCTTCAGCTGCCGATCGGCAAGGAGGATAATTTCAAAGGCATTATTGACCTGTTTGAGATGAAGGCTTACATCTACAATGACGACAAAGGCGAGGACATCACGATCACGGATATTCCGGAAGATATGAAAGAAGACGCAGAACTTTATCGTGACGAGCTGGTCGAGAAGATCTGCGAGCTGGATGACGACCTTACCATGATGTTTCTCGACGGTGAGGAACCGACCACAGAGCAGATGAAGGCTGCACTGCGCAAAGCGACCTGTGAGTGCACCGCGGTTCCGGTGTGCTGCGGAAGCGCTTACCGCAACAAGGGTGTCCAGAAGATGCTGGACGCGGTCATTGAGTATATGCCGGCACCGACGGATATCCCGCCGATCAAGGGTACGGATCTGGACGGCAACGAAGTCGTGAGACATTCCTCCGACGACGAACCGTTCTCCGCACTGGCATTCAAGATCATGGCGGATCCGTTTGTAGGAAAACTGGCGTTCTTCCGTGTATATTCCGGTACCATGAATTCCGGTTCCTATGTACTGAACGCGACAAAGGGCAAGAAGGAGCGTGTCGGACGTATCCTGCAGATGCATGCGAACAAGCGTGCCGAGCTGGACAAGGTATATTCCGGTGATATTGCCGCTGCGGTTGGCTTTAAGCTGACAACGACAGGCGATACGATCTGCGATGAGCAGCATCCGGTGATCCTGGAGTCCATGGAGTTCCCGGAGCCGGTTATCGAACTGGCGATCGAGCCGAAGACCAAAGCCGGCCAGGGCAAGATGGGCGAGGCGCTCGCAAAGCTGGCTGAGGAAGACCCGACCTTCCGTGCTCACACGAATACAGAGACCGGACAGACGATCATCGCCGGTATGGGCGAGCTTCATCTGGAGATCATCGTAGACCGTCTGCTCCGTGAGTTCAAGGTGGAGGCAAACGTTGGCGCACCTCAGGTTGCCTACAAGGAGACCTTTACCAAGGAAGTTACGGTGGACAGCAAGTATGCAAAGCAGTCCGGCGGACGCGGTCAGTACGGACACTGTAAAGTTATCTTCACCCCGATGGATCCGAACGGAGAGAAGACCTTTGAATTCGAGTCGACAGTTGTCGGCGGCGCGATTCCGAAGGAATATATTCCGGCAGTCGGAGAGGGTATTGAGGAAGCGGCAAAGGCAGGCATCCTCGGCGGATTCCCGGTACTCGGCGTACACGCGAATGTCTATGACGGTTCGTACCATGAGGTTGACTCCAGTGAGATGGCATTCCACATCGCCGGTTCTCTGGCATTCAAGGATGCGATGAAGCAGGGCAATCCGGTATTGCTTGAGCCGATTATGAGAGTTGAAGTGACGATGCCTGAGGAATACATGGGCGATGTCATCGGCGATATCAACTCCCGTCGTGGCCGTATCGAGGGCATGGATGACCTCGGAGGCGGCAAGATCGTCAGAGGCTTTGTACCGCTGGCAGAGATGTTCGGCTACTCGACAGACCTTCGTTCCAAGACGCAGGGCCGCGGCAACTACTCGATGTTCTTTGAACGTTATGAGCAGGTGCCGAAGTCCGTACAGGAGAAAGTCCTGAGCGAGAAGTCAAAGTAATACATTCGTCAAAATAAGCCTTTCGCCGCGGCAAAGACGCGGCGGATGGCAATAAATATAAGAATGTATGCAAAAAAAACTTGAAAACAGGCACGTTTTGAAATATAATCAGAACAGCCATTTTATGCGCACGCGCGCGAAATATTTTATTCATGTAGAAGCATTTGTATTGAAGGAGGAAAATCACAATGGCAAAGGCTAAATTTGAAAGAACGAAACCGCATTGTAACATCGGTACCATCGGTCACGTAGATCATGGTAAAACCACTCTGACCGCGGCTATCACAAAGGTTCTTTCCCACAGAGTTGCAGGCAACGTTGAGACCAGCTTTGATAACATCGATAAGGCTCCGGAAGAGAGAGAGCGTGGTATCACGATTTCTACCGCTCACGTTGAGTATGAGACAGAGCACAGACATTACGCACACGTTGACTGCCCGGGCCACGCTGACTATGTAAAGAACATGATCACCGGTGCTGCACAGATGGACGGCGCTATCCTTGTAGTAGCTGCTACGGATGGTGTTATGGCTCAGACCAAGGAGCACATCCTTCTGTCCCGTCAGGTAGGCGTTCCGTATATCGTAGTATTCATGAACAAGTGCGATATGGTAGACGATGAGGAGCTTCTCGAGCTGGTAGACATGGAGATCCGTGAGCTGCTCAACGAGTATGAGTTCCCGGGCGATGATACGCCGATCATTCAGGGTTCTGCTCTGAAGGCTCTGGAAGAGCCGGACGGAGAGTGGGGCGACAAGATCATGGAGCTTATGGATGCTGTTGACAGCTGGGTTCCGGATCCGCAGCGTGCTACTGATCAGCCGTTCCTTATGCCGGTTGAGGACGTATTCACCATCACAGGCCGTGGTACGGTTGCTACCGGCCGTGTAGAGCGTGGTACTCTGAAGCTGAACGAGGAAGTTGAGATCGTTGGTATCAAGGAAGAGATCCAGAAGACGACCGTTACCGGTATCGAGATGTTCCGTAAGCTGCTTGACTATGCGCAGGCTGGCGACAACATCGGCGCTCTGCTTCGTGGTATCAGAAGAACCGATATCGAGCGTGGACAGGTTCTGGTGAAACCGGGCAGCATCAAGTGCCACACCAAGTTTACCGCTCAGGTATACGTTCTGACCAAGGACGAGGGTGGCCGTCATACACCGTTCTTCAACAACTATCGTCCGCAGTTCTATTTCAGAACAACTGACGTAACAGGCGTGATCAACCTTCCGGAAGGCACAGAGATGTGCATGCCTGGCGACAACGTAGAGATGACCATCGAGTTGATTCACCCGATCGCTATGGAGCAGGGTCTTACGTTCGCTATCCGTGAGGGTGGCCGTACCGTTGGTTCAGGCCGTGTTGCTACGATCATCGAGTAATCGAGACTGTAGAGCCGAATATCAGGATTTATACCGCAATCCCTGAGATCAGGGGTTGCGGTTTTTTTTGCATCATATAGAATAGGACACGAGTATTTTACTTTATCAGGATCGGAGCGGAAGACGCGCCTGCCGGGAAGAATGACCCCGCGATCGTCACAGCAGATGCGCACGGCTGCGGAGCTGGCAGTGATCCGATGGAATTGTCATCGGGAGCGCTTCCTCTTTTGATCTCTGGAATTTTAAAAAGAATGAACAAGGGAAAGACAATTTCGCAGATTGCAGGGGAACTGAATTTAGAGGAATCTTTTGTAGAGGAGATCTGCAGAATCTATGTTACACATCCGGGAGTTACCGCGAATGGCATACTGGATAAGCTGGAGGTAAACCGGCATATTGGAGCATGAAATGATTCTGAAAAGTTCCGGCAAAGAACTTTGGCAAAGAGCATTGGGAGAAGAAATGACACGGATACAGGAATTGCTTTTTGAATTTCAGGATAAGAAATACGCGGATTTTCAGAGCAATCTGACGCCGACGCTTTCCCGTGAAAGA
This sequence comes from Clostridiales bacterium, assembly GCA_020860715.1. Taxonomy (GTDB): domain Bacteria; phylum Bacillota; class Clostridia; order Lachnospirales; family Lachnospiraceae; genus Choladousia. The sequence continues at coordinate 44,210 of JAJBTU010000012.1, read as the reverse complement.
TTTATCGGTGTGCGGACACCCAAGATTCGTGCGCTGGCGAAAAAGCTGGCGGCAGTAAGAAAGATTGCTGAATCTCCGGACAATGTCAGTCTTGTTGAGGAGTTTATGAAGGACCTGCCGCATTTTTATTTTGAGGAAAATCAGCTGCATGCATTTCTGATTGCGGAGGAAAAGGATTTTTCTGCCTGTTTGAGGGAACTGGAGCTGTTTTTGCCTTATATTGATAACTGGGCGACCTGTGATCAGCTGTCTCCGGGAGTATTTAAAAAGGAACCGGAGAAATTGCTTCCTTACATAGAGCTTTGGCTGGATTCTTCACATATTTATACGGTACGCTTTGGAATTGGCATGCTGATGCGGTATTTTCTCGATGACCGGTTTGAGTTAAAATATGCGGAGGAAGTGGCGGCGATTCCTTCTGACAGGGATTATTATATCAGCATGATGATCGCGTGGTATTTTGCGACGGCTCTGGCGAAGCAGTACGATGCGGTCCTGCCGTTTATAAAGGAGAGGCGGCTTGACCCGTGGACGCACAATAAAACAATTCAGAAAGCGGTGGAGAGCGATCGGATTCCTCCGGAACGTAAATCTTATCTGAAAACTCTAAAAAGACCATCGCACTGAAATCGTTACTTTGAGGTTTTGTGATCGGACAAATTTTGCGATAGAATAAACGATATCTTATGGGAGAAAAACGGTATGAAACTCACTTATAAACACACGGTCTATGCCTGCTTTATCGGCTATATCGTGCAGGCAATCATCAATAATTTTGCGCCGCTTCTGTTTCTGACCTTTCAGTCACAGTATGGGATTACACTGGATAAGATCGCGCTGCTTACAGGGCTGAATTTCGGCGTGCAGCTGCTGGTGGATCTGCTGTCCGCAAAGTTTGCGGATCAGATCGGATATCGCCCCTGTGTGATCGGCGCGCATGTGTTTTCGGCGGCAGGGCTGATTTTGCTCACGATTTTGCCGGATGTTCTGCCGAATGCGTACGCGGGACTTTGTATTGCAGTGGTGATCTATGCGTTAGGCGGCGGACTTCTGGAGGTGCTGGTAAGCCCGATTATGGAGGCCTGTCCGGGGGATGAGAAGGCAAAGGCGATGAGCCTGCTGCATTCCTTTTACTGCTGGGGGCATGTCGGGGTCGTCCTGCTTTCCAGTCTGTTCTTTGCGGTATTTGGGATTTCGAACTGGAAGATACTGGCACTGATCTGGGCGATCGTGCCGGTTCTGAACGGCGTTTTCTTCACACGGGTGCCGATCGGCTCGCTGCTCGAAGAAGGAGAGCAGGGCTGCAGTATCCGTCAGCTGGCGTCGATGGGCTCCTTCTGGGTTTTCATGCTGCTGATGGCCTGCGCGGGTGCCTGCGAGCAGGCGGTGAGCCAGTGGGCGAGCGCTTACGCGGAGAGCGGCCTGAAGGTATCGAAAACGGTCGGCGATCTGGCCGGCCCGCTGCTGTTTGCCGTGACCATGGGCAGCGCCCGGCTGTTTTACGGGAAATTCGGGGAAAAGATCGACCTGAAGAAATTTATGTGGATGAGCGGCCTGCTCTGCCTGTGCAGCTATCTGATCATTGGCCTTTCGACCCTGCCGGTTCTGGGCTTCTTAGGGTGCGCTCTCTGCGGGCTGTCGGTCGGCATTCTCTGGCCCGGTACGTTCAGCCTTGGCACGAAAGGAATCCCAAAAGGCGGGACGGCGATGTTTGCACTTTTTGCTCTGGCGGGTGACGTTGGCTGCAGCAGCGGACCGACCTTCGTCGGAACGATGGCAGAGCAGTTTGGAGGGCAGCTGAATCTCGGTATTCTGGCGGGGGCCATTTTCCCGATCCTGCTGCTTGTGGGGCTTGCGCTGGAGCGGAGCCGCTGTATGTACAGCGATTCCGGGCTGTTTTAATTTTAAATATAAGAGAACTTTGTACTCTATATTAGAAAATGTTCCGCGAGAATGTGTTAGGACATATTTTTATGACGCTTTCACGAAGGCATTGATGTATATTCCGTCAACGCTCTCCGGCATCCAGACGCCGATACAGTCCCCATTTGCGTTCACGATCGCGGCCGGAAGGAGCGAACCGCTTTCAAGCAGCATTTCGTTGATTGAGTCGGCGTTTTCACATTCCAGTCCATGTAACCCGTCTAAGAGCACGGAGTAGCCGGAAATCGTAATTTCCAGTGCGTTTACTTCCATATCTCCATCATAATAAAGGAGGGTCGCCGATTCACCGATACGGGCTTGTGTCGCTGTATAGACCAGATAATCCTCATCCGGATCTCCGCTCCAGTTCTCTGCGGAAAACAGCACTATTCCGCTATCTCCCCGTACGCCCGTGTATGTGACCTCTACCGAACCGGTATCGGTATAAACCTGATAAGAGGTTGCTTCCGAAGTATAGACAGAGGAATCCGCCATCACGACCAGAGAGTTGTCTTTGCCTTCCAGGACGACAGCGGAAGAATGCGCAACGATCTCACCGTCGGCATCGGTTCCGACCAGAAGAGCGATATCCTGAGGCACTGCTGCTTCGGTTTCCGGTTCGTCGTTGGACGTGTCCGCAGCCGTCTCTGCTTCTTCGTCATTAGCTATTCCTATTTCCGAATGGAACTCTTCCGCGTCTGACATGAGAGAAAAGGATATCCCCGCACTCGAAGTCACACCGATGAGATTCCCATCGTCGTCGATCAGACCTAACAGTTCACAGCCAACGCTGGAATCCGAATCGGTGACGCCCTCCAGCGTCAGGATCTCCGTGTTTCCGATCGTTTCCAACGAAGCATTCATCAGAATGAACTGTGCACTTGATGCTTCCAGATCACTATTAAAAGATACGATATGCAATTCAGAATACTGCTCAGGATAATCCAGCGTCACATAACGCGAGGACAAAGAGGCATTGTCGGGAAGTTCAAGTGTGAGCAGGCCGTAATCGGTCAACTGGCCAGTGACTTCCAGATGTTCATAGCCGATCATTTCCTCCAGGTCATACAAAGCGTAGTGATCCACATCTTCCGTAGCTATCGAAAGATCTGTGATTATAAACACCGAACCGTCTGTATCTTCCACGATAAATCCGCCTTTTGCGGAAACAACCTCATCTTCGGAATCTTCTCCTACTATGAGAAAAATCTTGTCCGTCTGATCCTCCGACGAAGAAGAATCGGACGCTGCGGCCGGGACGGACATCGCTGCTGCCATCGAGAAGATCAGGAGCAGCACACTCCATAATCTGGTGAGACGGTTTGTTTTTTCCTTATTCATGTTTAAAATCCTCCTTTTCTGATGCACAGATCACAGGCACTCCCTTTTGATCCAGTATAACGTAAATATGTTATAATAGCAACTTCACTTTTGTTTCTGATAACAGCAGTATACCGGATCAGATTATTTTTTTATCTACTCAAAGTAGAAAAAAACAGGAGAAAAAAGAGTATGGTAAAGACATCAGAAATAAAAAAGTTCTGATTGCTATCATAACAGATTTCCGTTATAATCTGTAAAAACGTAATCGGAATATCAAAAAATCAGACGAGAAAAAGATGAAAATAAGGAGGTTCTATCAATGAAAAAGACTGGTACAGCATTATTTTTGGCAATGGGTTTGATCTTTACAGCGTGTGCGTCTCCGCTGACGGATGATTCGGTCCTTGTAGCTTCCGCATCGTCGGGCATATCCATATTCGCCGCGGCAAGAGAGGGTTCGTCTTCTGATGCGTCGGCGGATTCCGATACGCAGACACAGTCCGGCGAAACAGTAATGATCATAGGAGAAGATACAGAAGAAGATGCAGAAGTGACTGCAGAAGTGACTGCCTCATCAGATGTGGAAGAAGTGGATGGAGCGGTGCTTCCGGATATTGGTGTGTTTCTGAACTGCGCACGCGGTGAAGATATGAAATACGGAAGCGATAGCCGCCTCGTCAGCTATAGCTTTGACCTCGATAACGGCCCCGCTGCTGTGGCGGAGGTCATTGATCTTTTACAGAAACCCCAGTATGAACTTTCACTGGTAAATACAAAGGAGAACGATTATATCTCAGACTCCGCCCTGCTCGTCCAGTACTATGAATTTTCTTATACGGGGACAGAGGATGTGCCTTCTGTGACAGATGATAACATATATGGAAGCTCGTATGATGTTCTTGTTCAGGTAAATTATTATTATTCGGGATCCGGAAGAACCGGCCTGAGTATTTATTACAGCAATGGTTTTACTTTTGTAGAACCGGGTACTGCTGCAGAGACTCAGCCGGTAGACTACACCGGTTCGGGAAGCAGTTCAGGAAGCAGTTCAGGAAGCAGTTCAGGAAGCACATATGATGACGACGATGATGACAGCAGCACCGGACTCAAGACTATGTGCATAAAATGCCATGGCACGAAAGAGATTGATTGTTCGAATTGTGACGGGAGGGGATATAAGGTAGTGTATATCCAGACTCCGAATTATTCCGGACACAGCGATACATCGTCTTCAACATCTGAAAGCTGCATAAAATGTCATGGAAGAGGGAAGGTTACCTGTACCCGCTGCGACGGGACCGGGTATGAGCCGTAAAAATGAGGGGTAAATTGTGATCAGGAAAGGAGTCGGAGTATGAAAATGAAAAGTTTAAACAGAACAGGAACAGTTGCTTTTATAACGGCTGCCGGACTTTTATCGGCGCTGATCATCTCACAGGGGATTTCCTGTGAAAAGGTATCTGCCCAGACGCAGATCGTGATTCCGGATCCGGTCGCTTTTTTCAATGCGGCTGAGGAGGATATTACCGTTATACCGGATGAAGAAAGTCTGGCATATTGTTCTTTTACAGATTATGACACGCAGGACATGGTGATCGCTTATGCGGATCTTTTGATGGAAGAATATGGTTTTGAAGCTCTGATTTATGACATGGAGTATAACATAGAAGGGGATCCGGATGCAAATACTATCGGAGGGATGGATATACAGCTTGCCTATAATGGGGACCCTGATGAGGGTGAGATCCAGTTTTTCTTCGGGCATAATATCGGGTATTCTAATGGCACGGCTTTTAACAGCACTATTTCTGATTACACTCTGGTCGATACGGACAGCTATTATCAGGGAAACGGAAGTATTTCCTTGCCGGATCCGGACACTGTCCTTGGCCTGGAGGGAGAGTGGGCGAAAGGCGATGTGCCAATGTCGGTAGAATACCGGCTGGATGCGGATGCGGAGACGGCGGCATCCGCCTATGTGTCTCTTCTTGAATCGGATTATGGCTTTCAGATCATAAATAAGGAATATGACTATGAGTCATCAGAGGTTGCAGATTACGTTATGACGGTTGACCTTGCGCCGGAAGGAGACCGGACGCAGGGAAAGGTCACCGTGATCGCGTCGTCGATCAGCGATGATCAGGATTATATTTACATTTATGTTTCCAATCTCTCTGCGGACGTATCCCTGAACTGGGAGGACACCGCGGGGACAAATTCAGATGATGAAGGTGAACCGTCACAGGAAGAGGACGGGGAAGACAACGGGGAAGACAAAAGCCTGAGCATTTCGGATATCAGAGATTTGCTTGGTGATTAAAAACGGCCATGGCCGCTGCTCCGGCTTTTGCAGTAAAGCAGGACAGAACAGATGTGCAGGAAAATAGAAACCAAAATGTTTTTGAATGGATGATCAGGAGAATTGACGATATGAAAGGAAAAATAAAGTCAGCTCAAAAAGTTCTTGCCTGTGCGCTTGCAGTTTCCATGGGAATTACATCAATTCCGCAGATATCGGTAAAACGTGTATTTGCGGCAGAACTGGAAACACAGGAAATACAGGCGGAAGAACAGGAAACCGAAGCGGCGGCAGGAACCGAAACAGCGGCAGAAACCGAAGCGGCGGCAGAAACAGAAGCGGCAGAAACAGAGGCGGCGGAAGCACTCACAGATCTCTGTGTCGGCGAATATACGGTTATGGAAAACGGCTCTGTGACCGGAACAGCGCTTCCGGAAGGGATATCCTTTGAGGACGGCGTTTTAAAACTTGACGGAATCACGTTTGACGGAGTTATCTGGTCGGCCGGAGATCTGACGGTAGAACTTTATGATTCGGTCCTGACGGACAATATTCTCTCTGAAAACGCAGTGGATCTGCTGATCGGGGGACCTGTGAGATACAGGCGGTCTCTGCAGGCGGTTCCATCACCGTGCATGGCGCCGGGGAGGATGCGTTTCTGAAAAGCACTGCAGAGGGGACTGTGCTGTCCGCGCAGGCAGATATGGAGATATCGGATCTGGAGATTGAATTTTTCGCGGAACAGGGAGAAGGATGCGCTGTCACCTGGCAGAACGATGGTTCCTTTTCAAATCTGAGCGGAACGATAAATAAGCCGGACGGAATCTTTGTTTCATCGGACAGCGGCAGCACGATTTTTGAAAACTGCAGCCTGTCTCTTACAGTAGATTCTCAGGTATGCGCGATCAGCTCGGATGGAACGGATTGCCGGATCCGCATTGCAGATTCCCAGATTGGGATTGTAAATACGCAGGGCGCCGAAAGCTACGGTGTGGCTGCGATCGATGCGGTTCTGGAAATCAGCGGGAGCCGGCTGACTCTGGATAACGGATGTTCCGGGGGAGAAGGGGGCCTGCTGTGCTTACATGTGGGTGAAATGCTGATTTCAGACAGCGAGTTCACAGCGGTATGCGGCCTGTTTACGGATAAGACGGAGACACAAAGCGGCAGACTCACCATCACAGACAGTACAGTCAGCGTGTCAGGCGGTTCCAATCCGGAGGGCGGCATGGAAGTGACTGGTTCCGAAGTCGTCACAGGAAACCTGTGCCTGAATGAAGAAGCGTCTTATTTTACTGACAGCGTACTGGAAATCGGATCGGAAACTCTGGAGGATAACGCGATCTGGGCGGACTGTGATCTGTATTTCACGGATTGTGATATTACCATTCGCTCTGCGGCGGACGGTCTTGTGGTATTTGGAAATCACAGCTGCTCGATCGGAAATTGTGATCTGACAATCGAGAGCGGACGTTATGGGATCAGTACGGGGCTGAAAACAGTTTCCATTACCGGCGGGACCTCTTCCATCAGCGGCGTATATGGAATCTATGCGAATGTTTGGGAGAGCGCCCTTACTGTGATCGGCGGCGATCATGTGATCAAAGGCACACAGGCCGCGGTGGTCTGTGAGTCCCGTGCGGAGGATGCAGAATCCGTGATTTCTTTGGGATCCTCCATTTCACTGGACGGTGCGGACGGAATTGACTCCATGGCGGAGGGCAGTTCGATTCTGTATACTTTCGGAGAAAATGTGCAGTATACAGAACGGGAAGAGGAAGACTATCCGAATGATTATCCCTGGGATTTTGAGGGAGCCGCGACCGAAGTGCATCTGTATGGGAACGGAGAGTTTGACGGAATCCTGACTCTGGCACAGTCCGAACTGACGCAGGGGATGTCTGCGGATGTCAGCGCGGTATACACCTGCGGCGGCAGCAATCCGGTCTTAACCTTCAGGATTCCTGAGAATCTGGAACTGACCGAGGGCAGCGTGACGGTTGACGGGGCAGCGGTGGAATATGACTATACGGATGGTATGCTTTGCGTCACTCCTTCCCTGCCGGAGGGCACGGTACGTTTTCGCTGCACCGTGCTCATGGCGGGAGATTATGAAATAGAGGGAAGCGCTGCATGGCAGACGAAAGATTCAGCGGATGAGCAGACCGGCGCATTTGAGACCCTGTCATTTACGGCAGACAGTTTTTCTCTGGGGCTGCCCAACAGGACTTCCCGCACGCAGCTTACGGTGTCCGGCAAGTCCATTCCGGGCAGCAAGCTGACGATCTATGACAACCAAAGCGAGGCGGGCAGCGCCGAGGTCAGTCAGGCCGGGAATTTCACGGTGGACATTCAGCTGTCAGGCACGGGGAGTACCCATCAGCTTTACGCGGTGATTGTTACGGCGGACGGTGAGACGGTTACGACAGAGCCTGAGGAACTGATTTATTCCATTGACTGTGCGGAGGTATCCTCCATCACTATGACAAACCTGATCCATGGAGACACGCAGGGGGATATTCTGGAACAGGTGACGGTGTTTGATTATCTGGAAGGGTCGGCCTCGACAGAATATTACGCATTCTGGCCGGATTATCCGGACATTACGTTTGAAGTGGAATTTATCAACTGCAGCGATCCGCTCGGAATGGGGCAGGTCACTCTGATTTCGACCGATCATTATGGTGACGAGACGGAGATATTGCTTTCCTATGATGTGGAGAGTGATTCCTGGATCGGAACGGGAACATTTACAGAGTACACGATCCCGGAGAAACTTCGCGTCGCTTATACCGGGGATAACATGGGAACTATCACATTCGGCTTTTCGGATCAGGATGAAGAAACTGCTGATTCTGATGAGGATGCGGATGATTCCGGAAGCGAGGCGGCAGAGACGGAAGAGAATGAGGACAGCACGTTTTCCGTTTCATACAGGGTGGAGACGGATGGAACGATCGTACTTGGCGAAGGTGAGGATGCAATTTACGTAAATGTCTCCGACACAAAGATGAGCGTGATGGACTCCGAGGGGAATGGTTATCTGCTGACGGAGCAGGATGATTCCACGATTCTGCTTTCGGATCAGGATGAGGAAGAACTGGCATCCCTTGTCCTTTCGGAGGACGGAGAGCAGCTTACGATTGTGACGCCGGACGGGGAAAGCCTGAGTATTGCCATGCAGGACGACGCATACCTGCTTACAGATACGGACGGCGAAACTTACACAATGACTGCGACAGACGACGGGATTACACTCACAGATGAGGAGGGCGGTGTCATAAGCCTTACGCAGAGTGAGGACGGCATTCTGCGCTGTGAGAATATGGATTCCGGCGAGGCTGTCGAGCTGGATACAGAAAACAGTGTACTTGCCGTGGAAGACGGCGCCGGAAACCGGACAGAATATTCTTATGATGAGGAAGGCGCATTGTCTCAGATCCTCTACCCGGATGGGACGACAGAGAGTTATACATATGACGAAGACGGGAATGTGATATCTTATGAAGGCCGTGACGGCGGGATCCTTTCTTATGAGTATGATGAGGAAGGGTACCTGATAAAGGCGCTTTCCGGAGAGGAAAACACGGTGGCCGCAAGCTATGACTGGACGGAGAATTCTGTTACAGTCACGGAAGAAAACGGGGAAGTCACGGAACTTCTGGTGAATGAGGAGGAAAACCGGGAGGAGATTCTTTATCCGGGAGACCTTGCTGTACAGTTCGTATTCGATGAAAATGGGAATCTGCTTTCTGTAACAGATCCGGTTGGAAATGTGACGGAATACACCTACGATGAGGACGGCAATCTCCTGACGGCGTCCAACGGAAGCGCGTCGGTGGAATATGTTTATGACGCGGATGGAAACCTTATAGAAGAAAAAAATGGAAACGGGACCGGAACGGCCTATGAGTATGACGAAAACGGCCTGCTTTCCGCTATGGAAAATACGAACTCTGACGGCAGTCTGCTCTCCTCCAATGCAGTGACGCTGGATGAAAACGAGAACATTATCGAGGAAACGACCGAAGAGGGTACCTGGCAGTATGAGGTAGACGAAAACGGTCAGCTCCTGTCCGCAACCTCCCCGGACGGGACGGTGACTTCCTTTACTTATTCGGCGTCCGGTACCCAGGCGTCCGTGACGGAAGACGGCGAAACCGTGGAAACCCTCTCAAACGAACTGAACCAGATCGTGCAGAAAGGGGATACTGTCTATACCTACGACGCGAACGGCAACCTGCTTCTGGAGGAATCTCCGGACGGCACGGTCACATATACCTGGGATGAGTATGGTTATCTGGTACAGGTGGAAGATGCAGACGGCACAGTATACCATTATGGATATGACATTTTCGGCAACCGCGATGAGGTAGAAGTGAATGGTGAGACAGTCCGCTACATCTGGGTGCCGACGGAGCTTCCGTTTATCATCGGCGCGATCATGCCGGACGGCAGCTACGTCAGCTATCTTTATGGCGACGGACTCGTGGCACAGGTGACGGAAACAGTTACAGATGAGGGCAGTGTGACCGTCAACGACGTTTCTTACTATCAGTATAATCTGACCGGCTCCACGGTTGGCATGAGCGATGTCAACGGGGAACTCACCGTAACGCGCTCCTATGATGCGCTTGGGAACCTGGCCTCACAGGAGGGCGAGACGGATTCTCCGTTTGCCTATGTCGGGAAATACGGGATCATGACGGATCAGAACGGTCTGTATTATATGCGTGCCCGCTATGTGAATCAGGATCTGGGTACCTTTATCTCCGCCGATCCATCCGGACAGAGCAACGACTGGAACCTGTACCGCTATGCGAACAACAATCCGACGCAGTATGTGGATGTGACGGGAGAAGGAATCACGAAAATCGGAGTTAAAGCAGAACATAAAGCTACAGTTAAAGCAGTAGAAAAGATTTCTAAAGAATTAATGGAAGAGAGTGCAGAAAAGGGAACAAAAGGTGAAGCAGAAAATGCGGCAAAACAGGTGGGTCAAAATGCGAATAAGGAAAAAAACATTTTTGAAGGCTCAATATCCAATAATGATATGGACTCAAGTACACTACCTATTGAGGAAGTAGGTGAGATACTTCCTAAATTTGAAAATGAACAAAAAAACCTCATTACTACCCTGGAGAATGCAAGCAAGGGAACAAATACTGTAAAGTGGAAAGCTTTTACGCTTTCCGAAGTATTGATAGGCAATTTAGTAGGTATAACGACCTTGACAACAACTGTTCCTCTTATCAAATCGATTGTGGAAATTGCCCAGGAGATCGGTCAGGAGATCGTTCAGGAGGAGGTTGAGGAATTTAAAAATGAATCGCTGCCTGAAAAACTGGTTCATATAGGTACGTATCTTGTTCCGTGGCCTTTTGATATTTATCTGGATATTGCGTTGATGCTTGCCAAATGGTCCTCCGGAGTATTAAAAGACAAGTACGGGATAGAGATCAATCCGGTTGAAATGCTTATGCCTACCATAGCGATTCCACTTATACTGGTTGAATTGACGCCGATTATCATTGACATATTAAATCCGGAAAATGAATACGTTTCTCCGTCAGCAACCGCAGACGGCAACATTGACCCCTCCGGCTATGTCTACGAGGCTGTAGAGAGCAGCCGGCTCTCTGGCGTGACGGCGACCCTCTATTATAAAGAGACGCTGGAGACGCCGGATGAGGAAGCAATTGTCTGGGATGCCGCGTCCTATGACCAGGAAAATCCGCTCGTTACGGATATGAACGGAGAGTACCAGTGGATGGTCGGCACAGGGTATTATAAGGTGGTCTATGAGAAGGACGGCTATGAGACGGCCGAAAGCGACTGGCTGCCGGTGCCGCCAGTGCAGACAGACGTGAATGTTTCGATGGTATCTTATGAGGCACCGCAGCTTGTGACGGCCTATGCCACGACAAACAGGGTTGTGCTGGAGTTTGACCGCTATCTGGATATTGACACAGTCAATACGGACACGGTACGTCTGAGCCTTTCAGACGGAACTGCGCTGGAATATGATATTTCAGGTACAAACACTTCATTTACGGAGGACGGACTTGCGTGCGCGACCACCTTTACGGCATCGCTCTGGTCGGCTCTGGAGATTGGCGAGACTGTGTCTGTGGAAATTGACGGTGCGGTAAGCTACGCGGGCACGGCAGCGGAATATGTGCAGAAGGATCTGATGACGGAGGCAGTCGTGAAAGAACTGGAACTGCCGGATGAGATTACGCTCACCTGCGGGGAAACGCAGACTGTGAGTTTCCGGGTGCTGGATGAAAACGGCGATCCAATATCGGGCCAGAAACTGGAGGTATCTGTTCTGACAGAGAGCACGATCGCACTCGCAGACGAGGACGGCATCGAGGTGGCCGCGGATGCGGATGGGACAGCCTCCTTTACAGTTTCTGCGTTAAAAACAGGAACCGGAGCGATTGCAGTACGGGCTGCGAACGGATCCTTTTCGGAAGTCATTCCTGTTTCAACGGAGCAGTCTGAGGAAGTACTGGAAACATATTCGGAGAGTCTGCGTATTGGCCGTGAGTGGTTTGATGAACTGAAAGAGACATGGACAGACGGGGAAAAGGAAAGTGATGAGATCGCTGCCTATTATGTGGATGCCTTTACGGAAGAAAGTGACCGTATCCGGGCTGCTCTTACCGAAAATATGACGGAAGAGCTGGCACTGCTTGACGAGTGGGATCAGAACGTATATGATATAATCTATGGAAATATCAACGAACTGATTTCTGCAGAACAGCTGAATGAGATCGGCACGATCATTTATGAGCGGGGAACCCTTGCGTGGAAGTATGCCTCCTGAACCTTATGATCAGAAAGGGTATTTATGAAAAACGGAATCTCACGTAAATTCTATCTCGAACTGACTCCGCCGACGGAGAAGGACAATCGGTCTGACCAGAGACGCCTTCTGGATGCGATTGAAGCTAACATGAATCGTTCTGTATACGGGATTTCGGAAAACAGTGAGGCTCCGGAAAAAAGCAGCAGGCAGGAAAGCAGGGACAGATTTCATCGCGCAAGAATAAATATCCCGCTGCACATTCTGCGCGCCCTGCATCCGTTCTGTGAGAAGGCCGGCTGGAAGATGACCGCTTCTCTCGCATGGGATGGTTCCTGCTGGCAGGTGGCGGCGCTGGAAGCGGGAGATACCTCCGATGCGCATTATGGACTTGCGGTGGATCTGGGCAGCACGACGGTGGTGATGCAGCTGGTTGACTGTGAAAGCGGTAAAGTGGCGGCGCAGGAGAGCGCTTACAACCGGCAGATCGCCTTTGGCGAGGATATTCTGACACGCATTTTTTACAGCAAGGATCAGCCGGAACATCTGGAGGAGATCCGGCGTGCAACGGTGGAAACGATCGCTGCGCTGATGGAGAAGCTGGAGGAGCGGACAGGGATTCCCTTAAGGACGTCTTCCGGTGCTTTAAAGACAAATGCCGCCAAAGGAGACCGTGACGGGAACCGTATGGGCCGCTGCATCTCGATGGTGGTGGCGGGCAACACGACGATGACCCATTTCCTGCTGGGGATGGACGCCTTCTGCGTCTTTTCCACGCCCTATGCTGTACAGGCGGATCAGCCGGGATTTCTGAAAGGCACGGAACTGGGGATTCCGATTCCCGGATATGTATTCTGCTATCCGGGCAAAGCCAACTATCTGGGCGGCGATATCATCAGCGGGATGGTGGCGACTGACATATACCGTAAGGACACCATCTCTCTGTTTTTTGATGTGGGAACGAACGGCGAACTGGTCGTCGGGAACCGGGAGTTCCTGCTCTGCGGAGCCGGTGCCGCGGGCCCGGCCCTGGAAGGCGGCGTTGTCAGGACCGGCATGCGCGCGGCGAACGGCGCGGTGCAGCATGTGAGGCTGGCCGAAACAGCCGGCAACGCAGAGGAAACCATGGACGGGGACGGTCCGGAACCGGTTCGGATAACAGTAAAAGAAGGAGTGACGGAAAAACAGTACAGGGTCGTCACAGATGTGATCGGCGGCGGCAGGGCAGAGGGCATCTGCGGATCCGGAATTATCGATCTGATTTCGGAATTGTTTCTGCATGGGATACTTGACCTGCGGGGAAAACTGATGCCGGAGAAGTCGGACGCGGTCGTGTGGTGTGATACGGTGCCGGATGAAAAAGACGGGGATGGCGAATACGCGTTTCAGTACGCTCCAGGTCTTTTCTTCTACCAGAGCGATATCCGCGAATTTATCCGTACAAAGGCCGCGGCTTACACGATGATGGAATACCTGCTCTCCGAGACCGGAATGAGTCTTGACGACGTGGGCGATTTCTACATGGCGGGAGCGTTCGGCTCTCATGTAGATGTGACTTCGGCCGTGAACATCGGGATGTACCCGGATGTAGACCCGGCAAGGATTCACGCCGCAGGAAATACTTCTCTGGAAGGTGCGCGAAAGCTGCTGCTTGACCGCCGGATAGTGAAGGAACTGCCGGAAATCCTTGACCTGATGACCTATGTTCAGTTTGGCGCGGTGGAAGATTTTCTGGAAAAAATGACAGCGGCTTCCGCTCTGCCGCACACCGATCTGGAACGATATCCGTCGGTAAAACAGAGACTGGCCCGGTACGTATCAGAACTTTGACACCGGAGAGGTGCGCAAAAAAGAAAGGCATGGATGATGAAATCCCTGAATGAAGACATTAAAAAAGGCAGCTTCCGCCCCGTTTATCTTTTGTACGGCGAGGAAGACTATCTGAAAAACAGATATAAAAACAGACTTCGCGACGCCATTCTGCCGGAAGGGGATACCATGAATTTCAGCGCATACGCCGGCAAGGGGATCGATGTGAAACAGGTGATCGATCAGGCGGAGACGATGCCGTTTTTTGCGGAACACCGACTGATTCAGATTGAAGACAGCGGTTTTTTCAAAAACGCAAATCCGGAGCTGACGGAATACCTGCCGCAGCTGCCGCAGGAGACGATTCTCGTCTTTGTGGAGAGCGAGGTGGATAAGCGGGGGAAACTGTTCAAGCGGGTAAAAGACAGCGGCCGTGCCGTTGAGATGGGGCGGCAGGACACCCGCACTCTGACGGCTTGGGTGCTTGGCACCATAAAAAAGAACGGAAAAAGGATTACACAGGACGCGCTTTCCCGTTTTCTGGAACTGACCGGAGACAATATGGAGAACATCGACCATGAACTGGAGAAGCTGCTCTGTTATACACTGGAGAAAGATGCGATCACCAGAGAAGATGTCGAAGCCGTCTGTACCGGGACTACGGAAGACCAGATTTTCAGGATGATCGATGCCATGACACAAAAGCAGCAGCGCCTGGCGCTCGATCTGTACTATGATCTGCTGTCCCTGAAAGTTGCGCCGATGCGGATCCTGTTTCTGATCGCCCGGCAATTCAACCAGATGCTGCTGGCAAAGGATCTGCGGGATCAGGGGCTGGACGACCGCTCGATTGCTTCAAAGGCGGGCATGGCTCCGTTTGCGGTAAAACGGGTGCTCAGCCAGGCGGCACATTTTTCCAAAGAAGCCCTGCAGCAGGCTGTGGAAGACTGCGTGGAGGCAGAAACGTCAGTCAAGACCGGACATCTGAATGACCGGCTGGCTGTGGAAATGCTGCTTGTGAAATTCAGCGAAGGGCCGCGCCCATCGCCTCAAGCAGGACATTGATGCCATGCTCCACAATCCCCAACTGTTCCGGCGCCAGGTACTCCAGCCGCTTCAAAACATCAGAGATATCGTTTTTATCTTCCCGTCCCATCATGATATAGTCGCAGGAAACCTGCAGAACATCGCAGATGCGGATCATGGTAGGGATTGACGTGCCGACGACACCACGCTCCAGCGTGGACAGATACTGCGTGGAAACGCCGATCAGGTCGGCCATCTTTTCCTGAGTATGACCTTTGTGATCCGCAGCATCACATCCCCATGTCGAAGGGGATTATCCGGGATGGCCTGGCGCATGTGACGGAGGGGCCGCTGATCGGCCAGGACAATCGGATCGTGCGCATCGACCGGCACAAACGGCTGGCATGGCTGAAGGTTTCGGATGACGCATCCAGAAATTTTACGAGAGACAGCACGAGTGTTTTGGTGGCCGGACTGGAGATTACGGAGAGAGAATCGTAAGCAGGAGAGGGAGAACCGCGTGGTTTTTGCAGACCATGCGGTTTTTTTATGGCAACTTCGCAAAATCTGTCTTGACAAACAGCCTGCCTTTCGCTAAGATGAGAAAGATTGAATAAGGTGTTGAGAAAGAGGAGTACGCATTGCAGCGCCGACAGAGAAGAGGATTCAGGGCTGAAAGATCCTCCGGGATGACGGATGCGGAACGTGGCTTTTGAACTGAATGGCTGAAGCTGCCGGAGGATTTGCCGGAAGATCTGGACAGTGTGTAAGGCATTCCGGGATTTCCCGTTACAGAGAGCATGAGATACGGATCGGTGCCTTTGAGGCTGCAGGAGCTGACAGCCGGAGGCGCGTCTGTAAGAAAAGGTGGTACCGCGAGACATTCGCCCTTTGTATGCCTGTGCATACAGAGGGCGTTTTTACTTTAAAGGAGACAAGGAGGAACTTATGAGCAGAGAACTGGCAAAGACGTATGATCCGAAAGGGCTGGAAGATGAGATCTACCAGAACTGGCTGGACAAGGGATACTTTCACGCGGAGGTGAACCCGGACAAGAAACCGTTTACAATCGTGATTCCGCCTCCCAATGTGACCGGACAGCTGCACATGGGGCATGCGCTGGATGAGACGATGCAGGATATTCTGATCCGTTTTAAACGGATGCAGGGCTACGAAACGCTCTGGCAGCCGGGTACGGATCATGCCGCCATCGCGACGGAGGTCAAGGTGACGGAGATGCTGAAAGAAAAAGGCATCGACAAGGAGGAGATCGGCCGCGAGGAATTTTTGAAATATGCGTGGGCGTGGAAAGAGGAGTACGGCGGAAAGATCACGAATCAGCTGAAAAAGCTGGGTGCGTCGGCAGACTGGGAGCGCGAGCGCTTCACGATGGACGAGGGCTGTTCTAAAGCGGTCGAGGAGGTCTTTATCCGCCTTTATGAGAAAGGCTATATTTACAAGGGCTCCCGCATTATCAACTGGTGTCCGGTCTGCCAGACTTCGATCTCGGACGCGGAGGTGGAGCATGTCGATCAGGACGGATTTTTCTGGCACATCAATTATCCGGTGGTCGGGGAGGCGGGTCACTTTGTTGAGATTGCGACGACGAGGCCGGAGACGCTGCTTGGCGATACCGCGGTGGCGGTGAACCCGGATGATGAGCGCTACACGCATCTGGTCGGGAAAATGCTGGAACTGCCTCTGACAGGACGCCAGATTCCGGTGATCGCGGATGAATATGTGGACAAAGAATTCGGGACCGGCTGCGTGAAGATCACGCCGGCGCACGATCCGAACGATTTTGAAGTAGGCAAACGCCACAATCTGCCGGAGATCAATATTCTGAATGACGACGCGACGATCAATGAGCTGGGCGGGAAATACGCCGGTATGGACCGCTATGAAGCGCGTAAGGCGATGGTGCAGGATCTGGACGAACTGGGACTTCTGGTAAAAGTGGTTCCGCACTCACACAGCGTCGGTACGCATGACCGCTGCAAGACTACGGTCGAGCCGATGATCAAGCCGCAGTGGTTCGTGCGTATGAAGGAGATGGCGGAGCCAGCGATCGAGGCGCTGAAGCGTGGAAAGATCAGCGTGCCTGGGGCAGATTTCGCTTCCGATATTGCGAATGAGACACAGGAGAGCGCGGATCAGGAAGCCGCAGAGAATGCCGCAGCGGATGGATATGATTTTGAAGGTACGCTGACATTCGTCCCGGACCGTTTTGACAAGACTTATCTGCACTGGCTGGAAAATATTAAGGACTGGTGTATTTCCCGTCAGCTCTGGTGGGGACACCGGATTCCGGCTTATTATTGCGGCGACTGCGGCGAGACGGTCGTGGCGCGTGAAATGCCGAAAATCTGTCCGAAATGCGGCGGAAGCCATTTTACACAGGATGAGGACACGCTGGATACCTGGTTTTCTTCCGCACTCTGGCCGTTCTCTACGCAGGGATGGCCGGATGAGACGCCGGAGCTGGAGTATTTCTACCCGACAGACGTGCTGGTGACCGGATATGACATTATTTTCTTCTGGGTCATCCGGATGGTATTTTCCGGGATCGAGCAGACCGGCAAGGTGCCGTTCCATCATGTGCTGATCCACGGTCTGGTGCGCGATTCGCAGGGCCGTAAGATGAGCAAATCCTTAGGAAACGGCATTGACCCGCTGGAGATCATTGATCAGTACGGCGCGGACGCGCTGCGTCTGACCCTGATCACGGGCAACGCGCCGGGCAACGATATGCGCTTCTACATGGAACGCGTTGAGGCGTCCCGCAATTTCGCGAATAAGGTGTGGAACGCGTCGCGTTTTATCATGATGAATCTGGATAAGGCTTCGGATGCGGATGGTTCTGCACAGGGAATCCCGGCGCAAATCAGCCTCCAGGAACTGACCGGCGCGGACAAGTGGATTTTATCCAAAGTAAATGATCTGGCAAAAGAAGTGACGGAAAACATGGACCGTTACGAGCTGGGGATCGCGGTACAGAAGGTGTATGACTTTATCTGGGAAGAGTTCTGCGACTGGTACATTGAGATGGTAAAGCCCCGCCTCTACAGCGAGACCGATACCACGAAAGGCGCTGCGCTCTGGACTCTGAAGACGGTGCTCACCAATGCGTTAAAGTTGCTGCATCCGTTTATGCCGTTTATCACGGAAGAGATTTTCTGCACCCTGCACAGCGGGGAGACATCGCAGGAGGCGGGAAGTACCTGCGCGCAGGGCGTAAAAGGGCCCGGCTGCATTTCCGCGAAGATGCCGGAGATCGCGGAATCCATCATGATTTCCGCATGGCCTGAATGGAAAGAGGAATGGTGCTTCAAGTCAGATGAAAAAGCGGTGGAGACCATCAAGGAAGCCGTCCGCGCCATCCGCAACGCCCGTACCGGCATGAACGTGCCTCCGAGCAAAAAGGCGCAGGTATTTGTTGTGTCAGAGAGTGATGAGATCCGTTCCATCTTTGAAAACGGAAAAGTATTCTTTGCGACGCTGGGTTACGCGAGCGAGGTGCATGTGCAGGCCGACAAGAACGGCATCAGCGACGACGCGGTATCGGCGGTGACCCCGGACGCGGTGGTGTATATGCCGTTTGCGGAACTGGTCGATCTCGACAAGGAGCTCGCCCGCCTGACCAAAGAGGAGGAACGCCTGACGAAAGAGCTTGCCCGTGTCAACGGAATGCTTGGCAATGAGAAATTTATAGGCAGGGCGCCGCAGGCGAAGATCGATGAGGAAAAGGCGAAACTTGCGAAGTATACGCAGATGATGGAGCAGGTGCAGATGCAGCTTGCAAGACTGCGGAATGCGGGAAAATGATTTTTGACCGTTTCAGGGGGGACAGGGCATGCTGCAGTTTATTTTCGGCAATTCCGGCAGTGGAAAGTCCCACTGTCTTTATCAGAAAATCATAAAGGAATCCCGCCTGCATCCGGAACGCAGCTATCTGGTGATCGTGCCGGAGCAGTTCACGATGCAGACGCAGCGGGATCTGGTGATGCAGCATCCGGATAAGGGCATCATGAATATCGATGTCCTCAGCTTCCGCAGGCTGGCGCACCGCGTCTTTGAGGAAGTAGGCGCGGATCAGAGGACGGTGCTCACGGAGACCGGAAAAAACCTGATGATCCGCCGCGTGGCGGAACAGAAAAAGGATCAGCTGAAGGTACTCGGTGCGCGGATGAACCGCACCGGATATGTCTCCGAGGTGAAATCCATCCTTTCTGAACTGATGCAGTATGAGATTTCCGATCTGGATCTGCAGGATATGCTGGACTCGGTGGAAAACCGTCCGCTGCTGCATGCGAAACTGGAGGACATCCGGGTGCTTTACCGGGCGTTTCTGGAGTATCAGCGGGAGCGCTTTATGAAACCGGAGGAGCTGATGGAGGTGCTCGCGCAGGTGGCCGGGCGCTCAGAACTTCTGAAACGAAGCGTATTGGCGTTTGACGGATACGCCGGATTTACACCCTCGCAGCTGACAGTCCTGAGGGAGCTGCTGCGCGTCTGTCCGATGATTTATCTGACCGTGACCATTGATGCCCGGGAAGATTTTTTTGGAGAAATTCGGGAATATGAACTGTTCGCGCCGAGCCGCCGCCTGATTCGCAGTGTGACGCAGTGTGCGATGGAAACGTGTCCGCCGGAGGGCTTTCCCGCTGCGACGGGGGAGAGTGCCGACAGCGGGGAATCCGGCCCTGAGGAGCCTTCTGGTGTTTTTGAGGATCCGATCGTGTTGGGGCCGGGAAAGAATGCCGATCCAGACAGCAGCCGGCTTCCGCGTTTTCAGAAGGGCGGGGCGCTGTACCATCTGGAGCAGAATCTGTTCCGTAAAAAGCAGAAGCCATATTTTGGCGGCGCCGGTGAAAAGGAAGAAATTTCTCTGCATGAACTGACATCCCCGGCGCAGGAGGTGCATTTTGCGGCCCGCACGATCTCTCATCTGGTCAGAGAAGAGCATTACCGCTACCGGGAGATCGCGGTGATCGCCGGAGATATGGCTGCGTATGGAAATTATGTCAGAAAAATTTTTCCGGCCTACGGCATTCCGGCGTTTGTCGACGAGCCCAGACAGCTGCTTCTGAACCCCTGTCTGGAATTTGTGCGCGGAGCGCTTGCGATGGTGCAGCAGGATTTTTCGCGGGAGAGCGTGTTCCGCTTCCTGCGCACCGGTATGGCAGGATTTACATCGGACGAAATTGACCGGCTGGAGAACTATTGCCTGGCAGCGGGAATCCGCGGACGCAGCGGCTGGGAACGGGAGTGGACATGGTGTCCGGCCGGGCTGAGCGCAGCGACATGTTTTGCGGACAGGCCGGATGCTGCGGAGAGCATGCAGGAAAAGGACCGGGACCCGGTGCAGTGCGGGTCAAAAGAGCAGGAATCCGCGCTCCCTCTTATGGGGCTGGCTTTATATAATTCTCTGCGTGCCCGTTTTATGGACAGGGTCGGCGCGTTTGCAAAAGAGATGCAGCGCCCGGGCCGTCCGCTCTCGGAGTATGCGCGCTGTCTGTATCAGCTGCTTGCGGACTGCGAGGTGCAGCAGCAGCTGAAGAATCGCGAAAAGGAGTTAAGCGCGGAAGCTGCGGAACTTGCGGAGGAATACCGGCAGGTCTATCCGGTCCTGATCGGGCTTCTGGATGAGATGGTGGATCTGCTTGGCGGGGAGATGATGGACTGCGCGGAGTTTTCTCAGATATTGGATGCGGGACTGTCCGAGGCGAAGATCGGCATCATTCCGCCCGGCATTGATCAGGTGCAGGTGGGAGATATCCGCCGCTCGCGGCTTTCCAATGTAAAGGTTCTGTTTTTCCTCGGCCTGAACGATGGATGGGTACCCTCCCGTACAGACGGAGGCGGGATTGTTTCCGATACGGAACGCGGGATCCTGATTGCGGCGGGCGCTGATCTTGCGCCAACGGTCCGTGAAAACAGCTATATCCAGAGGTTTTATCTTTACCAGAATCTGACAAAGCCGCAGGACAGACTGTATCTGTCCTGGTGTTTAAGCGCCGGCGACGGGACGGCGATGCGCCCTTCTTATCTGGTTGCGACGCTCCGCAGACTGTTTCCGGCTCTGGAAGTGAAGAAGGAACCGGATGCGGGGATGCTTCTTTCTTCGGTGACTTCAAAAGAAAATGGGATGCTTTACCTGCTGCATGGCCTGCAGACGCTGCGGACGTCCGGATTTTCTGCGCAGGGGGCGCAGTCCTGGACAGCGGCTGCCGCAGAACCGGCCGCAGTCTCAG
Organism: Clostridiales bacterium; assembly: GCA_020860715.1. Classification (GTDB taxonomy): domain Bacteria; phylum Bacillota; class Clostridia; order Lachnospirales; family Lachnospiraceae; genus Choladousia. The sequence continues at coordinate 22,765 of JAJBTU010000012.1, read as the reverse complement.
AGCCGGTCGCGGCTGCAGCCCCCTGGCTGGAGTTGTACCGTTGTTATCTGAATGATGAAACGTACAGGGCGCGCGTGCAAAAACTTGCATGTGCGGCTTTTTCACACGGTCAGATGTCAAAGACTGAAAAGCTGACTGCGCCGACGGCCAGAGAACTGTACCTCCTGCCGGGCACAGATGGGGAATCGGGGAAGATGACGGCGGGTGTGACGCGGCTGGAACAGTTTGCCGGCTGCGCGTTTTCGCATTTTATTTCTTATGGACTGCGCCTTAAGGAACGGACGGAGTATGGGGTAAAGGCGACGGATCTGGGGACTCTTTTTCACGAGGCGATCGAGCTGTTCTCCAGACAGATGCTGACGGAAGGACTGGACTGGGGCGAATGCCCGTATGAGGAGCAGGCGCGGAAGATGGATCATTGCGTGGATCTGGCGGCTGAAACTTATGAGGGAGGCATTTTGCACGCGGGAGCCAGGCAGGAATATACGATCCGGCGGCTGAAACGCATTCTGAGGCGCACGGTCTGGGTGATGCGTGAACAGATGCAGGCCGGGCGGTTCCGTCCGGTCAGCTCGGAGCTCTCTTTTGCGGATACGCAGGACCTTGAAGCGGCGCAGGTGCTGCTGGACGGCCATGGCCGCATATCTCTGCGCGGAAGGATTGACCGCATTGATACGGTGGAGACAGAGGACACGGTGTATGTGAAGGTGGTGGACTACAAGTCCGGAACGACGCAGTTTGACCTGGTGCCGCTCTACTACGGCCTGCAGCTGCAGCTGGTTGTCTACCTGAATGCCGCGCTGGAGATGGAGCAGAAGCTGCATCCCGGGAAAAAGGTGGTGCCGGCGGGGATTTTTTATCATCGTCTCTGGGATCCGGTATTGGAAAAAGAGGGGAATCCGCAGCACGCTTCGGAGACGCTTCTGAAAAAGATGCGCCCGAACGGACTGGTCAACGGCGACGGGCCTGTGGTGCGCCTTCTGGATGCGAATCTGAACGGCGATTCGCTCGTGATCCCGGTGGGCATAAAAAAAGACGGGACGCCGAAAGCCGCAGCGAGCCTCGCGACGACGGAGCAGTTTGAGGAACTTTCGGATTATGTGTCGCAGCTGCTTGTCAGGACGGGAAATGAGATTCTGGCGGGGGAGATCGGCGCACATCCGTTTGAGGATAAAAACAGGAGTGTTTGTGAGTACTGTCCGTACGCGGATATCTGCGGCATGGACCGGAAAATCCCCGGGCGCTGCGCTCCGCGCAAACCGCAGATGTCCGCCGCCGAGATCTGGGAACGCCTGTCCAAAGAAAATGCGGAAGGAGGCGACAGGGCATGAACGGGTCACCGGAGGTAAATCATGAAGAACCGCGCGATAACGTAACGTGGACGGCCGAACAGCAGCTGGTCATTGACACACGCGGAAAGGATATTCTTGTCTCCGCGGCGGCCGGCTCCGGAAAGACCGCGGTGCTGGTCGAGCGCATTATTACCATGATTACGGAGGAAGCCATGGATATTGACCGGCTGCTGGTCGTCACCTTTACCAATGCGGCGGCGGCCCAGATGCGCGGCCGTATCCGGGACGCGCTGGAAAAAAGGGCGGAGCAGGAGCCGGACAATGAACATCTGCAGCGTCAGCTGGTGCTTGTGATGAATGCGAAAATCATGACGATCCACAGCTTCTGTCTGCATGTGCTGCGCAATCATTTTCAGACCATCGGGATCGACCCGTCTTTTCGGATCGCGGATGAGGGCGAGGTGCTTCTGCTGGAACAGGAGACGGTGAAGGAAGTGGTGGATGAAGCGTATGACGCAGATTCTGCATCCGGTAAACAGGAAACTTCGGAATTTTCGCAATTTCTGGAGCAGTTTTCGACCGGAAAAGGGGACGCGGATGTGGAAGAGATGATTCTGCAGATCTATCACTTTGCGCTGGGACAGCCTTTCCCGGAAGAATGGCTGAAGGAATGCCGCGCGGCGTACGGGACACCAGATTTTCGTGACTCGCTGGGAATCCCCCCTCACGAGACCAGAAGCCGGGACACCTGGTCCATGCAAAACCGCTGCGCAGCTGGCAATTCTCCGGCGTGGATTTCCTTTATAGAAGCGGACACGGCGGCGCGTCTTGGCGATGTGAAGGAGCAGCTGGAACTGGCGCTTCGTATGACGCAGGAGCCGGACGGTCCGTATCCTTACGAAAAGGCGCTGCGCTCTGACCTGGATCAGGTCGGGGAACTGTTAAACAGGAAAACGTTTGCGGAATACTTAAATGCGTTTCGGAACATGGGAGCCACGGCGCGCCTGGGCACAAAGAAGGACGACCGGATTTCCGAGGAAAAGAAACAGAAAGTGGCTGCCATACGCTCTGACTGCAAGGAGCAGATCAGTGCGCTGCGCGAATGCTATTACTACGATGAGATAGATGTGCTGCGGGAGGATTTTCTGAAAAGCGGCGTCGTCGTGCGCGTGCTGACGAAACTGACGGAAGCGTTTATGAAACGCCTCTCGGAAAAGAAAGCGGAAAAGAATGTTCTGGACTTCGGAGACATGGAGCATCTGGCGCTGAACGCGCTCATGGAGCGTGATGCAGAATCTGGTCAGCTGAAGCCTTCCCCGGTAGCGCTGGAGTACGCGGAGACCTTTCAGGAGGTCATGATTGATGAGTATCAGGACAGCAACCTTGTGCAGGAACTGATCTTAAGCAGCGTATCCGGGGCTTCTTCCAACGCGCACAACCGTTTTATGGTCGGGGATGTAAAACAGAGCATTTACCGGTTCCGTCTGGCAAGGCCGGAACTGTTTATGGAAAAATACCATACCTACCGCCGGATGGGGACAAAGGAAGCGGAGAGTGCAGAGAACACCCTTCCGGGCACCTGCCGCATCGACCTGCACCGCAATTTCCGAAGCCGCCGTCAGGTGCTGGATTCCGTCAATTTTGTATTCCGGCAGATTATGACTGAACCGCTTGGCGGCGTAGCATATGACGACGATGCGGCGCTGTATCCCGGGACGGATTTCCCGGAGCCGCCGATGCCATCCTGCGCGGATGCGGATCAGACCGGGGATTCGGAAGATGGCGGACAAAGGCCGGTGCCGGATCCGTACCGGACAGAACTTCTCATTCTGGACGGCTCGGCGGAAGAAAATGGAGATGTTTCTTCTGAAAGTCTGCGTAAGGATGAGGCGAAAATGGTTGGCCGCCGGATTCTTGAACTCGTGGGAAAGCTGCCCGTAGCCGATAAAGAACACGGCGGATTCCGCCCGGCAGGATTTGGCGATGTTGTGATTTTGCTCCGCACGGTCAGCGGATGGGCGGAGACCTTTGGCGAGGTGCTTGCCGATATGGGGATCCCTGTGTTTACCGGGTCTCAGAAAGGATATTTTTCTGCCGCGGAGGTGCGGACAGTGCTTTCCTATCTGCAGATTCTTGACAATCCGCTGCAGGACATACCGCTTGCGGCCGTCCTGCGAAGCGCGATCGGCGGCTTCACGGATGAGGAACTGGCAAAGATACGGCTTGTGTCCAGCGGCGATCCGAACCTGTCTTTTTATGACTGCTGCCGCCGGTATCTGGCGGACAGCGCATCCGGGGAAACGGACGGCGCGCCGGGAAAATCTGCGGAAACGTCCGATGAAAGGACCGCGAAAAAAACCATTGCGGAAAAACTGCACACGTTTTTTGAAACCTATGAGAGTCTGCGGGCGAAGTGCGCGCATACGCCTGTGCATCAGCTGATCTGGGAACTGCTCGACGTGACCGGATACGGCGAATATGCGGCTGCGCTCCCGGCGGGGCAGCAGCGGCGGGCAAATCTGGATATGCTCGTGGAGAAAGCGATTGCGTACGAAGCGACCAGCTTTCGCGGCCTGTATCATTTTGTGCGCTATATTGAGAATCTGCAGAAATATGAAGTGGACTATGGCGAGGCCAGCCTGACCGGCGAGGCAGGGGACGTCGTGCGGATCATGAGCATTCACAAGAGCAAGGGACTGGAATTTCCGGTCGTGTTTGTCAGCGGCATGGGAAAGGCATTCAATGAATCTGACTCACACAGCAGGGTCGTGATGCACCCGGAATGGGGGATTGCCTGCGATTATACGATGGCGGAAGGGCAAAGGGATCCGGCTCCCCGCATGCGTCAGGCAACGCTTCTAAAAAAAGCCATCCAGCAGAAACTCTCTACAGAGAACCTTGGCGAGGAACTGCGCGTGCTGTATGTGGCGATGACGAGGGCAAAGGAAAAGCTGATCCTGACGGGCAGTGTGAAAAATCTGGAGAAAAAACAGCATACATGGGAGAGAACTGCGGAACACATTTCGTATTCCCGGCTTTCCGGGGCTTCCGGTTATCTGGACTGGGTCGTTCCGGCTGTACTCCATCAGGGGCAGGAGACGCTGTTTTCTGTGCGGACCTCTTCTCCGGCCCAGAATGAGGACTCTGCGCAAAAGGTGCAGGTGAAAGAAGCGGTTACCCTCAGGCAGCTTTTGAATCTGGATCCGGCCCGCTGCGCAGATCAACGGGCAGGAGAGTATCTGGAGAAGGTTTTTTCTTTCGTATACCCATATGAGAAGAATCGGACGATTCCGGGCAAGGTGACGGTCTCCGAACTGAAAAAGATGTCGCAGCGGATGGAAGAAGACGACGCACAAAGGCTGTACAAAGAGGAGACGGTGGTGCCGCTGATCCCGAAGTTTATGGGCAGCCGGAATGTTCCGGAGACGGATCCGGCTGTCAGTGAAGAAGCGAAGGAGAATGCGCATACCCCGGTTCCCTCTGGAGCGGAGCGGGGAACCGCCTACCACACGTTCATGGAAAATTTGGATTTTTCTAAGAAAGAAGATTTGCGTTTGCAGTTGGAAGAATTAGTCAGGTGTGGTAAAATGTCTAAAGATGACGCGGCATCCATCCGGCTTCGGGATATTTCCGTATTTCTGCGGTCGGATCTGGGAAGAAGGATGGAGAGGGCAGCGCAGGAAGGGCAGCTGTTCCGCGAACAGCCCTTTGTGCTGGGAGTTCCGGCTTCGGAGATATACGGAGACTCCCTGAAAGGATCTGTGCCAAAGACCGGTGCTGCTTCGGAAAATGAGGATGCCTCCCCTTCGGGTGAGCAGCCGCCCGAGGAGGAGATTGTTCTGGTACAGGGGATCATTGACGCCTTTTTTATCGAGGATGGCGGGCTCACGATTGTGGATTACAAGACAGACCGTGTGGCGGATGGAGAAACGCTCATCAGCCGTTACCGGACGCAGATCGACTACTATGAGAAAGCACTGAAACGCTTGACCGGACGGCCGGTTCGCGGGCGGATGATTTATTCCTTCCATCTTGGAAAGGAGATCCGGCTGTGACGCGCAGACGATAAAAAGGCAGGCAGCTGTGAGGACCGCGGCCAGAGGAGCAGAGCGGTCAGGAGTATGCGGTAAGGGGTATTATGGAAAAATTATCTGAAAAAACAAAAAAAGGCCGTGTAAAGGAGAAAAGCAATTCTTCCCTGCAAAAGCGCGGCACGGCGGGCGGATCCGGGGCAAGGGCGGCATCCTGCAGATATTTTCTGGCGGGATTTTTCTTAAGCGGCCTGGTTGCCGGCGTGGGATTCGCGCTGATGGGGGTCTGGCCGTTTGGCGACAAGACATTGCTGATCATCGATTCCCTTCACCAGTATCTTCCGTTTTATACGGATTTTCATGAAAAACTGGTGAACGGCGAGTCTCTTTTGTATTCCTTTTCAGGCGGCCTGGGCTATAATCTCTGGTCTACCATCGCGTATTATCTGGCGAGTCCGCTGAATCTGCTGATGGCGCTGATCCCGACCGCCAATGTCTGTGACTTCATGGATCTGATGATCCTGCTGAAAATCGCGCTCTGCGGCGGCTGCTTTTCCTGGTATATGCATAAGCGCGATGATGAGAGGACATATTTACCAGTCGCTTTTGGACTGATGTATGCCTTAAGCAACTTCGTGATCGGCTATTATTTCAACCTCATGTGGCTGGACAGCGTGGCGATGCTGCCGCTTATCATGTACGGGATCGAGCAGATCGTAAAGGGGAAGAGCGGACGATTCTACTGTCTTGCCCTGTTTTACGGGCTCTGGTGCAATTACTATATCGGGTTTATGCTCTGTCTGTTCTCCTGTCTGTATTTCCTCGTGCGCTGGATCGCGCAGACGGCCGAATACGGAAGCGGTGCCGGCACGGACCTGGAGAGGGAAGATGGCAGCCGCAGGGACGCGGATCCGGACCGCGGCATTGACGATACACAGCCGGCCGCGGCTCACAGGGCGAAGCGCAGCTTTCCCCGTGACCTTGGGAAAAGCTGCCTGACATTTGCCTGGCATTCGCTGCTCGCCGGAGGCATGTCGGCGCTGATGCTCGTTCCGGCGTTTATGGGGCTGACATCCTCGGAATCGATGGAATCCAATACGTTTCCGACCGTGATCAAGTTTTACGAAAGCCTTGCGGAACTTCTGGAAAATCATATGGCATTCATGGAACCGGTGACGATCTCCAGTTCACAGGTCGGGCTGAATGTCTACTGCGGAGTGGCGGCGGTGCTGCTGGCAATTCTGTATCTGTTTGACCATGAGATCCGCCTGCGTGAGCGGCTGGCGCATTACGGGCTGTGTGCGCTGCTGCTGTTCAGTTTTGCCTGCAACATACCGAACTATATCTGGCACGGATTCCATCAGCAGAACGGCCTTCCGAACCGCTTTGCTTTCATTTATGTAGCGATCGTACTGGTGATGGCCTACGATGCGCTTGGGCATCTGAAAAAATTCTGGCTTCCGGAGCTTTTGTTTGCGGCTGCAGTGCCGTGCGCGTTTCTGATCGTGCGCTGTCTCGACCCGGAGCAGGAACTGGAGAGATATCTGTTCCTGATCTCACTGGGCCTGCTGATTTTCTATTTTGTATTTCTTTTAATAGGAAGATATGTGGACCGGCTGAAGCCTTCTGTGTTCCGTGCGGCGCTTACCCTTGTGATGGTGGCGGAGATCGCCGCGAATGCAATCTACGGCATCTCGCAGAACGGGAGCGTCACGAGGAGCATTTACCTGGCGGACCAGACCTCTTATCAGGCGCTGATCTCTGAGCTGGATGAGGATGAGGACAGCTTCTACCGCAGCGAGGTGGACCGCCAGCGTATGCGGAACGTCACGATGTTTGTGGGCGGCAACGCGCTTGTCATGTTCAACTCGACCATGCAGAGCTCTGTCATTGATTTCTGCGACGCGCTCGGCATTGAGGCGCGGACGAACAAAAACGGGTATCTGGGCGTGACGAAGCTGATGAATGATGTTTTCGGCATCAAATACGTAGCTTCGCCGACGGATTCGGAAACGTTTTACCAGTTTGAAAAGGTGGGGCAGGACGGCGAACTGACTCTGTATGAAAATGACAACGCCCTTTCGCTGGGCTTTATGGTGGACGACGCGATCCTTGACTGGGATACCGGTTCCGGAGAGCCGCTGGACATCCAGAACAGTTTTGTGGAGCTGGCGACCGGCCACGACGCCATCTTTGTCCTTGACCGCTACATTGACATGGAGGACGGCGAGACCTACGCGGTCAAAGTGCCGGACAACAAGCAGGTCTATATGTGCATCGATACGAGGGTGGAAGAGATTGCTCTGGATACGCCGGAATATTCGAAGACATTTTCTGATTACACCGATCATCTTTACGTGATCAACAGCACCAGCGAGAGCAACATCGCGGAGTTTACCGTGACGCTGAAAGAGACGCAGACTACGGTGCAGGCGCAGGTGTACACCTGTTCCAATGAGGCGTACCAGGAGGTGATTGATGCGCTTGCCGAAAGTCAGCTGGAAAACGTCTCTGTGGACGGCAGTCAGGTTTCCGGCACTGTGGATGTGCAGGAGGCCGGAACGCTGCTTCTGACGATTCCATATGACGAGGGCTGGACAATCCTCGTGGATGGGCAGGAAACGGAATTTTCCTGTGTGGGCGGCGCTCTGATCGGCGTGCATCTGGAGGAAGGCGAACACACGGTTGAAATGAAATACACGCCGGACGGGTTCTGGCTCGGCTGCGGCGTTACGCTGCTTTCGGCGCTTTTGTTCCTTTTGACGATACTCTGGGAGAAAAGAAAAAAAGTTGTTTTTGGAGGACAAACAGATGGATATCACATTTTCAGATAAGGCAAACAGCATTCAGGCAGGCATTTTTGCAACTCTGAATGCGAAGAAGGAGGAACTGCTCCGGCAGGGGAAGACGGTGTACAATCTTTCCGTGGGCACGCCGGATTTCCGACCGCCGCAGCACATCATGGACGCGGTGAGCAGGGCGGCCCGCGACCCGGAGAATTATAAATATTCGCTCGTGGAGCTGCCTGAGCTGATCACCTCTGTGCAGGCGTTTTATGAACGCCGTTTTGGCGTGCAGCTTAAGACAGATGAGATCATGGAACTCTACGGCTCGCAGGAAGGTATGACGCATATTGCGTGGACTCTCTGCAATCCGGGAGATCTGGTGCTGGTGCCGAATCCGGGCTACCCGATCTTCAGCATCGGCCCGCAGCTGTGCGACGCCGCGCTGTGGGAATATCCGCTGTATGAGAAAAACGGCTTTCTGCCGGACTTTGCCGACATCCCGGAGGAGGTCGCGAAAAAGGCAAAGCTGATGGTGGTGAGCTATCCGGCCAACCCGATCTGCCGCGTCGCGCCGGATTCCTTCTATCAGGAACTGATCGCATTTGCGAAAAAATACCAGATTATCATTCTGCATGACAGCGCATACTCTGATATTGTCTATGGCGGGAGAACCTGCCGCTCGTTTTTGTCGTTCGAGGGAGCGAAGGAGGTCGGCGTTGAATTCTACTCTCTGTCGAAAACATTTAATTATACAGGCGCACGTGTCTCCTTTGCGCTCGGCAATGCCGGCGTGATTCAGAAATTTAAGTCGATGCGGACCCAGTACGACTACGGCACGTTCCTTCCGGTGCAGATCGGTGCGATCGCGGCTTTAAACGGCCCGTTCGACAGTGTCATAAGCCAGTGTGCGGAATATGAGGAGCGCAACCGGACGCTGTGCGGCGGCTTACGCTCCATCGGCTGGAATGTGCCGGACAGCGAGGGAACGATGTTCGTGTGGGCGCCGCTTCCGGAAGGCTACACGGATTCGAATGAATTCTGCCTGACCCTGATGGAAAAATCCGGTGTGATCTGCACGCCGGGCAGCAGCTTTGGCTCGCTTGGAGAGGGATATGTGCGCATGGCGCTGGTGCTGCCGCCTGAAAAACTGCTGGAGGCGGTGGAGAGTATCCGCGTAAGCGGAGTGCTTTCATAATCAGGAACGATGGCGGTCTTGACAGGATGGAGGACGGGATTTATATGACAGATGTTTCAGAAATGCTGATGCTGCTTCGAAACGCGGTGGGGAGCGAAAGCGTCTGCGAACAGGAAAGTATGAAAAAACACACTACCTTCCGCATCGGCGGACCGGCGGATCTGTTTGCCGCGCCAAAGACTGCGGAGGAGATCTGCCGGATCGTACAGATCTGCCGCGGGCAGGGGTATCCGTTCTATGTGATCGGAAATGGGAGCAACATTCTGGCGCCCGATGCGGGATACCGGGGACTGGTGCTGCAGTTATATAAAAATTTCAGCCGGGTTTCGGTCTCGAAGGAGTCAGAAGATGAGCCGGACGAAATGGGAACGCGTTATATCATCACCGCGCAGTCCGGCGCGATGCTCTCCGTGATTGCGAAGCGTGCGCTTGAGGCGGGGCTTACCGGGTTTGAATTTGCTTCGGGCATACCGGGAACGCTTGGCGGGGCGGTGGTGATGAACGCAGGAGCCTACGGCGGGGAGATGAAGCAGGTGCTGCTCTCGGCAACGGTTCTGACACGGGAAGGCGACATACTTGAGATCCCTGCTTCGGATCTGGATCTCGGCTACCGCAAAAGCGCGGTGCTGCCAAACGGCTGGATCGTGCTGGAGGCAAAGCTGGTTCTGGAAAAAGGGGATCCTGACGCCGTCAGACGGCGCATGGATGAACTGAAGGAGCAGCGGGTGAGAAAACAGCCGCTGGATCTGCCCAGCGCGGGCAGCACATTCAAACGTCCGGAGGGCTATTTTGCCGGGAAGCTGATCATGGATGCGGGATTGAGGGGATATACGGTCGGCGGGGCGCAGGTTTCGGAAAAACACTGCGGCTTTGTCGTCAACCGGGGCGGCGCGACCGCCGCAGATGTCCTGCAGCTGATCGCGGATGTGACAGAGCGGGTGAAGACACAGTCTGGTGTGACTCTGGAGCCGGAGATCCGTATATTGCAGTAAAAACGTCGTTAATCACCACGAAAAGCCATTCGGGAAAGGAGACAGATCCGGTATGTCATTTTCGCAGGAAGTGCGGCAGGAACTCTCCGCGCAGATCCCGGCTGCAAGACATTGCAGGCTGGCAGAACTGGCCATGATGATCCGTCTGGCGGGAGAGATTCTTCCGGCCGGGGACGGCCAGGTCATAAAAATCCGCACAGAAAATTTTTTGGTCGCAAGAAAATGCTTTACATTATTGAAAAAAACATTTAATATAAGTGTTGATGTCTCAGTACATATACTCAGAAGTGAAAAGAAGAGCGACTGGATCTACACAGTTCTGGTAAGAGATCCGGAGACGGCGGGACATATCCTGCGAGCGCTGAAGATGGCAGACGATGCCGTCATTCTGGCCGGCGCAAAAGAGGAGAAGCCTGTTCGGCCATCTTCCGTGAGAAACGGTCCTGCGGTAGATCCGCTTCTGGTGCAGCAGCCCTGCTGCCGCAGAGCCTGTATTCGGGGCGCTTTTCTTTGTGCAGGATCGATCAGCAATCCTGAAAAATTTTACCATTTCGAGATCGTCTGTCCGACCAGAAGCTGCGCCGGACAGCTGCAGGCACTGATTCATTCATTCGGCCCCGATGCCAAAATTGTACAGCGTAAAAGCCATTACATTGTATATATTAAGGAAGGAGCCCAGATTGTTGACATGCTGAACATCATGGAAGCGCATGTCTCGCTGATGAATCTGGAGAATATCCGGATCGTCCGGGAGATGAGGAATTCCGTGAACCGCAAGGTAAACTGTGAAGCGGCAAACATCAACAAGACTGTAAATGCATCTGTCAGACAGGCGGAAGAGATCCGATTCCTGATTGACCGGATTGGCTTTGAACAACTCCCGTCGAATCTCGCGGAGACAGCGAGACTGCGGCTGGATCATCCGGACGCTTCGCTTGCGGAGCTGGGAGAGATGCTGACTCCTCCCATCGGCAAATCAGGAGTAAATCACAGGCTGAGAAAACTCGGCCGGCTGGCAGAGCAGGTAAGAGAAAGCGAGGAATGATTATGACAAAAAAAGAGATCACGATTCAGCTTCCGAGCGGGCTGGAGGCAAGACCGGTAGCGATGTTGGTGCAGGTGGCGAGCCAGTATGAGAGCGAGATTCACTTTGAGACCGACGGCAGGACGGTGAACGCCAAGAGCATCATGGGCATGATGACGCTGGGTCTGGATACCGGGGAAAAGGTAGTGGTGACCGCCGAGGGCGCGGATGAGCAGGAAGCGGTGAAGAATATAGAAGCGTATCTGAGCAAAGCGTAACTGTTCAGCACCTTCACAGCTACGAGGGGAAAGCCCATTTATAATCGCTGCGCGAGGGGCTTTCCCCATATGTTAAACTTTTTCATACGGTCTTCGCAGCAGGTGCGAAGACCTGTCCTGAACAGTTACAGTAAGAAAAAGGTGCGGATATGGATATCAGTACAGCAGACAGCCTGGACATGAATTATATTCTGGATCTGTATCAGAGAGCGTTTCCTGACAATGAGCGCAAGCCGTTTTCCCTGATTGAGCGCAAGGCTTCCATGGGAGAGATGGAGATCCTCCTGATACGGGAGGAGAGAAAACGGATCGGCTTTGCGATTGTGGCCTATGCGGAGCACCTGGTTCTGCTCGATTATTTTGCAATCGATGAGCGCTGGCGCAATCAGGGCTACGGGACCATGGCGCTCGAATTGCTCGAAGGCCTTTACAGTGACCGGCAGATGTTTCTGGAGATCGAGAAGGCGGATACGGATACGGCGCCGGATGATATCCGGCTGCGCCGCAGGAATTTTTACCTGCGCAACGGGTTGAATGAGACAGGGATCGACGCGGAGCTGTTCGGGGTAAAGATGGAACTCCTTTCGACCTGCCGGGGACTGACGTTCGAGGAATGCGAACCATTGTACCGGTCCATCTACGGAGCCCTTTACCGCAATGTAATACGACCGCTGATCTGACAGGGGAGCGCGAGAGCGCTCCCTTTTTAGAAAACGTTTTAGAAGTTTTGGAGGGTGGAAACGCGAATCAAACGGGGCGCGTTTGAACCGCCCGCAGGATTTTTTAAAATTCGACGTGAAAATGCACAAAACGGAAAGATATAAAAAAAGCACATTGCCCAAAACGTGAAATTGACGAAAAAAGAGGTTGACAAAATGGTCGAAATGCTGTTTAATACAAATAAGAAATCGTTTAAGTAATGACAGATTTGACAAGCAAGGAGAAAAGCATGGTTTCCATGAAAGAAATCGCGGCGGCCTGCGGAGTATCTGTAGCGACTGTCAGTAAGGCGCTGAGTGATCACCACGATATTGGTGAGAAGACGAAGCAGTACGTCAGAGAGACGGCGGATCAGATGGGATATCTGCCCAACCTTTCCGCTCGATACCTGAAGACGAACCGCAGCTACAATCTGGGAGTACTGTTTCAGGATGCGGCACAAAGCGGCCTTACCCATGATTTCTTCTCCGGTGTGCTGGAGAATTTGAAAATCACTGCGGAGTCCAGAGGCTATGACATTACATTTTTGAATACGTCGTCTCAGGACATGTCATATGTAGAGCGAGCACAGTACAGGGGATTCGACGGAGTAGCGATAGCCTGTTCCGATTTTACGGATCCGAAAGTGCAGGAGCTGCTTCGCAGCAGCGTGAGGGTCGTTACCGTTGACTACATTGCCGACAACCGCACGGCGGTCGTTTCAGACAATACCGATGGCATGACCCGGCTGATGGAGTATGTATTAAATCAGGGTCACACAAGGATTGCCTATATCCACGGTGATGAAGGGCGGGTGACCAGACAGAGACTTGCTTCCTACTATCGCAGTATGGAGGAGCACGGACAGGAGGTCCGTGAGGAATACATAGTATCGTCCCTGTACCGGGACTGGAAGCAGGCATACGAGAAGACGGAAGCGCTTCTGGATCTGAATGAGCCGCCGACCTGTATTCTGTATCCGGATGACGTGGCGGCGATCGGCGGGATGAACGCCATCCGGGCCAGAGGCTTAAGAGTTCCGGAGGACGTTTCGGTAGCCGGATACGATGGCATCCGGTCACTGCAGTACAGTGAGCCGAGACTGACGACGATCCGGCAGGACATGGAAGCCCTCGGAAAGCTGGCGGCGGAGAGCCTGATTGATGAGATCGAGCGGCCGATGACGGCGGCGCCGACGATCCACACAGTCAAGAGTTTTATTCTGGAAGGTCAGACCGTCCGGAAGATCAATTGATTTCCATTACTTTTAAAGTAATTGAAATAGAGCTACAAACAAATTCATTTTATAAGGAGGAAACAAAATGAGCAAGAAATGGTTAAGCCTGCTGATGGCTGGCACTATGGTTGCGTCGATTGCTGTTCCGGTAGCAGCTGAGGAAGAGACTGAGCCGGACAACACAATCACCGGTGATTCTTCTGCTGACGACGCGTTCGTAGTCTGGGGCTGGAATGATGATATCAAGACGATCCTTGATACCGTATTTGCTGAGGCGTATCCGGAAGAGTATTCCAGAATCGTATTCGTAAACACAGGCGGTTCTGACTACTATCAGACAAAGCTGGACGCAGTTCTGGAGGAAGGCTCCAGCAACGAGCTGTATCCGGATCTGATGGGCCTCGAGGTTGACTATGTACAGAAGTACACCAACAGCGACTGGCTGCTGAGCATCTCTGATCTTGGCATCTCTGAGGATTCTCTGGCGAACATGTATCAGTACAACATCGATCTTGGTTCAGATGTTGACGGTAATGTAAAGGCTCTGTTCTGGCAGGCGACACCGGGCTGCTACGCAGTACGTGCAGACCTCGCTGAGAAGTATCTCGGCACGACCGATCCGGATGAAGTAGCTGCTTACTTCACAGATCTTGACACCATCATCGCTACCGCTGAGATGGTAAACGAAGCATCAGGCGGCACCTGCAAGCTGTTCTCCGGCTATGATGAGATCAAGAGATCCCTCATGAACTCCCGTGAGGTTGGCTTCTATGATGAGAACGATGTCATCACCCTTGACGAGAATGTAACTACTTACCTTGAGACCGCGAAGACCCTGTATGATGAGGATCTGACCTACAACACCTCTCAGTGGAGCTCTGACTGGTATGCTAACATGGACGGCGACGGAGAAACCTCCAACGCAGCTCTTGCATACTTCGGATGCCCGTGGTTCGTATATTGGTCACTTGCTGATTCTGAGACATGGCATGACAACACCATCCTTGTTGCAGCACAGGAGCAGTGCTTCTGGGGCGGCACAGGTCTGGCAGCTACGGCTGAGTGCTCTGACACTGAGCTTGCAGCTCTGATCATGAGTTATCTGACCACTGATACAGACGGTATGGTAGCGATCAACGCTCAGAATTCTGACTATGTAAATAATACGGCAGCGATTGAAGCAATCGTTGAGAGCGGCGCTTCTGCAGACGGCAATGGTATGATGTACAGCGGAAATGACCAGAACTTCATCGAGTTCTTCCTTGACAAGGCAGACGCGATCGATGCTTCTACTGTAACTGCTGAGGATCAGACCATCCTGTCTCTGCTCGATAACGAGTGCCAGGCTTATGTAACTGGCGAGAAGGATCTGGATACAGCTCTGTCAGACCTGACAGCATCCATCCATGATACCTATTCTTACCTGAGCGTAGAGTAATCAGCATCCATAAACTGAATTTGTAACATAATCGGACGTGCTGCTTCTTCTTACAAAGAAGGAGCAACACATTCTTTAAAATGAAGATTCATTCTGCAGAATTCCTGCCTGTCAGGATTTGTGTCTAATGTCATAGATTCGCGGGGCGGGTCCACGACATATCCAGGAGGCATTATGAAAAAGAACAAAAAAAAGAGAGTTACATACGGCAGATATGGCTATTTCTTTATAGCGCCGTTCTTTATTACATACCTGATCTTTCAGTTATGGCCTTTGATCAACACGTTTTATTACAGCACCTTATCTTACTATAAGCGTAACGGCCGCGAGGTGATCAGCTTTGCCGGAATTCAGAACTTTCTGAATATCTTTGGTCTGGCTCCTGGTGAGACCGCGTACGTACTCCAATATCTGAAAAATACCCTGATCATGTGGGGCTGCAACTTTGTTCCGCAGATTCTGGTATCCCTTCTGATGGCTGTCTGGCTTACGGACACCAAGGTGAAGGTAAAGGGTACCGGAGCAATCAAGGTCATCATATATCTTCCGAGCGTTATCACGGCGGCATCGGTTTCCGTCCTGTTTAAGAACCTGTTTTCTCAGTATGGACCGATCACGCTGGCTTTGAAGAGCATTGGCATCCTTTCCGAGAATTTTGACTTCATGTCGAGTGTGGCGGGCAGCCGCGGACTGATCTCTCTGATCCTCTGGTGGATGTGGTACGGCAATACCTCCATTATGCTGATCTCCGGCGTGCTGGGCATTGACCCGGTGCTTTATGAGGCGGCGGATATCGACGGCGCGGGCGGCTGGAAGAAGTTTACGGATATCACGCTTCCGCTTTTGAAGCCGATCCTGCTCTACACACTGGTGACCTCCGCGATTGGCGGTCTGCAGATGTACGACATCCCGGCGCTGTTCAACGTGACCGAGACCGGCTATCAGGGACTTCCAAACAATACGACGACGACGATGACCATGTACATCATGCGTCTGTACAACAGCGATGTCGGAAAAGCCGCGGCTGTATCGGTATTCCTGTTTGTTGTGACTCTGATTGTCAGCCTGCTGTTGTTCTTCTTCATGGGTGACAAAGAAGAGAAGAAACTGAAAAAGGCAGAAAAAGCCAGAAGAAAGGCAGGTGGTAGATAATGATGACAGATGAGAGTTATCTGCGTTCTCTCAGACGAAAAAAAGTGTTTCGTACGGTAGTATGCATACTTTTCTGTATTGTTTCCCTGCTGCCGTTCGTAATCCTGTGTATGAACGCGACCAGGACATCTGCCGCGATCAAATCCGGCCTGTCCCTGCTTCCGTCCACCCATTTCCTTGAAAACTGGAAAAACCTGCTCGCGAAGCAGAATGGTATGCAGATCACGCTGCAGAGGGCGACTTTTAACTCCCTTTGCATCACGGTTCCGGGCACTGTCCTTTCGGTTTATTTCTCATCCATGACCGCGTATGGCGTTCATGTATATGATTTTAAGGCGAAGAAATTTGCCTGGGCGTTCATCATGGCAGTCATGATGGTGCCGAGCCAGATTTCCATCATTGGTTTCTACCGCTTCATGCTGAGACTGAATCTGGTAGATACCTATATCCCGCTGATCATTCCGACGATCGCGACGCCGACGGTTGTCTTCTTCATGAAGCAGTATATGGACAGTATCCTCTCGATTGAAATGATCGAGGCGGCCCGTATCGACGGCTCCGGCGAGTTCCGGACGTTCAACAGCGTTGTCCTGCCGATCTTAAAGCCGGCTGTGGCGACGCAGGCGATCTTCCAGTTCATCGCGCAGTGGAACAACCTGTTTACTCCGACGGTCATCCTGACTACGGACTCCAAGAAGACCCTGCCTATGTTCGTACAGCTCTTAAGTTCCAACCAGTTCCGTACGGATTATGGTGTGGTATACGTAGGACTGTTCGTGGCGATCATCCCGCTGGTTATCGTTTACCTGATCCTGTCCAAGTACATTGTGGCAGGCGTGGCGCTCGGCGGCGTAAAAGGCTGATTTCTATTTCATAATAATTTCCTCTTAATATGTCCTGTACCGGTTTGGTACAGGACATATTTTTCTTGTGCCGTTTCTTATTTTCGCTTATAATGGTTTCGTCAGAAACAGGAAAAAAAATACGGCTTAAGCCAAAGAAAAGGATTGCCATGATTCAGGAGATCGGAAAATACAGATACCGCAATACATACAGGCCGGATGTCCGGCCGTCAGAAGATGACCGGATTTTGTTTTACCGCGGGAGGGAGATTCTTGTAAGCTGCTCTGACAACGGGATTTCCTTTCTGACATTTGGAGAGGTCAGGAAGGTTTGTCCGTATCGGGAACAGGACGCGACTTACCTGTTTTCGATCGATCAGACCAGTTATTTTCTGTTCCGCGAATTTGAGGAGACGGTCGTGCCGGGGATGGCAGCCGGACGCAGTGAGCCGGACAGTCACCAGGTCTGTGACGGCGGAATGCCGGAACTGTTTCCGGGATTTACATGGGAGAAGATTGAACGGCTGCGCATATGCGGCCCCAGGGAAGCCGCTTTTGCCGGCGTTACAGGCATGCAGCTTTACAGCTGGTACCGGAGCCGCCGCTTTTGTCCTGCCTGCGGCAGGAAAATGGTTCACAGCCAGAAGGAGCGCGTGATGCACTGCGAGGCCTGCGGACAGATGGAATATCCGAAGATCTGCCCGGCTGTGATCGTCGCGGTGACGGACAAAGACAGGCTTCTGCTGACAAAGTACGCGGGAAGGGCAAATCCAAATTATGCTCTGATCGCCGGATTTGCGGAGATCGGCGAGACCATTGAGGAGACGGTCGAGCGTGAAGTGATGGAGGAAGTCGGGCTGAAAGTAAAAAACATCCGCTACTATAAAAGCCAGCCCTGGTCGTTTACGGATACGCTTCTGATGGGTTTTTTTGCGGATGTGGACGGTGAAAGTCGTATTTTGCTGGATGAGACGGAACTGTCGGTCGGAAAATGGTGTACACGGGATGAGATCCCGGAAGACGATGGCGTGAGCCTGACACGGGAGATGATGGCGGTGTTTAAAGCGGGAAAAACGGGAAAATGAAAGAATTTTCTTGCCTTATTCCCTGTAATGAGATACAATGCCAGAGAATGTTTTTTACGGATGACGGAAGTCCCTCCGCTGATGACAGCCGGAAAGGCGTCAGATGGGAAGAAGAAAGAATCAGGGGATGAACAGACGACACGAAGACAGGAGCGAATCATGTACGGACAGAATCAATCAGACGATAGCAGAGGCGGCAGACCGAAAAGTTTTAAGATCACGGGCACGGGCAGCTGTGTGCCGGAGAATGTGGTGACGAATGACGATCTGGTCGCATATATGGATACGAGCGACGAGTGGATACGGAGCCGCAGCGGAATCGAACAGCGGCATATCTGCACGACGGAGACGACTTCGCAGCTGGCGCTGAAAGCGGCGAAGAACGCGCTGGAGAACGCGCATGCGACTGCGGATGAGATCGATATGATTCTGTGTGCGACGATCAGCGGGGAATATATCTGCCCGTCGGTGGCCGCGCTCGTACAGCGGGATCTTGGCGCGCAGTGCCCCTGTGTGGATCTGAGCGCTGCCTGTACCGGCTGGATTTATCTGATGGATACTGCTTCCGCCTTTTTTGCCAGAGGCGGGATCCGAAAAATGCTTCTGATCGGAGCGGAGTCCATGTCCCGCATTCTGAACTGGAAAGACCGCTCGACGGCTGTTCTGTTTGGGGACGGGGCAGGAGCCGCGGTTCTGGAGCCCGGCGACAATTATCTGGCTTCCTCTTTTGTCACGGAGGGAAATGATGAGGTGATCTCGATCCCGACTGATAACGGAATCTCGCCGTGGCTTGACAGAGAACAGAAACTTCCCCTTCTGTACATGGACGGACAGGAGACTTACAAATTTGCCGTGCACAATCTTCCGAAGCGGGTTGATGAAGTGCTTCTGAAAGCCGGGCTGAAGGAAGAGGATGTGGACTGGGTGATCCCTCATCAGGCGAATAAGCGCATAATAGACAGTGCAGCGCATAAAATGAAAGGGATTCCGGAGGATCATTTTTGTGTGAACCTGCAGAAATACGGAAATACCTCCGCGGCCAGCATTCCGCTGCTGCTCGATGAGTGGAACCGTGCCGGAAAGCTGAAAGAAGGAGATCTGCTTGCAATGGTAGCGTTTGGCGGCGGACTTTCCAGCGCGGCATGCCTTGTGAGATGGTGATTGGAACAAACAAATGCGGATTGGGACTGCAATTATCTACAGTACAGACTGATCAGGCGTCTGAACCAGTGAAGGACTATTTCGTATACGGTCCGGAAGGGCTCTGACAGCCGGGTCGCATAAGCGACAGCAGGTAACGAAGCATCTGCGGGACAGTAGTAAGTACTTATTTACTATCGCCTCGGGATGCTTTTTACTTTTCCATACCCTGAGATGATAAAAACGAAAATCTTACCATTACCGGAGTAGAAGGAGGCTGCCTGTTATGAAGAATTCTGTATTGAAAAAGGAAAAAACGAACGCCGGTTCCGGCATGCCCGTCAGGGAGGCACAAAATGCGGGGGTGGAGACGCATCTGGCGGAACGTGTCTCTGCCGTCAGCATTGCTGGGAATGTGCTTCTCTCCGCGTTCAAGCTGTTTGCCGGAGTGATCGGCCATTCGAGCGCGATGGTCTCGGACGCGGTTCATTCTCTTTCTGATGTGGTCACGACGGTGATTGCTCTTGTGGGAGTAAAGATATCGAAAAAAGGTGCGGACGCGGGGCATCCGTACGGACATGAACGTTTTGAATGTATTTCTTCAGAAATTCTGGCGGCGCTTCTGCTTGTCACCGGAATTGGCATCGGCATGACGGGGATGCGGACAATTTTGGCCGGAAACTACGACGCGCTCACTGTGCCCGGCATCCTTCCGCTGGCAGCGGCGATCGTGTCGATCCTGTCAAAGGAGTGGATGTTCCGTTACACCCGGGCCTGTGCAAAGAAGATGCATTCCTCCGCGTTTATGGCAGACGCTTGGCATCACCGCTCGGACGCCCTCTCGTCGATTGGGTCTCTGGCCGGCATCGCCGGAGCCAGAGCCGGGTTCCCGGTGCTGGACTCGGTGGCGGCGGTCGTCATCTGTCTGTTCATTCTGAAAGTTGCCGTGGATATTTTCCGGGATGCTGCCCGAAAGCTGACGGATACGGCCTGCGATGAGGAGTATACACAGCAGGTGCATGACTTTATCGCCCGGCAGGAAGGCGTCAGACGAATTGATCTTTTGCAGACGCGGATGTTCGGGGAAAAGGTCTATGTGGACGTGGAGATCGCTGTGGATGCGCATATGGAGCTGGAGGACGCGCATGCGATCGCGGAGCGCGTTCATTCCGGCCTGGAGAAATCATTTGACAATATCAAGCATGTCATGGTACATGTCAATCCATATGAAACCCCTTCTGAATAAAACGCTGTCATTGCATCTGGATTTGCCGGAGCGCCGCCTCGAGCACCGGAAACAGCACGGACGCAATGATCAGGCCGCTTACACCCTGAACGCAGTTTGCCGGCACGCTTGAAAGGGCAGCCGGCGCCCCGTACAGGAAGATTTCGCAGAAGCAATAGCCGCCCGCAACGATGAGAATGTCAATGACGCCGCAGAGCGCTACCACGAGATGCTTGTTGAGTCTGCCGGCCGCATGGCTGCGATAAAGCAGTCCGCCGCAGAGTGCGACCAGTCCCTTGATGACGAATGTGATCGGAACATAGATGAAATATCCGCCGAGCAGATCGGCGAGAGCAGAGCCGATCCCAGCGGCAAAGAATGCAGCTGCCGGATCGAGAAAAATACCGCACAGAATCACGACGGCGTCGCCGGGATGAATATAGCCCTGTGTGCCGGGGATCGGGATCCGCACGGACATGGTCATGACGCAGGCAAGGGCTGCGAACAGGGCGGCAATGACAAGGTTCTTTGTATTCAGCTTTTTCATAATGGGCCTCCTTGGTCTTATCTTTATGCCGCCTATTGTATGCCTTTTATGGCATTATCAAAATACCCAATTTTATAAAAATTAATCATACCAGTTTATTACAAAAGCGATTCATCATAAACGGCACGGCTTCCGCCGACAAATTTAAAACGGGTCCTTGCGCAGACAACATGAGCTTCGCCGATGGTTTTCTGCGGAATGCGCACCGGCACGGCCACGTCCCGCAGATGCATTCCGATCAGGGTATCGCCAATGTCGATCCCGGCGTGTGCGCGGATATGCTCGACAGCCGCCGGCTCAGCAAAATGACGGTACGCCGCGGTGGCGAAGGAACCGCCGGCCTTGGGCTGCGGTACGACATTTACCGGGTCATATCCATATGCTTTTGCGGCGGCCCGCTCCAGGATCAGCGCCCGGTTCAGATGCTCGCAGCACTGTGCCGCGAGATAGACCTGATGCTCCCCGGCGGCCCGGGCGATCCCGGTGAAGACGGCTTCCGCCAGCTGCGGGCTGGAGTAAGAGCCGATACGCTCCCCGGCCACTTCGCTGGTCGAACAGCCCACGACGAGCAACTCCCCGGGCTGCAGCTTCGCAAGAGCAAGCAGCTCTGCTGCGGTCTGGTATGCTTCGGTTTCCAACTGTAAAAGGACTTCCGGTGTCTCGATTGTTTTATTTAATCCGTCTGCTGACATTTTGATTCCTCCTGATGGATGTTCTGTTTCTGCACTTTCGACCTATCATACGCAGTTTTGGCTTTGCTTGTCAAGTATGCGGATTCAGAAATAAGAAATATGGTTGTGGAACCGGCGGTTTTGTGATATGATCTGCACAGATATGATTGCAGATGGTAAAGAGTGCAGGAAAGAAGAGGAAATGTAAAATGAACGAATGGAAACCAGTCAAAGAAGGCAAGGTACGCGAAATCTATGACAATGGGGACAGCCTGATTATGGTGGCGACTGACCGGATCAGCTGCTTCGATGTGATCTTAAAGAATGAGGTGACGAAGAAGGGCACCGTCCTCACGCAGATGTCGCGTTTCTGGTTTGATATAACAAAGGATATTCTGCCGAACCATATGATTTCCGTGGATGTGAAGGATATGCCGGAGTTCTTTCGCAGACCGGAATTTGACGGAAACAGCATGATGTGCCGGAAGCTGAAAATGCTGCCGATTGAATGCATTGTTCGCGGCTATATCACTGGCAGCGGGTGGGCAAGTTATCAGAAAAACGGCACGGTCTGCGGCATTACGCTGCCGGAGGGGCTGAAGGAGTCAGATAAGCTGCCGGAGCCGATTTATACGCCGTCCACCAAAGCGGAGATCGGGGATCACGACGAGAATATTTCTTATGAGCAGAGCATCGTGCATCTGGAGAAAGAGTTCCCCGGAAAAGGTGAGGAATACGCGGCAAAGCTGCGTGACTGCACGATTGCGCTTTATAAAAAGTGCGCGGATTATGCGCTCGGCCGCGGTATCATCATCGCGGATACGAAGTTTGAGTTCGGCCTGGATGAGGAGGGCAATCTTGTTTTAGGCGACGAGATGCTCACCCCCGACAGCTCCCGCTTCTGGCCGGCGGACGGTTATGAGCCGGGACACTCCCAGCCGTCCTTTGACAAGCAGTTTGCCCGCGACTGGCTGAAAGCGAACCCGGGCAATGACTGGACGCTGCCGGAAGATATCGTGCAGAAGACGATCGACAAATATCTGCAGGCGTATGAGATGCTGACCGGTACAAAGCTGTAAATCAGTACCACCGGCTAAGCCGGTGGTTTGATTTCCGCCCTATAAGGGCTCG
>JAJBTU010000016.1 GCA_020860715.1 Clostridiales bacterium | reverse complement strand
CTCTCGCTTTCTGTCTCGCTCTCGCCTTCTGAATCTGACGGATTCCTTTCCTCTATTTCTTCTTCTTTCACGTCAGAGGCTTCTACATAATAATTACCTGTAAACACATCAGCTAATACGCCTCCGACGCTTACAGAAATCATTACCATAATCATTGCAAGAACAAGAAAACGTTCCCTCGGTTTTTTATTTATCCAGTATTTTCTTTGTCGTTTTTTATTTCTTTCCTGCTGTCTACTCATTCTGCGATTCCCCCTTTTCATTCTGAAAAACACGCTCTACCGCAGCGGACGAATTCTGAACCATATTTTCAAGCTTTTCCAGTTCTGCTGCATCGACAGATTGAAAATCTTTCGACAGGTATTCCTCAATATCTGCAGCGATTCCCAGCATTGCTTCTTTCGATACCCCATTCTGATACAAAATATAAGCATGCAGGGTGAGAAGAGATAATAATTCCTCCGCACACTTACAGCAAATCTTCTCGTCTTCCTCCTGCAAACGATAAAATTCCCAGAGTTGCTGCAAATCTTTCCAATAGTCCCATTCTTTTCGTAAACGCTCCGTATCCGTTCCTGTACTGCCAAGCATTCCATAGTAAGAACCAATCCGCGCAAGAATTTCGGCGGTAGCAGTCCAGTCCTCCGGTTCATTCATCTGAGATTCCTCTGCTGTCAATGCTTTTTGAAACCACCAGGCAGCAGCGCTCTTTCCCCCGCTTCCTTCATAAAAATACCAGTACGCAAGACCCAGACGATATGTCACCAGACCATACGATTCTGCATTCTCTTCCAGAAATTCCAATGCTGTACTGCTGCCGCCCGGCAACAGATTATAAATCAGTTCTTTCACCGCCTCCTCTTCCGACTCTTCAAACAATCCGTCCGAAGTTACCTGTTCCAGCATGTTTAAATACCATTCCCCATCTCCCGGAAATAATAAGGATGCATTTCTGTAACACTCGACTGCCTGCACGAATCCCAGACCGCCGGCCATGGAAAGCAGACGGTTATATTCTTCCTGCTTATCCAACTCTGATTCGGTTTCCCCATCGCTTTCCGACAGTTTCTCCACACCTGTCTCATCCTTCTTCTCCGTCTGTTCCACATCAGATGTTTCTTCCTTTTGTTCCGGAAAGTTCTCCTCCCCTTCTTCTTTATCCGGATCATCCCGCTCGTCTGCTTCCTGTATGGATCCATATCCGCTTTTCTGTGTTACGGACACTTCCGCAGAAAATAGAAGTTCCTGGATTTGCCCGCTCTGTAAATCCGAAAACAGGAAAACACCTGACAGTAAAAGCAGTCCGACCGCGCCCAGACATTCATACAACAGACGATGTTTCTTTTCTGACTTTCTGGCACGGCAGAGTGCCCTGTAAAATTCCCGGCTGTCTGCATAACGTTTTTCAGGGTCCTTTTGAATACATTTTGAAATAACCCTGGCAAAACTGTCTCTTTTTTGTCGTCCTATGTTCGAATCCGGCGTTTTTCCATAACGGCAATAATACAACACTGCACCGGCTCCAAACAAATCTGTCCTCACATCCACAGAAGCCCCTTCTGTCAGTTGCTCTGGAGCTGCAAATCCCGGTGTTCCATAGCCCGGATTTATCCATTTTTCCGGATGTCCCCGAATCGACGCGCCGAAATCAATCAGAACCAGTCTTCCGTCCGGTCGAAGCAAAATGTTAGAAGGCTTAATATCCAGATGTAAAACCGGATTTTTCCTTCCATGCAGATAAATCAGCACCTGTGCCAGCTGATCTGCCACGAACCAAAGCTGTTTTTTCCCAAGCCCAAGTAAAACAGCCTGATCCAGACGGCAGCCCTGAATATATTCCATAATCAGCCAGGTATTCTCTCCCTCTTCCAGAATATCAATCACTTTCGGAAGAGAAGGATGATTCAGATTTTTCATCATATCCAATTCATGCCGACAGTTTTCCCGGATGTTAATCAATACTTTCGCAGCCCTTAACTGATCCGTTTTGATATGACAGACAAGGTAAACCGCGCCTTCACCTCCGCTGCCTATTCGACGGATCATTCGGTATCCGCTGTTTTCGGGCAGGGCATACTCCATTCCTGCCATGAAAAGCCAACCCCTTTCAATTACTTTTTTCTTGCGATATTCTCAGGTTTTCTTTTGTACGAATTGTTTACAGAAAAGTAGAATGGAATTTAATATTTTATGTGCTTAGTTTCAAGGTGTTATTTTCAGTTATATTGTTTATTCTTATCTGTATGTGATATTATGCATTGTTTTAAGTGGCTTGTCAAGTGTTTTTTGAAATGATTTCTATTTATCAAAGGCATAAAAAAAGACATCCGCAAACAGATGTCTTACCTTTCCCGGAATCACCTTCCAAATAATAATGATCTCTGAAACAGGCTTTTCAGTCGGGGCAACAGGATTTGAACCTGCGACCTCTCGGCCCCCAGCCGAGCGCGCTACCAAGCTACGCCATACCCCGTGTTTTTTCATTCTACTAAAAAATACCCTTTTTGTAAAGGGAATTTTTTATCATCAATAAAAAGTGGATGTGGCCGATCATCCAAAAAAGTTTTTAACAGTCTCTTTTAAAACAGACTTTCCGGGTACTTCCCATCCTTAATCAGATCCAGAATGGACGCTCTTACAATTGGCACATCCTCGCGGAATGTCACGCCAAACCATTTGTCATTTGAGGGGAGTACGGTGATGTCTGCTCTTTTTTCCTTGAGCAGGCGGTCAGCAATAGTCGGAAGCAGATATTCTGCCTTCTGTGCGTTCTCGTCCAGTTCATCCAGAAACTGTATAAACCCATTTTCAAGTTCTTCCATAAAATCCGGTGTAAAGCCCCAGAAATTCATGGAGACAAGAGAATCCGGATTCAGCGGAATCAGGCTGGCATTCGCTGAATAAACCGCTGCGCCGTCCGAAGTCTTGATAATATCCTTTGTCTCAAGGATCTCTGAAAGCTCGCCCTGCTCATTCACACGGCAGATACCGCGAGTCACACCTCCATGCTCTGAAAGTGTATTTTTCAGAATAAAACCTGCCATGCAGAACTGATAACGCGTCTGTCTTACAGCAGCAGAAGCAAATCTGTTGCCAGATACAGGATCCGACGGTTCAGGAATCTTATCAGGAATCTTATTTTCCGCAGCATCCACAAGGAACTGATGCACCTTATGGAACGCATCCTTTCCATAATAATCATCCGCATTTATAACAGCAAACGGTTCATGAACAACCTCACGGCAGGCCAGGATCGCCTGTCCAGTCCCCCAGGGCTTTGTCCTGCCCTTCGGCACCGAATAGCCGGCCGGCAGATTCTCCAGTTCCTGAAAGGCATATTCCACATGAATTTTCTTTGCGATCCGGTCACCGATGATCTCACGAAAATCCTTTTCCATGGAATGCCGGATCACAAAAACGATTTTATTAAAGCCCGCCTCTATCGCATCGTAGATGGAGTAGTCCATAATGATCTCTCCGCCCGGGCCAAAGGATGTCAGCTGTTTCACACCGCCGCCGCCAAAACGGCTGCCTATGCCTGCCGCCATAATTACAAGAGTAGTATTTTTCATAACAATTTCCTTTTCAAAACATGTCCATATACCTGTCATACAAATATAATGCAGTCCGCGCAAATCAGGCAGCGATATGAAACAGCCTTTTCTCGCAGCTGCAAAGGTACTGAACAGTTACGATGCGATTATCATAATAATCACACCAGCCGGAGCGTGTTCCCGGGATTATCAGTGTGAGACCGGACACCTCCGATACAGTCAGGCCAACATGAATAAATATATGCGGGTCACCGGCCATACTCCTCCTGGAACTGGTGCAATCAGCAGATCAGATATTGTAATTTCCTGATCCTAACATAACAACAGGCAAAATACCCTGTCCGGTAATCCGCACATCACGTATTCTGCCCATTGTGTTACGGCCTCTTTGCCGATATCCTGCCAGGTTACAATCTTTTATGCCGGGTATGCTTTGTTCTTCTCATCCGCCAGGGTCGGATCAATCTTCTGCTCCTGCGCCTGTCTGTATTTAAAGAAATCAACCGCTACCTGCGGGAACAGAGCGTAGGTCAGGACATCCTCTTCCTGCTCAGACCATTCAGCCATCTCTCCACGAAGTGTATCCAGCTCGTCCGGGATCAGATCTGCCGGACGGCAGGTGATGACTTCCGCGTCTCCAATGCACTTCTTCTGCACTTCTTCATCAAACGGCTTCACCGTAGCGCCGTACTTGCCGCTTAAAATATCCTTCGTCTCCTTGGTCACCATCTTGTAGCGCTCGCCGCCGACGATATTCATCACGGCCTGCGTACCGACGATCTGAGAAGACGGAGTTACGAGAGGCGGCTCACCGAGATCCTTACGTACCTTCGGCACTTCCTCAAGCACTTCGTAATATTTGTCCTCCGCATGCATATCCTTCAGCTGTGAGGTCAGGTTCGAGAGCATACCGCCCGGTACCTGATACAGCAGAGTCTTGATGTTGACGCCCATGTTCTTCGGGTTCAGCAGACCGCTCTCCAGAGCCTGGTCACGCAGCGGACGGAAATAATCCGCGATCTCATCGAGCAGCTGGCTGTCAAATCCGGTATCATACGGCGTGCCCTTGAAAGTCTCCACCATAACCTCGGTCGCCGGCTGGGAGGTACCCAGAGCGAACGGAGACATCGCGGTATCAATGACATCAACACCGGCCTCAACTGCCTTCAGATAGGTCATGGAAGCAACGCCGGAGGTATAATGCGTATGCAGCTGGATCGGAATCTTCACCGTTTCTTTCAGAGCACCGATCAGCTCAGTCGCCTGATACGGAAGCAGCAGACCGGCCATATCCTTGATACAGATGGAATCCGCGCCCATCTCCTCAATTCTCTTTGCAAGGTCTACCCAATATTCCAGTGTATAAGCGCTGCCAAGCGTATAGGACATCGCTACCTG
The DNA here is from genome assembly GCA_020860715.1 of Clostridiales bacterium. Lineage (GTDB taxonomy): Bacteria > Bacillota > Clostridia > Lachnospirales > Lachnospiraceae > Choladousia. The sequence continues at coordinate 13,724 of JAJBTU010000016.1, read as the reverse complement.
CGCATGTACTTTCTCTTTATTCGCTGCCGTCACTGCGGTCTGCAGATTGCGCAGGTCGTTCAGGCAGTCGAAAATACGGATGATATCGATGCCGTTGGCAGCGGATTTCTGTACAAAATACTCTACCACGTCATCCGCGTACGGACGGTAGCCAAGGATGTTCTGTCCACGAAACAGCATCTGCAGTTTTGTGTTCTTGAAGCCGTCACGCAGCTTACGAAGTCTCTCCCACGGATCCTCTTTCAGAAAACGCAGGGATGCATCGAATGTCGCGCCGCCCCAGCACTCTACGGAATGATACCCCACCTTGTCCAGCTTCTCCACGATTGGGAGCATCTGCTCGGTTGACATTCTGGTGGCAATCAGAGACTGATGCGCATCACGCAGGATCGTCTCTGTTATCTTAATCGGTTTTTTCACCTGTTCAGCCATAATGACTCCTTTCCAAAATAACTTTATTGTAACTGCCAAGCAGCTTCACAGTTACCTTTACTTCACACCGTAAATCGCCATGAATGTACCGGCCGCTACGGCGGTACCAATAACACCGGCCACGTTCGGTCCCATCGCATGCATCAGCAGGAAGTTGGTCGGATCTTCTTCCGCTCCTACTTTCTGGGATACACGGGCCGCCATCGGCACGGCGGATACACCGGCGGAGCCGATCAGCGGATTGATCCTGCCATGTGTCAGCTTACACATCAGCTTACCAAGCAGCACACCGGCTGCGGTACCGATCGCAAACGCAAGCAGACCAAGGATAACGATCTTGATGGTATCCATATTCAGGAATGCTTCCGCACTGGTGGTCGCACCAACGGAAGTACCAAGCAGGATAACAACGATGTACATCATCGCGTTGGCTGCGGTCTCCTGCAGCTGCTTTGTCACACCGCACTCACGGAACAGGTTGCCAAGCATCAGCATACCAACCAGCGGAGCCGTAGTCGGAAGAAGCAGGCAAACCACGATCGTAATGATGATCGGGAACAGAATCTTCTCCAGCTTTGATACCGGACGGAGCTGCTGCATCTTGATGCTGCGCTCTTCCTTCGTCGTCAGCGCCTTCATGATCGGCGGCTGAATGATCGGAACCAGAGACATATAAGTATAAGCTGCTACTGCAATGGAACCCATCAGTTCCGTCTGTCCTAACTTACCAGCCAGGAAGATGGAAGTCGGGCCGTCCGCACCTCCGATGATGGAAATCGCAGCGGCTGCCTTGCCGTTGAATCCAAGAAGAATGGCGAAGAAGTATGCCGCGTAGATACCGATCTGTGCCGCTGCGCCAAGCAGGAAGCTGATCGGGTTCGCGATCAACGGGCCGAAGTCAGTCATCGCTCCGACCCCCATAAAGATCAGCGACGGCAGGATACTCCATTCGTCCAATGTGTAGAAATAATACAGAAGTCCGCCTGCATGTTCCACACCGGCTGCGTCTGTATAAGGCGCTGACATGATATCCGGATAGATATTTACCAGCAGCATACCAAACGCGATCGGAACCAGAAGCAGGGGTTCGAAATCATGTCCGATTGCCAAATAGAGGAAGAAAAGCGCCACGATGATCATCGCGTAGTTGCCCACGGTCAGGTTCATAAACGCCGTCTGACTCCATAAGTTTGACAACGTATTTACAACATAGGTCATTTTATTACCTCCCTGTCAATAGGATTGCATAAGATGGATTAGTTCAGGGAAGCCAGAACGTCTCCGTTCTCTACTGACTGGCCTACGGCAACATCCATGCTCGCCACGGTGCCGTCCTGCGGAGCCACGACCGGAATCTCCATCTTCATGGCTTCCAGAATAATCAGGTTCTGTCCCTTGGTCACGCTGTCGCCTACTTTTGCTTCCAGGCTTAATACCTTGCCTGGTACGGAAGCGGTCACTTTGACTGCGCCAGCCGCGCCGCCCGCTGCCGGTGCTGCTGCCTTCGGTGCCGGTGCTGCCTTCGGCGCCGGAGCCGCTGCTTTCGGTGCCGCTGCTGCAGGAGCTGCCGCCGCGCCTGTACCTTCTTCTACTGTTACATCATAGACATTTCCGTTTACTGTAATGGTATAAGTTTTCATGATTAACCTCCCGTATTCAGGCTCTGCGCCAGTTTCTGTTGTTTACTTTTTTAATCGAACGAACGACATATGCGTCGCCGGTATTTACTGTCGAATCCTCTTCACGCGCCGCTGCGATCGCTGCCGTGATCACTGCGATCAGTTCCAGATCATCCGCAGGATTCACCTCCACTGCTTCTTCCACAGCCGGAGCCGGGGCGGCCGCAGGCTTCGGAGCCGGAGCAGGCTCTTCCTTGCCCTTCTTCCGCGCCTCGAGCGCTTCCGGAATGTAGTGGATCTTGCTGATCAGGAAGCTTAAGAGCGCCAGCATCAGGAATACGATGCAGATGCCCATCAGGGTATTCATCGCTGCCTTCTGCATCATCACACCGAGCGTATAGTCTACATCCCATGTAAGGTCAGTCAGATTCATCACGTACTGTCCATATGTGGAAGAATATGTGTACTCATAAGACAGAGTCACGGTAACTGTACCGCCCTTGCTGACGCCTTCATAATCCGCGGTCGCCGTGATCGTACCGCCGTAGCCGTCCGACGAAGACTCTGTACCGATAATCCCGGTCACCTCTACATAATCGCCAAGCTCAGACTTTACGGTATTCCAGTTGTAAGCGATCAGAGCTGTAATGGAATCCTCACTCTCCATATAGGAATCCACCTGCTCATCCGTCCAGGTATCGACCTGCGCCAGATAATTGTCAATCAGCTGAGAGTAATATTCCTCAGCAGTCATCGCTTCGGTCTCCGCCTCAGTCTCAGTCTCATCCTCATCCGCAGTCTCTTCTTCCTCAGAGTCTTCTGAGTCTTCTGAGTCTTCCTCCGCTGCTTCCGTGTCTTCCGCTGCTTCCGTCTCAGCCGCTTCCGTCACCTGCTCTGCCGCATCCGTCTCTTCCTCCGCGCATACACCCATGGAAAAAGCGGAAACAGTAAGTCCAAGCGCCAGCAATATCGCTTTTAATCTAAGTTTCATCTGTATCACCTCGCTTATACTGTTCCGTGTTTTCTGGAGGGGCTGTCCTCTCTCTTTGTATACAGCATCTCAAATGCGCCGATCACATACTTTCTGGTATCTTCGGCTTCGATGATGTTGTCTACATAGCCTCTCTTCGCAGCAGAGAGGGTGCTGGACTGCAGGGAAGCGTATTCCGCTGCCTTTTCATTGATCACTTTGGCGTCCTCGCCCGCATACATGATCTTGGAAGCAAGCTGCGCATCCATCATGCCGATCTGCGCATCCTTCCAGGCAAAGGTCATATCTGCGCCGATCGCCTTGCTGTTCATCACGACATAGGCGCTGCCGAATGCCTTGCCGATAATCACATTTACCTTCGGCACGGTCGCGTTCGCGAATGCCGCGGTCAGCTTTGCAGCCGCTTTTGCGATCTTTTTCTCGGTGCATTTGCTCGCCTTGAAGCCTGTCGCGTTCGTCAGAGTCAGTACCGGAATCTCAAACGCATCGCAGAAGGAAACGAACTCTGCCGCCTTCTCCGCACCGCGTGCGCTGATCACACTGTCAAACGTGCTCACGACCTCGCCCTGCTCATCGTAGATCTCCGAACGGTTCGCCACCGCGCCGACCGTTGTCCCGTTCAGGCGCAGAAAACCGGTCACCATATCCGGAGCATATGCCTCTTTTAATTCTACGAACTGATTGTTGTCCGCGATATTGGAAAGCAGAATCGAAGTGTCGCCGGCAGCGTTTGCCAGATCCGCACATGCGCGGTTCAGTTCGTCGGTGCACTCCTCATAAGAAAGATCATCCTCGTTATTCGCCGGAAGCATACATACCAGCGCGCGGATATTGGCAAGAATCTCATCCTCCGTGCCAACAAAATCTGCCAGGCCGGTCTCCTCGCTCTGGAACTTCGCAGCAGATGTATCGCACTTCTCCTTCGTGTTGCCCGGAAGTGCGTTCGGTGAGTTCACAAACAGTTCTGCCTTCTCACCTTCCATAAATGTAAAATCCGTCAGTCCCGGAATCAGGGCAAGTCCGCCGCCGCATCTTCCGAATACTGCTGTGATCTGAGGAATCACACCTGACGCAAGCGCCTGCTTCTGATAGATCTCTCCAAACGCGTTCAGCGCGTCTGTCGCCTCCTGCAGCCGCAGTCCTGCGCTGTCCAGAAGTCCGATCACCGGTGCGCCCGTCTTCATCGCCAGATCATACAGACCGGCAATCTTCTTCGCGTGCATTTCTCCGATTGATCCGCCCAACACGGATGCGTCCTGGCTGTATACGTATACCAGATGTCCGTCAATCACGCCGTAGCCAGTGATCACACCGTCTCCCGGCGTCTCTGTCTGGGGCATGTTGAAGTCCGTGCTTCTGGCAGTCACGTACCCGCCAATTTCTACAAAACTGTTGTCGTCAAGCAGGGATAAGATTCGCTTGCCCGCCATGTTTTGCTCTGTAATACTCATCATTTGGCCCTCCATTTCCTGTCCAAAGTTGTTATGGATTTTGTATCCGATCCCCAAATACACAATTTCTATATTAACGTGTTTCGTCAAAAATTGCAAGACCTTTGTCACATAAAAGGTCGTAAAATAGTTCCCCCTCCGGCGACATAATCTCCGTCATAAAACACAACAGCCTGTCCGGGCGTGACTGCGCGGACTGGCTCGTCAAAGAGTACCTCCGCCTGATCCTCTGAAATCCGTCTTACACGGGCAGGGGCTCCGGCATGGTTGTAGCGGATTTTTGCTGTCACAGAAAGCGTGTCCTTAAGGTTGGGAATGCTCATGAAATTCAGATGACCGCAGACGAGACGGTCGGTAAAAACATCCTCTGCCCCGCCGATGACGACTTCATTTGTCTCCGGACGGATCTCCGTCACAAAGACCGGGTGTCCCATTGCGAGGTTCAGGCCTTTTCGCTGTCCGATCGTATAATGCGTGATGCCCTTATGCTGCCCGAGGACGGTCCCGTCAGCTGTTACAAAATTGCCCGGCGGTACCGCACGGCCGCAGTTTTTCTCAATAAACCCCGCATAATCCTGATCCGGAACGAAGCAGATCTCCTGGCTGTCCGGCTTGTGTGCGACAGGAAGATCAAGCTGTTCTGCGATCGCACGTATCGCCGGTTTATCATATTCGCCGACCGGCATCAAAGTGCGGGCAAGCTGTTCCTGCGTCAGATTATACAGCGCATAGGTCTGATCCTTCGCGGCAGTCACGGAGCGCCGGATCGCGTATCTCCCGTTCGGAAGCTGTTCCACACGTGCGTAATGCCCGGTCGCGATGTAATCCGCGCCGAGCATCAGGCTGCGTCTAAGAAGCGATTCCCATTTTACATAGCGGTTGCAGGCGATGCAGGGATTCGGTGTGCGGCCGGAGAGGTATTCTTCCATAAAATAGTTGATCACGTTTTCGCGAAACTCCTCCCGGAAATTCATGACATAATGCGGAATCCCCAGCTTCTGCGCCACACGCGCGGCATCCTGCGATGCGCTTAAGCCGCAGCAGCCTCCGTGCAGGCTCATATCCTCTCCGGATTCCTCCGGCCAGATTTCCATCGTCACACCGATTACATCATAGCCCGCCTCCTTTAAAAGATACGCGGCCACGGACGAGTCCACACCGCCGGACATGCCGACGACGACTTTTTTTTCTTTCATAATAAAACAATTCTTCCTGTATCCTTTATGCTTTTAAAATCTTTATTTTACATACGGCAATTCTACATGTGCCGGCAAAAATCCTCATACTGCGGCGACATACTCCGCAGCCGTTCAACAATTTTCTTTATGGTTTCCACTGTCACGTCAATCTCTTCTCTGGTCGTCTCCGCACTCAGTGTCAGCCGCAGTGAGCCATGCGCAAGATCTTCCGGCAGGCCAAGAGACAAAAGCACGTGAGACGGATCCAGAGAACCGGACGTGCATGCGGAACCGCTGGAGCCACAGATTCCCTCCATATCCAGCATGATCAGCAGGGATTCCCCTTCTACAAACTGAAAGCTGAAATTTGCATTATTGGAAAGACGCTTTGTGCGGTGTCCGTTGAGGCGGGAATACGGAATTTCCTTCAATATGCGGGCGATCAGGTAATCCCGAAGTTCTGTCTCATACGCGCTGCGCTTTTCCATCGTTTCAAACGCATCCTTTGCCGCCTGGCCAAAGCCCACGATACCGGGCACATTTTCCGTGCCGGCACGCCGTTTGCGTTCCTGCGCGCCCCCATGAATAAACGAAGAGATGCGGAGATTACGACGGATATACAGAAACCCGACTCCCTTTGGTCCATTCAGCTTGTGCGCGCTCGCGCTCAGCATGTCAATATGCAGTTCCTCCACATGAATGGGCAGATGTCCATAAGCCTGCACCGCATCCGTGTGAAACAGAATGCCATGCTTTTTCGCGATCTCTCCAATCTCACGAATGGGCTGGATCGTACCGACCTCATTGTTGGCAAACATCACGGAAATCAGAAAGGTCTCCGGACGGATCGCACGCTCCAGCTCCTTCAGATTCACAAGTCCATTTTCATCAACATTTACGTATGTGACCTCGATGCCCTGCTTTTGGAGATATTCGCAGGTATGCAGGATCGCGTGGTGTTCTATTTTCGTAGTGATAATGTGGTTTCTGACCGGTAGCGAATCGTCCCCTGCCCCCTTATTTCCGCGGTTTGGCAAGCCCCCGGCAGCAAACACTTCGGAAGTCGCTTTTAAAGCCCAGTTGTCCGACTCGGAGCCTCCCGCGGTAAAATAAATCTCTTCCGGCTTCGCTCCAAGCGTGGTTGCAATGATCTCACGGCTTTCACTGATCGCCTCTTTGCTCTTTACCCCGATACTGTATATGCCGGAAGCGTTGCCATAATACTCGCTAAAAAAAGGAAGCATCGCTTCAACGACAGCCGGCGACGTTCTCGTCGTCGCCGCGTTGTCCAGATATATGAATTTGTCCATGTGGCTCTCCCCGTCACTTCTCATTTCAAACATCATCCATTACAATGTTTTTCTGCACATTCCTCCGGATGTTCCCGACTGTATTCCATCACTTTTCTGCTCTCTTCCACCAGCTGGCTGATATAAATTTCATCCACCGCCCGGTCTATGCTCTCATTGATCCGCTGCCATACATATTTCGTCACACACAGATCAGCGCCTTCACAGCCTTCTTCATTGAACGCATTGCAGTCAACAGCGCGCATATCTCCCTCCAGTGCGCGCAGCACATCGCCTACCGTTATCTGATCCGCCGGGCGCGTGAGCCGATACCCGCCCTGCACGCCGCGTGTACTGGCGACAAGGCCTGCCCTGCGCAGCTTTGCGATCAGCTGCTCCAGATAGCTCTCTGATATCTCCTGCCGCTCCGAGATGCTGTTAATCGAGACCGCTTCTGTCTCGCTGTTCAGCGCCAGATCCACCATTGCGCGCAGACCGTAACGTCCTTTTGTTGAAAGTTTCATACTGCCCTCCGTAATGCCATCTGTCAGAATCCGCTCATTCTGGCCTTCTTTATTTTATGAACGGAGCCTATCAAACGTGCTTTTTCACCGGCACGCAGCTTTCTCTGCTCCATCCAGCCATTTTCTAAAGCATAGTGTATCAGATTTTTCCATTATTGTCATTAATTCTGTTGTATCTGATTTAAAATTTTTTCAGGCATGTCTCTGTCTGCGCCGCGTTCTGAAAAAGACTCGTTAAGGCATAGGATAAAACAAATCCCCGCATAAGGGTGCCGTACATGGATCAAAAACAATATCTGATCAAAGGTACACTTCTTCTGACTGTCATGGGACTGCTCGCGCGGTTCGCTGGCTTTTTTTATAAAATATTTCTTTCAAGGACGATCGGCGCAGCTCAGATCGGACTCTATCAGCTCGCTCTCCCGGTGTACTCCTTTGGCACAGCCCTCTGCGGCGGAGGTATACAGAGCGCCATCTCGAAATTTGTCGCCGAATGCCGGGCCAGGGAAGATACACGCGGAGCCGGGAAAATCCTTTTCGCGGGACTCTTTCTCTCTGTTTCTCTCTCTTTGCTTATGCTGGGAGTACTGTACCTTTGCGCACCACTGATCGCACAGCGCTTTCTTCTTGAAAAATCGTGTACCATACTTTTGAAAACGATGGCTTTCTCGCTGCCGTTCCAGATGGTAAACAGCTGTATCTGCGGATATTTTATGGGAGCCAGACGAATCGTTCCTCCGGCATTTTCCCAGCTTCTGGAACAGCTGGCACGCATCACGGCTGTTCTGTTTCTCTATGCGGTTTCCAGCAGGAATGGGATCTTGTCCGGTGCGGCACTCATGGTATTTGGGCAGCTTGCAGGGGAAGCTGTCTCTGCGTTGTTTTGTATCGGGTGTATTGTATTTTCAGGACATGGAGACATTTCTCAAAAACGGAGCCGTCAAAAAATTTCTTCAGGCAAACGGTATCATCGATTCAGTTCCATTGCGAACGTATTTCAGCAAAATGCGGAAAACCTGCAGCTTACCCGGCGCTCCCTGATTCTTTCCGTGCGCCGCATTCTCACGGTATCCGCCCCGCTAGGGGCAAACCGAATCCTGCTTTGCGTGCTTCAGGCTATTGAGGCGGCTCTGCTCCCGCTGATGCTGCGGAGTGCCGGGATGGCTTCCAGCGAAGCACTCACTTTATATGGGACACTGACAGGAATGGCTCTCCCGATGATTCTCTTTCCAACCGCAGTCACATCAGCGCTTGGGATGCTTCTTTTACCTGCAGTTTCTGAAGCTCAGGCTCTTAATCAGAATCGGCAGATTTCCCAAACGGTCAATGCCAGCTTTCTCGGCGGTCTGCTGATTGGTAGCTTTTGTCTTGGCGCGTTTCTGTTGTTCGGAGAATATCTTGGATGCACTGTTTTCCACAGTGAACTCGCCGGTATCTATATCCGCAGGCTTGCTCTTATCTGTCCTCTTTTCTATATCAGCGGAACTCTGACGAGTGTTCTTCACGGTCTTGGAAAATCCTCCCTTATCCTCATCTGGAACCTCCTCGGCTTTGCCCTTCGCCTTCTGTGTATCGTCGGCCTGGTCCCGGCCAAGGGAATGAATGGATATCTGTGCGGAATCCTTCTTGATCAGCTTTTTCTGACGATCTGCACCCTATACACTCTGCACAAATGCGGCGTGCTGACGGTCTGCATTCCCAAGTCAGTTGCACAGACTTTGTTTCCGGCTCTTTTAAGCGGCAGCGCAGCATTTGTATTTCTGGTCTTTTGGAGGCAAAAAATCCCCGCCCTGGCATGCCTGCTTGCGGGCGGGGGGATTTACTGTACATTATTCTTATGCTGCGCATCCGCAGTCCGGCTTATCCGGCCGCGGTCATCATCGCCTCCAGCAGATCCGGAAAGACGCATCGGTACATATACCGGCTGATGAGGCCAAAGCGCTCTCCGTTTCCGATTACCGTCCCATTATCCCACCAGATGCAGGGGACGCCGATCTCTTTCGCGGCACTGACATAATATTTCGCCCAGGAAACACGTTCCTCCTCGTTGTCCTTGCTCACCGCGCCAAATTCCCCGATAATGACAGGAATACCGTTGTCAAGAAAGAGTTCTTTTAAAGAAGACATCAGAGTATCGATTGCGGCCGTGTCGTTGTTCCATTCATCCGTGCCTTCCGTGTTGAGCGCAAAATCGTAGGGCTCATAAGCATGTACGGAGACAATGATGCGGTCGTCATCGGGCACCGTCAGATATTGAAGCGCCACCGAGCTGTTTGCCGCGTAGTCCGGTATCATCAGCATCCGATAAGGATTGCAGCCGCCCGCGGCGCGGATGGTATCTACAAAAGCCTGATTGGTCGCGTTGACGACATCCCAGCCTTCCTGATCGCCGCCGGTCCACTCAACACTGGTTCCTTTTTTCCGCGGCTCGTTCTGCGCCTCGAAGATCAGATGCTCATCGTAATCCGCAAAGCGCTCCGCAATCTGACTCCAGAGCGCCGTCATAATCTCACAGGCAGTATCCTCATTGTCGTAATAGGGTTCATTCCATTCCTCATGGTGCATATTGATGATGACGTATACACCTTTGCCGTATGCGTAATCCACGACCTCCTGTACGCGATCCAGCCAGCTTTCTGTGATCGTGTAATCCGGTGCATCCCCAAAATGTCCTGTCCAGGTCACCGGAATGCGAACGACATTAAATCCGGCGTCCAACACTGCGTCGATCAGCTCCTGCGTCACGACCGGATTGCCCCACGCCGTCTCAAATACAGACGGATCATCATCGATATCCGCGCTGCTCTTTGTCGCATCCAGCGTATTGCCTAAATTCCAGCCAATCTTCATGTCATTCACAACGTCCATAGCGGTCATATTTTCCATCGCTGTAATCTGCTCCCCGATATCTGTATTTTCTGCAGATGTGTCTGTATCTTCCTGTACAGTATCCTCTGCAATCGTCTCTTCTGCAACAGCCCCATCAGCACCAGCTTCTTCTGAAGCCGTACCTTCTGCGCTGCTCGTCTCCTGTGTCAGGGAGGTTTCTGCTTCTGTCTCCGAAAGAGCCGCAAAGACATGCGTAGCACTGGCTAGTCCAAATATGCATAAAAGCATCACATAAATCAAGAACAAAACCATCCATCGTGCCTGCCGTTTTACCGATACGGCTTTCATGGCTTTACCCGTTTGTTCTCTCATTCCTTCACCGGGGCGGCGGATTCACGGATGATCATTTTTCCGCCGACTACCTTTCTGCCGAACACCTGCTCCTACCCTTTCATCAGACGGATCAGCAGTTCAACGGCCTGTCTGGACATTTCATCCATATCTACATCGATCGTGGTCAGTTTGGGGAGCGAATATGCCCCCGGCACGTAATTGTCAAATCCAACTACCGAGATGTCCTCCGGCACCCGGTATCCCATTCCATACAACTGCTCGATCAGAGTATACGCTGTCTCATCACAGTTGCAGACAAATGCGGTCGGCATGTCCGAATGTTCCGGAAGGTGGAACGGTATGCCAAGCCCGTCCTCTCCCCTGTCAGGGATGATCCTTTTTTCATCCTGCTTAAGGCCATGTTCCATCAGCGCACGGTAATATCCGAGATAACGGTCCATAATACTCGGCGTCGCATCTATGCTGCCGAGAAAGGCAAATCTTCTGTGTCCCAGCCCAATCAGGTACTCCGTCAAAAGATACGAACCATATACATTGTCCGAGACGACGCTCGGAACCTCCAGATTGCGGTCATAAAAATCCAGATAAACAAGCGGTGTACGGGATCCCCGAATGAGTTTCAGGTACTCCTCCTGTACTTTTCCGATCACGATCAGTCCGTCCATTCTCATCTCTGAGATGACATTGGGCATCTGCATTTTTTTCAGCATCTGCGGCGTGATCATTTCCAGCAGCACCGAATAATGAAAACGGGAGAGCTGAACGACCACGCTGTGATAAAGCCGCATATAAAAGGAAAGCGCCGTAGAGTTGTCGTCCGTAAAATGCTCCTCCATCAAAACGCCAATCCGATAATTTCTTCCCTTGCGGAAAGAATTCGCGTCCATGCTGTAATGGTATCCCATCTCATCCGCGGTTTCCTTGATCAGCATACGCAGTTCGCTGCCCACACCATCCTTATCTCCAAGTGCTTTGGAGACAGTAACTGTACTCACGCCAACCTTTTCAGCAATATCACGCATTGTAACCGTTTTCGCCATACAAATATCTCCTGCTTTTTTGAAAAAGACCGCCCGGTTCCGAACCGAAGCCGGGCGGTCTTGTCATTCCCACAGCAACTGCTGACAGATATCTGTCAAAGCACCTGTCATACAGTCACAGCGTTTGTTTCAGCTGTAATGAAGATCAGCCGTAGAACGCATCCAGCGCATCCTGTACACTCTGCTTCCATGTCTCCTGGAACTGAGCAGCCGTCATGGTACCGTTAAGCAGTTCAGTCCAATCCCACTCAAGGCTTAAGGAATTCCAGAGGTCAAATCCGCCCCTCTGTCCTAAATCTTCCATAACCGCATAGTTTTCTTCCGTAACTGCGCAGTCTTCCCACCAGGTCAGATCGCCGTCACGTACATCGGTGTCGTCATGATACCAGTTCTGCCATGCTTCGAATACTTCATATACGAATTCCGGATCCTCTACACCCGTCGGGATCATCCATGCATTACCGGAAGAAACGTTCTTGGTATAGTTCGTTTCCTGATCTCCGCTCGGGCCAACCGGGAACTGTACCCATGTCACATCAAAATCAAGCGCATAGTCTTCGTTCTGAGAAGAAATCCACGCCGCGTCGATCCAGAACGCTACGTTGCCGTCCATGTAATTGTTCATGTTGGAATCAAAATCATCTGCATCCCACGGAACCGCTACATTGTCAACATTGTACATATTGTAGATAAAGTCAAGTGCTTCCGTTACTTCCGTGCTGGTAAGGTTTTCCGTATCGCTCATCGCGATTCCGGTACCGTTGCTCATCAGCATCAGATAAATCAGGAAGTCATAACGGGAACCATAACCATACTGGTCGATGACGCCGTCGCCGTCCGTATCCTGAGTAAGAGCGATCATATACTCTCTCCACTTATCCCAGGTCCACTCGCCTTTCTCATAAAGCTCGTTCGGGGATTCCAGTCCTGCATCATCCAGGATCTGCTGGTTGTAAGCAAGCATATAGGTATTCGCAAGCAGCATCTCTGCGCTGTTTGACTGGAACAGATATACGCCGTCGTCGAGGCCGATATCAACCTGTGAAAAAATTTCCTGATCGCTTAATACGCTTGCGTCCTCTGAGAGTACCTCTTCCAGATTCGTTGCGAAGCCGTTCAGTGCTGCCGGGATACCAAAGCTTAAGTCTACCTCGTAAATATCGCAGTCCGGTGTACCTGCAAGTATGGAAGTATTGATGGATTCCTGTACACCCGTGTAAGTCAGGTTTACGAACTCGATCGTTACATTGTAAGCTTCCTCTACTTCCGCAACCACGTCAAAGTGCATCTGCGCAAGCTCTTCATCCGATACGCTCGGGTCGTCATAAATATCGGTGTTGGTGCTGTCATAGTAATGATCATACCAGGTACCGATGGTGATCGTTCTGGTCTCAGAATCCGATGCGCTTGAAGTAATGCTTGCCATGCCGACCGTCATTGTCGCGCACAGTGCCAGTGCAAGGGCCTTTTTCATTTTCATTTTGTAATTCCTCCTTTTCTTGTCATCAGCCAGCTTGTTTCATACCGTCTTCTCTGTTCTTTTACTCTCCTCTATTACGTAATGCTCCAGAATCCAGCTGTGCTTCGCACATCTGTCGCTGCTTCGCAGCTTTATGATTCTGTCGCTGACCTGTCAGGAAAAGTCCGCAAGCGCACTTTTCTTTTGACAGGTCATATTACGTCATTCCGCTGCTGTACCAACCGTAACGCTGTAAACTTCCCATGCGCCGGAAGCTTCACACTGCATCGTTGCGCCCCAGGTGCTCACATCGTCGCCGCATACCGCCGCGATCTGCTCATAGGTAACCTGGCAGGTCGTTCCGTTGTATATGCTGGAATCGCTTCCGCTGCCGTCCCAGTTGCCTACGCCAACACGCATCCAGCCTGCTTCTGCACTCGGCATTACCAGCCAGATCTCGCCGTTCTCACTCGTGTAAGTAATGGTAACTACAGAGCCCGGTACCAGTGCGTCGATGATTTCCTGCGGCATATCAAAGCCTGCCTGTGACCAGCCGTC
>JAJBTU010000004.1 GCA_020860715.1 Clostridiales bacterium | reverse complement strand
ACCAAAAAAGAATTTTTTGCTAATTTATGCTTGACTTTTCATAGCTGGTCTCCTGTTACAGTATTTAATATTATCCTTTAGGTTTTCAGAAATAAAACAATTTCAGTTTAATATATTTTAAAATTCATTTTTAAATAATTACAAACGTAATCCTCAACTCCCATCTCTAAGTCAGCAAACGGTATATCATATCCCGCATCGCGCAATTTTTGCATATCAGCCTTTGTATAGTATTGATATTTCTCTTTTAGTTTACCTGGCATATCAATATATACAATATTGGGAACCATTCCAAGTACACGGAATATAGCTTCTGCCATATCTTTAAAACTCTGTGCTTTGCCTGTTCCTACATTAAACGTATCACTTATTTGTGGATGACGAAGCATCCAAAATATCACATTGCATATATCCTTTACGTAAACAAAATCTCTTAACTGTTTACCATTTTCATATTTGGAGTTATATGATTTAAAGAGTTTAATTGATCCTGTTTCTTGAATCTGTTTGTATCCATGATAGACCATACTAGCCATATTTCCTTTAAAATATTCGTTCGGACCATATACATTGAAAAACTTCAATCCCACATGCTGTTTCGGGAATATCTTTGCCTGATGTTTCACCCAAAGGTCAAATAATTGTTTTGAATAACCATATCCGTTCAGCGGTAAAAGATTATCAATGTCCATCCTGTCATCAAACCCCTCTGCTCCGTCTCCATAAGTTGCAGCTGAACTGGCATAAATGAAACTAATCTGTTTTTCTGCGCAATAATTCCAAAGTATTTTTGTATACTCAAAATTATTCTTCCATAAATAATCAAAATTTTTTTCAGTCGTGGATGACTGCGCACCCAAATGAATAATAGCCTCCACTCCCTCATATGACGGAAGCTCGGCTAGAAAAGCATCCTTATGAACATACTTAATATACTTTTTGTTCCGCATATTCAGCCACTTATCAGTGGATGCGATATTATCAACAATAATAATATCTTCAATTCCGGCATCATTCAAAGTTCTTACCATACAGCTTCCAATAAATCCTGCTCCTCCGGTAACTATAATCATTTTACAATCCTCCATCTTAGTATTTTGAAGTCACTAATTTTGCAGCTTCTAATAAATTTTCCGCATACCTGACACGCTGATGTTTTCCTTCTTTCACTTTCTCAATAATCTTTTTTTCTTCATTGATTCCTATCAAAAACCCTTTACACAAAGTTGTCTCACATATTGAACAATCTCTGATTTTGTCACCTATCGCATAACTGTCTGGCAAGGAAACATGAAATTCCTTTATTGCCTGTTGGAACATACCAATTTTAGGCTTCCTGCATTCACAGTTTTTTCTATATTTTTCTTCAAAAGCAGTAGGTAAATGAGGGCAATAGTACACATGAGCAATTTGGATTCCATCTTCTCGCAGTGTTTGTACCATCCAGTTATTCAGCACATGAAATTGTTCTTCTGTATAATATCCGCGTGCGATTCCTGACTGATTTGTCAAAATGATCAGTAGGAATCCAGCATTCTGTAATAAATGCAGACCATCAAGAACACCCGGAAGAAATTCAAACTCCGAGATTTCGTGCAGATAATTTTTTTCTGCATTAATTGTTCCGTCTCTATCAAGGAAAATTGCTTTTGTTTTCTTTTCCATACTACTATTTTAGTTCTCCAGTATAGCCGTTTTATTTAGCTTATCAGCCCGTTTTCCGCTATCTCGCACAAAATATGGATCAACAAAATATGACATTCCTGTACCCTCGCTGTTATCATACAAGGAACAATTATCGGATAGTCAGCTTGCTGTCCTATCTTTCCACCGTCCTTACCAAGCAAAGCCGCTGCTTTAGCTTCTTTTCCTTTAGCTACTTTCATTGCCCTGTAGACATTTTCCGAATTTCCACTGGTGCTAATGCCAATAAATAAGTCTCCCGGTTTAATATGCCCTTCTGCCTGTCGTGCAAAGATGTCATCATATCCATAATCATTTGCTATTGCTGTCATGGTAGCAACATCTGCATTTAGAACAACAGCCGGCCATGCTCCTCTTTCTTTTTGAAATCGTCCAACAATTTCACCGGCAAAATGAAGGGCGTCAGATGCTGATCCACCATTGCCACACAAAACCAACTTATGACCGGATTCAATAGTATTGACTATCTCACCTGCAAGTTGTTCAACTGTATCTATCAAAATCTTATTACTAAGCAGAGCCTGTTTCACTGCTACACTGTCATTTATACGCTGTTTGATTAGTTCTTCCATTTCCGCTAATCTTATTCTCCCTTCATTTTTTCGATGATACCTGTAGTAGATTTGCCCTCTACAAAAGGAATCAGCACGAGTTCCCCGCCTCGTGCTTCCACAATATCTTTTCCTACAACTTCCTCCGGCAAATAATCTCCGCCTTTCACCAGAACATCTGGTTGTATTTTTTTATCAGTTCGTACGGAGTATCTTCATCAAACACGATTACATAATCAACAAATTCGAGTGCACATAGTACTTCCGCTCGTTCGGATTGGCTATTGATTGGCCGACTTGCTCCTTTTAGACGCCGTACGGAATCATCACTGTTTAAACCTATAATTAATATATCTCCCAATTTTGATGCTTCCTGTAAATAGCGAATATGGCCAATATGTAAAATATCAAAACATCCATTTGTGAAGACCACCTTTTTCCTTAATGTTTCACGCTTAAAATCATCAAGTGTTTCCCAATTTAAAATCTTATGGACAATTCCCTTTTTTTGGCTTGTAAGATATTCTCTGACTTCATTCCAGTATACGGATGATGTTCCTACCTTAGATACCTGTATCCCAGCAGCACAATTTGCAATATCAACAGCCTCTCGCATTGAAAATCCATTCACCATACATGCTGCCAGATATGCTACCGTTGTGTCTCCTGCGCCAGTGACATCGTAAACCTCCTGCTCTGCGCAATCTATAAAATATGGGGCTCCGTCTCCTACAAGCACCATTCCCCGTGAGCCACATGTTGTTAAAACATAGTTACATTCACATAGACTTAACAGTTTTTCTGACGCCTGAATAATTTCCATATCATTTGACACAGGCATTCTAGTTAAATCATGAAGTTCTTTTTTGTTAGGTTTCAGAAGATAAGCGCCTTTGTACTTTTCTATATGGGGATCCTTCACATCAATTATCAAAGGGATATTATGTGCTCTGGCCAGTCGGATAACATCCTGTGTAAAATCAAAACTTAAAAGTCCCTTCAGGTAATCGCTCATTAAGATTAGATCGAATGAATCGATTTTTGTTTCCAATGTATCAAGCAAAACACTGCACTCAGTGCGATCAATATTATCTGTGTCCTCAACATCAAGTCGTAGAACCTGTTGGTTGTTATCTGATGCCAGAAAGCGAACCTTTTCTGTTGTACTTCTATCAAGAGCCATGATAAGACTTGTATCTATCCCCTTACTCTCAAGGGCTATTTTCAACTTATCAGCAGCATTATCATTTCCTACAACTGCCATCATAGAGACATTCTGTCTTGCAGAAATCAAGTTTGCTGCTACATTAGCAGCTCCGCCCAGAACGCTTCGCTCACTTTGTTTATGAAAAATGGGTACTGGAGCTTCAGGAGATATTCGTCTGACCTCACCAGAATAATATGTATCGATCATCACATCCCCAACCACCAGTATATTCTTTGTCTTGATTATATTTAAAGAACTCATGATTTATTAAACTCCATCAACTTGTCAATCTCCGTTTTAACACTCTGTACTGTTATCGTATCAATACACAAAGCGCATTGATTTGCATTAATTCTCTTTTTGCAATCCTTGTTTCCATATCCTGCATAATATCCTATCGTACGACACCATTCACAAGGCATCTCTGTCATAACAGTTATAGGCAATACATCTTCTTCTTCCAATTGATCCACTTTATATGGAAAAAACAAATATTTATCGTAAAGACCTGCTATGCAAATAGCTTTCCTCCTTGAAGCTGCTGCAAGATGTATAGTAGCACTATCATTTCCTACTACAATTTCCGCATACTGTACAATTGCTGACCACTCTGAAAATGTAGTTTTTCCAATATGGCTTACTATCCTGTCCGTATTCTTTATCGAAGAAAGAAACTTATGTTCATAGGCTATTTCATCCATTCCACCACACAAATGAATATTCATATCATATTTTTCAATTATAAAATCTGCTATTTCAGAAAAACGTTCTATTGGCCAACATTTTTCTTCTTTTGACGCACCTGGGCAAATAACACAATATCTCTCATCCTTAACGAATCTTTCTTTCTTCAATAATTGTGGTAGTCTAGCTTGATAATTTATATCTCCAAGATATTGTAATAATTTACGATGTTGTAAAAGCATCATATCTTCTTTTTGAGGGCGCACTTCTTCTGTATAAGCAATTCTCGAAAATATAGCCATCGTAATAGGTTTTGTCACATCTTTGCATCTTTTGAGTGCCACTTTTCTTGTTGCATTACTTGCCGATGCAAAAATCTCTCCAGACAAACTAGATCCTGGTGCAATTAATAGCCATATCGCGTTTCCATACTTATTTATTACACTTCTAAAATAACTGTAGTTGTTAACAAATGTTGTAAAATCAACACTTTCTAAAGTGATGTCTTTAGGCAAAATAAGAACCGACTCCATGAACCTATGAACTGACTCTCTAACCAATAAGGTTATTTCATACCCATCTTTTTTGGGAAAAAGTCTAGTATATTCCTTCAAAGAGTTCTGAATGACAATAGCATCTCCAAAAAGGCCTTGGAACACAATTAAAACTCTTCTATTTGAATTAAAATTAGTTGGATTAACTTTATGCTGATGTAAATTGTAAAGCCTGCGAAAAAAAGCATCGGTTGCAATCATTGTTCTGTTTGCCATTATCTTTACATTCATAACCTTTTTCTCCGTTTTGAATATATATAATCTAACTAATTTATAAAACACAATTTAGCTATTTTCTTGTTACCTATTTCTCCAGATCGATTTTATAATATAATTCTATAATATCTTTATTTAATTATTTCTTATCAAATTTTTAAATTTTAATTGCATTATATCTTCCCATTTCTTCGCAGTCAGTATTTATTATTTTCTCTATTGCAATTTCTATTTCATCAATATTTTTTGGTGCAAAAAGTTCTCCGCCTTTGCTTTCATCAATAAGGTCCGTATTACCTCTGATTCTACTTACTAAGCATGGTAATCTGCTTGCCATAGCCTCCATTACGGACACAGGTAGCCCTTCCTGTAAAGATGGAAAAACAAAAACATCCGCCGCTAATAATAGCTTGTCAATATCGTCCCTATATCCAAGTAATTTCACTTTATCGGCAAGATTATATTTTTTTATCTTATCACTTAAATAATCCTCCAATTCTCCTGTACCACATATACACAATTTCCAGTTTATTGTTTTTATATTAGAAAAAGCATGAATCAAAACTTCATGGTTCTTTCTTTTACTTAATTCGCCAATACTTATGAATAATATCTCACCTTTGCTCACCGACAATTCTTTTCTTATTCTACTCCGTTCAATTATTCTTGTTAAATGATTTAGATTACCCCCCCCGTAATTCTCTCTCATGATTGCATCTGAATTAGTCACATCATACTCTTTTGCAATCTTTATGTTATTAGAAGAACATATTTTTCGAAACTCTTCATCTCCTTTCATCTTTAAAATAGCATTTTTCATCTCTTCAATACTCATTGGATCTTTCAGACATATCCCTGTTTCACCATCCACTGTATAATCTTTCATTCCATTTATATATGACGATATAAGTGGAAGCCCCGCCGCCATCGCTTCCAAAGGCGCAATGCCCAATCCTTCCCTAACACTTGGATGCACAAAAACGTCTGCCATATCACATAATTCATCAATATCATTCCTGCATCCAAGTAATTTAACCTGATTGCTTACTCCAACTTCGTTTTCAATCCTCTTATATTCGTCATACTTATTTCCATAGCCAGCGATAACATAAAAAATAGACT
Organism: Clostridiales bacterium; assembly: GCA_020860715.1. GTDB lineage: Bacteria > Bacillota > Clostridia > Lachnospirales > Lachnospiraceae > Choladousia. The sequence goes on along the minus strand of JAJBTU010000004.1, from coordinate 58,669 downwards.
TATCACCTATTTCCCCAAGAGCCCTTATTACTACCTGTTGATTCTTTCTATCAGACAATTCTCCGACAGAAAGAAGCACAAATGCATCATCTGGTATTCCAAGTTCTTTTCTTTTATCTTCCATTAAGATCTTGTGAGAGGAGAACTTCTGAATATCTACACCAACCCCAGGCACATATACAGTTTTTTTCGCGTGAAAATGTTTTTTCGCACGTCCGTAATCTTCTTTATTGATCGTAATCAATAAATCTGTCCCCCATGATAGCAACCATTCCTGTGGATAAAATAATATCCAGTTTAACAATGGGCTTCCTTTAAAAAACATAAATCCGTGCGCAGTATAAATTGTCTTAACATCACGACCTTTTACAGCCAATCGTCCACAAACACCTGCAATTTGGGAATGACAATGTACAAACATAAATTCATCTGCATCAAGAATACTTCTGATTTGTTTAATGCATTTACCTATTGTTGTGTACGCCGCATAGCGGCGTCCAAAATCCACTTGATGAAAAATAACCCCTATCTCTTGCAGTTCTGCCATCCATCGCTCATTGTTTTCTTTTGGGGAAAAACTTGTGTTTGTTAAATTGCAGGCTGCATGAACCTCGTATCCTAATTCCTGAAGAATTTTAATATTGCTTAAATTAAATTTATAAATCATTGATATTACATTTGAAATAAGCAATGCCTTTTTCATGGATATAGATTCCTTCCCAATTGTCCATTATTCAAATAGATTTTTTTATAGAAGCAGTAAAATCGTTCACAATATATTCTCTTGCCGAGATTTCTTGATCGTAAGCCAAATCTCCATAGATTTTTCTCAGCATTGGAGTAATTCTTGACATATATTTCACAGCTATTCCCAAAAATTTTGAATAGTGGGTTTTCTTTCCGTGCTGTCTTCTGATTTCTTCAACTATATTGTTTGTTGAAATGTAGTCCGCATTCTGCGGCCAGAAAACTCCTCCATCTTCCGCATCAATCCTTGTCTTTACAAAGCTCGCCAAATTTTCAATATGAATCATGCTACGCCTATTTTCAATTTTAGGAAGAAGAAATAACTTGTCCGCATATTTGTTCAGCAATTGAAAATTACCTTTGCAATTCTTTCCGTATATCATGGGTGGTCGCATACACACTACTTTAAATTCACTGTTTGCCATCTTCTGAAGTGCATTATCCGCTTCCAGTTTGCTTATTCCATAGGCATTTAATGGATGTGGAATGGTCTCTTTATTTATCATTACTTTTTTACCTACAGGTTCATCTATGCCATACAAAATTCCGCTGCTCATAAAAATAAACTGTTTGACACCCTCAGCTTTTGCTTTCTTTGCTGTTTCTATGGCAAGATCTCTATTTATGCTGTAATACAGTTCATCCGTTTCATGATTTGTTGGGACATGAGCAATACCAGCGACATGATAGACGACATCATATCCGGAAAAGCTAAAATTTTCCCATTTATTTTCTTTCATGTCCAGAGTGTCTATCCTATATTCATCTGGCCATTTCCTCAGCCACTGCTCTACCGATGTCCCGACATAACTGTTAGCACCTGTAATCAATATCTTTTTCATTTTCCATCACCAATTTTCAAGTCATCCATGATCTCCGCGCCGATTCTTCCGTCATTCGTATGGTCTTCCACATTTTTTTGAGAAAACACAACCAAAATAGTTTTTATGAAAATTTCAAAATCTATTTTGAAGCCAATATGTTTCACATAATAGATTTCCTGATTATACTTATCCTGTATTGTTTGGTTATTCCTTCCATGGATAGCAGTCCAGCTTGTCATTCCTGGTAAAACGTCAAAGCGAATCAGTTGTTGCTGATTATAGCTGCCAAGATCATTGATTAAGAATGGTCGTGGTCCGATAAAACTCATTTCACCTTTCAGGATGTTGATTAACTGGGGAAGCTCATCTATGCTTGTTTTCCGAAGAAAGTTTCCGGATTTCGTCATTCTTTCTTCATCTGTAAGAGGTCGTCCGTTTTTATCGACAACTTCTGTACGCATGGTTCTTAATTTAAAGATTGAGAAGATTTCCTGATGATATCCCGGCCTTCTCTGTTTAAATATTGCCGGACCTTTTGATTCCAGTTTGATCCAAAGCATTGCAAGAAGAAGAATCGGCCAGAGTATCAGCAGCATAATAAGAGCCATTAAAAAGTCTGATGCTCGCTTTATTTTCAAATATCTGATCTGTGCTTTTGTAAATACAGCTTGCGGTATATATGCTGATTGGTTTCCCATTCTTTCTCCGTTCATTCCATTTTTGATTCCAAATGCTTGTTTTTATAATTTATTTGGCCAGTCTACCTGTTCCGAAGAATCTTCGCAGGGACACCAGCCGCTATAACACCCTCTGGAATGCTCTTTGTAGCCACTGCACCAATACCAAGAAATGCATTATCCCCTACTGTTATAGCATTATTAAGAAGCGTACCGGGAGCCAGCCAAACATTCTCTCCCACTGTAGTGCTCCCCGAAATAATAGTGCCTGCTGTCAGCATGGCACCATGTTTAATATGATCATTATGAGCTATATGGCACAAATTGTCTGTTTTTACATAATCTTCTATGACTGTATCTGCAAGGCAGCCTCTGGAGATTGCATTATTTGCACCTATTTTTACATGTTCTCCAATTTTTACTCCGCCAAAGTGAGGAACACAGACCGGATTTCCATCTTCATCATTGTAATGCCCAAACCCACAGGCTCCGATCGTTGTGCCAGATTCGATGACCGTATAGGATCCGATCTCTACTTTTCCCTGAATTACAACATTGTGCATTACCCTAACGTGGTTGCCAATAATTACATCTTTTCCTATGTACGTATGATGACCAACGTACAAATCATTTCCGATTTTACTAGTTTCAATAATCGCTGTTCTTTCTATCCTGGCCCCTTTCATTTCAGGATCAGCATCCATGAAAAGATGCTGAACAATTCTGAAAAAAGTCCTGTGTGCGTTTTCTGCATAAATGACAGGAAAAACAGCCCCTTCAAGATTTTTGCCCAATTCCGCAACAAGGATAACATTCTGTATTGAATTCATAAGTGGAACTGAAACATCCGATATGTTTCTCACCCATGTGATAGAATTATCTTTTAACTGATTCAAAGGACAATAATATGATACCTCCGTATCTTTATCACCCACTATTTCATATTTAATGCCGTAATTCCTTAATATTTCTTCTATTTGTCGTATTCCAAATTTCATTTGAGTCCCCGCTTTCATCATAACCGCATTCCGCCATCAGCCTGAATCAAAGTACCCGTAACATAACTGCTTAAATTAGAAGCCAGAAACAATACTACGTTTGCTATTTCTTCCGGCTCAGCCAGTCTGCCTAACATTGTCTGCGAGGCAAACTTATCCAGCAGATCCTGAGGAACAGTCTTTATCATATCTGTGAGCGTATATCCGGGTGCAACTGCATTCACCCGCACATTTCCTTCTTTTAATGCAAATTCTTTCGCCCAGGTTTTCGTCATTCCAACAATTCCTGCTTTCGTGGCCGCATAATTTACCTGCCCTATATTTCCATACACTCCAACAACGCTGGAAATATTAATGATTGAACCTGATTTTTGTGCCTGCATATAAGGGCCAACAAATCGTGTTAGATTCCAGACACCCTTCAGATTTACATTTACCACCGCGTCAAACTGATCTTCCGTCATTTTTTTTGTCATGGCATCCCTTGTTATTCCTGCGCAGTTGACGAGGATGTCCAAATGCTCATATTTCCGGGTTAAAACTTCAAACAGTTTGCGGCATGCCTCTCCATCCGTTATATCAGCAGCAGTAAAATCTATATTTTCTGACAGATCATGATTTTCTGAGATATCGATTCCTATTACGGAAGCACCATTTTTCAGAAATACTTCGCAGATTTTTCTTCCTATCCCACCTGATGCACCAGTAACAATAGCAACCTTGTTTTCTAACAGCATTGTTTTTTCCTCCGTCTCATTTAATGTTCCTTAGCAATAGTGCCGCCCCCATACCTCCGCCAATGCAAAGCGAAGCAATTCCATATTCCGAATCAAGGGAATGAATAATATGCGCAAGTGTAACAACAATTCTCGTTCCTGTTGCACCAAGCGGATGCCCCAGGGCCAAGCCTGAGCCATAAATATTCGTGCTCTGCAGCAATTCATTCACTGGTTTATGATATTTTTCAGAAAGTAACTTTATGCACCCTAGTAATTGAGCAGCAAACGCTTCATTGATTTCAAAATAACCAATATTCTCAATTTTCAGATTCGTTTTCGTCAGAAGCCTGTCGATTGCGTAATATGGACCGAGGCCCATTACATTCGGATCACACCCAACTACTGTCTCATAGCAGATTTCTGCTATCGGCCTGATATTTTTTTTCATGCAATATTCCTCAGACGCCAGAAGCACAAAAGCAGCACCATCATTTAGTCCCGAGGCATTCCCGGCCGTAACAGTTCCCCCTTTCTGAAATGCAGGCTTTAGCGATGCAAGTTTTTCCAGCGTTGAGTTTCTGTTAGGGAATTCATCTGTATCAAAAAGGACTTCCTTTCCTCGACCCCTACATACAGTAATTGGAACAATCTCCTCTGTAAATTTACTGCCATCTACGGCTATAATAGCTCGTTGTTGAGCCATATAAGTATATTCATCCTGTTCAGCCCTAGAAATAGACAACTGCTTTGCAATGTTTTCAGCAGTGATTCCCATATGTAAACCGCTAAAACTGTCTTGCAGTCCATCATGCACAAGCAGATCCGTTATGGAAAAATCACCCATTTTTTTTCCTTGTCGAATTTCGGCATTAACAGAATACGGGGCATTGGACATAAATTCGAATCCTCCGCAAAGCACAAGATCCTCCCCACATTGAATGTCTTTCATCCCATCAATAATTGCCTGTATGCCAGAACCACATACCATATTCACGGAATGCGCCGGTACTTCCAACGGAATTCCAGCCATAACAGCTATTTTTCTTGCAATTCCCTGTCCCAAATCAGCCGACAAAACATTTCCGATTATTACATTTTGAATATCCTTTATTAGAGATTCGGAAAAACCTTTTTGAATCAGCTGAACGCACACATTTGCCGGATCTGCTTTATAGAAAGAACCCAGATATTTTCCTATTGCCGTCCTTTTTCCATCAATAATAAAAACTCTTCTTTCCATGCAATTTTCTCTTTCTAATCTCTCCCAAACACACACTCAAACGCTTCCGCATAATTACATCCCGCCTGTGAGCCACGATACGCAGCCAGCCCGATCAAAGCTTCGCTCGACCTTGGATGTGGATATGATCTCATGACTCCTTTATACGCAGAAAGTGCCTGAATCTTTGTTTCCATCCCTTCTTTTCCAACCTCAACAAAATAATTTGCTGTAAATCGATTTGATGAAGAATCGACAGACCACTCCGTAGAAGATGGCACCTCCATAAACATCAGTTTTCTCAATTCAGGCACACCATCTCTCCTCTGGAACAACCTGCAGGCCGCCTGTACAGCCTCCGTCGTCATCACATGATCAATGTTTGTATCCGAAGGATGATGCGTTATGATTGCCTCTGCACCGAAGTCATCTATACATTTCTCTATGAACTGTACTAAATCAAGGTGCGGAACGGTGTTCATCTTAATATTGGGAAAATCAGCTGCGTATGTCTTGTTCACGCCAAGGATTCTCATTGCTTTCTCTTGGTCTTCCGTCAATGTTTCTGAGATATTGGCGCGAGCTGCTGCATGATTCGCCATGGTCACAACAGCCACGTTGTTTCCCTCTTTTATTAGCTTATGAATCGTCGCGCCTGCTCCAAGGACTTCATCATCTGGATGAGCGACTACTATTAAATAATTCATTTTCTTTCTTCTCCTTAATCCAACCCACCTGTTGTTTCAACCTTAAAATCCCCGTTCACATCAACAATGTCGCTTTTATTCTTGTATTCAGGATAAACAACAATCACAGGAAGCTCATCTGTGTTAATCCCATAGTCGATTTCCTCCCTCAACGCCCTGCTATTTGCCGTAATTGAGTTCAAAAACAGAATTATATTTTTTGAATTATTCAATCGGTCATGCAGACGCGGTTTCAATGTCTTTTCCCAATCGCTGCCATCTCTGACGTTATAATTTTTATTATGTGAATCTATAAATGGGAAGTTATTGTCCTCGCCCTTCCACATTCGCAGCATATTGTAATATGTAAAATCTGGTGTAGAATTTGCTTCCAGATTGTTATCGCTGAAAGGTTCCGACACATAAAATGCCGAATAATTTCCATTCCTGTAAGCCATATGTAAGCCCTCCTGTCTTCAAATCTAATTTTACTTAATTAACTAATGCATTCGTTATAAACCGGCAATTCCGATACTATCCTTTCCGCTGCTGCGGACTATAATATGCATATCACTGTTAACCAGACTCCTGTTCATTTGAATCAGCTTAATCAGATATTCAAGTATATCTTTCTCACTCTTTCTCGTATCTGCTGCTCCCGCGCCAATCAATGGCATAACGACTGGATATTTTTGCGAACGGATATTGCACCATTGCAAAAGCCTGACAAGCGCTACAACATACTCCTCATCCGAAGTATTTGCGTGTAGATCCCGGTCAAACCAACTAAGTGCAAGGAAGAAATATGTACACGTATCTGATACCTTAATTTCTGCCACGGTTCCTGCTGGATACCTCTTTAAATTACCGCTGCGCTTCTTGGTTGACGGTATCAGTTCCGGCTCAGTCTGTACATTCTCTCCAAGGAACTTCTGAATCTCCGCAGAAAGCGTTTCTTCCGTATATAGACCTTCATCATACAGTCTCCGCATACAAATCCCGTGCAGTGTCCTCGATGAAACAAGATCATCGTCAATTTTGGTATCGAAACACCTGTTGACAGGGATAATGATGTTCCGCCGTTCCGATGGATTCTTCACCTCATCAGGGCTAAATACATCTCCATATTGGACGTATACGTGATGCCCATCGCTGACTTCCATCAATTCATATTGTTCTTTTCTGATGACACGCACTGTGGCGTAAACACCAAAAATGATAAAGACCAGCAGCAGAATCACAATGCTTGCCAGAATGCATACCAAAGTAGACGGTGTCTTGCCCTGGAGTAGTTTTTCCAACAAAGTATACAGCCAGGTGTCTAAAGATGAGAATGTGCCAATAAATCCAAAGGCGGCATATATGCCGGCTGTCCATTTGCCCGCGAATTGAAATATATACGATTTGTTTACTTTTATCCTTTTATATATGCCCTGCATATTGTAACTTCTCACCTCCTGCGATGTGTGTCCTGCTTTTCCGGATTCTCAGAAGGGTCTACTTTCACGCTAATCTGAAAAACACTTCCACCCCTCTGAATCTTGTCAATACGTTCCTTAAAACTGTGATCACGCATATGTTGCTCCACGCTCTTTTCGTTCTGGTTTTAAACGCACAAAAAAGCGCAATTTAATAGAGGGCAGTAGCTGCCCTCTATCGTTCTTATGTTCCATATTCTCTTTCCCTGTCGAATTTACTTTGTTTCTCCCCAGCCTTCCTGATCTGTGGCGTCACCAAAAGCATCTGCTACTTCCTGATTCGGAATCGAAACTGTTTTTTTTGCTGCGTCATAACTTAAATATCCCAAATGAATCAATAATGTCAGCACGTCATACAGTTGCAATCGTTCATGCGCAAGCACATATTTTTCGTCATTCGTTATCCTTTGATGCCCTTTATGGATGCCCTTTAAAAGACGGCCGCTCTCCCACCGGATGGAATGTAGGCACAATTTTCTCTACCAGTTCTACGATATCAGGGCGGTTTTCGTAGCTTGCATTCGCCAGTTCTTCCAGCTGTTTTAAAAATTCTTCCACGTCGAACGGAATCGGCTTGCCGATGTAGATGAGTTCATTGTCGGTCTTTTTGATGCCCTCTTCTGACATCAGTTTTTCTTCGTAAAGTTTCTCTCCGGGCCGGAGGCCGGTATATTCTACCATGATGTCTTCATCCGGCTTGTATCCGGACAGTTTGATGAGGTTTCTGGCAAGGGTGTCGATCTTGACGGGCTCTCCCATATCGAGCACGAAGATTTCCCCGCCCCAGGCGTAAGTGCCGGCCTGCAGGACGAGGCTCACCGCTTCGGGAATTGTCATAAAGAAACGGGTGATCTCCGGATGGGTGACTGTGACCGGTCCGCCCGCTTCGATCTGTTTCTGGAAGCGCGGTATGACGGAACCGTTGCTGCCGAGCACGTTTCCAAAGCGGACTGCCACGAACTGTGTCCCTGTCCGCTCCTTGTTTTTTACGCTCTCTATTTTCAGTTTTTCTTCTTGATCCGGCGCTTTGCCTGCAGCGTCTGCCGTTTCTTTTCCTTCCTCTGCCGCCCCGCTTACTGCCATGTGGTCAACCGGATCCAGGGCTTTCTGCCCATCGATCACTTTATCTTTGTGCGCATGGACAAACGGCAGCAGGTCGATGCGCCCGCTCTTGCTGACGGCGTCCATACTCTGGATGACCATCTCACAGAGGCGCTTGGAAGCGCCCATGATATTCGTCGGGTTGACGGCCTTGTCTGTGCTGATCAGCACGAAGCGCTGTGTGCCGTGTGTCAGTGCGGCATAGGCGGTTTTGTAGGTGCCGATGACATTGTTCTTGATGGCCTCATTCGGGCTGTATTCCATCAGCGGCACGTGTTTGTGCGCAGCCGCGTGGTATACGATATCCGGATGGTAAGTCTCAAATACCTGATTGATCCTGCGGCTGTCGCGGACGGAGCCGATCAGGACCGTGAGGTCGAGGCCGGGATATTTTTCACGCAGTTCCAGTTCTACCGCATAGGTTGTATTTTCGTAAATATCAAAAATAATCAGCTTTTTCGGCTCATGTCCGGCGATCTGGCGGCAGAGCTCGCTGCCGATGGAGCCGCCTCCGCCTGTGACGAGGATGGTCTTGCCTTTTATATACTGGAAAATTCCTTCCATATCGACTTTGATCGGTTCCCGGCCGAGCAGGTCTTCCACTGCCACGGATTTCAGACGGCTTACCAGTACTTCATTGTTGGCAAGCTGATAGATACCGGGAAGGCTCTTCATCCCGCACCCGCTCTCTTTGCAGATGTCCAGAATGGCCTTTTTATCTTTTGCCGCGGCCGTCGGAATGCAGAAATAGATCTGGTCTACATGGTATTTTTCTACATTTGCGAGGATGGAATCGCGGCCGCCGACCACCGGCACCCCGTCTATAAAGCGGTTCCACTTGTTTGAATTGTCGTCGATGATGCAGCAGGGCGTGCATTTCATTTTTTCTGAATGAAGCAGCTCCCTTACGACGTTTCTGCCCGCTGCTCCCGCACCGATGATCATCACTCTTCCGGTGTTGGCCGGCTCACCGTCCGCGGGTTCTTTTTTCCTGAGGATCTCCGTATAAAAACGATACGAGAAGCGGACACTCACCAGGAGGATCAGCTGCGTGACCGTTCCTACGATGTAATAGGAAAAGGGCATCCGGTGAAAGAAAACCGTGATGAGTATGCAGTGCGCCAAAGACGCGGCCATTGACGTGATTCCGAAGCGCAGCAGCTCAAAAAATCCGGCAAAGCGCCAGATGCAGCGGTACATCCGCATGAACCAGAAAAAAAAGACTGCCATGATCAGATACCATGGCAGAAATTTGATATATGCATGTAAATATTCCGTTGGGATGCCTGTATAATGAAAGTCAAACCGCAGCCACAATCCGAAGAACCAGGAAAATACAATGGCGACGATATCATACAAGATCAGACATACGGCGATCACTTTCCAGTGATGCAGTTTCTTTTTCATACCCCGTTTTTCACCGGCGGATTTTGGCTGCTCCGCCGGTCCTTTCGTTTTTCTCATTCATACAAACACCCCTCCCATACCGCTGTTTCGGGTCTGGGAGGGGTATTCCATTATTTTCAGTGATTATTTCCGTCTGCAGTGTGTCCGAACCGGAATGATACAGGGTATAGCTTCGCCATTCTGCTCCTGCCGTATCCCGCGCCGGTGTCTGATACAACCCACGGCCCGATCTTTACACAAGAACAGAGTAAGCCTCCCTATATGTAGTCCGGAATTGTCCGCGGCGGCGAAGCGACTCGCTTTCAATCATTCGGATGCTGTTCTGAGAGTACTGGTCTGCTTTGCTGATGTGCCGCCCGGGTGCTCCGTTAGTAGGATAATAAGGGATACGGTGTCAGAAAACGCCGGATTCACGGGAGTCTGGTCTTTTCCCGACCCTTTTCCGCTTATTTTTGACCACTTATCTGACCACTAGCGATGATAATTCTTTTTAATTTTTTCTGTGATTTTTCGGAGCGATTTTCCACGTTCTGCAGCGTAGAATTTCCGCTTTTTTCCGGCATTTGCGGCCGGTTTTCACAGCCGGATCCTGCCCACTTATCTGACTGCGAATTCTGACCACTTATCTGACCACTGACGTTATGTTTTTCTGGATTTTCAGGCTTTTGACCATTGGAAAAATCAGGGATTTTTCCATGTTCGTCTTGACAGAGAACTCATATTGATGTAGAATTTTGCCTGTTGAGAGAAGAACCTGTTTAATTGATGTGTTTTTTCACCTGACAGAATGGCTCCCTTATTATCCTACTAAGGGAGTTTTTTTATTGCCCTGTGCAGCCTTCTTATGTGCATCGTGCGCATTCCCCCGAAGGAATTTTGTCATATCAGAAAAGGCGCCTGTATCATAAGAAAAGCCGCCCGGCCGGGCGGCTTTTCCAATCGGATTCTCACGACTTCTTTCGCGGAATGACTCGTCAAAATCTTTTTGTCTGTATGGTAGTTCAGACTCCTTCTTTCTTCAGTTTCTCTTCCTGCTCCTTCTGGATATCCGGGAACGCGGAGAGCATCGGCTTTTCGTCCTTGCCTTTCAGTACACGATCCACATAGTTCTGCGTGATCCTGTATACCTGCGGAGAGAGCACCAGTACGCCGATCAGGTTGGGGATCATCATCAGGCCATTGAAGGTATCCGCCAAATCCCACGCGAGGTTGTCGCTCATAACCGCACCGCCGAAAATCGCGATAACGAAGATGACACGGTAAACGATGGTGTATTTCTCACCAAAGAGGAACTCACAGGCTTTCGTGCCGTAATGGCTCCAGCCGAGGACGGTCGAGAACGCAAACAGCATGATCGCGATCGCTACAAACGCCGCGCCGACCTGACCAAAATGCATCGAGAATACCTGAGAAACGATGTTGGCCTTTGTCAGGGCAACTCCCGCATATTCTGCTACAGTCTCACCTGTCTCCAGATCCACCAGACCGGAGGAAAGCACCGCGAACGCGGTCAGCGTACATACGATGATGGTATCCGCAAATACCTCAAAGATGCCCCACATACCCTGGCGAACCGGCTCGCTGACGTTGGAGTTCGAGTGAACCATAACGGAGGAACCAAGACCTGCCTCATTCGAGAACACGCCTCGCTTCATGCCCTGCTCGATCGCCAGCTTGATGCCGTAGCCGATCACACCGCCGCCCGCTGCTTTCAGCGCGAACGCACCTTTAAAAATAGCTGAAAATACTGCGCCAACCTGCGAAATATTGGTAAAGAAGATCACAACCGTACCAACTATGTAAAGAATAACCATGAACGGCACGATCTTCTCTGTAACCGATGCGATACGCTTCAGACCTCCGACGATCACGAGACCTGCCAGTACGAGGACCACGATACCGGTCACCCAGGTCGGTACGCCGAATACGGATTCCATGTTGCCGGAGATCGAGTTTACCTGCGTCATGTTGCCGATACCGAACGACGCCAGGAAACAGAAGATCGAGAACAGTACCGCAAGCACTGCGCCGATGCCCTTGCAGCCTTTCTTCGCGCCAAGGCCGTCTCTTAAGTAGTACATCGCGCCGCCGGACCACTCGCCCGCATGATTTTTCCTGCGGTAATAGATACCAAGCACGTTCTCAGAATAATTCGTCATCATGCCGAAGAAGGCAATGATCCACATCCAGAACACCGCGCCCGGACCGCCGACGATGATCGCGCCCGCTACGCCGACGATATTACCGGTGCCGACCGTCGCGGCCAGCGCCGTACACAGCGACTGGAACTGGGAAATGGACTTATCCTGTGTATGACCGGTCACATCCTTATCCTTAAAGATCGCTCCGATCGTATTCTTCATCCAGTGCCCGATATGGCTGATCTGGAAAAACTTCGTGAGGCAGGTCATCAGCACGCCGACGAACGCCAGAAGAATCAGCGCGGGCCAGCCCCAGACGATGCCGTTTACGACATCATTTACACTTTTTACTACTTGCAGCATAATCTCTTCCTCCTCAAACATTTTTTAAAACGTAATCGTTCCATACAGTCCTGTCTGGTTCTGCATAAAAAAATGCAGGTGAAAATCTGAACAATCAGCCTTCACCTGCGAAGCAATCATCCTTTGCTCTGTTACGTTTCAAAATTTACGTTTATACTAGCACAAAGTTTTCCGTTTGTAAAGGCGCTTGTTTTGCAAAATCCGATATTTTTTTGCAAAACTCCTCCTGTAAGCCAAAATTTTTTCTGTCCGCCCCGACATTCTCCCCTCGTTTTTCTCCCGTCTCCCCGGCCGGTACCGCCAGCATATTCTCTTTATTTTCTGATTGTATGCGCGGAAATTCCATGATAGAATAAAACCGCTTTTTAAACCGCTGGCCGGGCGTTTTTTGCCTGATCGGAACGAAGTTTCTATAAAGCAGGAAATGGATGGCACCATCATTTTACTGGGACAAGAAGGAGAAAGACTATGAAATTTATCAATGACAACGGCGCTCTCGTTGCGCGCCGGCTGGGTGAGACGCTGCGGATTGAGGCGTGGGGAAAGGATTCCCTGCGGGTGCGCGCCACGATGTGCCCGGAGATCCTGCATCAGGACTGGGCGCTGACCGAGACTCCGGAACAGACAGAGGCAAAGGTTGAGGTGTTTGCTCCCGGCGAATGGCGCGGATTGAGCGGCTCTGATGCGCATTTGGGCGATAAGGGCTGTGCCATGATTACAAACGGACGGATTCGGGCCGTTGTCAACTGGACGGGAGTCGTTTCCTATTATAAAGATGACGTGCTGTTTTTGCGCGAATACAGCCGCAATTATGACGGTACCATTTCCCGGGAAAGCCGCTGTCTGAAAATCGTCAGCCGCGAATGGAAGGGCATCATGGGCAGCGACTATTACAGCCTGAATCTGAAATTTGAAAGCAATGACAATGAAAAGCTGTTTGGTATGGGGCAGTACCAGCAGCCCTGGCTTGACCACAAGGGAAGCGTGCTGGAACTTGAACAGCGGAACTCGCAGATCACCATTCCGTTTGCCGTCTCCTCGCTGGGCTACGGTTTTCTCTGGAACAACCCGGCGGTCGGCCGTGTGACCTTCGGCAAAAATTATACCGAATGGATCGCCCGCTCGACGAAACAGATGGACTACTGGCTCACGGCCGCGGATACGCCGAAGGAGATTCTGGCTTCCTACACCGCGGTGACCGGGCATGCGCCGATGTTCCCGGAGGACCGCATGGGGCTGTGGCAGTGCAAGCTGCGTTACCGCACGCAGGCGGAGGTGCTGGAAGTCGCTCACCGGTATCAGGAAGAGGGCATCCACATTGATCAGATCGTAATTGACTTCTTCCACTGGACCGTACAGGGCGACTGGAAGTTCGATAAGACATACTGGCCGGATCCGAAGGCCATGGTGGACGAGCTGCATGCGATGGGCATCAAAGTCATTGTCTCAATCTGGCCGTCTGTGGACCGCAGGAGCGAGAATTTCGAGCCGATGTTCGAGCAGGGGCTTCTGATGAAGACCGACCGCGGTGAGCCGCAGACCTATGACTATCAGGGCGACTGCGTAGAGATCGACCCGTTCAATCCCGCGACCGCCGAGTACGTCTGGAATGTCTGCAAAAAGAATTATTACGACTACGGCATCGATGCGTTCTGGCTGGACAACTCCGAGCCGGATATGGGTGTCTATGATTTCGACAACTACCGCTACTGCGCGGGGCCGGCGCTCTCCTGCAGCAACCTTTACCCGCAGATGTACAGCCGGATTTTCTATGACAATATGAGTCAGCTATACGGGCAGAAACGGTCTTCCTGCCCTGATAACGCAGCGGACAGTTCCTGTGCCGGGGAAGCTCCTTCGTCCAACGCGTGCAATGGTATCGTCAACCTGCTCCGCTGCGGCTGGGCAGGCAGCCAGAAATACGGCAATGTGATCTGGTCCGGCGACGTACCCAGCACCTTCGAGGCGTTCCGTGACCAGCTGCAGGCCGGTCTGAACATGGGGCTCGCCGGCATTCCGTGGTGGACCACCGACATCGGCGGTTTTATGACAGACGATGTCAATGATCCCGATTTCCGCCAGCTTCTGATCCGCTGGTACCAGTTTGCCGTCTATTCGGCAGTGCTGCGGATGCACGGCGACCGCGGTCCCTACGACATCCCGCCGCTTGACGACCGCGACTGGGGCGGCGGCTATCTGCATACCGGGCAGCCGAATGAGCTGTGGAGCTACGGCGAGGACAACTACCGCATCATGCGCAGCTATTATGACCTGCGGATTTCCATGCACGACTACATCCGCGATCTCTACCGGGAAGCGCATGAGAACGGCTCTCCGCTGATCCGCACCATGTTCTACGAATTTCCGGATGACGCAGCGTGCTGGGAACTCTCCGACCAGTATATGTTCGGAAGCAGATATCTGGTGGCTCCGATCCTTTATCTGAACCAGTTTTCGCGCAGCGTCTATCTGCCGGAGGGCAGCTGGAAGCTGACGCGCACCGGCGAGGTATACGCGGGCGGCCGCACCGTGACGGTGGATGCGCCGATCGAATATATGCCGGTATTTGAACGTTTATGATCCCATCCGGCAGGGCGGTTTCCCAACCGTCCTGCCCTTTTTGTCTTATACTCCCCCCATTTCCGTCTTATCCCAGGAAGCCCGTTATCCTGTAGCGGCTTCCGTCGCTTCGTACCGTTACCGCACCGCAGTCCATGGTCATATATAAAATCACGTCTGCCGCATACAGCCTTTCCAAAGCGGCGGCAGCGGGATGACCATAGCGGTTGTTCTTCCCGCAGGAAATGATTCCAAAGGAAGGAGACGCAGCCAGAAGGAACGCTTCAGATGAGGCGCCTTTGGATCCGTGGTGACCGACCTTCAGCACATCACAGGAAAGGTCCGCCCCGGATGCGGCGAGCGCCGCCTCGGCGTCCCCCTCCAGGTCGCCGGTAAACAGCATCCGAAAAGAGCCATACCGCAGCATAAGCACCATGGAATCCTCATTTTTGTCCCCGGACAGGGCATCCGAGGAAGGAGCAAGACAGGTGAGGGACCATCCTGTCCCGGTGCCTGTGTCTGTCCCGGCGGCGGGCGTCGTCCCGGCTGCTGTATCTGTCCCGGCGGCGGGCGTCGTCCCGGCTGCTGTATCTGTCCCGGCGGCGGGCGTCGTCCCGGCAGCTGTATTTGACCCGGCGGACGTGCTTCCGACGCTGCCGCCCGCTTCCATCCGGAGCACCGGGACTCCGGCTCTTTCGGCTTCTGCAGTCAGTTCTTCAAAATCCGCCGCATCGGCCGTCGGCGGCAGGACAAGATTCTTTAGGGTAATCCCATGTGCGTTCGCGCCCGCAAAGCCGGGCAGATACTCTTCCAGATATTCCTGTATTCCGCTGATATGATCGCTGTCGGCATGGGAGAGAAAGATATAGTCCAGCCGGCTGATCCCGTAATATTTGATCGTCTGACTGATCCGGTATTCCCAGAGGCTGCTCACCGAGCTGCTCCCGCCGTCGATCAGACAGTTGGTGCCGTCCGGCAGCATAAGCAGCGCCCCGTCCCCCTGTCCGACGTCCAGACTGACCGCGGTAAGACCGCTGCGCGGGCGTACGGCCAGAAGACAGATGCCAAGCGCGGCGGCGGCAAGCCAGACCCTGTACATCTTTTTTTGTATGTTTCTTTGTGTGTTTCTGTGTGTGTCTCCGCGCATGTTGCTGTGTGTGTCTCTGCGCATGTTGCTGTGTGTGTCTCTGCTCTTCTTTTGCCGCCCCGGCCATTTCCCGCGTACACCGCTTCGTTCCGCGGCGGCCTTTCCGGGCAATTTCGCGGCGGTTTTTCCAGTCAGGCCCGCGGCGGCCTTTCCGTTCGATTTCGCGGCAGTTTTTCCAGTCAGGCCCGCGGCGGCCGCCAACAGCGCATAATACGCCGCCGTCTTCCAGAGCGCGGGGCAGCCCGCGATCCAGACTGCGCCGGGCAGCTGCTGCTCGATGGTGCACAGTCCCTCAAAAAGCCCCAGAAGATAATAGACCGGTGCTGCAAGGAATGTGCCGAGCGGGACGCTGACCAGGCCGGCCAGGCCGGAAATCAGGCCGGAGGCCATCAGCGCGGACATCAGCGGGATCACGGCCAGATTGACCAGGATGCTCCAGGGCTCCGTCTGATAAAAGAACCGGAGCGTGACCGGAAGCAGGCCGAGCCAGACTCCCGCGCTCCCGCAGACGGCGTCCCACCCGCCAGCCGCGCCCCGGCGCAGGATATCCGCCGCTCTCTTTGGCAGGTGTCCGCCATGCTGCTTCTGCGTACACGCGCAGCTGCCATTCTCTGGCGACGGCGGTCTTCGGCGGAACGGGTTCACAGCCGCGAGCCGCGGCACAAGCAGAGCAATGGAGAGAATCGCGCCGAATGAGAGCAAGAAGGAGGACTGCGACGCCGCCCGGCCGTTTCCAGCCAGAACCACAGCCGCCGCAGCCGCCGCGGCTGTCAGCATGTCATACTTTCGCCCCACGATCTGCGCGCCCAGCCAGATCACAAACATCAGGCAGGCACGTACGGCGGAGATCCCGAATCCGGACATCAGCGCATACAGGACCACCACCGCGGCCGCCGGAACGGCCGCGATCAAAAACGGCAGGCGCAGCCGCCGCAGCAGCCTGTAGACGCACATCCCGATCATACTGATGTGCAGGCCGCTGATGGAAATAATGTGTGCGATGCCGCCCTCCTGATAAAGCTGCTTCCACTCCTGCTCCATAAAACTTTTTTCACCGAGGCTGATGGCAGATACCGTGCGGGCCGCTTTTTCTTCCAGAATTTTCATGTAGGAATACCGCAGAGCACGGCGAAAACGGGCCAGCATCCGGGATAATCCGGGCGGGCCTGGTATCATGAGGGTCACATTCGGGTTCGTAATCCGTGCCACGGTACTGCGCGCAAAATAATAGCTGACTGCGTCAAACTGTCCCGGATTGCCGGCCGCCTCGAACAGCCGGCAGGTGCCTGTCACACGCACACGGTCTCCCGGCAGAAAATCCTCAGATTCTATTGTCATGATAATCTTTAAGTCGGATGATAAAGAACCGATCTGTTCCTCATTGGTATATAGAATAATAGAATTTACAGAAAGGCGAATGCCTTCAGATACTGCATTGATTTCCGTCACGGTGCCCTCAAATGTGAGTGCGCCGTCCGTGCCGGCGGTCTTTGTCAGAAACTCCTGCACCCCTGTAAGCGCGCGGTCTCGTTCGATGCTGCGCGCGCCTCCGATCAGAGCCAGGATGACTGCGGCCGCCAGACACAGCAGAGCCAGCGGTCGTTTTTTCATCGCACCATCCCCTAAATATTCAGTTCACTCCGGCAAGCACCTGATCACTGTCCGCGCCTGAGACGGATTCCGTTTCCGCCTGTTCGGCTGCGGAAGCACTTTCTTCTTCTCCTGCCGGATCCGCGATGTCCGCATCGGAAGAATCCGATCCGGACACAGCCTGTACCTCCGCGTCTTCCCGGTCGCCGCCGTCTGTGCCGGAAGCCTCCGTTTCGCCGGCATTTTCAGCCAGAGCCTCTGTAGAATCCGCCATGTTCTCCGTCTCCAGAGTCTCCGTCTCGATGACCGTTTCGTTCATAATAAATACGTTGCCGAGGTCGATCTCATCCCAGAACAGGACGTTGCCCGACCCCTCCACGGTAAATTTCACTCCGTTCACATCATCTGCAGTCTCACAGATGGAATTGACGATCGCATACAGCGCCGCTTCGGCTGACGGCGCGTTCTCCGCCGGGCGCTCGTTGAAAGCCGCGCTGAAATTGAGCGTACAGATCCCGTTTTTCGTCGAAATATCCAGAATCTCCGTGGCCGAGTTGAATACCGCCTTTCGATCCGCGGACTCCGAGCCTGCCATCAGCTGTTCCACCACGACCCGCTCCAGCACCATGTTGCTGGAATAGTCCACGCTTCGCACTTCCTTCTGCAGCATGACTCCGTCCTGATTCGGGAAATACAGGATCAGCGACGCAGTCTGGTAGGAATTGATCCCGCCATCCTTGGTATCAATAAAGGTCTCCGCGTCCATCGCCTCAATTGCCTCGCCGTTTGCGTCCGTCAGCTGTTCTGAATTTACCGTGATCATCACCCTGGTCACGCCCGGTATCTGGACAATCGTCTTGACCACGGCCGCCCGCAGCAGCACCTCAGTCGTATTGTTCATATCATAGTAATCGCCGGAAAAATCAATCCGCAGCGCGTCAATGCCGCGCTCATAGCCCTGATACGTGACTTCAGATGGAAGCGCGCTGGTATAAGACGCGTCTGCCGGCACCGTGGAAAGCTGCCCCATCAGTTCCGTCACCATCTCATCAAACGTCTCCGCAGCCGGGATATAGGCCACCTCATACAGGCTTGTCCCCGATGGATTCTTATAATAAATGATATAACTGCTGCTCTGCTCCTCATCGGTCCGGCCGCAGCCGCCTGTCAGCAACAGTACGGCAGCCAGCACGGCCATCAGTACGGGCATTGCAAAAAACGGCTTGTTTCTGCTCACCTGCAACCTCCACAAATATCATTCACAACTGTTCCATGCCCGCACAATTACGGGAAAAGTCTCAATGACTCCCATCCTTTTCCTCTTAAGGCACAAACTTCAGCGGGACACGCACGGTAAAGGTCGTGCCCTCGCCCTCCCTGCTGTACACCTTGATCGCCCCGTGGTGCATCAGCACCGCGCTCCGTGTGATCGCCAGTCCGAGTCCGGTGCCGCCGATCTCCCGGGAATGAGATTTGTCCGCACGATAAAAGCGCTCAAAAATGTGTTCCTGTGCCTCTTCCGGAATTCCGATCCCGGAGTCCTCTACCTTGACATAAAAATATTTGTTGTCCACATTCAGCGAGATGTGCACCCATCCGCCTTCTTTATTGTATTTAATGCCGTTCTCAATCAGATTGGAAACGGCGAGCGTCATCCTCGTCTCATCCACCTCGGCCAGAATCGGCTTGAAACTCTCCAGCACAAGGTCGATATCCCGCGTATCCGCAATCGGGCGCAGTCTCTTCAGCACCAGCTCAATCAGCTGATTGATGTTCGTCTCCTCGATGTGAAGATCCGAGGACCGCTTATCCATCTTGACCAGAGAGAGCAGATCGGAAATAATCTTATTCTCACGGTCAACCTCTTCCGCGATATCGCTCATAAATTCCCTGTACAGTTCAACCGGCGCATCCTCCTGCGCCAGAAGCGAATCTGCCAGCACTTTCATGGACGTGATCGGCGTCTTCAGTTCATGCGAGACGTTAGAGACAAACTCCTGCCGCGATTCCTCCTGCACCTTCATACGGTTCAGCATGCGGTTGTACGCTTCCGCCAGAAGCTGTGTCTCGGTATAATCCGGAATCGAGATCTCCTCGTCGTTCACGCCTGCGACATCTTCCAGAGACTGTGTGATCTTCCCGAACGGTCTTGTCAGGATCCGGGAAACATAAAATGCCACGCCGAGAATCAGGATGCAGAATACCACCTCCATCTGGAATACGATCATGCCAAGGCCGGATTTGCCGTTCGCGATGTCCAGTGTCGGAACGCTGATGATCATGATTCCTTCTGTCTCACCTGTCTCTCCGTTGGTGATCGGAATCGTCATCTCCAGAAACTGATTGTCCTCGTCGTAGTTTGTAGAATTTGTTCCAAGAAAAGTAAGAAGTACCTCCTCCGAGATGATGACCTTGTCCACATCGATCTCGTAGGTGTCTTTGATAATACAGAAGCTGCTGTTGACCAGAATCACCCGCCCGGAATACAGCGAAGCCATCTGATCAATCAGACGGTCCACCTGATCCGAGGAGCTTCCGTGCATATATCCGGAGTCCTCGATCTGATCCAGGATCTGCTGGCACTGCCGCTCCAGAAGCTGCGCCTTCTGCTCCACAGTCTGAGATACATAGCTGGTCACGACCACATAACGCATCAAAAGAACAGGCGTCACTCCAACCAGAATGAACAGCAGGAAAATCCGCGCCTGCAGGCTTTTAAAATACTTTTTTGCGATGAGCTTAATGCTGGAAATAATAACCCACTCCCCACTTCGTATGAACGTATTTCGGTTCGCTCGGGTTCGCCTCGATCTTCTCACGCAGGCGGCGGATATGCACATCCACAGTCCTCACGTCTCCCGGATACTCATATCCCCACACCGTATTCAGAAGGCTCTCCCTGCTGTACACTTTATTCGGATTAAATACAAGCAGTTCAAGAAGATCGAATTCCTTTGTCGTAAGATTCACTTCCTTGCCGGCAACACTGACTCTCCTGCCGTCACAGTCGAGCACCAGATCCCCCACCTCAACGGTCTTGCCCTTTGGCTCCGGCTGGTTTTTCTGTGAGGTCCGGCGGATGATGGCTTTCAGTCTGGCCTTGACTTCCAGAATATTGAAAGGCTTTGTAATATAATCGTCCGCACCGTATTCCAGGCCCATGATCTTGTCCATATCATCCCCCTTGGCGGTCAGCATGACGATGGGCACATCCGAGAATTCCCGCACCTGCTGGCATACCTCCAGGCCGTCCAGCTTCGGCAGCATCAGATCCAGAAGAATGATATCGTAATGATTCTCCTTCGCCAGCCGGACCGCCTCCTCGCCGTCATACGCGCAGTCCACTTCCATATCGTCCTGCTCCAGGCTGAAGCGGATCCCCTTCACAATCAGTTTCTCATCATCTACTACCAGAACTCTCTTCGCCATGCTCTTCTCCTCACTGCCCAAAAGCCTGCGGCTGCTCACTGCAGCACAACTGTCGATATTATTATAAATCCTCTGATCGGCGCCTGCCCGTCGACGGGCTGCTGCTACACCGTTATAAAATCCTTTATCTGCGAAAACACACCGCTCTTAATCCCGGAAATATTCTGGATCTCCTCAATCGACGCAAACGCGCCGTGCTCCTCCCGGTACGAAAGAATCGCGTCCGCTTTTGACTCTCCGATCCCCGGCAGCGTCATCAGCTCATCGCGGGCAGCTGTGTTCAGGTTCACCTTCCCGGAGTCCTCCGTGCCGGAAGTCCCTGTCCCCGCGCCTGCCGCCGCTGTGCTGTCTGTACCGTCCGCCGAAGCACTGCCTGCGCTCCCGGATGCCGCCGCATCCGATGTACCGCTCAGCCCTTCCGCAGACATCCCCGACGCGCGCATCAGATCCGTCTCTTCCGTTGTATAGATATAAAGTTTCTGTCCGTCGCTGACTGCCGCGGCCTGATTCAGCCATTCCTCATCGGCCTCCGGAGAAAAGCCTCCGGCCAGCTTCACCGCATCACAGACGCGCATATCCGCCGTGATCGGATAGACCCCCGGCTCTTTCACTGCGCCGCAGACATAGACATATCCTGCGGCTGCTTCCGTCTGCATTTCGGCTGTATCCGGTAAAGGTTCCGTCCCTGTATCCAGACCTGCAAGCGTACCGGACAAACCTGTGCCGTCAGTCGTTCCTTCCACGGAAGTGCCGCCGGCAGCCTCATCAGCCGCGGCATCAGCAGCATCTTCCGCCGCAGCAGAATCCGCTTTGCCTGCGCTCTCCGTCTCTGTCTGTGCTGTAAGCCCCGCCGTATACAGCGGCTCCTCCTTCGCGCATCCAAAAAGCATCGTGAAAGCAACGCACAACAGGGCTGTGACCAGCCCTCTCTGATTCATTCGCATAAATTGTCTGCAGCCATCGCTGCCGTTTCCCCATATGCGGATTTATTTTAACGAAAAAATTACAGATTTGCAACAGATTTTTAAACCTTAGAAAAAAATTAAGGTTGTGGTCATTCTCAGCCCTGTTCCGCCCGGCTGATTTTCAGGCAGACAGCGTTTGGCAGCAAAAATCCGCATGAACAATTCAGAATATTCTGAATACAGAAATAATTAACCGATTTCTCATCTGTCAACTCTTTTTTGACAAAAATTCCCTTTTTTCGTCTTTTTATCACAATCCACAAAACGGACGTTCTCGTAAAGAAACTATGTAAACCATGTGAATTTTACGTCAAAAATGTGGACAATGTGGATAAGTCAGTGTATAAATGCATTTTATCAGGGTTTTTTATCCACAGAGCTGTGCATAAATCCGGGAAAACTTTTCTGTTCCCCTGCCCGGCCGTTCGGTTTTCCTTCCTGCGTTTTGTGCAGGATTACTTTTCAAATTTTCGTATTTCGCGTCCCGCCCCAATTTTGAGCGTTTTCGCTGTCAGATTTTTCTCTTAGTTTTCAGATATTTTATCGGACAACTCCGCTGGCGGTCTGTGCCCCGCCATTCTGAATCATCACAGGTCATGTTTTACTCCGTCTCCGTATTCAGATACGAAACAAATCGGTTCCCTGCCGCCTCAAACAGAGCCAGACTGTCATTCGGCCCGTAATAATAGGTCTCCGTCTCACCCGGATTCAAAAGGATCAGATTGCCGTAATCATCGTAGCCGGTAATGATCACGCTGCCGGTCTCAGTGGCGGCGGTCACCGCCTTGCCCTCACTGACAAAATAGAGCACCTGATCCAGCGTGCAGCCGGTCAGGTCCACAACGTCCTGCCCCAGAGCCTCCTCCAGCGCATCCACGTCCATCGTGCCGGTCTTTACGATATCCGGGATCTTATCAAGGCTGATGCTCGCCTCGTCCGCCTGATTGCCGCGCTCCCAGACATATTCCTTCGCATCGTTGATCACCACGCCTACCATCTCGTCAGCACGGAGAATCGCTTCCACCGCGGTCGTCCAGCAGCTGTCCAGGCTGCCGCCCGCATAGACGTAATACAGCTTTTCTTTCTCTGTATTCGCCGGGATCTCCACGGATACGCTGCTGCTCTCCGAGGCGAATTTCCCGGTCACGACCTGCGGATTCTCATCCGTGATCGTGGTGCCGACACGCAGCAGGATCTCCGTCTGTTTCACATCATCCGTCTCTGTCGCGATGCCATATTCGACATTGTCCTCCGTGTTCGTGCTGACAATCGTATCGGATGTCGTCTCAACAAATTCCCCGTCCGATTTTACCATGCGGGTCAGTGTCAGCAGGCTGTCCGACTGCGTCACATCCGTCACATACGCCCCGGACGGCGTATAGTTTTTGATCGCTTCGCCCTCTTCGTCCAATATGACAAGCGTATACATCGGGAACACCTCCGTGCCCTCGCTGGAGCAGTCAATATCAGAAAGAAGCGCCACACCGTAGATCAGGTTTTCTTCCATATAACATACCTGCCGGATGCGTTCGTTTTCACCGCAGGTGACCTCCCGCGTCTCACCCGTCTCCAGGTCGATCGTGCAGAGCGTCCGGGAATTGTAGCGCTCTCCCTCGGAAAGCCAGCTGAAATACCGGTTCGATTCGGAACTCGTATGGCAGTCGTTGTTGACGCCGCTGATGATGCTCTCGTACCCGCCGGTCGCAAGGTCGATCTGGTACACAACATTTTCCAGCAACAGATAAAAGTCCCCGCCGTCGTCCGTCAGATACGCCAGAGAATCAATATCCAGCTTCAGGTTGTCGTAGGCCTCCGCCACCTGCACAAACAGAAGTTCCTCGGAGGTCGCTGAGGAATCCTCATAATGGTACAGCGCGACGCCGTTTTCGCCCTCATGGTCTCCGCGGTTCATATAGCCGGAAACGACATACCATACGTCTCCTGATTCATCCACCTTAAGAATTTTGATGTTATTCTGGTCATAAAAATCGCGGTAATCGATATCTTCCTCCTGCGCGAAGTCAAAGATGCAGGTCATTTTCCCGCCGTTGATCTCATAGGTCCAGAGCGCGTTTTCCTGCACAAAGGCCACCACGCTCTTGCTCTCGTCAAACGCGTATTCCACATCGCTGTCCGTAATGCCAAGGTTGATGCCGCCGGATTCCAGCACCGCACGGTCGGTGTTGAACACCTCGTCCGTCGTCCTGGTAAAATCCAGAAGGTACACACGGGTATCCGTATAACGCAGGCGGTAAAATTCCTTGACGTTGTACGTACAGGTGATCCCGTCCTCGTCCACAGCCGAAATCCGGTAGGAAAGCACGAAGGAGGCCGTCGTACCGTTGATGTCGACCAGGCTCGGTGTCGGCTTGTAGGCGATCTGCGGATTCAGGTCGCCCCACATCAGCTGCGCCACCGTATCATGGATATCCATCGTCGCCAGAGTCTGGCTCGTACCTGTCGTATCGTCCGGCTCCACTACAACGCCCAGGGAATCCTGATCCGTCTTGTTGACGCACTTCGCGTAAAAACCGCTCACAAAATCAAGATATGAATCCAGATGCAGTCCGTCTTCCAGAAGCAGCCGGGTGTAAAAATAGATCTCCCGCCCTCCCGCGGACACCTGTATTTTCAGAATGTATTCCTGATTCAAAAGCATCTGGTTCTGGATCGTCAGCGTCGCGGCAAGATACCCGTCCTCATCTTCCGTAAGATTGATCACACTCGTATTTTCCAGAGACTCCGTGCCGTCAAGAGACAGCACCTCATAGGAAACGCTCTCTACATTGGAGTCAAACGTCTGAATCCGGATGTCCAGCTCATGGCTTGCGTCAAGAATCGTCACCGTATCACGGATATAAGTAACGTCCATTTCACAGGCGTATCCATGCAGACAGTTGTAGTTGACATCATCACACTGCATATAGACCAGCGGAAAGGTCGAAGAAGCCATCGCTGAGGAGGTGTTCGGCGTCGTCTGATTCAAAATCCTCGCGAACACATACACTGCCGTAATAAACACGGCCAGCAGAACCAGCACGTGGATGAGCATATTTTTTGCCCTTTTCAATATCTTCTGCATAAAATACTCTCCTGTCGTATCTTTTCCTTTATCTATTATGGCTTACAGCCGGATTCTTACATATGTTCAGCCGTCCGCAAAAACGCATTCCTGTATTTCCGGTACGCGAAACGGTTCTGAACCGTTACCAGTATACTATCTAAGGTAGAAAAATGCCACTGATTTTTTATAAAACGCCCCGGCAGGCTCTGTAGCGCGACCGCCGGCGATGCATCTCCTGCAGCAGCATCACCCGGATGAGGTCCTCCGGCACGGCGTCGCCTCCGGCATCCCCGTCTTCGGTCTCCGCGCCCATGTCTGCGCCATCGCGTACCGTCTCTGATTTTTTTTGAGCCGCATCGGCGATTCTCTTCTGAAGCGTGTAAATGGTCGTGTAATCCGGGTATTCATCGAACATGGGGCTCCCCTCATATTCCAGCCGGTCACATTCCTCCCCGATCAGTTCCAGCAGTTCTTTCGCCTCACGCGGATACATTCCCTGCAGCATACGAAAATCGCGTTCTTCCGAGAGTTCGCCTGCAGGCAGCATTCCCATGTCCGCGGCGCCGTACATTCCCTCATGCAAACCACTGCTGCCGTTCAGACCACTGCAGCCTTTCAAACCACTGCTGCCGTTCAGACTGCCGCTGCCTGAATGCGTCCTGTCTCCTGTTTTCTGTCCGGCTTCCTTATTTCTTTTCTCACTGAAATAGCCCATAACCACACCCACAGAATTTCCGTTATCCTATCATATGCAGACTGGCAAAACAGGTTACCCTTTTCGATCCGGCCGGTCGCTCCTCTGTGCGGCGCGTTTCAATTCCCGCTTGCATAATCGGGTCGGTTGCGGTATATTGAACGAAGATCGAGCAGGAGGCGAAAGGAAGGCTCCTGCTCGCGCGCGGGCCGGGTGCGGCTTTAGCCGCAAAACACCTGCCGGCAGCGCAGTTCACAGAAGAAATGACAGGAGGAAGGATATTATGAAAGAAAAAGTGGTTCTGGCATACTCAGGCGGGCTGGACACGACCGCGATCATCCCGTGGCTGAAGGAGACGTTTGATTACGATGTCGTCTGCTGCTGCATCGACGTCGGACAGGGAAATGAGCTGGACGGTCTGGATGAGCGCGCAAAGCTGTCCGGCGCTACCAAGCTGTATATTGAAAATATTGTCGATGAGTTCTGCGATGATTTCGTCATGCCCTGCGTAAAGGCCGGCGCGGTATATGAGCACAAATATCTGCTCGGTACGTCGATGGCCCGTCCGGCTATCGCGAAAAAGCTGGTCGAGATCGCGCGCAAGGAAGACGCGGTGGCGATCTGCCACGGCGCGACCGGCAAGGGAAATGACCAGATCCGTTTTGAGCTGGCGATCAAGGCTCTCGCTCCGGATATCAAAATCATCGCTCCGTGGAGAATGACGGATGTATGGACCATGCAGTCCCGTGAGGACGAGATCGAATACTGTGAAAAGCACGGCATCCATCTTCCGTTCGCGCAGGACTCCAGCTACAGCCGCGACCGCAATCTCTGGCACATCAGCCATGAGGGACTGGAACTTGAAGATCCGGCCAACGAGCCGAATTACGACCATATGCTGGTGCTCGGCGTGACGCCGGAAAAAGCGCCGGATCAGCCCGAATATGTGACCATGACATTCGAGGCGGGCATCCCGAAGACGCTGAACGGCCGTGAGATGAAGGTATCCGAGATCATTACCGAGCTGAACGCCCTGGGCGGCAAGCACGGCATCGGCATCGTGGATATCGTAGAAAACCGTGTGGTCGGCATGAAGTCCCGCGGCGTCTATGAGACTCCGGGCGGCACGATCCTGATGGCGGCTCATGAGCAGCTTGAGGAGCTGATCCTCGACCGTGAGACGCTTGAGACGAAAAAGCGTCTCGGCAGCCAGTTCGCACAGACTGTCTATGAAGGCAAGTGGTTCACGCCGCTGCGCGAGGCAATTCAGGCGTTCGTTGACGTAACGCAGGAGAATGTGACCGGCGAAGTAAAATTCAAGCTGTACAAGGGCAACATCATCAAGGCCGGAACGACTTCTCCGTACTCTCTGTACAATGAGTCTCTGGCGTCGTTCACGACCGGCGACCTGTACGACCATCACGACGCGAGCGGGTTCATCACTCTGTTCGGCCTGCCGCTGAAGGTCCGCGCAATGAAAAAAGCGGAACTGGAGAACAAAAAATAACATCGCAGACTGCTGCATCTTTCTATAAGGAATCTGTTTTCAATGATCATTCATGGATTACAAAAAATGACCCTGCTGGATTTCCCCGGCAGGGTCGCCTGCACCGTATTTTCAGGCGGCTGTGATTTTCGCTGCCCGTTCTGCCACAACAGCGAACTGATCGGGGAGGCCGCCGCTCCCGGCACGGAGACGATTTCCGAGGAGGATTTTTTTGCCTTCCTCGGCAAACGCCGCGGCCTGCTGGACGGCGTGGCGGTGACAGGCGGAGAGCCCACGCTCTGCCGCGACCTGCCAGAGTTCCTTGCGCGGATCCGTGATATGGGATTTGCCGTCAAGCTGGATACCAACGGAAACCACCCGCGGATGCTGGAGCGGATCCTCAATGCCGGACTGGCGGACTACGTGGCAATGGATATCAAAAATTCCCCGGAACGCTATGGCGCGACCATCGGCATTCCGGATTTTGATGTCTCCAATATCAGCGCCTCAATCTCTCTTCTGATGAATGGACCGGCGGACTATGAATTCCGCACCACAGCAGTAGAAGAATTTCACGATGACCGGTCCTTTTCGGAGATCGCACAGTGGATCCAGGGTGCGAAACGCTACTATCTGCAGTGCTTTGTCGACCGTGACACCGTTCTGGAGGAGGGCCTGCACGCGCCTGCCGAAGCGGCTCTTTTGCGGTACGCAGATCTTGTACGCCCCTTTGTTTCCGAGGTCGGGCTCAGGGGAATCTGAAAATCCGACGGTTCTTTTCTTATTCTGATATTTTTTTTTGTTAATTTTCCCTCAAAAGTTCTACACTTTTCCGAAACATTATGCTATACTAGCGAAAAGTGCGTTAAGTTTGTTAAGTTCGTTACGTACATGTGCCTTTGTGGGAGGAACAGTTTCGTGCAGAAGAATAAAAACCTTACACCGTTTTACGCGGTCAGCTTTTCCGCGTTCATACTGTTTGCGGTGGTCAGTATCTTTGTCTTTTTCAATTTTTACAGACAGGCGATCAAGGAAAATGCGCAGGATACCATTATCGAAAGCGTCAACCGTGAGCAGTCTCATTTTGCGACCACGATCGAATCCCAGTATGAATATCTGGAAGGTCTTGCCGCTTATCTGGGAGAAAATGAGAATCTGATCACCGAGGAGTCTCTGCAGCTGGTTTACAATGTGGCGGAGAAAAGTTCCTTAAGCCTGATCGCCCTGATGGACGAAGAGGGAATGGCCTATTACAGCAACGGCTCGATCCGCGACCTTTCCGAGCGTGAATATTTTCAGGAATCGCTTGCGGGCGCACGTTCTTTAAGTACGCCTGTGGTCAGCAAGGTAGACGGGTCGATCCGGGTCGTACTGAGCGTACCCATTATCAGTGGGGAATCTGTCATCGGCGTGCTCGGCGGTTCTTACGATATCCATGCGCTGGGCGACCTGCTGTTCAATGAGCTCTATGACGGGAATGGACAGTTTATCATTCTCACAGACGAAGGTTCCGTGGTTTCCCAGAGCGGCACGAAATTGTTTTCGCTTGACACGGATTCCAGTATCTTCACTATCTTTACGGATTTTCGATCTGTGACGGCCGTCTCGGACGGCAGCACCTCAAAGTATTCTGTGACTGCCTGGAAAGAGGATCTCGCGGCGGAAGAGACGCGGCTGCTCACTATGACCAATGCCACGGATTCTTATTATTGCTATTTCGAACCTCTTAGTGTATCCGACTGGATGCTCTGCTACATCGTATCCATAGACGACGCGCATGCGTCCTACGGCCAGTTCACACTCTATGAGACACGGCTGTTCCAGGTGCTGGCAGCCGGGCTGCTGATCCTGGTTCTTATCCTGGTTCTGGTCACATTCCGCAAGCAGAAGAATCTGGTGCATTTTGCGGAGACCGATGCCCTGACCGGCATCAACAATAAGAAAACCGCAGAGGAATACATCAAGCAATGGCTGGCCGACGAGGCCTGCTACGGCACGCAGGTATTCCTGATGCTGGACATTGACCTTTTCAAGCACATCAACGATGGTTACGGCCACGCAGTCGGCGACATTGTCCTGAGTGCGGTCGGCAACGGCCTCAAGGAAGTCTTCCGGGAGAGTGATATCATCGGCCGTCTCGGCGGCGATGAATTCGGTATCTTTATGAAGAATGCCACTCCGGAAGCCGCGGTCGAACGTGCGGAGATGGTTTGTCAGATGGTCCGTTCCATCAAAGTCGATTCCGAGCCGACGCTCTCCGTATCCTGCAGTATCGGCGTCGCGCTGTTCCCGCAGCATGCGAAGAACTTTATGGATCTGTATCAGAAAGCAGACAAAGCACTTTACATTTCCAAGAACAGCGGCCGCGATCAGTATACCCTCTACGACATTCGGACGATGGAATAATGGAATAACATGCCTAGCAAATCTCTGCCCCGGACGGCATTGTCCGCTCAGGCGTCATCAGAGACAGCTTTCCGTCGGCGTCCTCAGCGCAGAGCAGCATGCCCTCTGAGACCAGTCCGGCCATCTTCGCGGGCTTTAGATTCACCAGTACCATGACCTTTTTGCCGACCATCTCCTCCGGAGAATAGTCCGACTTGATCCCCGACAGGATCTGCTTTACCTGATCTCCGATCTTTACCTGAGAGCAAAGCAGCTTCCTTGATTTCTTCACTTCCTCGCAGGCAATGATCTCGCCTACCGCAAACTGCAGCTTATCGAAATCATCGTACGTAATCTCATCCTTCCGTGTGAGCGCAATTTCCTGCGCCGCATCACCGCCGGCATCTTTCGCATCCTCCGCGCTGCCGTTCTCTGCAGCCGCTTTTGTATTCTCCGTGCTGCCGTTCTCTGCGGCCGCTTTTGCGTTCTCTGCGCTGCCGTTCCCTGCGGCCGCTGCTTTCGCGTTTTCTGCCTCAAATTCCGCCATCTGCGCTTTGCGGATCTCCTCCGCTTTTGCCAGCACTTCTTTTCCGTCCAGGCGTGCGAACAGAATCTCCGGCTTGTCCGTCACCTTCGTGCCGGACTCATAAAGCCCAAACGTGTCCATGGAATCCAGCGTGCGTTTCTGCGCGTTCAGCTGCTTTAAAATCCGTCCGGAAGTCTCCGGCATGAAGGATTCCAGCAGGGAAGCACCGATCGTGATGCTCTCGGTCAGATTGTAAAGCACCTCCGACAGGCGGTCTTTTTTCGTCTCGTCCTTCGCAAGCGCCCACGGCATTGTCTCATCAATGTATTTGTTGCAGCGTTTAAACAGTGTAAAAATCTCCGTGATCGCGTCCGCAACCCGCAGGTCATCCATCTTCCTGATCACATTGGCAGGCACTGCCAGCACGGTCGCCTTCAAATCGTCATCCACCGCTTCCGTCACACCGGTCTTTGTCACAACGCCGCCGAAATATTTGTTGGACATGGAAATCGTCCTGTTCACCAGGTTGCCCAGCGTATTGGCCAGCTCCGAGTTGACACGCTCGGTCATCAGCTCCCAGGTGATCACACCGTCATTTTCAAACGGCATCTCGTGCAGCACAAAAAAGCGCACCGCGTCCACGCCAAACACATCCACAAGATCATCTGCGTAAAGCACATTGCCCTTCGACTTGCTCATCTTCTCACCGCCCTGCAGCAGCCACGGATGTCCGAACACCTGCTTCGGAAGCGGCAGATCAAGCGCCATCAGGAAGATCGGCCAATAGATTGTATGGAAACGGATAATGTCCTTTCCGATCAGATGAAGATCGGCCGGCCACAGCTCCTGAAACTGCTCCGAGCCCTCCCCTTCCGCGTCATAGCCGATGCCCGTAATGTAGTTGGTCAGCGCATCCAGCCATACATAGACGACATGTTTGTCGTCAAAGGTGACCGGAATGCCCCATTTAAACGAAGTGCGGGATACGCACAGATCCTGCAGCCCAGGCAGCAGGAAATTGTTCATCATTTCATTTTTGCGCGCGACCGGCTGAATAAACTCCGGATGCGTATTGATATGGTCGATCAGGCGGTCCGCGTACTTGCTCATCCGGAAGAAATAGGCTTCTTCCTTCGCGGGCTTCACTTCACGGCCGCAGTCCGGACATTTGCCGTCCACAAGCTGCGACTGCGTCCAGAACGATTCACACGGCGTGCAGTACAGCCCCTCGTAGGATCCCTTATAAATGTCGCCCTGATCATACAGCTTTTTGAAAATCTTCTGCACCTGCGCCTCGTGGTCGGCGTCCGTCGTCCGGATAAATTTATCATAAGAAGTGTTCATCAGATCCCAGATCCGATGAATCTCCCCGGACACCTGATCCACATACTCCTTCGGCGTCATGCCCGCCTCGGCCGCTTTCAGCTCAATCTTCTGCCCGTGTTCATCCGTCCCCGTCTGGAAAAACACCTCATAGCCCTGTTCCCTGCGGAAGCGGGCGATACTGTCCGCCAGTACGATCTCGTAGGTGTTTCCGATATGCGGCTTGCCCGACGTGTAGGCGATCGCCGTCGTCATATAATATTTGGGTTTGCTCATAATCTCCTCCTCAAATCCTCTCATGATAAGCGCAGCCATTTCAGCACAGGCTGTACATCTGCTCTATTATAACCTTATATCCCGCTTTTCACAAGCTGATTTTCGGGCGTTTTTTCTAATAGGTTCCAGGTACCCTTCCTGACAGCGGACGGTGTGCACCCATAGATAGCCTTGAACGTGCGGTTAAACAGCTTCTGGTTGGTGAAACCGTTTTGCTCCATGATTTCCGCGACCGACAGGTCTGTGTTTTCCAGATCCTGGTAGATATGAGCTGCACGTACTTCATTCAGATACTGTAAAAAAGACATCCCCATTGTCTTTTTGAAAAAACGACAGAAATATTCTTTGCTGAAACCGAGCTGATCGGCTGCATCCTGCAGGCTGATCGGCTCTTTATAATGTGTGATCACAAAGCTGATGGCAGTGCGGATCCGTTCCGAGTTTAAACGGCTGGCATTTTCCGGCAGAGCACTCTGCGGATGAGAAAAATACTGGATCAGCCGCGCAAAAATCTGCAGCACATATCCTTCGGTCTCCATGGAAAGCGTCACCGGATTCCGGATATAAACTTTTGTCAGATCCTGAAGAAGCATGCAGATATCGAGATATTCCTGAAAATTATCATCCGTAATGTCCTCCGGCGTACACCGGAACTGATAGAGGTCCAGCCCCGGAATATATTTCTCCATATAAGACTTGGAAATATGGATAGAGACAAACATGGAAGTCAGATCATGAGAAAAAGTACTGTGTACCTGTCGCGCGTCTACCACGATCATATGTTTGGGATGAAGCTGATGTTTTTTCCCATCGATGGTGATGTCACTTTCCCCGTTTAAATGAAAGAGAATCTCCAGTTCCTCATGCCAGTGCGGCGGATGATAACCGCCCGGCGCTGTCACATAGGTAATACGAAAACCGGATGTTAGCGGCGTTCGGAAGGATTCGTAATAAGGTGTGGACATTTTTGCAGTCTCCTTTCCGTATCGCTCATTATAGGATTGAACCAGGAATATGTCAATATCGACTTAAAACAAATCAATATCCTGCCTTTTGTCCGGGACAAAAGCACGGTATGCTCATGGACGTAACGAAGCAAAACAAAAACAGATGCGGCAGGGCAAAACAAAATGAAACAAAGCAGACATACAGAATAGCAGACCCGGACAGGACGCAGAACGGTATCTGAATCGGGAAAAATTCTGTGAGATATTGAATTTACGAAAGTGAGGACAAGATTATGAGAAAATTCGTAGAATATTTTAAAAAGAATCAGGTAGAAATCGCGCTGGCACTGTATGCGGTAAATATGAACGTAAACTCTTTTCAGGGATATGAGCAGATCCGCGCTATGTCGGAGAGATAACACAGAACTTTTCGAATGTGCTGTACTGCTCCTGCTGATATTGCTAATCCATAATTTCCGTTTTAGTTCCGTTAAACCGGTTCCCCTTACTTAATGAAGTGCCATCGCGCCGAGAAAGCCCGCGCGCTGGATGAAATCCTGCACATTCCTTCGATGTCCGGAAACCCTTAACGTCAAAACCTTATTTTTAAGCCGGAAATTTTTATTTTTGAGGTTGACTTTTTCAAATTTCTGTGATAGGTTGGTCACAAATCTCATAGATCGGATGACGAAGCTGGGAGAGATACAGGGAAGTACGCCGAAGGGGCTGAAGAACTCTCAGGCAAAAGGACCAGCTTCTGACGATACTCTGGAAAGCGGCATGGATTGCCGCGCCGAAGAAGCAACCGGGAGGATGGTCCCGGGAATCTTTCAGGTCACATGACAGAGCGCGAAACAGTTTATTTGTTTCGCGCTCTTTTTGTTCTGTGATAATACCAAAAGGTCAGGAATGAAACGCCTGCGTTCCGATTTCCGACCCTGGAAACCGCAAAAAACGAGGAGGGACTATATGGAAAAAACAACACCGCTTTACGAAACCCACAGACAATCCGGCGGCAGGATGGTGCCGTTTGCCGGATACCTGATGCCGGTGCAGTATGAGGCCGGCGTGATCGCCGAACACATGGCTGTGCGAAAGGCCTGCGGTCTGTTCGACGTTTCCCACATGGGGGAGATCACCTGCACCGGTTCGGACGCGCTGTCACTTCTGAACCGCCTGCTGACCAACGATTTCACCAATATGACAGACGGCCAGGCGCGCTACAGCGTGATGTGTCAGGAGGACGGCGGCTGCGTTGACGACCTGATCGTTTATAAAGTGAAAGAAGATCACTATTTCATCGTGGTCAACGCCGCCAACAAAGAGAAAGATTTTGCCTGGATGAAGGGACATGAAGAAGGAAACGCTGTATTTACTGACATTTCCGACTCTGTCGCGCAGATTGCCGTACAGGGACCGAAAGCGAAAGAAATCCTCGGACGCCTGCTGCCGCAGGAAGCCTTTCCCGTCAGATATTACAGCGCAAATTTCGATACTTCCACCCACGGGATGCGCTGTGTCATCTCCAGAAGCGGCTACACCGGCTCGGACGGATACGAGCTTTATCTGGCGGCAGAGGACGCCCCGGCAATGTGGAAGCTGCTGCTTGAGACCGGCAAAGAGGACGGTCTGCTCCCCTGCGGACTTGGTGCGAGAGACACGCTGCGCCTCGAAGCGGGAATGCCGCTTTATGGACACGAGATGAACGAGAGCATCTCGCCTCTCGAAGCAGGACTGAACTTCGCCGTCAAGCTTCTGAAAGATGATTTTATCGGAAAGGACGCGTTGACCGCAAAGCCGCTCACCCGCATCCGGGTCGGCCTTAAAGTCACAGGTCGCGGCATCGTACGGGAGCATATGACGGTTTATCAGGGGGATACTCCTATAGGAGAAACAACCTCCGGCACACATGCGCCTTATCTCGGATACCCCATCGCCATGGCTCTCGTAGCGCCGGATGTTTCCGCAGTGGGTACAAAGCTGACGGCGGATGTCCGCGGACGAAGGGTAGAGATGGAAGTCGTGCCGCTTCCCTTCTATTCCGAGACGCGGAAGAAATCCCGGAAATGAAAAAGAATGCGCCTTTGCACATTTTGCGCCGTTTCCTGAAGCCAGGATCGATACAGACGGTAAGCACTTAAAAATCTATGTATTATAAGGAGGACATCTGTTATGAATTTTCCAAAAGAACTTCGCTATTCCAAATCTCACGAGTGGGTCCGCATCGAGGACGGCATCGCCACCATCGGGCTGACTGATTATGCACAGCATGAGCTGGGCGATCTGGTCTTCGTCAATCTGCCGGAGGAGGGCGATGAACTGACTGCCGGAGAGGCACTCGGCGACGTCGAGTCCGTGAAGGCTGTCTCGGACGTCTACTCTCCCGTCTCCGGAACCGTACTTCAGATCAATGAAGAACTGCTCGATCATCCGGAACTGATCAACGAAGCACCCTACGATGCCTGGTTCGTGAAGGTGGGCAGTCTCACAGAAGAAGAAGAACTGCTGGACGCCGCGGACTATGAATCTTTCTGCGAAGAGGAAGGAAAGAACTGAAAGGAAGTGATACCATGGGAAGCTACATTCCCAATACCGCATCCGAAAGGCAGCAAATGCTGGAAGCGATCGGAATGACCTCTTTTGACGATCTCTATACGGATATCCCGGAGGAGCTGCGCTGCAGGAAGCCGCTTTCTCTTCCGTCCGGGCTTTCCGAGCTGGAGGTTCTGCAAAAGGCAACGGAGATTTCCGAAAAAAACACCCGTTTTGCCCATATTTTCCGGGGTGCCGGTTCTTATCACCATTATATTCCCTCTATTGTGAAGCAGGTAACCTCCAAAGAGGAATTCGTCACCGCTTACACGCCCTATCAGGCCGAGATC
Organism: Clostridiales bacterium; assembly: GCA_020860715.1. Classification (GTDB taxonomy): domain Bacteria; phylum Bacillota; class Clostridia; order Lachnospirales; family Lachnospiraceae; genus Choladousia. The sequence goes on along the minus strand of JAJBTU010000004.1, from coordinate 23,036 downwards.
AGTCAGGGCATCCTGCAGTCCATCTTTGAATACCAGACGATGATCTGTGAGCTGACCGGGATGGACGTCTCAAACGCCTCTGTCTATGACGGAGCCACCGCTGCCGCGGAAGCGCTCGCCATGTGCCGGGACCGCAGGCGAAAAACAGTGGTGGTCAGCGGCACTGTCGACCCAAAGATTCAATCCGTGATAAAGACCTATTGTTTCGGAAGCGGCGCTGATCTGAAAATTCTGCCCGAGAAAGACGGGCAGACGGATCTGGCCGCCTGGGAGGCGATGAACGGTCCGGAGACTGCCTGCCTTCTGATCCAGTCTCCCAATTATTACGGGATCATGGAGGACTGCAGAAAAATAGCGGAATCGGTTCACGCCGCGGGCGCCAGGCTGGTCGCGTACTGCAATCCCATCTCTCTTGCGCTTCTGGAAACGCCAGGCGAATTCGGTGCGGATATCGCGGTCGGTGAAGGGCAGCCGCTCGGTCTTCCCATGGCTTTTGGAGGGCCTTATCTCGGGTTCATGGCATCGACAAAAGACCTGATGCGCAGACTTCCCGGACGAATTGTCGGCCAGACGGCCGACGCGGAAGGCAGCCGTGCCTTTGTGCTGACACTTCAGGCTCGTGAACAGCATATCCGCCGTGAAAAAGCCGGATCCAACATCTGTTCCAACGAAGCGCTCTGCGCGATGACGGCCGCCGTCTACCTCTCCGCGATGGGAAACCGCGGGCTTAAAAATGTCGCTGATGCCTGCGTGACAAACGCGCATTTTCTTCTCTCAGAGCTGGAAAAAATCGGTTTTCAGCGAAAATATGACCATGAGTTTTTCCATGAATTCGTTACAATCTGTCCCTGCGACGCAGAACTGCTCTCCCGCTCTCTCGCAAAGCACGGTTATCTTTCCGGGCTGCCAATCGGAAAGCGGGAAATGCTCTGGTGCACGACGGAAATGAACACGGAAGAGGAAATCCGCAGCTTAAGCCGCATGATCCTCTCCATACTGCCTGCTGTCAAAGAGCAGACGAAGGCCGTGCCGGAAATGGAACATGATCCGGATCCGGTATCCATAAGCCGGGAAGATGAGGAGGTGCAGGTATGAAGCTGATATTTGAAATGGGCGCTCCCGGACGCGGCAGTGAGCTTGTTCCCGAATGCCGTTCCTCTTATGTCTTGAATACGGCGCTTCGTGAAAAACCGCTCCATCTGCCCGAAGTCTCTGAAACCGAAATCAGCCGTCATTATACAGAGCTGGCAAAACAGGCGCACGGCGTCAACGACGGCTTCTATCCGCTCGGCTCCTGCACCATGAAATACAATCCCAAGGTCAACGAAGAGGCCGCCGCTCTGCCGGGCTTTACCGGCATCCATCCACTGCAGGATGTCGATGATGCACAGGGCGCTCTGGAGGTCCTTTCAAAGATGGAGGACATGCTCTGTGAGATCACAGGCATGGATGCGTGCACTCTGCAGCCCGCCGCGGGCGCGCATGGGGAATTCACTGGTCTCCTTCTGATCAAAGCGTACCATACGAACCGCGGCGACCGAAACCGCACAAAGATCATCGTCCCCGATTCTGCTCACGGCACCAATCCGGCCAGTGCGGCGATGGCCGGGTTTGATGTTGTAAACATCGCTTCGGATGATCACGGATGCGTCGATCTGGACGCGCTGAAAAAGGCGGTCGGCGATGATACAGCCGGTCTGATGCTCACAAACCCGAATACCGTCGGCCTGTTTGATCCCAACATTGCCGAGGTCACGCGCATTGTCCACGAAGCAGGCGGTCTGTGCTATTACGACGGTGCAAACCTCAACGCAATCATGGGAATCGCCCGCCCCGGCGACATGGGCTTTGATGTGATGCATCTGAACCTTCACAAGACCTTTGCCGCACCGCACGGCGGAGGCGGACCGGGAAGCGGACCGGTTGCGTGTAAGGATTTTCTCGCGGAATATCTGCCCGGCATACGGGTTCTGACCGCAAACACACTTCCGGATGCTGTCTGTGCTTCTGATTTCGGCATCACAGATCAGGAAAACCATTATATTGTGAGCCGTGCCGACCGCTCCATCGGTGATGTGCGCAGCTTCTGCGGGAATTTTCTCGTCATCGTCCGTTCGTTCTGCTACATTCTGACACTCGGACGGGAAGGCATCTCCGAGGCGGCCACTGGAGCCGTGCTGAACGCCAATTATATGATGCACGGCCTGAAAGGGCACTACCGCATGGCCTACGACCGGGTCTGCATGCACGAATTTGTCGTTACACTGGAGCAAGAAAAACAGGAACGCGGCGTATCCGCGCTGGACATCGCCAAAGCGCTTCTGGATCACGGTATTCATCCGCCTACCATGTATTTCCCTCTGATCGTCCATGAAGCTCTGATGATCGAGCCGACCGAGACGGAAAGCCGGGAGACGCTCGATGAGGCCATCAGGATTTTCCTTGACGTACTAAAACAGTCAGAGGAAACACCGGATGAGATGAGTCAGTATCCGCTGGCGGCTCCGATCCGGCGTCCGGACGAGGTCGCCGCCGCCAGGAAGCCGATCGTGCGGTATTTCCGGGAGTAAATTTATATGATCAGAAAACTTTCCATATGGGTCAGCCGGACGACTGACCCGTACGCAAACCTGGCGGCAGAAGAATTTCTTACGTTCCATGTGCAGCCGGACGAATGTATCCTGTTCCTCTGGCAAAACGCTCACTCGGTGGTGATCGGACGGAACCAGAATTGCTGGAAGGAATGCCGTGTAACCGAGCTGGAACGGGACGGCGGACATCTGGTCCGCCGCCTCTCCGGGGGCGGTGCCGTCTACCATGACCTGGGCAATCTCAATTTCACATTCTGCATGAGAAAAGAAAATTCCAATGTCATTCGCCAGATGCTGGTCATCTTGCGCGCGGCAGCCTCCTTCGGCCTCAACGCGCAGATGACCGGGCGCAACGACGCAGCCGTTGACGGGCAGAAATTTTCCGGCAACGCATTCTACGATTCGCATGGCTGTTATTATCATCACGGGACTCTCCTGATTAATGTGGACGTCACGTCCATGTCCCGCTATCTGAACCCGTCACGCGAAAAACTCGCGTCATGCGGTGTTGACTCCGTCCGCTCCCGCGTCGTAAATCTGTCTGCGCTCTGCCCGGAGATCACCGTGGAGAGCATGAAAAAAGCGATGATCCGCTCTGCCTCCGAAGTCTACGGCATACCAGCCGTATCTTTTGATGAAAAACGTTTTGACTTAGAAGACCTGGAACACATGCGCGAACGGTTTGCTTCCTTTTCCTGGAAATACGGACAGAAAATTCCCTTTACCAACCATATCGGCGCACGCTTTGACTGGGGGGAGGCGGAACTGCAATTGAAAGTAAACCGCGGCATCGTCGAGGAAGCGCTGCTCTCCTCGGACTCGATGGAAGCAGCCTGTTTTCAGGATATCGGCCCGCAGTTTACCGGCTGCAGGTATGAAGCAGAGTCGCTCGCGCATACGCTTGACGACATTCTAAGCAAACGAAATGCGCCGGAAACGATCCGGCACGATCTTCGATGCATGATTTTCGAGCATCTGTAAAAATGATAAAAATACAGTGGAAAAAAACCATTTAAAATCGCGGCGCTATGGAACCTTTTCCTGTAAAAGATACGTTTTCATACGTACCTCGCAGCAAGTGCCAGGTACTGTCCTGAATAGTTACAAAATACTGACAATACATATACTCAGATTATAGCTGCAGAAACGGAGGTACCTCTCTATGAACAATCCATACGATCTCATTATCATCGGCGCCGGACCGGGCGGCTATGAGGCGGCTTTTGAGGCTGCCCGGCTCGGTCTTCACACGGCTCTGATTGAAAAAGACTCCCTTGGCGGAACCTGCCTGAACCGCGGGTGCATTCCGACCAAAACGCTGATCCACACCGCCGGCCTGCATGACGAAATACGGCAGGCATCCCGGTTCGGCATCTCATCCGGCTCTCCGATCCTGGATATGCAGGCAGTGCAGCGCCACAAGGCAGACACCATCGCCTCCCTGCAAAAGGGCATCGCGGCGCGGCTGAAGGCGGCAAAGATCGATGTCTTTTACGGCGTCGGAACCCTGACCGGAATCGAAACTCTGTCCGGTCCCGGCGATAAAGCAGAACCGGAGCAGCAGTCGCTTCACTGCGTCCGCATCACCGACGCTGACAATTCCGTCACGATGCTGAAAGCCAGTCATATCCTTCTGGCAACAGGCAGTATGCCTTCCGTGCCTCCCATACCGGGGCACGATCTGCCCGGTGTCATGACCAGCGATGAGCTACTCTCCTATGGCGGAGAGCCTTTCGAATCCCTGCTGATCATCGGCGGCGGAGTGATCGGCGTGGAATTTGCCGGTATCTGGCAGGCCTTCGGCACAAAGGTTACCATACTGGAAGCGCTTCCGTCCCTCCTTGCCAATCTGGACCGGGAGCTCGGACAGAGCCTGAAACTTTCCATGAAGAAAAAAGGCACCGATATCCATACCGGAGCAGCCGTACAATCTCTTACCAGGACGGAGGACGGCATCTGCTGCTCTTATCTGGAAAAGGAACAAACGCAGACGGTCACCGCGCAGGCTGTCCTGGTTGCCACAGGCCGCCGACCGTACACGCAAGGTCTTTTTGCCGAAGGCTGTGCTCCGGCCACAGAACGCGGCCGCATTCTCACAGATGAGTATTATGAGACAACGATTCCGGGCATTTATGCGATTGGAGACGTGATCGGACAGGTACAGCTTGCCCATGCAGCAGCTGCGCAGGGGCTTCAGGCCGTACGTCATATTGCCGGTATACCTGACAGCACCGCGCCTCTTCTGATTCCCTCCTGTGTCTACACCACGCCGGAAATTGCTTCCGTCGGTATGACCCTTGATGAAGCAAAAGCAAAGGGCATCGCGGCAGCCAGCCACAAAGTATTAAGCTCGGCGAATGGAAAGTCCGTCCTGACCCTTCAGGAGCGCGGCTTTGTCAAAGTCATTTACGAAGAAGACACACATACCATCCTCGGCGCACAGATGCTCTGCGCCCGCGCGACTGACATGATCAGTGAATTCACCGAGGCAATACATCACCATCTCACGCTGGAAGATCTTGCTGAAGTGATTCACCCGCATCCCTCTTTCAGTGAAATGATCGCGGAGGCCGTACGCATATAGAAATGGGAGAATTTTATATTATTTTCGACATTCGTACTGTGGATATATCCAAAAGGCAGGTACCCCGTTCCCGCAGAGCCTTGAAACACGTCAAATAGGTTCTGTTCGCCAGATGCTCCGTAACAAGGCTCCACAACCTCAACAAATCTCTCATTTCAACTTTTCAGGAGAGGAGTTCCGGCGGCAGCAACTCTTTCAACGTCCGCGGCTCATAACCCATATAAGGCTGCATACAGCCGACATTAATAGCCGCTCCTTTCTTCTCTCCTTCGCAGATATACTTCGGATCATTCAGAAAATCATTCACACACTTCTGAAAATAAGCATCTTCCTGACTGGTATGCGTGTGACCATACGCCGCCGCCATCCGAAGATCCGTGTTAGCGGCATTGACAACTGCGTCAACTTTCATTTTTGTAATATCCTGCCGGACGATTGTAAAAGGCATAAGACAATCACCTCTCTCTGCTGTTCAGATACTCGTTATAAACTGCGTTGCTGTGTTCCAGCTCTTTCTTTTGCATAATCCGCTCCCGGTGGAAGCGCCCCCTCACTTCGTTCAGCGGCAGATCGGGTCGGCATTTAAGAAACGCTTCGCGTTTGGCCGACCCTGTCACTTAAAATCGCGAGCATCTCATCCACAACCTCCCCTTCCGGAAGTTCACTGTAATGGGACAAATAACCGATCATCCTCCGCGCTGTAAAATCCGTATTGAGGCTCTGCGTAATCAGTCGCAGAACCGCTCCGAATATCCTTTATCCAGCATGATCTGATATAATTCCTGGCTTACTGCTGATTTTTGTTTCATTTGGAATGTTCTCCTTACTGCTGTACCTGCAAAAACCACAGGATTCCCTTTATCAGTCTGACATCCATGGATACCAGTATTACGTTTCACGCAAAAGAATCATCTATAAAGCGGAACAATGCGCCGCCCAACTCCACAATCTCCTCAACGGGAATCCATGTACCGTCCGTCATAATAAGAGTCCGGCGGAATTCATCCAGCTTCTTCACCACACCCGTCACGGTATTATACTCACCACCGTTCTTTCTTTCATCCGGAACAAAATACGTAATTTCGATCACGGGCGACTCATTCAGATGGAACTTGAGCAAGTTGATGCGCTCCGAGATTTTCTGCTGTTCTTCCTCATTCAGTTCCATACGCTGATCCGTCAGCCGTGCGGTTTCCTTTACCGCAACGTCGTAGCCGGTAAGTGCTGCAAACGGTGAGAACTGCGCCGCCCGGTCTGTCATGGACATATGCGGACGTTTTTGAGAGACATGATGGGGCAAATTAATAATGTCCTGATAATCTTCTATCTTTCTGTCAGCCATTGTTCCTGCATCTCCTCTTCATAACTGTTCGGCATTTTATTTTTACAGTGGCTTCCCTGCTACTACCTTCTATGTCCACCGATCTGCGCATTGCGGTCACGACCGGTGGCTCCTTCTTCCAGATTCATCCCTTTCAGCAGCGCGTTTTTTCCAAATTTCTTCTGGATCTCAAGAACCGCTTTCTGCCTGCGTTTTTCCTTATCAAGCTCTGCCTGTTCCTTTTCCCGCTGTTTTTCAAGTGCGGAATAATCCGTAAATAAATCCAGCTGCTCTGGCTCTGGAGGCTTTACCTGATCTTCGCTTACAACGTGGTTGGCGACAACATACATCCTGCGTACCAGCAGATTGTGGTCAACGATACGGTCAAACAGTTCCATGGCCGCATTGGTGATCAGAACCGTAGAAGCTGTCTGCCTGCCCAGATTGATGGAACCATGCGCCTGTTTTGGAACGCTTCTGCCATAATAATCGGTAGTGACTGCACCCTTATATGATTTCTGCCGCTCAGGATCTGCCAGATTTCCAGTATCGTATCCGATGGTCAGCACGATCTGGTCAGCAACCAGTCCTTTATCTACAAGGTCAAGCGAAAGGGAATCCGCCATTTCCCGGACGACAAGTTTTGCCTTGTCAAATTCATAAGGCGACTGCAGAACCTGCCCGGAGCTGATGCTGTTATTTTCCGGTTTATAACTCTTAATATCAGAAATGCGGCAGGGCTCCCATCCCCATGCATGGTCGATCAAAAGTTCCGCGTTGATGCCAAATTCCTTATAAAGCTGATCCTCTCCATAGCTGCTTAAAGAGCATCTGGCAATGTCGCCCATCGTATACAGGCCCATTTTTTCCAGCCGTCTGGCATAGCCACGGCCTACACGCCAGAAATCCGTGATAGGCTGGTGTGTCCACAGCTTCTGACGGTAGCTCATCTCATCCAGTTCCGCAATACGCACTCCGTCTTTATCCGCTGGAATATGTTTTGCTTCCACATCCATCGCGATCTTACAAAGATACAGGTTCGTGCCGATGCCAGCCGTGGCCGTGATTCCGGTTTCCTTTAAGACTTCCTGTATCATCTTCATTGCCAGCTCATGAGGGGTACACCCATACGTCCGCAGATAATCTGTCACATCCATGAACACCTCATCGATGCTGTAAACGTGGATGTCTTCCGGCGCGATGTAACGCAGATAGATCTGATAAATCTCTGTGCTGCGCTGCATATAATGCGCCATCTGCGGCGTCGCCACGATGTAATCCAAAGATAACGATGGGTCTGCATTCAGTTCATTAATATCACAGGAGGAACCGGTAAAGGTTCGCTCCGGCGCACGCCTCTGCCGTTCATTATTGACTTCCTTCACACGCTGGACGACCTCAAATAATCTTGCCCGGCCGGGGATGCCATAGGATTTCAAAGAAGGAGAAACTGCAAGGCAGATCGTTTTCTCTGTACGGCTTAGATCCGCTACCACCAGATTCGTAGTCAGCGGATCCAGACCGCGCTCCGCACATTCCACAGAGGCATAAAAGGATTTTAAGTCAATGGCGATATAGAAACGTTCTGACAAGCGGTTCACCTCCCCGATCTGAATTTTGTCTGTTTTTTTACAGATATTCCTGCCAATAAAGCCCGTCCAGCCATTCAACGATATCCCCAATGACATGTTCCTGACATGCTTCATGCAGGATATCATGGCGTCCCGGATAGAAGTTTACAGAAACATCATTGATCTGTGCTTCTTTATACGCATTCATCAGCCGCTCTACGCCTTTCCCCATCTCTCCGACCGGGTCGTCATTTCCGGAAAGGAAAAGCACAGGCAGCTTTTTCGGGATTTTTTCTATACTCTCCTTACTTCCCGCAGCCATCATCCCGCAAAGGAGTTCCCTGAACAATCCCGCAGGCATAAATTCTCCACAGGCATCATCCTGAATATAATCGTTTCTCCCATCCTCATTTTCGCAGAGCCAGTCAAATTCTGTCTTATTCGGTTTGAAATAACGGTTATATGTGCCAAAAGACAAAGCCTGTATGAGTTTGCTTCGGTTGCCGTCTCCGACCCGCTTTGCTTCCAGACCGGCGATTGCTTTGGCAAACGAAAGCTGCGATGCACTCTGGAAACCGGTTCCGATCAGTATCGCTGCATCTGCGCTGTCAGGGTAATGTGCGAGCAGGTCCCGTACAATAAGGAGAGCCGCGCAACAAATAATCGCTGCGCGATTGGCGCGGCCTTCGTCCATACTTGCTGTGCAAGTACGGACATATAACAAAGGAGCCAAGAGAAAAACCGATGCTGTAAAATGGCACCGTCGGGTACTGCTGCTTTAAATACTCCTGCAGACGATGCGTATCTTTCACAAGGTGCTCCCACCTGTAACAGTCCGGTTTTTCGGATTCTCCATGTCCCGCATGGTCATTCCCGGCCACAGCATATCCTTTTTCTACCAGAGCGGATGCCAGTTTACCATACCGGCCGATATGCTCCGTGATCCCATGTGATACCTGAACCACGGCTTTCGGATGGCCTTCCGGCAGCCATTCATGGAAATGTATCTTTGTCTTTCTGTCCGGCGACAGATAGTGATAATCCTTTTCTATCAAAGAAATCCCTCCCTGTATCCGTCAACATTTGAATCCTGTTCCATTATCTGACATATTTCACTCTCATCCCGGTTCTGGCGTTTATGGACTGCTTCCCATCATAAAAATCTGTTCATTTGGAATCAGCCAGAATAACCGCCGCTATTGTTTCTGCAGCCAGTCTTGACCCTGCTTCATTCGGATGGCTTCCATCATCCGCATACAGATTTTCCTCCGGGCTTCTTTCATAAAAGGCAGTCCCCACATCAGCAATCAGGGCATTGCCATTTGATGCCGCCATCCGGTATGCGTCCTGCAGGCCATGGTACATTCCATCATAATCCAGTCCTGACTTTTCCAGTTGTAAGCCGCCCTTCTGGTATGCCCATGTAATGTAAAAAACCGGGGTGGCACCACTCGAATGTATTTTATCACAAAGTGCAGCCGCCGCTGCCAGAAATTTTTCCCTCGTCGTCACAGGTGCATTACTCATCTCCTGCAGCACCACATAGTCCCAATGTTCTTCCTCAAACGCTTTCAAAGTCCTCGCACCCATCCCCGTTTTAGGATTCAACTGTTCTGAAAGCCTTGCGCCGCCGCGCGTATGATATACAACTTCCGCTCCGGTAATCTCTGCCAGCATCTTTGGCATATCATTTGTAAATATGTAGCTGTTTCCCAGCATCAGGATTCTCAATTTTTTCATAATAATACCTTTTCAGTGCCTGTCTTCCATTCCAGCTAATAATGCTCAATAGTATCCGTATGTAACCTACTTTTATCACTACAAAATTACATTTTTAGGCGCGGATGGCATTACCTCTTCTAATATCTTTCCTGTCTCGATACATTCTTTGAACAGCAACTCAACCCTGCCCTTATATTGGGTTGGCAATGCAGCTGTGTTGATATTTGGAAAATCAAATTCCCACATACCATCCTCCGTTTCTCGTCCATACTTTTTTATATATTCACAAGCATAAGGTATTTTCTCTTTCATATAGTCAGTGATTGGCATTTTCGTATTCATCTAACCACCTCTTTGCACAGTTTAAATTCTTTTAAAAAGTGTTCTCATGTCATTTCTGGAATCTGTAAATCCTAAATGCCGATAAATCAAATACGCATCCTTATAACATGCCGTTGCCACAGATATTTCTCTAATACCTTTAGCCCGTGCAGCTTCTGCAAAACGTTCAATCAGCTGTCTGGCATAACCTTGCTTTTGAACTTCTGGCCGAATCGCCAATAATTCTATAAATGCAATTCTTCCGTTAAATATATCCGGATGTTCATAACCTAATATAAATCCGTCGATTTTTCCAGATTCTTCAGCCACAAACGCATAACCAGCGTCCTTGCAAAATTGAACATATGGCTCTAGTCTGTAAAATTTTAATGTTCCCGGTTGATGTTCAAATGCCTCTACATATATATTTCCGATAGAAGGAACATCGTCCATAGATAATTCTCTTACAATCATATTTTCAACCTTTTTAATGCCTCTATAGCATTTTCTTCTCCCTGTTCTGCTGCTTTTTTATAATACTCTATGGCTCGATCCAGATCAACCTCACCCAACTCACCATTCTCATAAAACCAGGCAATGTTTGTATAGGCCAGTGAATCTCCCAACTGCGCCGCTTTAAGGTAATAATCATACGCTACACAAATATCTTTTTTGACTCCAAGACCTTCGGCATACATAACTCCGAGTTGATTATAACAAAGCATATCACCTTGCTCAGTTCCAAGTCGGTAATATTTTCTGGCCTTTTTATAATCCTGTTTTACGCCCTTACCATCCTGATAATACAATCCGACATAAAAATTAGCATCCTTATATCCCTCGTCAGCCAGTTGTTTAAAAATTGGAAATGCCTTTTTATGATTTTTCTGGACGCCATAACCCAGGTGGTAACAATTTGCATAATTAAATAATCCGATTTTGCTACCAGACTCCGCCGCCTTTTTATACCATTTTAAACACTTTTTATAATCCGGCTCTCCCAGATCCCCATCTTCGTAAATATTTCCAAGGTTTATCATCGCAGTTACACAATCAGCTTTCGCAGCCAGCTTATATAACTTCATCGCCATAGAAATATTTTTTTCTACACCTAAACCGTTTTGAAATAGCCACCCCAGATTAGATAATGCCTGAGATTCACCAGCCTCAGCTGCAATACAATACATTTGAAATGCTTTTTCATAATCCTGTTCGAACAACGTGCCTTTTTCAAGTGCATAACCCATATTGGTAAATATTTCGGCATTTTCGCCTCCCCATTCTGGATTCAATCGAAATGAGACTATATTATCATTCCCCTGTTCTTTCGAATTTCGTATCATAAAAACCTCCAATAACATTTACTACGGTTTGTGCTGTCTCTCCAGCTATTCAACGGAAACAACAAGGATTTATAATAATAAAGTTTTTGTTGTATCCATCATTTTGCAATCCTTGAATAGGGGCTCAAATCCATAAAAAGATCTTTCAGTTTCTCTGTGTCATCAAATTCCTTAAAAATATAATCCAGCAGTTCTTCCTGCCTTGCCTGGCCTAAAGTAAGCCGATACATGGAAAGAATCTTAACCAGACGCTCATAATTCACCTCGTCTCTGCTCACAGGATACATTGGCACGATTCGTTCGATTTTTACGTCCTGGTTTTTCCCGAAGCACCAGAACGGCACCAGTTCTGACTGTCCTTCCTGTTTTTCACCCTCTGCCGCTGCCGCAAACATTTCCGCCCATACATCGTTCTTAAAAGTGATGTCGCCATATCGTTCTGCAACATTCTGACGTATTGCAAGGCATTTAAATCGATTCACTCTGCCTTCCCGCTGCTCCAGATCAATCGGGTTGGATGGAAGATTCCAATGCATGACTTTCCGGCAGTAATTATGAAAATCCAGCCCTTCCTGACCAATAGATGTCGTAGCAAGGACAAACGGACGCATCGGGGAATTGAACGCATTTCTTACGCTTTCCTTGCGGTTTATCTGGCTTTCATTGTCTCCTGCATCTTTCGTAAACCCGACGGCAAAGTTTGAACGAATACGTATCTCGTCAGTATTTTTCCCGGCAATTTTTCTGCTAAATGACCTGTAAGTATCCACTGCATAACTGGCAGTATGGATGCGGAGTGATTCCACCATCATAGTATGTATCACTTCTGTCTTGTCTTCTTCATCACCAAAACCCACAGATTCTGACAGGATATGCCGATATTCATCCAGCATCGACTGGAGACATCCATCCCTGCAGTATTTCAAGACATTCTGCCAATGGGAATTATCATCGCTGCTTTTTCCATATGCCAGATCAATAATCGCGGTAGCCTCCGGCAGATTGAAGTTATTAACGAATACTCTGGCCAACTCTGTCGCCTTTGCTTCATCCTGTCCGTTAGAGCGGTACGCGCATATTGCAGGAGAGCCTAATGCCATATTTACAAGTATCTTCACCAGATCTGCCGGCCTTTTCCCAAGCGCAATATGATCCGGATCGGATATATAGCGTTCAAGCCTTGCTATGTGCGTCAGGAAGCCCTTGTTTCCTTTTTCCATAAAGGTCTCATTGTCCGTTTGCATCTGCTTTTTTATATCTGCAATCCATCCCTGTACATAGGGAATGCCATCCAGAAGCATCGGGGCAAGGTAATACCATCTCTCGTCTGCCCTTCCGAACATGAACCCGGTTCCATATCTTTTCTCTATCCCATCCAGGCGACTTTCCAGCTTTTTCCCAACAAGTCCTTCAATCTCTTTCAGGGACATGTGCCCATTCATCAAAGCAATCGGATCATATGCCTCTGCCAGCACTGCAGACGGATACAGCAGGCAAAACAGACTCATACTGCTGGCCTGTCCACCAGATACATGAAATTGCAGACGGGGTGCAGGAAATCTCGCTGCATTTGCTCCAGACTCATTTTTTATGTTCTTTTGGGGAAAATAAACTGCATTCTTCTTATCACGGTTATCGGCCTGTTTTGCCAGTTGACCTATCGTTTTTCGTTCCGCTTCATATGAGACCAGTGAGCCAATCATTCTTGGCACCATCTCCCAGGAAGAAAAAACCAGGATTTTGGAAAAACATTTGCTGTCCTTGTATACCCCCTGCAGCGTATAATACGGTTTTGATGGAGGGATCCACAAAAGCATTTCTTCGCCATGTCCGAGGGAACGATCCATCAGCTCTGCAAGCCGGGCGTTTGTCCCCGGGAGCTTCTCATAATGGTTGATTTTACTCTCATCAATCCATAACAGATCCCCCTTAGCCTCTTTTACCCGCTCCGGGTTCTTCCGAAAATACTGTTCCAGACTTTCCTTGAGCTTGTATTTTCTCATAAATGACATGAGATACGGACAGCTTTTCACATAATCGGCCGGAAGTGAATCCTTTGAGTCTGTTTTTTTCAAAAGCCCTGCCATCTGCAGATAAGAAGCAATGTCGTTCTCATGGATAGTCAGATGTTCGTGCACACTGCTGTCGTCCGTATAGTCACCGCTCTCCATCACCGAGATGCGCTCGGTTCTGCAGATTCCCTGATACATTTCATCCTGGGCCTGTTTTTTGCGATCTTCAATCTGTATTACCGCATCCTGCCCCGACTTCATTTCCACAAGGGCAACCGAATAATTTTTCCAAACAGTGTGAAATTCTTCCTGTTTTCCCTCAAAAAGGAAATCCATAACCTGATAGAATTCCGCGTAATGCTCATCAATCTGGTTTTCTTCAATCTCCTCCATCGTCGAATAAAGTTTATAAGGTGTCGCGGACAAAAGAAGAATCCTTGTATCTCTTCCGCTTAAAAATTTCTGTGCAAGAATTCCCATTTCACTGTCATCATAAGACAACAGGTACTTAAATCGCTGAAACTCATCCATGATGACCAGATCCGGTTCCAGCATAGACACACTGATTCTCGCAAACATTACACGAAGACGGTTCATCATCTTATAATTGGAACAGGAAAGCGCCCGGTTGTCTGTCCGTTCCCTGAGGTGAATTATAAGTTGTTTCCTTATTTCCTCAAAATCCGAATATTCCCGGATTTTGTTGATTACATTCGCCGGATATTTCCCACCGGACTGCTTCTCACACTCCTGCACCTTTTCCTCGTAACGCTGCTTTGCCCATGAGCTCCACGCATTTTGGGCATCCAGCTGCATAAAATCATCAAGAGGTCCCAGATATTCCTTAAATTCATCCATCCTTTTTAGAACGGCATACATCAAGGCTCTTTCGTTTACGCTTCCTCCGCCGGATGTCATGTGAAAAGAAGTCTCCGGCGTAAGCGGCATCAGCTGGATAAATCCTTCTTTTACCTTCTCGGAACTTTCCTGCTGGGCAATTTTCAAATGCTGCATGGACAATCTGGTATCTGTAACAGAATCAATCGCGTTTCCTCCGGTAATATCAAGCTTACGAATGTTCTGGCTGGCGATTGTCTGATTGGAACAGATATATACTACCTTAAACAGTTCATCCTGTTCTTCCATTCTAAGGCGGGCCACCTTAACAATCGCGCCCCTCGCAACCAGGGTTTTCCCCATCCCTACCTCATCCGCGATAAGCACCCGGTTCTGCCCGCTCCTGTACAGCTGATCGATCCGGTCAACCGTTGCCCGCTGGAAATCCTTTAGCCCCGCAAGAGTTTCTTTTTCAATTTCATCTATATGAAACTTTGGCATGAATCTGTCCCTCACTTTTCTTCAGGATTTTGCAGGTATCTTAGGTGTTTTACAGAATATTTCATAGGTATCCCGGAATTCCTGCGGAATAATATCCGTATCCGTAATCATATCCAGCACATAACGGATATCATTCAGACGTTCCGGTTCTTCCAGAGAAACACGCAGCATTTTTTCATACAGGGCAGGCATGGCATCCCCTGACTGGCGGTAAAGCCCTGACTCCTGCAACTGTTTTTCCTCCATAAGAGTTGAAAGATAATTATCCCCTAATACATATGCAACGTATTCCACAAAAGCTGACCTGTCTTTTACAACAGAATTTACCACAGCACTGTCTCTTTCCTCCGGGATGCCCGTTGTCGGTATCATAATCACCCGATGCAGTTTCAAATCCTCATCCATTGCCGTGATCTCATAAAACTCTGAGAGTTTTAACAGATCCAGATTTTCAAAGACCATCTTCTCATTTAATGGTTTTCTCTGTACAGAACGAAATGGAGCAATCATAATGCTGTCATCTTTTTTTACACCCTCTATCCGGATCCTGACACAATATTTCCCTGCATCCGTCTCGTCTGCACATGCTGTTTTATTTAAACGGCAAATCTCTTTTATCTTTGTTTCCAGGACTTTCCTTCGATCTTCTTCTTTTTCCGGTATCGCATCCGGTATGCTTACTTTCTCAAACGGGTTGCCGTCACCATCTGCAGGTCCGCAGAAAATATCTTTCAAAAATGTTTCGCCATTCAGATACCGATTTTTTGTCCGAAGTCGAACCATCATTTCCACGTTATTATGGAGAGCTGCATGGCTCGCGTTCATGGAGCCAACATACAAATCAGTATCCGCATATTTTCTTCTCAGAAAAATCTTCGCATGAATATCCTGTCTGGATTTCCCCACACTCTCATCTGAGAGATAATCCTCCCCATCTACCATCTCATCTCTGAGCACATAAATGTCAAAATTATCTGCCTGTTCAGGCTTTAATTTTTCCAGCTCACTTCTTCTTGTGATGAGCGTTCGTTTGCATTCCGTAAGAGAGTGATAATTCTGGTTAAAAGATTCTATAATACTTCCGGACAAAAACGGCGACATGATTACAAGCTCATTGAACGTAGAATCCGCCGTATATTTTTCATCGCAGAACAGAACATCCCGGCTCATATCATATCCGTATTTTCCTATCCCCATCGGAAGCACTTCAAAATCTTCTCCAAACTCCCTGCTGTCCAATGAGAACGAAACATTCTGCAGCTCCCTTATCAGTCCTCGTATCGAGGACCTTTTTCCGGCGGCTTCCCTCCAGTCATCGGGGATCTGTGCTGTAAGGAATTTCAAAAAATAAATGATCGGCGCAGTCTTTTTATCCCGCACTCTTTCCACAGTTCCGTCCATGGCAAAGCTGACATCCCAGCTTCTGTCAAAGGTCAGGTTCCTGCTCATTACAACAAAACGATATCGGCGTTCTCCGGCATCATTATAATAAGAAAGTATCCATGTTTTCGGGTGGAATGCCGGATATATTCCCATTTTTTTATCTTTCGGCAAAGCAACCGGTATCACCATCTTCTCCACCAGCAAAGACAATACTGAAGGATTTTCCGGCATTTTAATCTGCCCCGCTTCACAAAAAATCATGACTTTGTCTGAGACTTTCTGCAATGCATGCAGCATACAGATCGGATTCTGCAAAAGTTCGCTGTCCATATCCTCCGATATTCCCAAAGAGATTGCCACAGCAGCAAGCGATTCCAGATCCAGAGAGTATGTCGTTCCGACCGCCATTTCAAGCCGGAATCCATCCGGCGGCATTAGCAGCTGGCCGTAATCACGGCGGTCTTCATTTCCATTTGGTTTAAACATAGCCGCAAGCCTCCCCAGCATAAATGTCCTGTATGATTCTTTTCGCATTGGAAAAACGGTAATCCAACTTTCTTCCACCCACCCAGTCTTGTGGATTGAAATCTTCCGATCGGTTTAACTTTGCCCGTGCCACACCTTTCAGCTGTATCTCACGTTTGCGGATACAGGCATCCGCATCTTCCATCCGACCTGTATAAAAGCACCCTTGCAGTTCCGCAAGGAAAGCATAGGTCTTCGTATTTTTAATCTGTAATTCTTCAAAAACAGCTTTCAAATCGACCGAAGCATACTTTCCGCTGTCTGCACTCAGATATTTCCACTCCCGAATAGCTTCCTCATTTTCACCATCTGAGAGGATCACATTGTACCTGACACGCGCCATGTAGACCAGATTGTTAAAATCACTCGCAAGCCGCATCAGATATGCTGTATGCTCATCAAGCTGAGAGGACAGGGCTTCCGTCAGGACTTCAAAATCACCATAAGGTTCCATATCTACATGATTTTTCAGAATATAGGATAACAGTGAAGGTTCCGTATTCCTAATGATCTGAGATTTTAAAAACAACGCTTCCTCCCTTGTCAGATCCATCTGCAGATTCTCTCTCCAGTCCTGCGACCATACAGGAATATTCCAAAACCGGAACATCCGAAAATCTCCGGCGTCTTTATCATCCCTGTCTGCATCTGCTACATCATCACCGCGATTCCCTGCCGCCAGCCGCAGCTTATCATTCTTCAGCTTCATGCTGAGCGCCACATATTCCCGGATGGACAGGGTGTCATCTGTAAAAATACCATAGGCGCGGATGCCATTCCAGTAGATATCGGACGGTTTTCTGGCAACCCAGCCATTTGGCAGTACCCGCTTCCCAATCACCCCATCTTCATCCGGATTATTTTCCAGAAAACGTATGCCACATGTTTTCTCGTCTTCATCAATGCATCTTAAAATACGGTTGACATCCCTGCCATATCTTCCATCAACAGCATCTTTCAGAATATACGGAACAATCAGAAAATATTTTGCACGGGTCTGGACGGTTGATGTCCCCGGGAAAAACACGTTCGCAAAGGCATCCCGGACGATGCCGATTCCCAGTTCATCCACAGCACCCTGCTCATGCAGCAGGCTCATCACATCAAGGACTCTCTGTCTGTCCTTTTTCGAGAAATCAATCCACCCAAGTTCCATAATTATTAAATCCTCTGCCATTTCTGTATCATAACAGCTACATCTTATATGTCATTCATTTGCCAGCATATTCTTTTAAGATAAAAAACACTTACTGTGCATCTTCCCAATACACTTCCGCATCCTCATAGCCATCGAAATCATCATAATGATCATAATAGAATTCTTCCGGATCGTCATAATCAGACGCATTGTACTGATCCTTACTGGAACTGCTTGAACTGCTGCTCTTTGAACTACTCGACGAGATGCTTTTTGAGCTGCTGCCCGAGCTGGATGAAGACGATGAACTCCCGGATGATACCTTATCGCGTTTATCCCAAACCTGTATCACCTCGCCCTGCACACATCGTGCAGTAAATATCGTCGTATTGCCGCTCTTGAAATCATACAGATTCGCAGTATAAACTTTGCCATTCATCATTTCCGTATTATGCCGGACTGTTGAAGACGGCGCGCCAAGGGCGGTTTTACCGATATACTCCTCGGACAATCCCACATAAGGAACCTGCTTGCTGAGGCGCTCCAAAAAAGATTTTTCCTGCGCTGCTTCCCTCTCCGCTTTTTCTTTTGCCCGCTGTTCCGCTGCTTCAGACTCTGCGATCGCCTTTTCCTCCAGATAAACCTCGTAATCTGCAGTTACCTGCTCTTTGAAAGAGTCCAAATCCGTCAGAATCTCGTCGCTGACATTCTCCAGATTCAAAGACTTTACCTCAGAATAAGCGGACTCGATATCATCCTCGTCATAACTCATGTGAGCCTGACACAGGGAAATCATCCCGTCTATATCCAGATCCGAATATCGTTCTTCGCTAATCTGTTCGAGTAGTTCATAGGCTTCCCCATAGGAGTTCTGCTCTGCCAGTTCTACTGCTTCCTGATACGTGGCCTTTACTTCTAACATATTCTGATGAGCGTAATACCTGTCTGCCGCGATCCAAGCCACAAGCAGCAGCGCCAGAGAAATGAAGGCGCTTCTTTTTATAATCTTCTTCATACCAACCGCCTTGATTCTAATTTACCTCTATATTTTTTTGCCTTTGAAAACATTCTACCGATGATCTATGTTTGAGTCATTCCACTCATTCTTCGGCTCTCACAAACCTCTCCACAGACTCCATCGCAATCTTATCGTGTTCATTGGATAATCGATAATCCGTACTTCCCGTCCGGAATTATCACAAGCTCCGCATTTGGATAAACTTCCGCTGCCCTGCGGGCATAGCTGCAATCGGCAATTTCATCTTTTGTACCATGGACAATCAGCACGTGGTGTCGTATGGATGGATAGTCTCAATCGCATCCGCCTCCAACTCAGACAGTGCATACGCCTTCCCCCAACTTCATCAGTCCGCGGTGATTACATCCGGTATATTCTACGGATTAAATTCCTCGAAGAGCCTATCATAATAATACTATTAATGATAATAATAATATTAAAAACATACCTGCCTCATTCCAGACAGGAATTCTTTTATTACCGGAAATCCAGCCGATTCACCTATTACAGAGTCAATCCCACAATAAGAACAAATTGCTGTACCGCCGTGATCACAATCGTTATCTTCTACAATCCAATCTGTAATTTCAATAAGATTGAAGATCTTAAGACAGTAAAATCACCCGCACAAAGAATCTTTCTCTAATTCTTGCTTATGATTATGGCTGTATCCATGAGCCTTTTTATAATCAAATTTTGTCATCTGCCATATATCCCCAACCATTTTTTTCTTTTGCTTAACCAATAATGGATATCTCTATACATCCATATAATTATAGTCCGTTCGGATTTTCATTCACTTTTTTGAGTGCCTGTGACCTCCAAAAATATTTCTTCACTGAACAAAAATGTTCTTACCGTTATTTTCAGCCAAGGTTTCCCATCTTTGCCATGATTCATTCCCTGTGTAACGGAAACATTATTATACCGGTTCAAAAGTATTTCTACCATATACCGAATATTCTTTACATCAATCGTGTTTTGGCCGAACAAATGCTTCTTTACAAAAGGAGCGATTTCTTCCTGCACCTGTAACACTGTGGCTTCGTATGCGGAACAAAACCGCTAAGAAGAATTATAATATACCAATGTTTATTTTACAAATGCTTTACATTTGTAAAATAAAGAATTTTATTTTCAAACGAAATGACTCATACTACCGTTACAGATAAATAGCTGATATCAAGAGATTATTTCTTATAATGCTTCATCTCCCCAAAAAGCCCCCAATCACTATGTCCCGTCTTATGACCTTTTGCATCATAATGATCATAATCGCTTAACACTCCCGGATCACTTCTGCCCGTCTTATGGCCGTGGTTATCATGGTGTGTCAAACCACCCGTCAGGTTCTCGGTACTATACCCCACCTTATGCCCTTTGGCATCATAATTGTTCATACCGCCAAACAGACCCGGCCTGCTCTCGCCAATCTTCTTTCCCTTTGCATCGTAATGATTGATCGTTCCAAAAGCTCCTTCTCTACTGTATCCTTCTTTTTTTCTCATAATCGTTCTCTCCTATCCATTTTTATTATATTTTTTCACACTCAGGGTTCTATGTAAAACCAGAGTTTTTTTAGCAGCGCCCTTTTCCTTTTGTCCAGTTATTCAGCATCATTTCTGCACATTTCATAATATTCACACATGATGCAACACTTCCTGCAATGCCTGTCGTCTCGCAGCGTTTTCCGAATCCAATATAAGAACCGCAATGGTACTACCTCGCTCTCTTATCCATCAATAACCTGTTAAATCAGTTTCATCAGCAGCCATTATCGCTTTCTTGTACTGTAGTTGACCGCTGCGATCATTACCAGAATCGAGCATACAAACCACAAGATCAATACCAGTGCACCTGGAAGGTTGCTCGTATCAACTCCCAGAAAATACAAAATGAAAAACTCAAGAAAGAAGCCGCCAACAAAATAAAGGATTACCTCTAACCAGGAGACCTCAGAACCTGCATTTCTCCGTACCGGAGTCTGTTTTTCAATATCCTCATGCAGCAAATACGTTGCCATCATCATATCAAATTCGTTAGGATGGCTGTTCTTTTTGCTTTCATTTCTATCGTTCTTGTTTGCTTTTGTCATTTTACATCCCTCACAATCCCCAATCTGGTTTACATCTTTATAGATATCATGTACAGGTTAACTTTTTCATTTAAGGTCTTCATGAATCCAGTATAAAAAATTTCGAGTCCAAAAAACAGGCTTTGCAAAAGAACGTACATTCTCCATTTGCAATTATATTATTTGCTTTAATCCTTTTTCATAACCACAGTCCTGTATCTGCCATCCTGTTTTCACTTAAAATGGATATATAACTCTTCCCGCCGCATGCATCAATACCCTTCCAACCGGTGCCAGAATCAGTGTACAGCATAACACAATTCCGAGCATCCCCAGCATCAGTGCCAGTGGCAGCCCGATGCAAAATATATAACAGAGTTTCAGCATCACCCATGTAAATTTAAAGAATAACCACAGCATCAGGCCCAAAAGCATAATAATAAGTACTAACATATCGTTCTTCCCTTTCCTAATCAGGTGGCGCCGGTCATTTCAGGATAAAGAAAAAGACCTTTGCCACAATGTTCGTTGTCGCAAAAGTCTTGTTTTTAATTCATCCCGTGCAGGTCATATCATCTGCATGATAGTCGGTACGAAAGCCTGTCGGCCAACTACTCCCTCTTGTTGAAAAGAATTATATATCTTTGTTAAACTTTTGTCAATATGCATTTTTTCATGGATTTTCATCTGTGCAATCCAAAGCATTGCTTTTTGATACATCTGAGCACAGAGAAAACGTGAAATCAATCTCGATCAGGCCGGCAGCATTATTTGTCACAGACCATGTTTCCGCATCTTTGCATAATTCTAGATAGACATCTCTCAGTACCTGCGGAGAAGATTTCATAACTTTCTATCTCCTACAAGCCCTATAATCCGGCAAAGAATAACTCGTAAAAGTCATCCTCCGCTTCCAGCATAGGTGAGTTTTCACCGCCGCCGTTAATTGTCGTGTATCTGAGCAGCAGATGCGCGACGTAGGCCGCGCCATCACGCACAAGCGTGATTCGGAATGGCGCGGCTCTCCCGTATGCTGCGCTTCATCGCCGCATAGGATTCCTCGCCTGCAGCTATGACATCCATCTCATATACGGGATAACCAAGTTCCCTGCATTTCGCGCAGAAAGCCGAGAGCGGGTTTTTCTGTTCTCTTGTCAGTAGAAATTCTTCCCGAAGCCCTGCATCCTTTTGCGCGATTTGTTTGATTTCGTCCATCAAAACATCGACTACATATTCCTGCTGCTCATCCGTCAGTTCTGCTCCTTTTGGAATCCGATGCCATTTTTCCAGACAGCCTCTGCAGCAGCATCCGGTCGCGTGCTGCGCAATAAAGACAGGATGACCCGACAGTGAGCCACGCCATTCCGAATCGCGCATTTGCGCGATGGCGTGGCCTTCGTCCATGATTTGCCGAGGCAAATCACGGACATGAATCATCGGTGTCTGTTTTCCATCATTGACTGGTTCTGCAGGAGCCAGCCTCTTGCTGATAAAATCACAGGCATGGGAACGGATTTTGTCCATACCCATATCCCGGACATACGCCTTGTCTGCAGCTTTTAAAGAAAATCCGCTGCAGAATTTCGATTGAGCAAGACGAGCAAAGAGATTCTCAAAAGGATCATTATCGTTTCTCTGCATGGTCCCATAAATCATTTTCTTTTCTGCTACCTTTGGCAGTTCGGCCACGTCCTGTTTATACGTTTGCGGAATTCCTGTTTCTGAATTCTTTTGCGCATTCTTTACCGCATCTTTCCACCCACTGGCAATCCGCTCGGCAATCTTTGTATTCCGGGATGTCGTCGTTTCATTATGTGTAGCATATGCAATCGCCTTTTTCTCACCAATCAATACGAGAATCTTTTTCGCACGGGTCACACCGGTGTACAAAAGATTCCTCTGCAGCATGACATAATGGCTCATAAGCTGATTATATGGCAGACTATACTACCATTATTTCACAAAAAAGTGAGACGGATATGTGTTGACTTCTAAAACCATTAGACTTAAAATGAAAGAGTTTTATAAATTATCAAAATACGGTAGTGTCAAGTAGCTTATGAAAAAATGAGCCGAAAAAAAGAGGCTCGATAGA
>JAJBTU010000006.1 GCA_020860715.1 Clostridiales bacterium | reverse complement strand
TTTCCAAATTTAGAGCAGCTCGGCAATAAAAAATCATCAACTTCACGGATTCAGGAAATATAAAAAGACAGAGTATATTCCGGTAGAATATCCGCCTACATCGGAGATTCTGGACAAGCTGGATGAACTGGAAGAAGAAATCGCAAGGGGACTGAAAGAGTTGAGAGAGATGCTGTAGGAGGATTTTGGAAAATGTCATAGATTGAAATTTCAAAACAAGACTGGGCGCTTTTTAGAAAAAAAGTTCCCGAATGGCAGGAAGCCTATATGGAGAAGATTGTAAAAGAATACATGGAACTGTTGTCGGGAGAAGGAGTCGCATCCGATAAATTCTGGGAACTGGAAAAACAGGTCAAAACAGACAAACGCAAAAAAAGCGTGATCATGGATATGAGACGTTCGGAGATGATTTACAATATTCTATATCTGATACAGGAGGGTGCCATTACAGTTGATGATCTGGATGAATTCAGTGAACAGATCAGAGGGAGGGTGAAGCTGATGACGGAAAGATGGTAGGATAGGGTAGCGGATTTGATTATGAACAGATGGAGTATGATGAATTGTAGGTGGCGGCATGAAAGAATATAAAATAAGTGATATATGTCATCTCGAAAAAGGAAAGCAAATTGATACTTCTCTGCTTTCTGATGAGTGCAAATATAAGTATATAAATGGTGGAATTACGGAATCGGGGTATTATACAGATTTTAATACATCAGGAGAAACCATAACTGTTTCAGAAGGTGGTGCGTCCTGCGGATTTGTGAACTATATAAATGAACCATTTTGGTGTGGATGCCATTGCTACAGATTAACTGATATTAAGTTTGCTCCTAAATACATATATTATGCTTTGAAGGCAAAGCAAGAAAATATTATGGCACTACGTACCGGAACTGCAATGCCTAATATAAAGAAGAGCAGCTTTGAACAATTTAGGATATTACTTTCTGAAGACAGAGAAATACAAGACGAAGTTGTTCAAAAGCTAGAATTTGTTGATAACCTAATATATTTCCGGAATGTGCAATGTCGGCTATATGATCAGCTTGTCAGATCCCGGTTTCTAGGGGAGGTGGCAGCATGAAATTTGCAGAAGTTTTAGAAATACGAAATGGAAAAAATCAACGGCAAGTAGAAAATCCGCGAGGAAAGTATCCTATTTATGGCAGCGGTGGTGTGATGGGATATGCGGATGATTATATTTGCGATGCAGGGACTGTAGTAATTGGAAGAAAGGGCAGTATCAACAATCCTATATTTGTAAATGAGCCGTTCTGGAATGTTGATACAGCATTTGGACTGGTCGCTAACAAAACACTTTTATTGCCCAAATATTTGTACTATTTTTGCGTGAATTATAATTTTGAAGAACTAAATACTACAGTTACAATCCCAAGCCTTACAAAGGCAAATTTGCTTCGAATTGATATAAATTTACCAGAACTGGACAAACAGAAAGATATCGTAGAGAATCTGGATAAAATATGTAATCTTATAACAATAAGACAGAAAGAGATTGACTATTTGGAACAGCTTGTCCGGTCCCGGTTTATCGAGCTGTTTGGTGATTCAGTGAATAATCCACTTGGACTTCCTACAGTGACGCTTTCAGAAGTGTCCGATATTGTCTCTGGAATCACAAAGGGGAGAAAGACGAACGGTGCAGAGCTGTTCGAGGTTCCGTATATGGCAGTTTCAAATGTGAAAGCGGGATATATTGATTGGAGCGCTGTCAAAACAATCGAGGCAACCGAGGAAGAGATAAACCAGTATCGTTTGCAATCTTTTGATGTTCTTATGACAGAAGGTGGCGACCCTGATAAACTGGGACGAGGTGCAATTATAAGTGATCCGCCGAAAAACTGTATTCACCAAAATCATGTCTTTCGGGTTCGGGTGAACAGAAGCTATATTCTTCCTCAGTATCTGGAGGAATATTTACAACATCAAAAAGCAAAGCAGTATTTTCTTAGATGTGCGAAACAGACGACGGGCATTGCGAGTATCAACATGAAGCAACTTCGCGCTATGCCGGTTCTTTTGCCAGAAATGGAGCTGCAGAATCAGTTCGCCACCTTTGTGCAGGCCACCGATAAATCGAAATCGGCAATCAAAAGAAGTCTGGATGAACTGGAAATACTGAAAAATTCATTGATGCAACAATATTTTGGCTGAGAGGACAATGAAACATATGAAATTATATCACGGAAGCCATATGTGCGTAGAAAAGCCGGAGATTTTAACGAATGGTCATTATAAAGATTTCGGATATGGTTTTTACTGCACGAATCTGGAGCGGCAGGCTCGCAGATGGGCTCTGGCTAAAAAGAAAAAACATGTAGTAAATATCTACGATTATACAGAAAATAATGATCTTGAGATATTGAAATTCGCGGAAATGTCAGAAAAATGGCTGGACTTCATTGCCGATTGCAGGCGTGGAATTGAGCATACCTTTGACATTGTGGAAGGCCCAATGGCTGATGATACAATCTGGGATTATATTGAAGATTTTTTAAATGGAAATATCAGCAGGGAGGCTTTTTGGGTTCTGGTAAAATTCAAGTATCCCACTCATCAGATCGTTTTTTGCACAAAAAAAGCGTTGCAGACTCTGACGTATGAAAGGAGTTATCTGATATGACAAATATATATTTCGAAGATGAAGAGGTAACTGAGGACGATCTGTATTTTTTATGTTATATGATAGAAAGAGTTGCTCGCAGGCTCCATCAGAGGAATTGCTATGTTGTAAACGGGGTTGACCGGTCGGAATGGATGCGGCTGATCAGTGTGGCGAATGTTCTGCATTGCGAGAATCCGCTGAAAATTGAAGATGAATGGATAGAGGAATATGAGTTACAGCCTGGGAACTTTAATGCTCTTGATGTGGATACAGAACTGGCTAAAATTATCCCAACGCCCACACAAATGGGAAAGGTCTATCAGCGGCTGATTTTACAGACATTAGGGTCAGAAGAAAACTATGTGGATGGTCTGATCCGGGTATATAATGATGAATTATGTGAAACATTGGATAACTATACATGCGGAGCATTCTATGAACCATCTTATTTTATTACGAGAGCATATTATAATGGTGGATTCTGAAAATTGAAGCAAGATTGAGGTGTATATTTCTGAAGATAAATTTTAAATCTGTTTCGTTGCTTTCATGTATGTTATCGAAAACACTGATGCAGCAATATTTTGGATAATGAATGGGGTGCAGGATGATACGGTACAGAAAGGACTGTACTATCATGAACGAAAAAATTATCACAGAAATTACCAGAAAAATGTTACCTTATCTTGACAATGCGCAACTGGAACAGTTGCAGGATGTCCTCCATCATTATTTATGGAATGTTACAATTGTTGAAACTGAAGAAAAAACTGAGATTGCAGAAAAATCTAATAATGAGTTGCTTGAATTATTTTTGTCAGCAAAACGCGTAGAGGGCTGTAGCGAGAAGACGATGCATTATTATGAGACAACGATTGCCAAGCTGTTTCTGACGATAGATATTCATGTGACTCATATGCAGACAGATGATCTTCGCAATTATCTTTCTGAATACCAGAAGAATAGACAGTGCAGTAAAGGCAACATTGATAATATACGCCGGGTTTTGTCCAGCTTTTTCTCATGGCTGGAAGAAGAAAATTATATTTTAAAGAGTCCAATGAGACGTATTCATAAGATTCGTACAGCCAAAACGGTTAAGGAAACGTACAGTGATGAATCGTTGGAAACCATGCGTGATCAATGCGGTAATATTCGTGATCTGGCAATCATTGACATGTTGGCTTCAACAGGTATGCGTGTGGGAGAATTAGTAAAGCTGAATATTGTAGACATTGATTTTGAAAACAGGGAATGCGTGGTTTTTGGAAAAGGGAGCAAGGAACGCCCAGTGTATTTTGATGCCAGAACGAAGATTCATCTCAAAAATTATCTTGACAGTCGATTAGATGATAATCCGGCACTCTTTGTGTCGTTACAGAAACCACATTCAAGGCTGGAAATAAGCGGTGTTGAAATTCGGCTGAGACAGCTTGGAAGAAAACTCGGGATACCGAAGGTACATCCGCATAAGTTCCGCAGAACATTGGCAACAAGGGCAATTGATAAAGGAATGCCAGTCGAACAGGTGCAAAGACTCCTCGGTCACGCAAAAATTGATACCACAATGCAGTATGCAATGGTGGATCAGAATAATGTAAAGAATAGCCACAAAAAATATATAGCGTAAAAAACCTCTCCCGGTTTATCGAGATGTTTGGGGATCCGGTTTTCAATCCGCTAAGTTGGCCAATAAAAAGACTGGCGGAGATTTCCGTACTTATAACGAATGGCAATACACCAAAAGGCGGAAGCGATAATTATGTCAGCGAAGGTATTATGTTTCTTCGCAGTCAAAATGTCTGGCGAAATAGAATTGAACTTGACGATGTGGCATACATTGATATGGCTACGCACGAATCAATGAAAAAAAGCAGTCTTCATGATAAGGATATTTTGATAACTAAAACTGGAAGGATTAACACAGAGAACAGCAGTTTAGGGCGTGCTGCATTATTTCGTGGTGCGAATGATAGTGCCAATATAAATGGTCATGTATATCTCGTTCGCCTCGATGGTACGATGATACCAGAGTATGTGGTAGCAATTTTAACAGGTGAACCTTACCGTCGGTATATTAGAAAAGTGTGCGTAGGAGGCATTGACAAACGTCAGATTAATCTTGATCAGGTTGAAGATTTTCCAATAATCATGCCACCAAAAGAACTGCAGGAGCAGTTTGCCACCTTTGTGCAGGCAACCGACAAATCGAAATACTATAATTACTTAGCTATTGAAAACTGCCGGGCGATAGCTGATAATTACGGATTCCTCCCAAACGCCCCAAAACCTCACCAAACTTCGGAATGCAGGGACGGATGAACGGTATTTCGATAATCACACAGTACGATTTTAAACAGATGCATTACGAACAACAGAAACTGATCAGAAAAATCACCTACAAAAGATAAAATTCAGACAGGAGTGTATGAAATGTCAAACTTTGGATTCTTAAAGGAGAAAAAAGAATACGCGCTCTTTTCATCAGCCGCGATGGAAGCGGAAAAGGTTTACGTTACCTCTCCTGCCATGTGCGCAGTTGGCTGCAGAAAAGCGTTGGAGTTGGCTGTGAAGTGGGTATATTCTGCGGATACTACGATGCAGATGCCCTATAAAGATAATCTCCAGTCGTTGATCCATGAGCATACCTTTCGCTTTGCGGTCGACTATAACACATGGGGAAAGCTGCCCTATATTATCAAACTGGGGAATCTGGCAGTGCATACTGAGCGGAGTGTGCAGACGGCTGATGCGTTGGCTTCTTTACGTGCGTTGTTTGAATTTATCCAGTGGGTGGACTACTGTTATGGCAGCGATTACATAGAACGAAAATTTGATGAATCTTTGGTTCCGAAAGAAAAAGTGATCGTTGATACGAAAAAAATCAGGGAACAGGAGAGTCTGCTCGGTGAAAAAGATGCGGAGATTGAGAAACTGCGCAAGCAGATTGAAGAACTGTCGGAGCAGTATACGAGTGCCAAAGACCAGCATAAACAGGACCGCTCCTTTACTGCGGAGGATTTGTCGGAGTTTCAGACCAGAAAAATCTACATTGATGTGGATATGAAGCAAATGGGATGGAAGCTCTCCGGTACGGATGCGGATGTTCAGGAGGAATATCCGGTAGATGATATGGCTGGTGTGATCGGGCAGAAGGGGTATGCGGATTATGTGTTGTTTGGAAAGGATGGTTTGCCTTTGGCTGTAGTAGAGGCGAAACGGACCAGTAAGGACCCGAACAGCGGGCGGAAACAGGCTGTCCTGTATGCGGACTGTCTGGAAAAGAAATTTGGCAGACGTCCGGTCATGTTTACGACCAATGGCTTTGATACATTCTATTGGGATGACAAGACCAGCCCGCAGCGAAAGGTGAGCGGCATTTTCAGCAGGGATGGTTTGCAGAAGCTAATCAATCGGCGGATGGAACATGGAGATCTGATGTCGATTCCGATCGATGATCGGATTACGGATCGTTATTATCAGAAGGAAGCGATACGCGCGGTCTGTGAACAGATTGTACTCGGCTTCCGGAAACATCTGCTTGTAATGAGTACAGGTACAGGCAAGACCAGGACGGCGGCAAGCCTGACGGATGTCCTAAGCCGTGCCGGTTATGTTACGAATATTCTGTTCCTTGCGGATCGTACTGCTTTGGTGAAGCAGGCGAAGGATGATTTTAAAAATTATTTGCCGGAGATGTCTCTGTGCAATCTGTGTTCCAACAAAGATGACAGCAGTGCCCGCATTGTGTTTTCTACGTATCCGACTATTCTGAACGCGATTGACCAGACAAAAACAGCGGACGGTATCCCGCTGTTTACGCCGGATCATTTTGATCTGATCATCATTGATGAAAGCCACAGGAGTATTTTCAAAAAGTACCGCGCAATTTTTGAATACTTTGACGCGATTATGGTAGGGCTGACGGCGACACCGAAAACGGATGTCGACCGCAACACTTACGATTTTTTCGAGATGGAACACGGTGTACCTACTTACGCATATGACTACGAAACAGCAGTGGAAAAGGATCATGTGCTGGTGCCGTATTATAATTATGAGGTCAAAACTAAATTTCTTGATGAAGGCATCAATTATGACGACCTGTCAGAAGAAGATAAGGAGCGCTATGAGGATGATTTTATTGAAGAAGGCATGATGCCGGAGTTTATTCCGTCAGCGCAGCTGAATAAATTTGTTTTCAACGAAACGACGGTTGATCTTGTCCTGCAGGATCTGATGGAACGTGGGATAAAAGTTGCCGGCGGAGAACGGATTGGTAAGACTATCATATTTGCCCAGAACAAGCGCCATACGGAGTTTATTCTGGAGCGCTTCAATAAGATTTACCCCAGGTATAAGGGTAAATTTGCGCAGAGGGTAATTTGTGATGATTCTTATGCGCAGACGATTATTGATGATTTTAAGGTGGCCGATAAAGAACCGCATATTGTGGTTTCGGTTGATATGATGGATACCGGTATTGATGTACCGGAATGTGTAAATCTTGTATTCTTTAAAAAGGTCCGTTCGAAAGCAAAGTTCTGGCAGATGATTGGCCGTGGTACCCGCCTGTGCAAAGGGCTTACGTGCCTTGACCAGATTGATGGAGAGTACACAGACAAACGACGTTTCCTAATTTTTGATTACTGCGGAAACTTTGAGTATTTCAGGGAACATAAGGAGGGGTATGAAACAAGAGAAACAAAATCTCTGTCTGAAGCAATTTTCGGGAAACAGGTCAGGTTGGCGACCGCTTTGCAGGATCCTGCTTTTTCCGATACAGAGTTTCAATTCTGGAGAGGGGAAATCGTATTGGAATGTCAGGGCCTGGTACAGCAGCTATCGGAAGATCTGATAGAGGTGCGCCTGCACCGGAAGTACGTTGAAAAATATAAAAAAATGGGTGCGCTCGATTCCATCAGCGAAAATGATAAGGGCGAATTGCTGCAGAATATTGCGCCGCTGATTCATCTTAATGATGATGATGAACTGGCTTTGCGGTTTGATAATTTTATGTATGGTCTGATGCTTGCTTCTGTTGAGCAGATGCCGTCTCTGAAACATGCGAGAAAACAACTCTGTGATATTGCTGTTTTGCTGGAACACAAATCCACGATTCCGCAGGTGAAAGCAAAGCTGTCAGTTCTGAAAGAAGTGCAGACAGACGCTTTTTGGGATGCAAATGATCTGCTGCAATTTGAGAAAGTTCGGAAAGAACTGCGTGAACTGATCAAATTTCTGGATAATAACGATACGCATAAGTCGATTATAACAAGGCTTACCGATCCGGTGATTGATTACCAGGAAGGAAATCTACTCGATGCAGCATATGATTTTGAGGATTACAGAAAAAAGGTCAACCGTTATGTCATGGAACATGGCAATACGATGGCTATTTATAAGCTGACTCATAATATCCGCCTTTCTGATGGCGATTATCAGGAATTAGAGCGTGTTCTGACAAGTGAGCTTGGGAGCAGGGAGGATTACCAGCGGGAATATGGCGACACGCCTTTTGGACTGTTGATCCGCAAAATTGCGAAAATGGATCATGATGCAGCCATGAAGGCATTTTCTGCTTTTATAAACGATGAGTCATTGAACCAAAGGCAGATTGCTTTTGTCAATAAGATTATCAACCATATTGAACAAAACGGATATATGGATAACATTGCAGAGCTGACGAAGCCGCCTTTCGACAAGCCGTTGAGTTTTACAAAACTGTTTGATGCCAAGACTCGAACAGCGTTGGTGGCGACAATCAATCAGATAAAAGAGAATGCGGTTGCTGTTGTTGCCTGATTATTAACAGAAGTTCTTATAGGGGATGGGAAGAACTGATTCTCAGGAAGACAGGAGGATGTGTGATGATTTACGAAACTACACAGCCCAGTGTTTTAGTCACACTTATTGGCCTCATAATCTTATGGCATTTTTACAGAAAAGAGAAAAGGCTGAAGGAAAAGCGTAAAGCGGAAGAAATGCGTAAAGCTGAAAAACGTAAGGCAGAAGAAAAGCGTAAAAGCGATATGATGAGACATAACGCAGAGGAATATAGAAAAAAGAGAGAAGAATTAGATAGAGAACGTTCAAGAATCCGTGAATCAGGAATGATTCCGGAGGCGGTTTTTCTAACAGAAAATGAGATAAAAAAGAAGAGATTTTGCGAGAAAATGTGTGGCGAGACCGATATTGCAAAAGAAGTGATTTTTTTGGCATGGAAAGCTCTGAATGATACCGAGAAAGAAGAACGCCAGAGTTTGGTAAATCGTTTCGGTGAAAGAAAAGGCAGAAAAGAAACGGTCATGATTTCCATGGATAAGGAAGATCTGGAAAGAATAAAGTATTGTCAGATTATCACGACTATGGATGAGAGCAGCATATATGTATTGGGACTGGAACTATACGAAAAACAGATATCAAAATAATTTTGGAAGGAGAACCCCAGATGCCGGAATTGCCGGAAGTAGAAACTGTAAGAAGAATTCTCGAGCCCCAGATCCGCGGGCTTTCTGTAAGAAGCGTTATTGTACATCGTCCGGAGGTCGTGGCCTATCCGGATGCGGATACTTTTATCCGTGCATTACAAAACCAGATCGTGGCGGGAGTGGATCGAAGAGGGAAATTTTTGACGATACGGCTGGAAAGCGGAGACCGCGTTTCGCTTCATCTGAGAATGACCGGCTGTCTTTTGTTTACCCCGCCGGATTTGGTGATGGAAAAGCACACGCATGTGATTTTGCAGATGGAGAACGGCTGGGAGTTGCGCTTTGTGGATACCAGAAGATTTGGCAGGTTCTGGTATCTGAGGGCGGATGAGACGGATACAGTGACCGGCATTGGCCATTTGGGGAAAGAGCCTTTTGACAGAGACCTGGACAGCCAATATCTGATCGACAATCTTGGAAAGCGGAAAAAGCCGATCAAGGAATGTCTGCTGGAACAAAAGGTTGTTGCCGGAATCGGAAATATTTATTCGGATGAAATCCTATTTGCGTCGGGAATACACCCTTTAAAACCGGCGAATACTTTGACGAATCAAGAATGGGAGAAACTTGCCTGTGAGATACCGAAACAGCTGGAGTATTTTATTGACAGGAACAGCATGACTCCGGAAGAATACCTCGCTGGTAAAGGAAAGGATTATCGAAATACCCCATATCTGAGAGTCTATGGCAGGGCAGGAGAAGCGTGTGTGAAGTGTGGTAAATCTCTGTGCAGATGTGTGACAGGGGGACGCAGCAGTGTGTTTTGCCCGAATTGCCAGACCTGAGAACTGGACGGGAAGTGTTTCCGTAGTGTAGAAAGCAACGGAACAGTTACTCAGTGTCGAAGCATATCGAAACAAATAGCCATCCGAAACAGATGTTTTTGCTTGCACAGATGCTGCACTTTGCCTATAATGAAAGTACACCAAAACTGCAGATCCAGATGACATGAGTCAAGGTGCTTTATTAAAACGGGTACGCTTTCTGAAACGGGAAAAAGAAGGAAATGAGACTATGAGTGAAATATCAAAATGGTTGATAGACAGAGGAATGGCCTGGGCTTACTTTGGCATGATAAAACAGATTTTCTGGGGGAATGCTGCCGATAATTTGACAATGCTTTTACTTTACGCTGCATAAAATGATTAAAAGGATTATAACCTTTTGACGGCTTTTACAGGAGACTACACCATGAATTACTTACTTGACTCACACACGCACACGCTGGCGAGCGGTCATGCCTACAATACGATTTATGAGATGGCGCAGGGTGCGGCAGGAAAGGGGTTGAAGCTGCTTGGCATTACGGAGCATGCAAAGGAGATGCCGGGCACCTGTCATGAACTTTATTTTATGAATCTGAAGGTGCTTCCGCGCCGGCTTTTTGACATTGAGGTGATGTTTGGCGTGGAACTCAACATTATGGATTATGACGGCAGGGTAGATATGGAGCAGTGGCTGCTGGAACGGATGGATGTGGCAGTGGCAAGCCTGCATACGCCATGCATTGAGCCGGGAAGCCGCAGCGAGAATACGCGGGCGCTGCTGAAAGCGATGGAGAATCCGTTTGTGAATATTATCGGGCATCCGGATGATGGCAGATATCCGGTGGATTACGATATGCTGGCGGCGGCCGCGAAGGAGCATCATGTGCTTCTGGAACTGAACAACCATTCACTGGATTCGGACGGTTCCCGTGAGAACGCGTGGGAGAATGACCGTGAGATGCTGAAGTATTGTAAGAAATATGGTACGTCCATTATTCTGGACAGTGATGCGCATTGTGTGGCGGATGTGGGGAATCATACTTATTCGGGGCAACTGCTTGCGGAACTTGATTTTCCGGAGGAGTTAGTCGTGAATCGCTCTGTGGAGGAGTATAAGACCTATATCAACCGCTTTATGTAGTATGTGGTGAGAAGGAATTCAACTGTTAATATTTTGGCAAAATAAAACAAAGAATCTTTGTTTTTTTGAAAATTTTCTACTTTCAAGGAACCTTGACTTTATACTAAAAAGATTTATAATATAATCAAACCGCGTGGCAGTGAAAAGCGTAAATCCAGGAAATGGGATTTGCGCTTTTTTTATTGGGCAGGGCAGCACAAAGAGTTTTTCCCGACTGCACACGAAAAAAAGAATCAGAAAGAAAAGGAGTAATTTTTATGTCTGAGAACGAAACGAAAGAGCTTGACTTAAGCACGGCTCCGATTGGAAAGACGATGCTGAATTATGCGATTCCGTGTATTATTTCACTTCTGGTGGCAGCGCTTTACAACATCGTGGATCAGATTTTTATTGGCTGGGGTGTCGGAGCGGAAGGCAACGGCGCGACAAATATTGTATTTCCGCTGACGACACTGGCGCTTGCGATTGCGACAATGATCGGCGACGGCGCATGTTCGTTCGTGAGCATCAGCCTGGGAAGCCGCGACAGCGACCGGGCGCACCGCACGGTCGGCAACGCGATTGTCCTGACGATTATCTGCGGTATCGTTCTGATGGCGATTTACCTGATCTTCCAGACACCGATTCTTCGACTGTTCGGCGCGACGGATGACGTCTCTGAACTGACCAGGACTTATGCGAGGCGTTACTTTACCTGGATCGCGATTGGCGTTCCGTTCTATATGTTCGGGCAGGCGATGAACCCGATCATCCGTTCAGACGGCAGCCCGAGGGTGGCAATGGCGGCGACGCTGGCCGGTGCGATTGCGAACGTAATCCTTGACCCGATTGCTATCTTTATCCTGAAGTGGGATGTGATGGGCGCGGCGGTTGCGACTGTAGCCGGACAGGTACTTACCGCTGTGATTTCTATCGTGTATGTGTGCAGGATGAAGCAGGTGAAACTTTCGAAGGACAGCTTTCCGCTTCGCGGGAATCTGATCACAAAATTTATTCCGCTTGGTTTTACCAGCTTTTTAAGCCAGTTCTCACTCGTGCTTTCGATGGCTGTTATGAACAATATGATTGCGAAGTATGGTGCGCTTTCTGCGTTTGGCGAGGGCGGTACCGGCGATACGCCGATGGCAGTAGTTGGTATTGTCATGAAGTTTTTCCAGATCATGATTTCGATTGTTGTCGGCATGGCAGCGGGATGCATCCCGATCGTTGGCTTCAACTACGGTGCGCATCGGTTTGACCGCTGCAGGGAGATCATGAAGCGGCTGCTGACTTATGAGTTCTGCGTTGGTGTGGTGGCGCTGCTGATCTTTGAACTGTTCCCGACACAGCTGATCAGTCTGTTTGGTACCGGCTATTCGGATACGTATTACGCGTTTGCGCGGGTGGCGTTCCGCATTTATCTGTGTGCGGTGCCGCTGGACTGCGTCTGCAAGGCTTCCTTTATTTTCCTGCAGTCTCTTGGAAAACCGGTGCAGTCGACCGTGCTTTCCCTGATTCGTGAGGTAGTACTTGCCGTGCCGCTTGCGGCGATCCTGCCGTGGGTATTCAGTCAGCTGTTTGGATCAGAAAACGGTATTTATGGCATTCTGCTTTCCATGCCGGTGGCTGTGGTGATTACGTTCATCATTGCGATCGCGATTGATCTGAATATGTACCGTCAGTTGAAAAAGCAGGAGGAAGCGGAGAAGTAACTGATTTTCAGAACAGGCTTTTGTACTTGCTGCAAAGACTGTATAAAACAGGATTGCCTGTGAGAAAAAGCAAGATTGCCGAAATAATGCTGAAAGAATCCGCGGGAAACATCCATAAAAACGCTGAAAATGTGCTTTTGTCCGAAAAAATACTTACGTAAACCACTTTTTTCTGGTAAAATAAATTCAGTTGTATTGTGTCAGAATGAAAGAGGTGGAAATGATGTATTCGGTAGGAGATTATGTAGTGAAAGCCAACAATGGCGTATGCCGGGTAGAGGATATCGTGCATCTGGATGTTTCCGGTGCGAGCAAGGATAAGCAGTATTATCTGCTGATCCCGCAGGCGGACAAAAGCGCGAAGCTGTATGTGCCGGTGGATACGACCAGCACATCAATCCGCAGTGTCATGAGCGAAGAGGGCGCATGGGAGATCATTGAGAAGATCCCGGACATTGATGAAGCCTGGATCGCCAATGATAAGATTCGTGAGCAGGAGTACAGGGAAGCACTGAAAAGTTGTGATCCGGAGCTGTTGGTTGGCATTATCAAGAATATTTATCTGCGGAAGAAAAAACGCCTTTCTGAAGGTAAAAAGAGTACATCGGTGGATGAACGTTATTTCCGTCTGGCGGAGCAGGCTCTGTATTCCGAACTTGCATTTGCGATTGGCAGGGAGCCGGAGGAGATCGACCAGATCATTCAGGATAAGATCAATAAGCGCTGAGATGTATATTATATAAAGAAAAAGCATTCAACAGAAAAGACCATTCAGTTTTTCCCGTGCTTTCTCGAATTCATACTTTCGCTCATAATTGTCAGCAGGAAGAGAAGGAGAGATGGGCACGGGTTCTTTTTCGGAGCGAAGATATTCCTTTACCGTGCAGCCCAGTTTTTTCTCAAACTCCAGATCCTCATGCCCATGCGGCTGGCGGGAAATCATCTCAATTAGAAATATTTCCAGAAAATTCATCTGGGTGTGCTGAACGATCTCAAGCTCTTTTTTATTTTGCGGCATATTTTCCCTTATTTACTATAAAAGTATCGTCAATAGACAGGCTCGCACCATGCAGGAATTTGCTGAATTCTGTATGTGAATCCAATATAGCAGAAAAAACGCAAAATAGGAAACAAATAATCGCAAGATTGTCATTTTTTTTTACTGGAATCTGTGGTTTAATAGAAACATAAAATTCACGCGTGAAAATAAACCCGATATTACTGCCTGACATAATCTGGCGGGCAGAACAGAACCGACAGGTGTATTGGCAAAGGAAACGGATGGGCCGGGATATTCCGGGACGAAAGGAATTTCCGCAGCCAATATGCCTGTACGGCCATTGGCGAACAGGAGGCGCTGTGATGATGAAGAAAAAAGCGATTGTGGCCGGGCATATCTGTCTGGATATTACGCCGGTATTTCCGGATCGTCCGGTAGAGAGTCTGAATGATCTTTTACAGCCGGGCAAACTGATTCATATGAATGAAGCCGATGTACATACGGGAGGCGCTGTGGCGAACACGGGGCTTGCCATGAAATTTTTTGGCGCTGACGTCTCGCTGATGGGAAAGGTCGGGAATGATCCGTTTGGGACAATGGTCCGGACTATATTGAAGGAACATGGAGCAGAAGACGGCCTGCTGGTTGCGGACGGCGAGTCTACATCGTATTCGGTGGTACTTGCCATACCGGGGATTGATCGGATATTTCTTCACAATCCCGGAGCAAATGATACGTTTTCCGCGGAGGATATTCCCGTGAAAGCGTTCGGGGAAGCAGCGCTGCTTCACTTTGGGTATCCGCCTATTATGGCTGCCATGTATCGTGAAAACGGGGAAGAACTTTTGAAACTGATGAAGTGGGCAAAAGAAGCGGATGTTGCCACCTCGCTTGATATGGCCGCAGTGGATCCGTCCTCTGAGGCAGGGCGGGCCGACTGGTACGGGATTCTTAAACGGGTGCTTCCCTATGTGGATTTTTTTGTGCCAAGCGTGGAAGAACTCATGTTTATGCTCGACCGGGATCGGTTTGAAGACCTGAAGAAGCGTGCGGCCGGCCGGGACATCACAGAAATTCTCGATATCGAAAAGGATGTCCGTCCTCTGGCTGATACCTGTATGGAAATGGGCGCAAAAGTATTGCTGATCAAATGCGGCGCTCCCGGTATGTACTATCGTACAGCCGGGATGGCCGCTCTGGAGCAGACAGGGAAAAAACTGAACCTGGATGCTGCCGCGTGGGCAGACCGGGAAGGATTCGAGAAAAGCTATGTCCCGGAACAGATTTTATCCGGAACCGGAGCAGGCGACACCAGCATCGCGGCATTTCTTACGGCAGTGCTGGACGGAGAGACTCCGGAAACATCCATGCATCTGGCTGCGGCTGCCGGAGCGTGCTGTGTAAGCAGTTACGATGCATTAAGCGGGTTGAAAAACTTCGATGAGATGAAAGAAATGATTGCACACAACTGGGAAAAAAATGAGTAAGAAAATGAAATTCATATTGACAAATATTGGATTTCAAAAAGCTGGTAAGAATGAGTGAGGAGGAATTGAAGTGTTAGCAAACTTAAATGATGTTCTGATTCCTGCAAAGGAAAAAAAATATGCGGTAGGACTTTTTAATGCGGTCAATCTGGAACTTGCCAGAGGGATCCTTGCCGCCGCGGAGGCTACGCAGTCGCCTGTGATTATCGGAACAGCAGAGATCCTGCTGCCATATGGTCCTCTGGAGGAATTATCGTATTTCCTGCTT
The DNA here is from genome assembly GCA_020860715.1 of Clostridiales bacterium. GTDB lineage: Bacteria > Bacillota > Clostridia > Lachnospirales > Lachnospiraceae > Choladousia. The sequence goes on along the minus strand of JAJBTU010000006.1, from coordinate 52,810 downwards.
CCCATGGCAAAAAAAGCCAGTGTCCCTGTGGTTGTACATCTTGATCATGGCCTGTCAAAAGAACTTTGCTTACAGGCTCTGGAACTTGGTTTTTCCTCTATTATGTATGACTGTTCGACAGACCCGTATGAGGTGAATGTAGAGAAAGTGCGCGAGATGGCGGAAATCGCCCATTCCTATGGGGCGACCATTGAAGGCGAGTTGGGACATGTGGGAGATAATCCGGATTCGCCAGAAGGCGATTCCTGTCTGGAAGATCCTTCCCGTTATTTTACAGATCCGGATATCGCGAAGGACTATGTGGAGCGTACGAAAGTAGATGCTCTTGCGATTGCGGTCGGAAATGCGCATGGAGCGTATAAGCTGCCGCCCAAACTTGATTTTCAGCGAATCCGTACGATTGCAAATACCGTCGATGTGCCCCTGGTCTTACACGGAGGTTCAGGACTGACAGATACCGATTTCCGCACGGCTATCCAGGAAGGAATCAGCAAGGTCAATATTTTTACGGATATCAATGTCGCCGCTGCCAAAGCGGAAATGGATCAGTTCAGCAGTATAGACAAAGGAATTACGGATCTGATCCCGGCCGCAGTAAAAGCCGTAGAAGAGGAATGCAGGAAGAAAATGGAGCTGTTTTCGAGCTGTGGCATATGAAGCATCCTGTGTAACAAAATGAACAACTGCTGTGCGTGTTCAGAAAAAAGCACTTGGAAACCAGACAAAAATGGGGATTTGTCGGTAGATAAAAAAGGACTGGTGTGCTATACTTCGAAAAGAAAGAAAAGTAAATGAACGGAATGCTGCTGTTGATTCATTATCAGGAAAGAAGGGCTTTGTATGGAACTCTTTAAGAAGATACGTATGAACCTTACGGTAAATGCGGCTCTGACGATTCTGGTTGGCGTTTTATTTGTCCTGAATCCCACCGGGACGGGCGGGACGATCGCTCTGGTTGCCGGTATTGCGATTCTGCTCTCCGGCATCACGGATATCATTCGATATGTAAGCGATCGGGAGTATGGTTTCCTGATGAGCGGGAGTCTGTTCGGCGGGGTACTCAAATGTGTCCTGGGACTGTTTGCGGTGACGCATACCGGCACGATCATTACACTGCTGTCCTACATTTTAAGTGTTTTTGTCATCATCGGCGGCGTGAACTGTATGGAAAATGCCACGCAGCTGAAACGTGCGGAGGTATCCGGCTGGGCAGTTAATATGGGGCTTTCCGTGGCAATTCTCATAGCGGGAATTTTTATGCTGTTTTTCCCGTTTGACGCGGCGTCTACGGCAATCATCATCGTTGGGATCATTCTGATCGCGGATGGGATGAACGAACTGTTTACCGCTTACCGGATGAAGAAGATCAACAAGGACTTCAAAAAGGTAATAAAAGATATACGTGATGAGTTTGACGACAATATTATAGATATGTAATGACTGCTGAAAGGCCTGGCTGAAAAAATATCCATTGACAAACTGAAAACGATGGTGTAGACTGGACACAGTTCACAAAAAGACTGTTTTTTAGAACAGTTACGGACAAGTGAAACCGTTGAAGCGGAGATAAAGGCAGTAGATGCGCCCACAGAGAGTCCGGGTGCGGCAGGTGAAAGGATTCTGATATCGGAATCTGAGTTTTTCACAGGACACAGACAGCCGCGCACAGCTGAGAACCGGATGGAGATGCAGATTGTCAAATGGACCGCTGAGGGCGCAGTCAAAGGCGAACAGCTGAGTATTCTGCGACGTGAGGGCATACGTCAGTTGCCGGAGATATGTTGGTATCTCGTAAGAGCACGGGATTTCCCGTGAATCAGGGTGGCACCGCGGAAGTATATTCGTCCCTGACAGATTGATGAAATCTGTCAGGGATTTTTTATCTGGAAAGAACAGGAGGTCAACATGTATCCATCATTGGAGGAAGCAAAACAAATCGCTGCATCCGGGGAATACCGCCGGATTCCGGTGTGCCGCGAGATGCTCTCGGATCGGTTTACCCCGATCGAGGTGATGCGGACACTGCGCGCGGCCAGCAGGCATTGTTATATGCTGGAGAGCGCGGAGGCACATCAGCAGTGGGGGCGGTACACGTTTTTAGGGTATGCCCCGACACTGGAACTTACCTGTGCGGACGGTGTTGTGAAACTTCGTACAGGCGCGGATGTTTCCGGAGGACAGGTCAAAGAGGAAGCGCGTACGGAAAGCCCACAGAGTGTGATCCGGGAGATTCTGGCTGCGTACAAAAGCCCGAAAATGCCTGGGATGCCTTCATTTACAGGCGGGCTGGTCGGTTATTTTTCTTATGATTACATCTGCTACAGTGAACCGACACTGAAATTTACCGGAGAGGATGAGGAAAATTTTCAGGATGTGGATCTGATGCTGTTTGACCGTGTGATCGCGTTTGACAATTACCGGCAGAAGCTGATCCTGATCTGCGGTGTGGAGACGGCCAGACTGGAGGAGTCTTATCGGGAAGCGGAGGCGAAGCTGGGAGAGATTGAACATCTGCTCAAAAGCGGCGCAAAAGCATATTTTGCTCCGCTTCGCCTGAAAGAGGAGATTGCACCGTGCTTTTCCCGGGAGCGCTATACGGAAATGGTGGAGAAGGCGAAACATTATATCCGTGAGGGCGATATCTTTCAGGTTGTGCTTTCCAACCCGATGCAGGCGGATGCGGAGGGCAGCCTGTTTGACACGTACCGGGTGCTTCGCACATCGAACCCGTCCCCATATATGTTCTACTTTTCCAGTGACGATATCGAACTGGTCGGCGCTTCGCCGGAGACGCTGGTGAAGCTGGAGGACGGCACGCTGCATACCTTTCCGCTTGCCGGTACCCGGCCGCGGGGAGCGACGGACGAGGAAGACCGGCGTCTGGAACAAGAATTGCTCGCGGATGAAAAGGAACTCTCGGAGCACAATATGCTTGTTGATCTGGGGAGAAACGATATTGGGAAAATAAGCGAGATCGGAACCGTGCGTGTGGAAAAATATCTTTCCATTGAACGTTATTCCCATGTCATGCATATTGGTTCAACGGTGGCCGGACAGATCCGGAAAGACTGCGACGCGGTGGATGCGGTTGACTCGATCCTTCCGGCGGGAACGCTTTCCGGAGCCCCAAAACTCCGGGCCTGCCAGATTATTGATGAACTGGAAGGACGCAAACGCGGTGTGTACGGCGGCGCGATCGGATATCTGGATTTTACCGGAAATCTTGATACCTGCATTGCCATCCGGCTGGCGTTTAAGAAAAACGGGCGCATTACGATCCGCTCCGGCGCAGGGATTGTCGCGGACAGTGTGCCGGATAAAGAATTTGAGGAATGCTGCAATAAGGCGCGTGCCGTAGTCAATGCGGTACAGGCATCCGAGGGAGGTGTGGAATAATGGTACTTCTGATTGACAATTATGACAGCTTCTCCTACAACCTGTATCAGCTGATCGGAGCGATCCGGCCGGATATTCAGGTGATCCGCAACGATGCCTGTACGGCAGAGGAGATTGCAGCGATGAAGCCGGAAGCGATCTTCATTTCACCGGGGCCGGGACGTCCGGAGGATGCGGGTGTCTGTGTAGAGATGATTCGGAAGCTGAGCGGATATATCCCGCTGTTTGGCGTCTGCCTCGGCCATCAGGCCATCTGTCAGGCGTTCGGCGCAACCGTGACTTATGCGAAAGAACTGATGCACGGCAAAAAATCCGAACTCATCATCGAGCCGGACTCCGTACTGTTTCAGGGGCTGCATTCCGGCATGACGGCGGCGCGATATCATTCTCTTTCTGTAAAGGAAGATACCCTTCCCGCCGCGCTTCGCGTGACCGCGCGGACGGCAGACGGAGAAGTGATGGCGGTTGAGCACCGGGATTATCCGGTGTATGGCGTACAGTTTCATCCCGAATCCGTGATGACGCCGGATGGGCTGCAGGTCATCAAAAACTTTGTAAACCAGTTCCAAACAGCAGCGAAATGAAAAGCAAGACCTGGCTGATTTATCAGACAAGGGCTGGATTTTCATTTCGGGATGGGCGGGACGCCCATCAAGCCTCAGACATATGACGCTGAAAGCGGCATATAGCTTGCAAAGCAAGCGGTCTGTGGCCTGCTGTTTGGAGTAGTTAAGCAGCGAAATGAAAAGCAAATAATAATAAAGAAAGGTGGCAGCAATTATGATCAAAGAAGCAATTATCAAACTCTCAAACAAGCAGGACCTGACCTATGAGGAGGCAGAAGCGGTTATGCTCGAAATCATGAGCGGCGAAACGACCGATGTACAGATTTCCTCTTATTTGACCGCACTCGCGATGAAGGGAGAGACGATCGACGAGATCACGGCATCTGCGGCGGGCATGCGCGCGAAAGGCGTACATCTTCTGCATGAGATGGATGTGCTGGAGATCGTCGGAACAGGCGGAGACAAGGCAAATTCCTTTAACATCTCCACGACCTCTTCCATGGTCATCGCGGCGGGCGGTGTTCCGGTCGCGAAGCACGGCAACCGTGCGGCATCCTCGAAATGCGGAGCGGCTGATGTACTGGAGGCACTTGGCGTGAAGATTTCCCTTTCTCCGGAAAAGTGTCTGGAACTGCTCAAATCCATCAACATCTGTTTCCTGTTCGCACAGACCTATCATACAGCCATGCGGTTTGTCGGCCCGGTGCGCAAGGAACTCGGCATCCGCACGATTTTCAATATTCTCGGACCGCTTTCCAATCCGGCAGGTGCCAATATGGAGCTGATGGGCGTCTATGATGAGGCGATTGTGGAGCCGCTGGCGCGTGTACTTAATAACCTCGGTGTGACGAGCGGTCTGGTGGTGTATGGCATGGATAAGCTGGATGAGATTTCCATGAGCGCGCCGACAAAGGTGTGCGAGATTCGTGACGGCGGATATAAGACTTATATGCTTACTCCGGAACAGTTTGGCTATGAGCGCTGCGCGAAGGACGAACTGCTCGGCGGAACGCCGGAGGAAAACGCGGCAATCACACGCGGCATTCTGAACGGTACGGATCGCGGACCGAAACGTCAGGCAGTCTGCCTGAATGCGGGCGGAGCCCTTTACATTGCGGGCAAGGCGGCTACGATAGAGGATGGCGTGCGTATGGCGGAAAAACTGATCGACGACGGCTCGGCGAACCGCGTGCTGGATGCGTTTATCGAGCAGAGCAATCAGTAAAAATTTTGCTGCAGGTTTCCTTGTGCCGGTCATCTGGCTGCAGGCCAAAGGGAGCCGGATATCATACGAATTTCATCAAAGACGATGAAACATGGTTGATGATGAGGAGACAACGGATATGAATATTTTAGATGAAATAGCCGGACGTACAAGGGAGCGGATTGCGGAAGAACAGAAATCAGTTCCTCTGGATGAAATACGTGCGCAGGCTGAAGAAGCGCATCGAAGGGGAACGGCATTTGCCGACGGCGGCCCGGCACAGGAGGCATTTGCTTTTGAAAAGGCGCTGCGGCCTGCCGGCAACGAACAATCCGGCAGCGCTTCTCAGATTGCGTTTATCTGCGAGGTGAAAAAGGCTTCCCCTTCCAAGGGGCTGATCGCGCCGGATTTTCCATATCTGCAGATCGCGATGGAATATGAAAAGGCGGGGGCGGCGGCGATTTCCTGTCTGACGGAGCCGCATTATTTTCTCGGACAGGACGCATATCTGCGCGAGATTGTACAGCATGTGCAGATACCGGTACTGCGCAAGGATTTTACGGTGGACGAGTATATGATCTATCAGGCGAGGGCCTTCGGCGCGGGTGCTGTGCTTCTTATCTGTTCGATCCTGGACGATGCGCAGCTGAAGGTTTACGGACAGCTTGCGCAGGAACTGGGGCTTTCTGCTTTAGTTGAAGCCCATACGGAGGAAGAGGTCACGCGTGCGATGCGGGCGGACGCAAAAATCCTCGGTGTGAACAACCGCGATCTGAAGACCTTTCAGGTGGATCTGGGCACGAGCGCGAGATACCGGTGCATGGTACCGCCGGAGACGATTTTTGTCTCGGAGAGCGGCGTCCGGAATGCGGACGACATCCGCAGGCTGGTCGAAAACGGGACAAACGCTGTGCTCATCGGCGAGACTCTGATGCGCGCGCCGGACAAGGCGGCAATGCTGAAACAGCTTCGGAGCAGGCTGTAAAGCAGCGGGACAGCTATATAAGCGAAAATCAGAAGGAATCATTCGGAGGACGAGACGAATGGCAAACAATTCAGTAAAAATCAAACTCTGCGGCCTGTCACGGCCGGTGGATATTGACTATGTCAACGAGGCGAAGCCGGATTACTGCGGATTTATCATCAATGTGCCAAAGAGTATTCGCAACACGTCGCCGGATCAGGTGCGCGTCCTGCGGGAAAAGCTGTCGCCGGATATCATTCCGGTCGGCGTATTCCGCAATGAGCAGGCAGAAACGGTTGCGCGGCTGCTGAACGATGGCACGATTCGCGTGGCACAGCTGCACGGCAGTGAGGACGAGGATTATATTCAGAAACTTCGCAGCTATGGAACATTTACGATATTCAAGGCATTCCGCGCACCGGTTTTGACGGGACGCGTCTGCGATGGCGGTATTGCTGCGTGTTCCGCGGATGCAGCAGAAGAAAACGGGAATCCCGATGCTCTTAACGCGTGGGCGGACATGGTAAACAGAAGTTCCGCCGATATGGTTCTTCTTGATAACGGAGGCGGCGGAACGGGGAAAACCTTTGAGTGGACGCTGACGGATCTGATCCATCGGCCGTTTCTGCTGGCGGGCGGAATTGGTCCGGATAATATTACGGAAGCTCTTGACCGTCTGCATCCCTGGGGCGTCGATATGAGCAGCAGTGTAGAGACGGACGGAAAGAAGGATCGGAAAAAAATGCTGCAGGCGGTAGCGAAGGTGAGAGAGTGGAAAGGCTGACGATAACAGCGGCGAATGGAATAAAGAGAAACATGGTAATATCCGAAACTTGACGGGAAAGGAAAGAAACATGAAAGGAAGATTTGGAATACACGGCGGTCAGTACATCCCGGAGACGCTGATGAATGCCGTGATCGAACTGGAAGAGGCTTACAATCATTACAAAGACGATCCGGAGTTTAACCGGGAACTCACCGATCTGTTGAATAACTATGCGGGCAGGCCGTCGCGCCTGTATTACGCGGAGCGTATGACAAAGGATCTCGGCGGCGCAAAAATTTATCTGAAACGCGAGGACTTGAATCATACCGGCGCACATAAGATCAATAATGTACTCGGGCAGGCGCTTCTGGCGAAAAAGATGGGAAAGACCCGTCTGATCGCGGAGACCGGCGCCGGACAGCACGGCGTGGCGACGGCGACGGCGGCGGCGCTCCTTGACATGGAGTGTGAGGTCTATATGGGCGAGGAAGATACGAAACGTCAGGCGCTCAACGTCTATCGTATGAAGCTGCTGGGCGCGCAGGTGCATCCGGTGACGACCGGAACGGCGACGCTGAAGGACGCAGTCTCTGAGGCAATGCGTGAGTGGACCAGACGGATTGACGATACGCATTACTGCCTTGGCTCTGTCATGGGGCCGCACCCGTTCCCGACGATTGTGCGTGATTTCCAGAGCGTGATTTCCAAAGAGATCAAACAGCAGCTGATGGAAAAGGAAGGACGCCTTCCGGATGCTGTGCTCGCCTGTGTCGGCGGCGGTTCAAACGCGATCGGAACTTTTTATCATTTTATTGAGGACGAAAGCGTCCGCCTGATCGGCTGTGAGGCTGCCGGAAGGGGCGTCAATACGGCTGAGACCGCGGCGACGATTGCCACCGGAAAACTCGGTATTTTCCACGGCATGAAGTCTTACTTCTGTCAGGACGAATACGGTCAGATCGCGCCGGTGTATTCCATTTCCGCCGGACTGGATTATCCGGGCATCGGACCGGAGCACGCGGACCTTTACGACAGGGGACGCGCGGAATATGTGGCAATTACGGATGATGAGGCGGTTGACGCGTTCGAATATCTGTCCCGTCTGGAAGGCATTATCCCGGCCATCGAGAGTGCCCACGCGGTGGCTTACGCGAGAAAGCTGGCTCCGGCCATGGATAAGGATCAGATCATTGTCATCACGATTTCCGGCCGCGGCGACAAGGACTGCGCGGCGATTGCGCGTTACAGAGGGGAGGATATTTATGAGTAAGATACAGGATGCGTTCGCGCATGGAAAAGCGTTTATTCCTTTTATAACCTGCGGTGACCCGTCGCTGGAGACGACGGAGCAGCTGGTCTATGCGATGGAGCAGGCCGGAGCAGATCTGATTGAGCTTGGCATTCCGTTTTCCGACCCGACCGCAGAAGGACCGGTCATTCAGGAGGCCAACGACCGCGCTCTTTCGGGCGGCGTGACGACGGACAAGATTTTTGATATGGTAAAAAAAATCCGCGCAAACACACAGATCCCGATGGTGTTTATGACCTACGCGAACGTGGTTTTTTCCTACGGCATCGAGCGTTTTACAAAGACTGCGGCGGAGATTGGGATGGACGGCATCATTCTTCCCGACGTCCCATTTGAGGAAAAAGAAGAATTTGCGGGTGCATGCCGCAAAAACGGACTGGCTTTGATCTCTCTGATCGCGCCGACTTCAGCTGCCCCCCTTCGCTTGGCGAATTATGATGGGAGCGGCAGGCAGGCAGATGCTGCGGACACAGCGGGTGCCGTTTCCAACCACGCGCGCATTACTGAGATTGCGGCGGCAGCGGAGGGCTTTATCTATTGTGTTTCTTCACTTGGCGTGACCGGCGTCCGCAGTGAGATCACGACGGATATTGGAGAAATGGTGCGTCTGGTGCGCTCTGCTTCTGACATTCCCTGCGCGATCGGGTTTGGTATTTCCACGCCGGAACAGGCCGCAAAGATGGCGAAGAACGCGGACGGCGTCATTGTTGGATCCGCGATCGTAAAAATCTGTAAAGAATACGGCGCGGACTGTGTGCCGAAGGTCGCGGAGTACGTAAAGAGCATGAAGGACGCAATCCGGGATTTATAAAGAAACAGGTGAATAATTTACCGCTGGCAGGTCATACTCCAGATGAAAGGAGTATGACCTGTTTATGTCTGAAAAGAAAATCAATTGGAGCGAACTCAGCCCGGACGATAAGCTGAAATATGAGATTGCGGAAGAACTGGGGCTTCTGGAGAAGGTAAAAACGCTGGGATGGAAGTCCCTGTCCGCGAAAGAGACTGGCCGCATCGGCGGTCTTATGACAAAGAAGAAACGGTACATGGCAGAAAATCAGAATACTGCCGTCTCCGGCCCTTCCGGAACCGTTTGACTTTTAGAGGCAAATCTGCTAGAGTTTACAGCAGCAATACAGGAGAGACGAACTATATGAATCAACTGAATTTTAAAATTGACTATCCTCTGTCGATCCGCCCCATGCGTGAGATCAACGGGTTTCAGGTAAGACCTGGCTATTTTGATATGAACGGCGCAATGGCGCTTGACTCCGGCGTGAATTTTACAGTGCACACCAAAGAAGGAACATCCTGTGAACTTTTGCTGTATTACAATGGCGAGGAAGAACCGTATGCGGTGATTCCGTTCCCGCAGGAGTATAAGATCGGCGACGTCTACGCAATGATTGTCTTTGGGCTGGACATCGATAAATTTGAGTATGCGTACAGGGTGGACGGCCCCTATGATCCGGAAAAGGGCCTTATTTTTGACCGCAGCGCCGTGCTGCTGGATCCGTACGCACGTGATGTGGCCGGACAGCGGCACTGGGGTATGAAGAAGAACGATGGCTATCATGCCCGTGTGATGAAAGATTCGTTTGACTGGGGTGCAATGCCGCAGTCTAAGAAAGAACTGAGCGACCTGATTATTTATGAACTTCATGTGCGCGGCTTTACACAGCATCCGTCTTCCGGTGTAAAGCATCCGGGAACATTTGACGGCCTGCGGGAAAAGATTCCGTATTTAAAAGAACTGGGAATCAATGCAGTGGAATTGATGCCGATCTTTGAGTTTGATGAGACACGGGACATGCGTGAGGTAGACGGACGTATGCTTCTGGACTACTGGGGATACAATCCGGTCTGTTTTTATTCGCCGAATTCCAGCTATGCGGCAAACGCGGCGACGCACAGAGTCAGCGGCGAGCTGAAGAACCTGATTCGTGAACTGCATAAAAATGATATTGAAGTCATCCTGGACGTGGTATTTAACCACACGGCAGAAGGCAATGAACTTGGACCAACGTTCAGCTTCAAAGGGTTTGACAACCGCGTTTACTATATGCTCACGCCGGACGGCAATTACTACAATTTCAGCGGCTGCGGCAATACACTGAACTGCAATCACCCGATCGTTCAGCAGATGATTGTGGACTGCCTGCGTTACTGGACCATCTATTACCGGGTGGACGGGTTTCGCTTCGATCTGGCCAGTATATTAGGACGCCATGAAGACGGCACGCCTTTGAATAACCCGCCGCTTTTACGCTCCCTGGCCTATGACCCGGTTTTGAGCAATGTGAAGCTGATCGCGGAGGCCTGGGATGCGGGCGGCATGTATCAGGTCGGAAAGTTTCCGGCAAGCCGCCGGTGGGCGGAATGGAACGGTCGTTACCGTGATGTGATGCGTTCCTACTTAAAGGGAGACAACTGGGTATCCGGGACCGCAGCCTGGTCCCTTGCGGGATCCGGCGATCTCTATGGAGGAGCGGACGGAGACGGAGACGGTAATTATGTCGGATACAATTCCTGCATTAATTTTCTGACCTGTCATGACGGATTTACACTGTATGACCTTTATTCTTACAATGAAAAGCATAATGAGGCGAACGGCTGGAACAATACGGACGGCGCGAATGACAACCGCAGCTGGAACTGCGGAGCGGAGGGCGAAACCGATGACCCGGAGGTGAACCGCCTGCGCCGCAAGATGATCCGCAACGCCTGTACGGTGCTGATGTGCAGCCGGGGTACGCCGATGTTCTATGCCGGAGATGAGTTCGGCAACACACAGTTTGGAAATAACAACGGCTACTGCCAGGACAATGAAATCTCCTGGCTGGACTGGAGTTATATTGAAAAAAATAAGGATATTTTTGACTTTTTCAAATTTATGATCCATTACCGGAAACGCCACAGGATCATACAGAAGCGCCTGCCGGACGCGGTCTGCGGGATGCCGGCGCTGCGTATGCATGATGTGAATCCGGAGATCACGGAGCTGCCGCCGAATGCCCGCATGATTGGCGTCAGTTTTGCCGGATATGACCGGGAAAAGGGACGCGACGATCTGGTCTACATTGCGGTAAATTCTTATTGGGAAGAGATAAAGATCGGCCTTCCGCAGATCCCGCACGGCGGCGCGTGGTACTTAAGTGTAAATACTGCGGGAGACGAGTCCGGAAGATATTACTACGGTGAATACGAGGAACACCGCATCAGCGGAATGTTTGTTATGGCGCCGCGCTCTGTGGCGGTGTTTGCCGGCCGCCCGTACTGATGTTCCAAATGACTGAGACCGGAAAATTCAGAGGAGATTTTATGAAAAAAACAATACATATACAATATTTAAATGATGAGATCAGACGGCTGGAATACATCGGCGGCAAATCAGACTGGATCGACCTGCGTGCTGCCGCGGAGATTGTGATGAAAAAGGGCGAGTTTCGTCTGATTCCGCTTGGAGTGGCGATGCAGTTGCCTGCCGGCTATGAGGCGCATATTGTTCCAAGAAGTTCTACATTTAAAAATTACGGTATCATTCAGACGAATCACATGGGCGTGATTGACGAGACATATGCCGGCCCGGACGACTGGTGGTATATGCCGGCCTACGCGGTGCGCGACACGGAGATTCATGTCAATGACCGCATTTGTCAGTTCCGTATTGTGGAACACCAGCCGGAACTTATTTTTGAAACCGTTGAAGCGCTGGAAGCCCCTGATCGGGGCGGTATCGGCAGCACCGGGAAAAATTAAAGAAAGCCATGATTGCCGAATCCGGGACAATCATGGCTTTCTTTTTGGCTGTGACAGGAACCGACTGTCATCTTATCTTTATAAGGTAAGGGCTCTGCGTTTAGGCGATGACAGTACCGGTCTTTCCAAGGTAAGCGTCAAGTGCTTTGTCAAGTGCTGTAATGACTGCGCAGCGGCCTTCCTTCTGAGAAACAAAATGGACAGATGCTTCTACTTTCGGGAGCATTTTGTCTTTGCCAAATTCATCGTTCCGGATGTGCTGCAGCGCCTCCCGGACATTCATTTCGCGGATCGGCTGCGGGTTGTCAGAACCGTATCCCAGATAAACGAATTCCTCATTGGTAAGAATCAGGAGCATATCGGCGTCGACCAGATCCGCAAGACGCCCGCTGACGGCATCTTTTTCTATGACAGCGCTCGCACCTTTCAGCTGGCTTCGCTGTTTCAGAACAGGAATGCCGCCGCCTCCGCCGGCAACTACAATATGCCCGGCACTTACAAGCGTATTGATCGCGTCTATCTCTACGATATCAAGCGGTTTTGGGGCAGCTACGATCCGGCGGAATCCTTTTCCGGGTTCTTCTACAACGTAATTGCCCTTCTTTTCCTCCTCGGCGGCTTCCTCCGCGTTCAGATAACGACCGATCACTTTGATTGGATGATAAAATGCTTCATCGTATGGATCTACAGTCACCTGCGTAAGTACAGTGGCAACGGTACGGTAAATACCGCGGGACAGAAGTTCGGAACGCAGCGTATTCTGAATATCATAGCCGATGTAGCCCTGACTCATCGCAGAGCAGAGCGCGACAGGAGCACTGTAGGTCTCGTGCGTCTTTGCGTATTCATTGATCGCGGTGTGGATCATACCGAGCTGGGGCGCGTTGCTGTGCGTTATGATCAGCTGGGCGCCTTCCTCCACAAGATCAGCCAGAATCTTCGCTGTATGCTGGACTGCATCCCGCTGCTCCGGAAAAGTAGTGCCGAGGGCCTTGTGCCCGAGTGCTACGACAACTCTTTTTTTCATAATTCATTCGCCCTTTCTTATTAAAAGATGTAATCCGTAAAAACACTTCCTGTTTGATTTCATATAAAACAAATTCCACAGTACGTATTATACATGGCATTTTTATCATACGCAAGCCGGATTTTCATGCATATTCGAAAGACCTGTCCCATATATTACAGAGAAGACATTCTGCGAAGGAAAAACGGATGGAGTCTGTGTATCGGCTGCTTGCGCCTTCTGTGCGCGTGATGTTAGAAAGATGCGCTCTTGATTCTGATTTGCTGCAGGAAATCCGGTTGCGCGTCGGCCTGCCTGTCATGCTTCGCTATCACGGGCAGGAACTGGCGCTTTGCCCGCCCGGGCGTCTGTCCGGACAGGCGCGGGAGGGCTACCGTATTTCGGCGGAGGAAGTAAATGAGACGCTGGAATACGCAACCGGATTTTCCCTGTATGCGTTTGACGAGGAGGTACGGCAGGGATTTCTTACGGTACCCGGAGGTCATCGGGTCGGACTGGCCGGACATGCTGTACCGGATGGGAACCACATTCGGAGTATCCGGCATATTACGTTTCTGAACATCCGGCTGGCACATGAGCGGAAAGGCTGCGCGGATGAGGTAATGCCCTGGCTGTTTGAGGGGGACGAAGTCTGCCATACGCTGATTCTGTCCCCGCCGGGAGGAGGGAAAACGACCCTTCTGCGGGATGTGATCCGGCAGCTGTCCAATGGGGGTGAGTCATTTGCGGGACGCACCGTCGGCGTAGTGGATGAACGGTCGGAACTGGCCGGATCGTATCTTGGGGTGCCGCAGAACGACCTCGGACTGCGCACGGATGTCCTGGAAGGATGCAGCAAAGCGGAAGGAATGCTGCTTCTTCTTCGATCCATGTCGCCACAGGTGCTGGCTGCGGACGAACTGGGGAACAGAGAAGACGCTTTGGCCATAGAGAATGTCTTTACCTGCGGCTGCAGGCTGATTGCTACAGTACATGGCTCATCCATGGAGCAACTGGAGAGAAAGCCGCTGCTTGGCCGGATGAAGCGGGAACATATGTTTGAACGCTATGTGGTGCTTGCCGGAAGACAGAGTCCGGGGCAGGTACGGGAAATTCTGGATGGTGATGGGAAGCCCCTGTTTCGGAAGCCATGCGGATGACGCAGAACAAACAGGCGGTCTGTGAAATCTGAAAACGGAGGACAGGATGCGTATATGGTTGAAGATGATCGGACTGACATGCATTTTCGCTGCCTGCATCCTGACCGGGTTTGAAATGGAGCGCCGTCTTAAGCAGCGCTGGATGTTTTTGTGGGAAATGAAGGAGGCTCTGCGTCTTCTGGAAAAGGATATGACCTGGCATAGGACTCCGCTTCCGGAAGCACTGCTCAGTGCGGCGCAGGTCTGCAGGACGCCGCTTGGACCCATGCTGAGATGTTGTGCAGGTCAGATAGGGGCGGAGAGCGGACAATCCTTTGGGAAGATCTGGCAGGAATGTGCCAGAGGGAAGATTCCGGCCGGACTGCTTACCGCCGCGCAGATGCAGATGGTGCTGGATACGGAAAAGGCTCTCTGCAACGCAGATACGGTACTTCAGAAGACGCATTTGCAGAAGCAGGAGCAGCGTTTTGATGAACTTTGTGCGGATGCGCAGGCAGAGTGGCGCAAAAAAGGCATGCTTTACCGCCGGCTTTCTGCCGCGGCCGGGGCTGCGGCAGTGATCCTGCTGCTGTAAAAGGAAGAATATTCGGAAAAATAGGGGACAGTACATGAGTATCAATCTGATTTTTAAAATCGCCGCAGTCGGAATTCTTGTCTCTGTCCTTGGCCAGGTGCTGAAGCAGAGCGGCCGGGAAGAACATGCGTTTCTGACAAGCCTTGCCGGTCTGCTGCTGGTGCTTTTCTGGCTTGTGCCTTACATCAGCCAGCTGTTTGAAACCATTAAATCCCTGTTTGCTCTGTGAGGTATGCTCTATGAATATGGTTAAAATTGCCTGCCTCGGATTATCTGCGGTTCTGCTGGCTTTGTTCCTTAAGGAAACGCATGCGCCATTTTCCACACTGGTCAGCCTCGCCGCATGTCTGCTGATCCTGTTTTACAGCGTGTCTCGTCTCTCTTCCGTCTTTGAACTCTTAGATACGATAAGCGGATATATTTCTGAACAGAAAAGTTATTATAAGATTCTTCTGAAAATTGTTGGTATTACGTACGTCGCTGATTTTTCCGCTAATCTCTGCCGGGATGCCGGATACAGCGCAATCGCAGGCCAGATTGAGATTTTTGGGAAAATTTCGATTCTGGCGGTAAGTTCGCCGATTATTCTTGCACTGATGGAGACGGTATATACATTTTTGTGATTCAAACGTCCTGAGAAGAAAAACCGGTTTCCAGAAATCGGGATGATGCAGTGAAGGGGGGAGTTTCGATGTATTCTTGTACAGTACCCCGGCGCAGGAGGATGATGTCCGGAAGAGTTTTATTTGGCGCGGTGCTCTTTGGTATGCTGTCATTTGGCATCACACCTCTTTGCTGCAAAGCGGAGGATCTTTCATTTGCGGATGCGGCTGCAGAATATATGAATATTTCGGAAATAGAGGAAAGCCTCTCCGAGATGACCGGGACAGAGGATTTTTCTTTTTGGGATACAGTAAAAGCGTTTTTGACCGGTGAGATTCCTTTTACAGTGGATGGGCTTTCAGAAACCGCTGTGTCTCTTTTCCTTGGGGAACTGAAATCACAGAAAAAACTGGCGGTACAGATTCTGCTGGTGGCGTTTGCTTCCGCGGTCTTTTCTAATTTTGTACGCGTCTTTGACAGTCATCAGATATCGGACATCAGCTTTTTTATGATGTATCTGATGCTCTCTGCTTTGCTGATGAACTCGTTTTCCAATCTGGCAAAGATGGTATCTGACACCTGCTCCTCTATGAATACATTTATGAAAGTATTATTGCCATCCTATATCATTACAATTATTGCGAGCGCCGGAACTGTCACCGCACTGGGGTTTTATGAAGTTACGGTTCTGGCCGTTGGCCTGCTGCAGAGTGTGATTCTGAAAGTGGTTATACCGGCCATTTATATTTATATGCTGGTGCTGCTCCTCTCACAGCTTTCCGAAGGGGATTCCTTCTCACGGCTTGCCGCGCTTCTGGAAACTCTGATTTCATGGGGCGTCCGATCAGTTGTCGGTATTGTGGCTGGCCTGCAGACGGTGCGGTGTCTGACCGCTCCGGCTGTGGATTCCCTGAAAAATTCCTCCATAAGCCGGGTGGCGTCTATGATCCCGGGAATTGGATCAGTGCTGGACGCGGCGGCGGAAACAGTGATCGGCTCGGCAGTCGTATTGAAAAATGCAGTTGGTATGGCTGGAATTTTTGCCGTATGCCTGATCTGTCTGACACCTTTTGTGAAACTTCTGAGCTGTATTCTGCTGTTTCGGGCGGTCTGCGCCGCAATTGCTCCGGTGTGCGAAAAAAGGATGGTCGAGGGGATCGAAAGTATCTCCCGTGGTTCCGTGCTGCTGCTTCGGGTAATGGCGGCGGTACTGGTGATTTTTGTGATATTACTGGCAATGATCATTGCATCCATAAAAGGAGGATGACGAGGAGGGCATATGACCGTCTGGATCAAATCACTTGCCGCTGCTGCCTGCCTGCTTACCATCTTTCTGCATCTTGTGCCGGAAAACAGCTTTGCGAAATATGTGCGCTTTTACGCGGGACTTCTGTTTTTCCTGCTTGCAGTGCAGCCGGTTCTGGAACTTCTGGGAAGTGCGGATGAGCTTGAGAGGCTTTTGCAGCTGGAATTTTTAAAGGAAGAGTATTACGATCTGGAAAGCGCGGCGGAAGGACTGAATGATCTGAAAAACGATCAGATCCTTGAGGCTTATCAGAATGAATTGGAACGGCAGGCCGCCGGCATTGCCTCAGCGTACGGCATGACGGTAACCGGTATTGAAATCGAATTTGGAGAGGACGGGTATTCCGTGAAAGCTGTGTCTGTACTGGCGGAATCTGCATTGCCGGATACTGCGGCAGATTCCGCAGCAGAAATCGAACGCAGGAAGGAGGCGGCGGCAGAGGAACTGGCGGATCTGTATGCCATTCCGGACTCATATGTTGAAATTACAGTACAGAATCTTTAGAGGATTTTACTGAAAATCGGGCGGAACGGAAAGATCAGATTCAAAAAGAGGCCTGGGAGAAGGAAACGGGGGTGAGGCGATGAAACAGTGGCTGGAGAATTTAAAGGATGGTAAAAAAGATCAGATTCTGATTCTGTTGCTTTTTGGCATCCTTTTGGTTGTGATCGCCTGGCCTGCCGGCAGCGGTTCCCTGGCTGAGGAAACCGGCAGCACAGGGGAACAGACGGAAGCAGGTTCTTCGCAGGGAAAAGATTCGGAAGAGACGGCGGCTGCAGCTGTTTCTTCGAACGGTACAGACGGCATATCGGTCAGAAGTACAGAAGAAGTACTGGAAAAAAGCCTGGAGGATCTTTTAAGCCAGGTGGAAGGGGTCGGCCAGGCGAAAGTGTTGATTACTTTAAAATCAGATGGGAAAAAGGTGGTGGAAAAAGATACGCAGCAGTCCGATTCGACAGAAGAGAGCGGAGGGGAGAGTGAATCTTCTTCCTCGGAACAGACATCAGGAAGCGAGACGACGATTTATGAGAAAAATTCTGATGGAAGTGAGATTCCGTATGTGACGGAGCAGCTTTCGCCGGAAATCCTTGGAGTGCTTGTGATCGCACAGGGAGCGGACAGTTCCGCTGTGGTGACGGAGATTACGGAAGCGGTGATGGCATTATTCGGGATTGAAGCGCATAAAATCAAAGTAATGAAGATGGAATGAGGAGGATCAGGTGAAAAAAATTTTTAAGAAAAACCAGATTATCATCACGACACTGGCAATCATGATTGCGATTGCAGGCTATCTGAATTACTCCGGAAACGTGTTGGAGGAGAGCGCGGACACGGTGAGCTCGGATGACAACACGGTGCTGCTGACTGATGAAATAGAAGAAAATACATATGTAGATACGTATACGGATATTGTAAGTCTGGACGGGGATGGTTCGGAAGAAGCCTCTGTAGAAGAGGAAATCGCAGCGGATACGGCAGATGCGTCGGAAACATCCGGAACGACGGACACGGCTGCTGCGTCAGAAGAAACCGTTACAACGGAGGCTTCGGTTGGAGAAGCGGTGCTTGCCAGTACTTCAGTCAGTGCCGCGAGCGAAATACTGGCATCCGCAAAACTGAACCGGGAGCAGGTGAGGGCGAAAAGCAAGGAAGAACTGCAGGAACTGATTGACAGCACGGATATTACAGACGATCAGAAACAGGAAGCGGTTACTGCTATGACGACTCTGACGGTCAACGCGGAAAAAGAATCAGCGGCTGAACTTCTCCTTGAAGCTAACGGATATGCGGACTGTGTCGTAAGTATCACGGATGATACGGCGGATGTAGTAGTAAATGCGTCTGAACTGACCGAAGCACAGCGCGCTCAGATTGAGGATATTGTGAAACGCAAGACGGATGTGAAAGGCGAAAATATTATAATCACACCGGCAGCAGCTGCGGCAGATACGGAGGCTTCCATCGCGTCGACGGAATCAGACGCTGCGGCAGGAAATGAGGAAGAGGCAGCGGCAGAGGGGAGTTCAGAGGAGGAAACGATGGCGGCCGAAGATGGCTGACGGGCAAAATCGGATGGGATCGTGGCGGTTATTCGATACAGTGATCACCGGAAAAAGCAAAATTCGGGCAAAAACACTTCCGCGGATATACGCAGGGGCGTTTTTGCCCGAATGGATCTTAGCTGTACGAAGAATTTAAACTGAAAATTCAGATTTCAGATTCTGGCCACCCCGCTTTTCCGTGCGGCGTCGGCAGCTGCTTTTGCTACCGCGTCTTTTACACGAGGATCGAATGCGGCCGGAAGAATGTAATCCGCACTCAGTTCGTCATCGCTTACCAGAGAAGCGAGCGCGTAAGCGGCAGCTACCTTCATTTCATCGTTGATATCGGAGGCCCGAACATCCAGAGCACCGCGGAACATACCCGGGAAACAGAGAACGTTGTTGACCTGATTGGGAAAGTCGGACCGGCCGGTGGAGACAACTGCCGCTCCGGCGGCCTTTGCTTCGTCCGGGAAGATTTCCGGAGTCGGATTCGCACAGGCAAAGATAATCGGATCCTTTGCCATGGAGCGGACCATGTCGCCTGTCAGTGTGCCGGGAGCGGAGACACCGATAAACACATCCGCACCTTTGATAACGTCGGAAAGAGATCCCTTTTCATGATTGAAATTCGTGATCCGCGCCATTTCCTCTTTGATTGGATTTAAACTGTCCCGTCCTTCATAGATGGCGCCTTTTCGGTCAGTCATGATGACATTTTTCAGTCCCATGGACAGAAGAAGACGGATAATTGCTATTCCCGCAGCACCGGCTCCGGAAGTGACAATTTTTACATCCTCAATTCGTTTGCCGACTACCTTGAGCGCATTGATCAGGCCGGCGAGGGTAATGACAGCCGTACCGTGCTGGTCATCATGGAAGATCGGTATGTCACAGCGTTCTTTCAGTTTTTTTTCTATTTCAAAACAACGGGGAGCTGAGATATCTTCCAGGTTCACTCCGCCGAAGCTGCCTGCAAGCAGTGCGACGGTATTGACAATCTCATCTACATCCCTGCTTCGGATACAGAGCGGGATGGCATCTACATCTCCGAATGCTTTAAACAGTACGCACTTGCCCTCCATGACAGGCATGCCGGCTTCAGGACCGATGTCGCCTAAGCCAAGAACAGCGGTGCCGTCCGTCACGACCGCGACGGTGTTCCAGCGCCTGGTCAGCTCATAGCTTTTGCTGATATCTTTTTGAATTTCCAGACACGGCTGTGCTACGCCCGGTGTATAGGCAAGACTCAGCGCGTCCTTGGAATCAACAGCCGCGCGGGCCGTCACTTCAATTTTTCCTTTCAGGTCATAATGCATTTTCAGGGATTCTTTTGCGTAGTCCATAGGTGATTCTCCTTATTCTGTTTTTCAGCTGTACTTCAGATGACAATTTGATGGCCGTTAGACATGAAATACAGTTTCATGGTCACAGTATACCATTTGTTTCCTGCGATTTCCATATAAAGCAATAAAATTCCCGGAGAAATTTCCGGGACTGGTTTCTCATTTCAAACGATGCAGATGTATTTTCAGTTGTCACATTCGACAAAATACGATACAATATAACAATAAATATCATTTGAAAAAAATAACCAGTTTAGAAAGGATCTTTACTTCATGGATTATACGCTTTATGAGTTGGGCTGGCTGTTTTTGATTTATTCTCTGGCAGGCTGGTGCCTGAGCGTTGCTCTGGAAGCCGCGCAAAGGCGCACGTTTGTCAATACCGGCGTCCTGAATCTTCCGGTGAGCCCTGTATATGGCTTTTCTGCAGTGGCGATCAGTGTATTCCTGACAGAACTGAAAAGCGAATTTGTCTTCCTGTTTATCGGCGGTATGCTTTTGACCGCGTTTGTGGCTTTTGACGCCGGCATTGTACTGGAGCATATCTTTCATCGGAAATGGACCGATTACCATGGAAAACGATTTTCTGTTGGCGGCCTGATCTCGGTACCTCTGCTGCTTATTGGCGGCGGAGGCGCTATTTTTGTTCTCTGGTTTGGCAATCCGCTGATCCTGCGTGTTGTGAGCTGGATTCCGGACACACTGGGGCATATCCTGCTGCTTATTCTTTTGATTGTTCTGGCATTGGATCTTTTCGGCACTCTTGCTATCGTCTGGAAATGGAAACGCTATATTGACCGCGTCTTTGCCCTTACGGACAATATGCAGACCATTTCGACAAACTTCGGCAATGCCATCACCCGTGCGGTCTGCCATCGCCTGGAACGATCTTATCCGAACATTGAGACAAAAAAGCTGATTGCGGACAGGAATGCGCGAAAGGAAACGGTTTCGTCAAAATTTGCGGAAGGCTGCTGCTTCTATAAACTGGCACTGATTTTTATTTTGGCATCCCTGATCGGGGATCTGGCAGAGACAGTGTTCTGCCGGTTTTCTCTTGGGTACTGGATGAGCCGAAGCAGTCTGGTCTACGGACCGTTTTCCGTGATCTGGGGGATGGCCTGCGTAATGCTGACCGCTTTTCTTTACGGACACCGCGACAAAAGTGACCGGTATATTTTTGTATATGGTATGGTGGCAGGAGGTACTTACGAGTATGTCTGCAGCGTGCTTGCCGAGCTCGTTTTTGGGGCTTCTTTCTGGAATTACAGTCACATACCCTTTAATCTGGGCGGCCGGATCAATCTGCTCTTCTGTTTTTTCTGGGGCTGTGCCGCAGTGATCTGGCTGAAGATGATTTATCCGCGCCTGTCAGATCTGATTGAGAAGATTCCCATGTGTGCAGGCAAAATAATCACATGGATTCTTGTTGTACTTATGACGATTGATATGGGAATTTCGGCAATGGCTCTGATCCGTTATTCCGACCGGCAGAACGGCGTTGAGGCATCGTCGCAGATCGAACGGATACTTGACGAACATTTTACGGACGCCCGGATGGAAAAAATTTATCCGAAAGCAAAAATCGTCTCCAGATGATTCAGATCGCACGCAGATGCTGGTCTGCCGGGAAAAGGGAAGGGCAATAAGGTTGTTTTACAGTTTGACAGAGACAGAAGCTGCGTGTTAAAATCAGATAACCAGATGGATAAAAATGGAAAGAAGGTGGTTTGATTGCGCCAGAGCAGGAAAAAGCTGTTTCTTCTGCTGATGCTTTTCGGCCTCATGTTTTGCGCAGGCAGTGTGAAGGCTTCCGCAGCAGTGAACGTGGTGAAGACGGCAAAAACAGTGACGGACGGTAAATGGGTGAAAACCTCTTCCGGGAGGAAATACAAATATTCTTCCGGAGGTTATGCGAAGAATGTCTGGCTGAATATTGACGGGGGAATTTATTGCTTTAATTCCAAAGGAATTGTAAAAACCGGCTGGTTCACATCCATGAGCAACAGGTACTACGCAGACAGGAACGGGAAAATTTATGTAAACAGATGGCTGACTTATTGTGGATCGAAATACTTTCTTCGGTCGAACGGAGTTAAGGCAGTCAGCAGGTGGCAGCTGATAAACGGAAAATATTATTACTTCAACTCAAAGGGAAAGCTGGTTACGGGCAGGCTCTTTTCTGTAAGCGGAAAGTATTATTGCGTGGATGGCAGCGGAGCACGGGTAAACAGCAGCTGGGTGACCAAAAGCGGAAAGACCTACTATTGTAATTCCAACGGCGTATGCCTGACGGGATGGCATAAACTCAATGGGAATTATTATTATTTTAATTCTCAGGGCGTACTGCAGAAGAACAAATGGATCGGCGACTATTATGTAGATGAGAACGGCATCAGGCTGACGGATTGTGTGGTTGACGGCTATACTCTGGATTCAACCGGGAAAAAAATAGTCGAAGAGTTTACGGGAAAATATATATTTGTCGGTGATTCGCGTATTGTCGGGATGTCCAGTGCGGTTTCTGCCTCCAATACCGTTTTTATCGGGAAGGTGGGATCCGGCTATAGCTGGCTGAAGAGCACAGCCTCCACGAAACTTGCGAAATATCTTAACGCAGATGCGAACGCAAAAGTGATTTTTGCTTTTGGCGTGAACGATCTGGGAAATATTTCCTCCTATATATCGTACTATAAAAAGCTGATTGCGAAGTATCCGGATACGGAGTTTTATATGATGTCCGTGAATCCGGTTAATGAGACAACTGCAAAAAAATACGGATATACAGTGAAAAATTCCCAGATTAAGACGTTCAATACCAAATTAAAAAAGGCATTTTCTTCCAGATATGTGGACACCTATACCTATCTGACCAACAACGGTTTCAGTACATCAGACGGGATTCATTATAAGTCGTCGACCTATAAGAAGATTTATAATTATGTGATTTCGGCTGTCAGCTGACAGGCGGAGACACAGAGGAAGGGTTTGCTTTATCAGATATTTTTATGATCTGCAACCACCTGATTTGGCCTGAATGGATACAGTTCTTCATAAGACTCCAGTTCATCGGCGGAAGCAGGCGGTGTCGGCATCAGTCCGGTGCATTCCGTGCCGGAACTGACGCTCCCGGAAAGGAAGGAATCTGACCATTCAGAAAGAGAATGGCCGGTCGCACAGGAATCTGACGATTCGGAGAAATTCGGGTTGTCAGATTTTTTGTTTTTTTCTATTGTTTTCATATCCGTTTTTCCTGTCCTGTTTGTCATTTTGTTATTTGCCTCTCAAAAAGGATGCCCGTAATTCTATTTTTTATTCCTGCCTTTTCATTCCTGTATAATATTTATCTAATATAAAATGAAAACTAAAAAAGTATAATAAATACTGTATAAACTAAATGAAATTATGTATTGACAGAAAGTGAAAAAAGGGGTAACATGATACAAAATGTGAAAAGAAAGAATAAGATGGAACATATCGACGAGAAAATTGACAAAAAACAGTTATGAAAAACTTCGATAAAATGAAATAAAAGAGTCTGAACAACAGGAAGAATGTCAGGGGAGGGAAAAGGAGTTGTACAGCAGAGTTTACACGGCGGCGCTGAGCGGGGTGCAGTGCCGGATCATTTCAGTAGAAACGGATGTGAGTGAAGGATTACCAGTTTTTTCTATGGTAGGCTATCTTGCTTCTGAAGTGAAGGAGGCGCAGGAACGGGTAAAGACAGCCCTTCGAAATTCCGGGTTTGTGATGCAGCCGAAAAAGATTATGGTGAATCTGGCTCCGGCTGATATCCGAAAATCAGGTTCTGGCTATGATCTTCCGATCGCGGTGGCTTTGCTCGCCGCCAATCATTATCTGCCGGCAGAGGGACTGGAACAGATTTTTTTTGCGGGAGAACTTGGACTGGATGGAAGCATCTGCCGTATTCCGGGAGTCCTTGGCATGGTGCTGGAAGCAAAACGCGCCGGGTTTACTTCCTGCGTCATTCCGCGGGATAACGCGGCGGAGGGAGGCGTGATCAGCGGAATCTCTGTTTATGGAGCGTCGACCCTGCGTGAAGTGACAGAACACCTGCTGTCTGTGAAAAAACTGGAACAGGTGACTATTAATATAGAAGAAAGTCTTCGGAATCAGACCGGCGGGACAGAAGAGGACTTTGCGGATATTCGCGGACAGGAAATGGCGAAGCGCGCCGCTGAGATTGCGGCTGCAGGAATGCACAATCTCCTTCTGACTGGTTCCCCAGGTGTCGGAAAGAGCATGGTCGCGAGACGGATTCCCGGAATTTTGCCCCTTCTGCAGCCGGATGAGGCACTGGAAGTTTCACAGATTCACAGTGTGGCAGGCACACTGCCAAAAGAAGGGATTCTTATGAGGTGTCCTTTCCGTATGCCGCATCATACCATTACGGCCGCGGCATTGGCGGGCGGCGGCAATATCCCGCAGCCGGGGGAAATCAGTCTGGCACACAGGGGTGTATTATATCTGGACGAACTTCCTGAATTTTCGAGAGAGGCACTGGAAATTCTTCGTCAGCCGATGGAGGAAGGAGAGGTGCGCATTTCCAGGAGCAGCGGCCAGTATGTGTTTCCTTCGGATTTTATGCTGGTGGCTTCCCGTAATCCATGCCACTGCGGTTATTATCCTGACCGCACACGCTGCACCTGTACCGAAGGAGAAATCCGGAATTATCTGCATCGGATCAGCCGTCCGCTGCTGGATCGGATCGATCTGCACGCGGAGGTACGGCCTTTGTCCTATGAGGAATTATCCGGAAACAGGACAGAAGAATCGAGCAGCGAGATCCGTGCGCGTGTGTTTCGCGCACAGGAGATTCAGAATTGCCGCTATCAGGGCACCGGAATCCGCTTTAATTCCGCCCTGCCGGTTTCCTGCCTGAAAAAGTATTGCACGCTTGGACTGCGGGAAGATCATTTTCTGCAGCAGATTTATGACACAAAGAAGCTGACAGCGCGCGCCTGCCACCGGCTGCTTCGTGTCGCCCGCACGATTGCGGATCTGGAGGGAAGTGAACGGATTGAGATCCGGCATTTAAGTGAAGCAGTGCGGTACCGCCCGTCAAAGTTTCTGGAATAAAGAGAATCCCCGCGGGGTGGAACTGCATTGCGATTGTCTGGCTGTGTGAAACCGGATATTGCCGGTATTTGAATTTGCATGTAAAGGTTCTGGATAAGACAACAGGAGGAGAGATGGATACATACTGGGAATGGTTTTGCAGTATTCCGGGGATTTACCGGACACAAAGAGAGATTCTGCTTCATTGCTTTCACACGCCCGGCCGGCTGTGGAAGGCATCCGATGAGGAACTTCTTTACCTCAGGGAACGGGGCTGCGGATGGATCACGAAAGTAATGGAATACCGGAATCAATATTCTCCGGAGAAAACAGTGAAGATACACAGGTTGCTCGGAATACAGTTTACCGGCCTGGAACAGGAAAATTATCCGAAGCGCCTGCTTTCGCTGCGGGACAGGCCGTATGGGCTGTTTTACAAAGGGCAGCTTCCTCCGGAGGATATCAAAACGGTTGCAATCGTCGGAGCACGTGTCTGCACACCGGGAGGCCGCGCAATGGCTGAGACAATCGCAGAGGAGGTCGTACGCGCGGGCGGGGCAGTGATCAGCGGAGCGGCATACGGAGTTGACGGGGCAGCGCAGTGGGCTGCCCTGGATGCCGGAGGGAAGAGTTATGGGGTGCTGGGCTGCGGTCCCGATATCTGTTATCCATCTTCGCACCGGCAGCTGTTTGCCCGTCTGGCTGAAAACGGCGGACTGATTTCGGAGTTTCCTGCCGGCATGAAAGCGATGCCGTCGCATTTCCCGATGCGCAACCGGATCATCAGCGGTCTTTCGGATGTTGTGGCTGTGATTGAAGCGAGAAAAAAGAGCGGTTCGCTGATCACCGCTGAATTTGCTCTGGATCAGGGACGGATGGTCTATGCGGTGCCCGGGCGTCCGGATGATGAACTGAGCTACGGCTGCAACGAACTGATCTCACAGGGAGCCGGGCTGATCCTCTCTGCGGAAGAGTTTACAGAAACGCTGTTTCCGGGGTATAAAAAAGGGAATGGAAAATCAAAGGCAAACATTACACTTGCACCTACAGAAAAATTAGTGTATAGTAATCTCGGTTTTCACGGCAAAAGCCTGTGGGAACTGGAAGAAAACACGGCACTGTCTCTTTCAGACTTAAGCGACGGCCTGCTTTCCCTGGAAATAAAGGGGCTGGTGAAAGAGATAGAGCAGAATTTTTATGTAAAAGTGAAGTGAGGTTTTTATGGCCAAGAATCTGGTGATTGTAGAGTCACCCGCGAAGGTAAAGACAATCAAGAAATTTCTGGGCTCCAGCTACGAAGTAATGGCTTCCGGCGGTCATGTGAGAGACTTGCCGAAAAGTCAGATGGGAGTAGATGTAGAACACGGATTTGAACCAAAGTACATTACGATCCGCGGAAAGGGAGAAGTACTGGCACAGCTGCGCAAGGCGGAAAAGAAAGCGGACCATGTGTATCTCGCAACGGACCCTGACCGTGAGGGAGAAGCAATCTCCTGGCATCTCTCAGAGGCTTTGAAGATTGATCCGAAGAAGCAGAGAAGAATCACATTCAATGAGATTACGAAAAGCGCGGTAAAGGAATCCATTAAACATCCGCGTGAGATCAATATGGATCTGGTGGATGCGCAGCAGACCCGCAGGATTTTGGACCGCATGGTGGGGTATGAGATCAGTCCCCTGCTATGGAAAAAAGTGAAACGGGGCTTAAGCGCCGGGCGGGTACAGTCTGTGGCACTGCGCATCATTGCGGACCGTGAGGATGAGATCACTGCTTTTGTTCCGGAAGAATACTGGACGATTGACGTCGGCCTTCTTGCCGAAGGGGAAAAGAAACCGCTTTGCGCCAGATTCTTCGGAACCGATAAAAAGATGACGATTTCTTCTGAAGAGGAGATGAAGCAGATCCTGAATGCACTGGATGGTGCCGACTATATTGTGGAGGATGTGAAGAAAGGGGAGCGTATCAGAAAAGCGCCCCTGCCATTTACGACCAGCACGCTGCAGCAGGAGGCGGCGAACGCACTGAACTTTTCCACACAGAAAACCATGCGGCTGGCTCAGCAGCTCTATGAAGGCGTGGACATCAAAGGAAGCGGAACGGTGGGACTGATCACGTATCTTCGTACGGATTCCACCCGTGTCGCTGACGAGGCTGTCGCATCTGCACGGGATTATATCAGGGAAAACTATGGCGGGGAATACAACGAGGATCATAAAGTACAGCCGGAGAGCGGCAGGAAAATTCAGGATGCGCACGAAGCCATCCGGCCGACGGATGTCGCGAGGACCCCGGTTCTTGTCAAAGAATCGTTAAGCCGCGACCAATTTCGCCTGTACCAGCTGATCTGGAGACGTTTTATGGCAAGCCGCATGGCTCCGGCCAGATATGAGACAACAGCAGTGCGGATCGGTGCTGCGGGATACCGGTTTACGATGTCCGCTTCAAAACTCCTTTTTGACGGATTCCGCTGCGTTTATACGGCGAGTGACGAGCTCAAAGAGGAGGACAATGTCATCCACGCTGATCTGAAGCCTGGAATGCGTCTGGACGCAGAAGCCCCTGAACCAAAGCAGCATTTTACACAGCCGCCTGCCCACTATACGGAGGCGACGCTGGTGCGCGCACTGGAAGAGAAGGGCATCGGCCGTCCGAGTACGTATGCGCCGACGATTACGAC
This sequence comes from Clostridiales bacterium, assembly GCA_020860715.1. Taxonomy (GTDB): domain Bacteria; phylum Bacillota; class Clostridia; order Lachnospirales; family Lachnospiraceae; genus Choladousia. The sequence continues at coordinate 25,052 of JAJBTU010000006.1, read as the reverse complement.
AATCATTGCGCGCCGTTATGTCGCGAAAGAAAATAAAAATCTTTACATGACGGAGCTGGGTGAGATTGTCAATAATATCATGAAAGAAGCGTTTCCTGTAATCGTTGATGTCAATTTTACCGCAAACATGGAGTCTTTACTGGATTCTATTGAGGAAGGAAAGACAAACTGGAAGACTGTGGTGGAGAATTTCTATCCGGATCTGGATGAAGCGGTGAAGGCTGCGGAGAAGAGTCTTGAAAAGGTGACGATTGAAGACGAAGTCACGGATGTTGTCTGCGAGGAGTGCGGGCGCAATATGGTTATCAAATATGGACCGCATGGCAAATTTCTTGCCTGTCCCGGCTTTCCGGACTGCCGCAATACCAAACCTTTTCTGGAAAAAATCGGCGTATCCTGCCCGCTTTGCGGCAGGGAAGTCGTGATCCGCAAGACCAGGAAAGGACGCCGCTATTACGGCTGCGAAGACGCGCCGCACTGTGATTTTATGTCCTGGGCACGTCCGGTGGAAGAACCCTGTCCGCAATGCGGCGGATATATGGTGGAGCGAGGCAGCCGCGTGGTTTGTGAGAATAAATCCTGCGGCTATACACAGAAGAAACAGGATCGTTCATAAAACCGCAGCTTCTTTACGGGGCAGGCGCGCAGTCCGAAAATCGGTGCACCGCGTCAGTCCCGTTTTGCGTTGCAGCCGAATACCGGCCTGCTCAATTTTACGGTTTTATGGGTCAGATCTTCACGGAACGGTATTGTCCTAAAACGGTATCAATTCATCATTTGGACCGAATATTTCGGGAATTCCTGCGGAACATGCGGCTTAAACGAAAATATTTCCAGAATATACACCAAATTCTCACTTTATGTGTTGATTTTCTGAAAATTACATGATAGAATCATTCAAAATAGAAGGATTCGTGCGGAGGAGGTACGTGATGAGTGTACAGTTGCTGGATAAAACCAGAAAAATCAATCAATTGCTGCACAACAATAATACCAGTAAGGTCGTTTTCAATGACATCTGTGATGTACTTACCGGAATTCTGGATTCCAATATTCTGGTAATCAGCCGGAAAGGAAAGGTATTAGGCGTCGGACTGTCTGATCAGGTAGAGGAGATCGATGAGCTGATCGTAGACCGTGTCGGCGGATTTATTGATCCTCTTTTGAATGAACGTCTTCTTGGCGTCCTTTCTACGAAAGAAAATGTCAATCTGGAGACGCTGGGATTTGTAAGTGAAAATGTCAGAAAATATCAGGCGATCATCAACCCGATCGACATTGCCGGAGAGCGGCTGGGTACGGTTTTTATGTACAAATGCGGCAGCCAGTATGACATCGATGACATTATTCTAAGCGAGTATGGTACAACTGTGGTCGGACTGGAAATGATGCGTTCTGTCAATGAGGAGAACGCGGAGGAGAACCGCAAGGTTCAGATCGTGAAGTCTGCAATCAGCACGCTTTCGTTTTCTGAACTGGAAGCTCTCATCCATATTTTTGATGAACTGGACGGTACAGAGGGAATACTGGTGGCGAGCAAAATCGCTGACCGGGTTGGTATTACCCGCTCTGTAATTGTAAATGCGCTTCGGAAATTTGAAAGTGCCGGGGTGATCGAATCCAGATCCTCCGGTATGAAAGGAACCTACATTAAGGTCCTGAACGATGTTGTATTTGACGAACTGGAGGAAATTAAGAAGAGCAAGAATATGTCATAATACAAGGGAGAAAAAAGCAGAAACGGAACGCTTGCGTTCCTGTTTCTGCTTTTTGCGACCGCAAAAACATGAGGAAGCAAAGAGGAAGCAGCCATTTTGGCCGGCTTCCATTTTTTAAAAAAAATTCAAAAAAATGGAATTGTTATGAAAAAACGAGAAAATAAGAGAAAATGAGAGAAAATCAATATAATTCTCTTATTTCAAGCCTTTGTCTGAAGTTGCATATTCCACCTGTTTTCACTAATATATGGTTTGTTCGTTAGCACTCGAACCTGATGAGTGCTAGTAAAGAAGAAAGCAGAATGATCATAAGGAGGAATCAGATATGAAGTTAGTACCGTTAGGAGACAGAGTTGTACTGAAGCAGCAGGAAGCGGAAGAGAAAACAAAGTCAGGTATTATACTGACCAGTAAGACACAGGAGAAGCCGCAGGAAGGCGAAGTCGTGGCAGTAGGCCCGGGCGGTATGGTTGACGGCAAGGAAATACAGATGACAGTGAAAGCCGGAGACAAAGTGATTTACTCAAAATATGCGGGCAATGAAGTAAAACTCGGTGAGGAAGAATATATTATTGTAAAACAGAGCGATATACTCGCGGTTGTAACGGAGTGATTTATATCAAAAGTTCGGCTTGTCCTGCTGATTAAGGCAGCTCATGACATAAGAATATAGATTTTATAATAGAATTTACAGGAGGCAAATATTATGGCTAAGGAAATCAAATATGGCGCTGACGCAAGAGCGGCTCTTGAGACGGGTGTGAATAAGCTGGCAGATACTGTCCGCGTGACACTTGGACCGAAAGGAAGAAACGTAGTTCTGGATAAGCAGTATGGATCACCGTTGATTACAAACGACGGTGTGACAATCGCAAAGGAGATCGAGCTTGAAGATTCTTTTGAAAACATGGGCGCGCAGCTGATCAAGGAAGTCGCTTCCAAGACGAACGACGTTGCCGGTGACGGTACGACGACTGCAACGGTTCTTGCGCAGTCTATGGTGCATGAAGGTCTGAAGAATATCGCGGCCGGAGCGAACCCGATCGTTCTTCGTAAGGGAATGAAGAAAGCGACAGACGCGGCGGTTGAGTCGATCAAGTCCATGAGCCAGATGGTAAGCGGCAAGGAACAGATCACCAGAGTGGCAGCTGTATCTTCCGGAGATGAGAAGGTAGGCGAGCTGGTTGCGGACGCTATGGATAAAGTTTCTCAGGACGGCGTGATTACGATTGAAGAATCCAAGACCATGCAGACGGAACTGGACCTTGTGGAAGGCATGCAGTTTGACAGAGGATACATTTCAGCTTATATGGTAACAGACAATGATAAGATGGAAGCAGTGCTGGACGATCCGATGATTCTGATTACAGACAAGAAGATCAGCAACATTCAGGAACTTCTTCCGCTGCTGGAACAGATTGTGCAGTCCGGCCGCAAGCTGCTGATTATCGCTGAGGATATTGAAGGTGAAGCGCTGACGACTCTGATCGTCAACAAGCTGCGCGGCACGTTCCAGGTAGTTGGCGTGAAAGCTCCGGGTTATGGCGACAGAAGAAAAGAAATGCTGCAGGACATCGCAGTCCTGACGGGCGGTCAGGTGATCTCTGAGGAGGTTGGCCTTGAACTGAAAGACGCGACTATGGATATGCTTGGACGTGCGAAGTCCGTGAAGGTGCAGAAAGAGAACACGATTATCGTGGACGGTATGGGCGACAAGGATGCCATCAAGGCAAGAGTCGCACAGATTCGCGCTCAGATCGATGAGACGACCTCTGACTTTGACAGAGAGAAACTTCAGGAACGCCTTGCGAAGATGGCGGGCGGCGTAGCGGTAATCCGTGTCGGCGCTGCTACAGAGACAGAGATGAAAGAAGCAAAGCTGCGCATGGAGGACGCTCTGGCTGCAACGAAGGCTGCCGTAGAAGAAGGCATCATCGCGGGCGGCGGATCCGCTTATGTACACGCGGCAAAGGATGTTGAGAAACTGGCGGCCACCCTTGAGGGCGACGAGAAGACGGGCGCGAACATCATTCTGAAAGCTCTGCAGGCTCCGCTGTATTACATCGCGGAGAATGCCGGACTGGAAGGCTCTGTGATTGTAAATAAGGTAAGCGAAGCGAATGTCGGTACCGGCTTCGATGCGTACAAAGAGAGCTATGTTGACATGGTTGAGGCAGGTATTCTGGATCCGGTAAAGGTGACCAGAAGTGCACTGCAGAATGCAACCAGTGTGGCGGCTACCCTGCTTACAACAGAAGCGGTTGTCGGGAATATCAAGGAGCCGGCTCCGGCTATGCCGGCAGGCGGAGCAGAGGGAATGTATTAATACCCTGCCGCGAATCCCGGAATTTGCAGGATACAGTCATGGTGCATTTGTAAAGACAGAGCCATTGAACACGGTTTGCAAAAGCAAACATGTGAAAAGTTTGTAAAAAAGGGGTAAACTTGTAGAAGTTTACCCCCTTTTGTGCTAAAATAAAAAAAATTGTTTTTCAGATTCAGGGAATGAAAAGGAGCAGGGCAATGAGTGACCGGAATCGAAAGGAAAGATTACGGGATAAGATCCGGGAAGAGACAGGTAAGCTGAAACTTTTATCCTGGAAAGACAGATTTATCTATGTGTGGGATTATTATAAGCCGCAGATGGCGGCAATTATCGGAGTGATTTTTGTGATCTATCTTGGAGTTACGATTTATCACAATCTTCAGATCGATACGATCTTTTCTGCCTATATGGTGAACTGTAATTCCTATACTGTAGACACAAGTGCTTTGCTTGCAGATTTTACGGATTATATCGGAGGCATTGGAGAAAAAGAAGAAATCACCTTTGATACCAGTGTGACTCTGGATGATGAAGATGTATCCTACGGGTATGCGTATCAGATGAAATTTACTGCGGTTCTTACAGCAAATATGGCGGATGTTATTCTCATGGATCCGGAGAAGTTTGAGGAGTACGCGGCATACGGCTACTTTGTTGATCTTCGTGAGATTCTCACGGATGAGCAGATGGAAGCATGGTCCGACCTCTTTGTCTATATGGAAAACCAGGATGGCGACAGCGCACCGTACGCCATTGACCTGACCGGTACAGCGATAGCAGAGAAATATGATCTTTATGACGGCACGGTGTATGGCGGTGCGGCAATAAACGGTGAGAATACGGATATGGCACCGACCTTTTTCGACTGGATGTTTGAAGAATAAAACAGAGTGCCCCTGCGGCTGCGGGGCTTTGGAGAGATCACAGAAATTCAAATTATGAAAATAAAAGAGAACAGCGAAGGAGGATATGAAAAATGGGGGATATGTACAGAGAAATAATGGTAAAGCCGGACACACCGATGGGAAAACGCTTCCTGAAAACATTTTTTCCGGTAATGACAGGGATCTGCGTGGTGATCGGCATCATTTTCTGGCCGTTCCTGATCGGAGCGCTGGCATTTTTGCTTCTTTCGATTTTTGTCGGTCCGAAGATGGAAGTGGAATATGAGTATCTGTATGTGAATGGCGAGCTTGATATCGACGCGATTTATTCTAAACAGAAGCGCAAGAGAATCTGCAGCTACGATATGGAACACCTTGAAGTGCTTGCACCGGCGAAATCTCACGCGCTGGACTCTTATCTGAACCGGCAGGGCGCAAAATACGACGATTATTCTTCCGGGAAAGCTCCGGAAAAAAGCTACATTCTTGTTTTTAATGAAGTAAAAGGCCAGAAGATGATCGAAGTGGAACTGGATGACGCAATCATAGCCGACATCCGTAGAATCGCGCCTCGAAAGGTAAATCTTTACTGAAAAGGCTGCCTCCTGCAATTGAGAGAAGGATGCTGCTGAGGGTAAGGATTAAGAAAAGCAGAACTCTGTCAAGAAAATGATTGACATGCAAAAGGGGATTTGTTAGAGTAAGATTTTATAAGAAACGGCAGTCAGTATTGCCGTTTGTTTTAAATGCGCAGGGCTGACAATACCCTGCTCAATTACAGGAGAAAGAGAGGAAGAGACATGGGTAAGATTATTGGCGAAGGAATTACATTTGATGATGTGCTTCTTGTGCCGGCTTATTCCGAGGTAATCCCGAATCAGGTGGATCTGACGACACATCTGACGAAAAGCATTGTGCTCAACATTCCGATGATGAGCGCCGGGATGGACACGGTGACCGAGCATCGGATGGCGATTGCGATGGCCCGGCAGGGTGGTATAGGTATTATTCACAAGAACATGTCAATTGAGCAGCAGGCAGAGGAAGTGGACAAGGTAAAGCGTTCCGAGTACGGCGTTATTACGGATCCGTTTTATCTCTCTCCGGAAAACACACTGGCGGACGCCGATGATCTGATGGCGAAGTTCCGCATCTCCGGCGTTCCGATCACAGAAAACGGAAAGCTGGTCGGTATTCTTACCAATCGTGATCTCTTGTTTGAAGAAGATTTTTCCAAGAAAATTAAAGATTCCATGACATCAGAAGGCCTGGTTACGGCGAAAGTCGGCGTGACGCTGGAAGAAGCGAAAAAGATCCTCGCAAAATCCCGTAAGGAGAAACTTCCGATCGTAGACGATGATTTCAACCTGAAGGGCCTTATCACGATAAAAGATATTGAGAAGCAGATCAAGTACCCGAATTCCGCAAAGGACGCCAAAGGCCGTCTGCTCTGCGGCGCAGCGCTTGGCATTACGGCGAATGTGCTGGAGCGCGCGGCTGCGCTTGTGGAGGCACAGGTAGATGTGGTCGTTCTGGACTCTGCGCACGGACATTCCGCGAATGTATTGAACTGCGTGCGGATGATCAAGGAAAAATTCCCGGATCTGCAGGTCATCGCAGGCAATGTAGCTACCGGTGAGGGGGCCAGAGCGCTGATTGAGGCCGGCGTGGACGCGGTCAAGGTCGGCATCGGGCCGGGTTCCATCTGCACGACCCGTGTGGTTGCCGGGATCGGCGTACCGCAGGTGACTGCGGTGATGGACTGCTACGAGGTGGCGAAAGAATACGGGATCCCGATCATCGCCGACGGCGGTATCAAGTATTCCGGCGATATGACCAAGGCAATCGCGGCGGGAGCCAACGTCTGCATGATGGGCAGCCTGTTCGCGGGATGCGATGAGAGCCCGGGAACCTTTGAACTTTATCAGGGTAGAAAATACAAGGTATACCGCGGCATGGGCTCCATCGCGGCGATGGAGAACGGCAGTAAGGACCGGTATTTCCAGTCGAACGCGAAGAAGCTGGTCCCGGAAGGCGTAGAAGGACGTGTCGCTTATAAGGGCAGTGTGGAGGATACCGTATTCCAGCTGATCGGCGGTATTCGCTCCGGCATGGGCTACTGCGGTACGCGCACGATTGAGGAACTGAAGGAGAACGGCAGATTCGTGAAAATTTCCGCCGCGTCTCTGAAGGAATCGCACCCGCATGATATTCATATTACGAAAGAAGCTCCGAACTACAGCGTAGAACAGTGAGGCTGCTGAGCTGGTGCGGACGGCGGTACCGCGGCAGGAAGGAGACCGGTATGGCCACGGCAGATAAACAGTCTGGGGTTTACCGACGGATAGAAGACAGGTATCGGGATGGGGTACGGAACAGACACAAGGACGTCTGAAAATCAGGCGCACCGGAACGGAGCAGGTCATTATGGGCAGGAATACGGAAAGAGAAAATGGAAAAGGGAAAACCAGACACAGGCACATAGCGGTCTGGATTGCAGCTGTTATTTTGACGGCGGCTGCGGTCGCGCTTTTCCTTTATCTTCTTCCAAAGGATGATATGGATATTGACGCGCTTCTGAATGAAACACTGACGATTGAGACAGAACCGCCACACACGGAAGCGGAGACGGAGGAAACAGAGCATGTGATGGTGGTGCCTGATCCGGGGATTGATGAACAGCTGCTGACCATCAACGACTGGTCCCGTCCCGGAGAGGAATGCGATACAATTACGAATATCGTGATTCATTATCTGGCGAATCCAGGCACGACCGCCCAGCAGAATCATGATTATTTCGAAAGTCTGAAGGACAATGATGAACTGATCGCGAGCGGACAGATCACGGAGGATGAGGCCGTCTACATGAGTGCGAACTTTGTGGTCGGGATCGAGGGTGAGATCATTGAATGTGTGCCGCCCGGCGAGATTGTCTACGCATCCAACAGTGCGAATCATTATTCGGTGTCGATTGAGAACTGCCATGTGGACACCACCGGACAGTTTACCGAGGAAACCTATGAGTCTCTAGTAAAACTGACCGCGTATCTGGTTGATATGTATGATCTGGAACGAGATGATATCATCCGCCATTACGATGTAACCGGAAAGATGTGTCCGCTTTACTATGTCGAGAACGAAGACAAGTGGGAAGCCTTTAAAGATGATGTGATGGCGTACATAGAGGAGTGCCGTGCGGCGGCCGAAGAATGATTGCCCTCTGTTAAGGGCAGGTCTTCGCACCGGCTGTGAAAGCCGTATGAAAACTTTTAATTATTTTTGTGAACGGTAGAGTATGATAAAAGAATTGTATGAACAGATCTGCGCAGGCGATGAGGTGAGGGCGAATCTCATCCGCCTGCGCGAAGAATTAAAGGAAGAAGAGAACAGAAGGGAATTTGCCTACCTGCTCGGCGGGGATTTTTCCAATCTTACCGCGCTTTTGAAAGACGAGGATCCAAAGGTACGAAAAAACGCGGCTCTGATTCTCGGAGAACAGGAATCGGAGGATCTGCTTCCGGTTCTTTTTGATGCTTACAAGAATGAAAAGACACTGTTTATCCGTGCGGATTACCTGAAGGCAATTTCCGGACTGGACTATCGTCCTCTGGGTGATTTGCTGGAAAAGAAATTGCAGGATCTGCGCGAAAAAGAAGACTGGACGCCAGAGGGGTGGAAGCATGTCTCGAAGGAGATCCGCATTTTGCAGACGATGGTACTGCGGTGCAGAGGAATCCGCCATCACCGGTTCGCCGGAGGAAAAGAAAAGGAAGATGTGATCCTGCTTACAAACCGCCGCCAGAGGAAAGTGACTGCTGATCAGGTGCAGAAGGGAAAAATTACAATGCTGGCGGGCGGCCTTCGCGTAGAAGGAGCGTCTTTAAAAGAAATTCGTTCCATCCGTACCTACAGTGAGCTTCTGTTTCCTCTGAAAACGAATACTGCGCTTATGGCAGATCAGCCGGTGCAATGCGGGGAAGCAGCTGCGGAACCGCTCCTTGCTCTTGCTGATCGTCTCTACAACGGGGCCGGTGCGTTTCTGTACCGGATTGATGTGCGGGGCGGAGAATTTTCCGGATCTTACATCCGGAAACTGTCGGATGCCCTGGAGCGCGCATCCGGAGCAAGACTTGTCAACTCTGTGACAGACTATGAACTGGAACTTCGGCTTGTGCTGAAAAAAGACGGTACCTTTACTGCGATGCTGAAGCCGTCTTCCTCCTTTGACGAGCGCTTTACCTATCGAAAAGAAGCTGTTGCCGCCTCCATCGCGCCGGTGAACGCGGCGCTGACAGCGCGTCTGGCGCTCCCGTGGTTAAAGGAAGGCGCTCAGGTACTTGATCCTTTCTGCGGTGTCGGCACGATGCTGATCGAACGTGACCGTGCCAGAACAGCGGGTACCATGTACGGTCTTGATATTTTTGGCGAGGCAATTGAAAAAGCGCGCAGAAACACCCGGCGCGCGGATCGCATTGTTAATTACATTCAGCGGGATTTTTTTACATTTCGTCATGAATATCGGTTTGATGAAGTCATCACCAATATGCCGGCGTCAGCCGGGGAAGGCTCGAAACAGTCGCTGCGCGCGCTCTATCACAGTTTCTTTTCGTATGTTGGCGGTTTGCTGAAGGATTCCGCCGTGCTGATTCTTTACACGACGGCCCCCAATTATGTTGTGGAGTCTGTTCAGAGAACAGCGGGATTTCGTATTGAAAAAAGTTTTTTGCTGAACGAGAAAAATCAGACGACAGTGTTTGTGATTCAGTGGAAACAGACGGAGTGAACTGTTGCAAAATTTCAGAATTCCATGAAAATTTTATTGACATACATCAGGTTCTATGGTATAAATATTTGTGCAAAAAAATAGGGGTTTGGTCAAGTGGTATGACAGGAGTCTCCAAAACTCTTAGTGGGAGTTCGATTCTCTCAACCCCTGCTGATTTGACCGGGAAGCTGCAGATAAACAGCTTCCCGATTTTTTATGCCTTGTATCCTTACAGATTTCCTGAACAAAAAAAGAATCAGAAAACTCTGATCCTTTTAAAGAGCGCGAGACGGGATTCGAACCCGCGACCCCTGCCTTGGCAAGGCAGTGCTCCACCACTGAGCCACTCGCGCATATGAAATTGAAAAATTTATCTGCTGTGCTTCTGTCCTGTCTCACATCAGCAACAATCAGTACTATACTACAACTTCTCATTTCTGTCAATCATTTTTTAAAAAAATTTCGTATGGCTTTTTCATGGTAAAGGCATCGTATTTAGCGGTCATATAATGCAGTGACAAAATCTGCCGACATTCCGTTACCTAACGTTATTCAAAAAAGTGACTGTCGGCTGCGAAACCACCCAAAAAATAAATAGTAAAAATTCACAAAAAATTCACTTCTTATTTGTTTATATAGCCGAAATCACCAATGAAGCGCACAAATAAATAATAAAACGCAAAAATGAATAACGACAGAGAGTTAAATTTCTACTATACTGTTAACTAATAAGTTACTTAACGAGTGGAAATGCCCCCTCGCGAAAGCTCGGCGGCAGATCGCGTTGCCGATGCAGAAAACGCTGTGCGTTTCGGCAACGCTCGGGGATGAAAGAGAAAGAAGGCAGCGCTGCGGCTGTATTGGAGCCGCAGTGCTGTTATCGGCACATTTGGGAGAGCTATGAAGAGAATGCTTATGTTTTGGATCGCGGGTATCCTCGCGGTATCAGTTTTATTTGTGCCTGTGCTGGCAGCGGAGGCAGAAAATCCGGAAACAGAGAATGTTGAAATGGATTTTACTGTGGAGGCTGATGTGGATGAGACTGCGGATGGGGAGTTAGAGCCTTTTGATACAGATGCAGACGAGGATGTGGCTGCTGCTCTGGTTTATGAGGCGGAACTTGCAGCTCTTTCGGGTAACGTCTGTGTGGCGGATTCCGGTTCTGTCGGAGATGGATCGGCGCATTCCGGAAGCTGTGTGACCGGGTTTTCGGAAGAAGGGGATTCCTGCACATTTACAGTCGCGGTAGAAACGGACGGCTTCTATGACCTGAACTTTGTCAGCGCGAGTATGGGAGGCTATAAAGAGAATTATGTGATTGTGGACGGGGAGACTCTCGGCACAGTTATGATTGAGGAAGAATCCTTCTCGGATTCCATCCTGCAGCGGGCGTACCTTACGGCGGGAACGCACGAAATCACCTATTCGGAATACTGGGGCTGGGTGTATCTGGATCGGCTGGAGGTCAGTGCATCGGCAGCCCTTGACACTTCTATTTATGATGTATCCGCGACACTTGTGAATGAGAACGCGACGGATAACGCGAAGCGGCTCATGAGCTATCTGGCGGACAATTACGGCAGTTCCATTCTTTCCGGACAGTACTCGGAGGACGGGCAGTACGGAAAGGAATTCACGGTAGTCTATCGGGAGACCGGGAAATACCCGGCCGTCCTTGGTCTTGATTTCATTGAATATTCCCCTTCACGGGCGGAGAACGGAAGCACTTCCAACGCGACTGATTACGCCATCCAGTTCTGGGAGAACGGCGGTATCGTCACGTTCTGCTGGCACTGGAACGCACCGTCGAAGTACCTGACCGGTGAATGGTACAACGGTTTTTATGTGGAAGGCACGAACATCGATCTTGCCGCGATCATGAACGGCGAGGATGAGGAAGGGTATCAGCTTCTGCTGGAGGATATTGCGGCGATCGCCGAACAGCTGCAGATTCTGCAGGACGCAGGTGTGCCGGTGCTCTGGCGGCCGCTGCATGAAGCGAGCGGAGGCTGGTTCTGGTGGGGCGCTTCGGGCGCGGAGGCTTATAAGCAGCTTTATATCCTTCTCTATGATCAGCTGACCAATGTTTATGGACTGAACAATCTGATCTGGCTGTGGAATGGGCAGGCTGCCGACTGGTATCCGGGAGATGAATATGTGGATATCATCGGCGAGGATATTTATCCGGGCGAGCATGTGTACACCTCACAGGTCGATACGTATCTGCAGGCTGTAGATTACACAAGCCCCGCGAAGATGGTGGTTCTCTCTGAGAACGGCTGCGTCTTTGATCCGGAACTAGCCGTGCGCGACGGCGCCATGTGGGGCTTCTGGTGCACCTGGGGCGGCGAGTTTGTCGCGAAGAGCATGGCTATTTACGCGTACAATGATACATATACAGAGGGCGGGATGCTGGTGAAAGCGTATGAGAGCGACGTGGTGATCACGATGGGTGAGCTGCCGGATCTGACGACATACCCCATCCGAAATGAGTAATTATAAAGATTCAGAATTCTCGCGATGATTTGTGTTTACGCGTTTCGGAATGATATCTGAGGGAATCTGCCCAGGCAGCTGATTGCAGGCAGGACAGACAGGGTGTAAGGAAAGCGGGTATGTGATATGCGAAAATGGTGGAATGAATTATTTTCTCAGGACGGAAAGGTGATGAACTTCCTTTACCGGACGGGAGAACTGATTCTTCTCAATATTGTTTTTCTGATCACCTGTATTCCGATTGTTACCATCGGCTCCGCACTCACGTCGTTTTATTACGCGACGATCAAGAGCATCCGCAGGGAGCGGGGGACACCGGTTAAGGAGTATTTCGGCTCCATGAAGCGAACGATGAAAAAAGGAATCCTGCTGGTGCTGGAACTGGCGGTGTGGTTTGGCCTTCTGTATATCGGAAGAAGATACTCGCAGGTGAATGAGCGGTCACATATGGTGGTCGTTTACAATGTGCTGATGCTTTTAAGCGCCGCCGTGGCAGTGTATGTGTTCCCGGTGCTGTCCCGGTTCGAGATGAAGCTGACCAATTGCTGGAAGCTGGCGTTTCTGATGTGTATCCGGTTTTTTCCGTATACGATCGTGATCGTGGCGGGAACGGCAGGAATCGCCTGGCTGCAGTTTTATATTCTGCCAATGCCATGCATTCTGTTTGTCCCGGGACTCTGGTGTCTGGTGATCACCTTTATGATGGAACAGACCCTGCTCGCCTATATGCCGAAGCCGGAAGAAGGGCAGGAGGATGCCTGGTATTACGACTCCGGGAAAAAGGAACAGAAGAATGGGGAAAAGAGAAAAATGGAAAAAAGATCCGGTATGAAAAAAGAATTGTTTTCCGCCGGAAGGCAGTCCGGACAGAGGGATGGACCAGAGAAAAACAGGAAGCATGGGGCTTGAGAATATTTTGGAGAAAGGAAATGTGAGAGATGGCATCTACAATGGCAGTTCCTGAAAAAAGCAGACGCGGTGCATCCGCGGTGATTCCCGGAAAGCGCGTATGGCCTGCGGCAGTGGTAAAGAACCGCAGACTGTCTACGCTGCTTCATATGCTGGTCGGAGTGCTTGTGTTTACGTCGATGATGGCGATCAATACCGCGGCGACGAACATGACGATGGATGAGTTCGATGAGATCGTGAGTACCTACACGGTGGACGATTCCATTCCGGATTACAAGGAATATCTGGCCGGGTACGATGAAGTCTATCCGGATACAGAGATTGTTGTGACTGCGGAGGATCTGGAACGTTACGACGAGTCTGATGAGACGGTAGACCCGGTGATCTATACAGATTATGAAGGCCTTGAAGGGGACAGCGTATATACCAGCGAGGATTCTCTGGCGGAGTTTACGTTTACCGTGGAAGAAGAAGGCTTTTATAACATCGTACTGGATTATTATCCGGTAGAAGGAAAAGGTTCTTCGATTGAACGCGCGTTCTTTATTGACGGGGAACTGCCGTATGAGGAGCTGGCGCTGATCTCCTTTAACCGTGTGTGGGTTTACGATGTGGAAGCGGGCGATACGGATGAGAGCGGCTCGGCGACCTATGACTGGGGCAAGGATAATCAGGGCAACGACAACAAGCCGAGCATGACCGAGGCGCCGGAATGGATCAGCAGCTACGTCTATGACAGCGATGGTTATATCACTTCCCCGCTGAAGGTTTACCTGACAGAAGGAGAACATACCATCTCTCTGCTTTCCGAACGTGAGCCGATGGTGATCAATGCGATTACTTTCTGTAAGGCAGAGGAGACTTCTTCCTATGAAGAAGTCAAAGCGGAACAGGATGCCGCCGGAGCAGAAGATACGACGGGCATTTCCATCACGATTGAGGGCGAGAATGCGACGAAGAGCTCCTCGCAGATGCTTTATCCGGTCCAGGATCAGTCTTCTCCGTCGGTATCTCCGTCGAGCGCGAAGGAACTGCTGAATAATACGATCGGCGGCAATTCCTGGCGCCTGGTCGGACAGTGGATCGAATGGGATTTTGATGTGCCGGAGAACGGCTATTACAATATTTCTCTTTATGATGCGCAGAACACGGTGCGCGGTATTTATGTGTCGCGCCGGATCACGATCGACGGCGAGGTGCCGTTTGAGGAACTGGAAGCCTACGGCTTCACCTACAGCTCCAGCTGGAGAGAAGACGTTCTCTCGGATGAGGCTGGAAACGCCTATTCTTTCTATCTGGAGGAAGGGCATCACACCATCCGCATGGAGGTCGTGCTGGGTGATTTCTCCGATATCATCAGCGAGGTGCAGGACTGTGTGACGCAGCTGAACAGCATTTACCGTGAGATCATTAAGATCACGGGCGTGTCGCCGGATACCTACCGCGACTATCAGATTGAGAGTACGCTGCCGGGTCTTGTCGATGAACTGACGGCGGTGCGTGATCAGCTGAACGGGGCAATTGAGGCGCTTGAAGCGCTGATCGGTGACAAATCAGATAAGGAGACGGTATTGCTCACGATGCGTGACCAGCTGGACTCCCTGATCAAAGATCCGGAATATTTTGTGCGCACGATCAGTTCCTATAAGACGAATGTCCGTGCCTGCGGCAACTGGATCACGCAGGTGATTGAGCAGCCGCTGGCTATTGACCGCATCAACATTTACTCGGCGGATCAGACCATTGCATATGAAAATACTTCCGTCTGGAATCGGATCACGTATGAGTGCAGCCGCCTGTATTATTCGTTCATTATTGATTATAACCAGATCGGCAACGTCGCGGATAATACCGATGAGGGAGCGACGATTACGCTCTGGATCGGTACCGGCCGCGATCAGGCAAATGTCATCAAGGCGATGATCGATGAGACGTTTACAAGTGAATACAATATCAATGTAAACGTTCAGCTGGTCGATATGAGTACGCTCTTGAAGGCGGAGCTTGCCGGAGAAGGCCCTGACGTGGCGATTCAGGTCGCGAATACGAATGGCATCGCCGGGGCGGTCTTAAACACGGGCAATGATACGCCGGTCAACTATGGTATTCGTAACGCTGTACTGGACCTCTCCCAGTTTGATGATCTGGAGGAGGTGACGGAGCGGTTTTCTGACGCGGCGATGGAGGCACTGCAGTTTGAGGACGCGACCTACGCGCTTCCGGAGACGACCACCTTCCCGGTGATGTTCTACCGGAAGGATATTCTGGAGGAACTGGGACTGGAGGTACCGGAGACCTGGGATGATGTGAAGGTTGTCATGACCGTACTCGCGCAGAACCAGATGGAATTCGGTATGCTGCCGACCGAGCAGCTCTTTGCCTCTCTGCTTTATCAGTACGGAGGCTCCTATTACACAGAGGACGGTATGGCTTCGGATCTGGATTCCGATACGGCTGTCAATGTGTTCAAGGAATTCTGCGAGTACTACACGGACTACGGCCTGGACTATGAGACGAGCGTGGAAGAGCGTTTCCGTACCGGTGAATGCCCGATCATCATTGCGGACTACACCGTGTATAACAATCTGGTGGTATCCGCGCCGGATATCGAAGGACTCTGGAGCTTCACACAGATTCCGGGCACGGAGCAGGAAGACGGAACGGTCGATCACAGCGTGGCCTGCACGGGTCTTGCGAGTATGATCATGGCGAGCACGGAGTATCCGGAGGAGTGCTGGGAATTCCTGAAATGGTGGTCTTCGACAGATGTTCAGACCCAGTACGGACGTGAGATGGAAAGCCTGATGGGTTCTGCGGCGCGTGTGCCGACTGCAAACCTGGAGGCGTTTGAGAATATGGCATGGCCGGTAGATGATATGGAAGCGCTGGAGGCTGCGTTCGAGTGGGTGGACGGCATCCCGCAGGTACCGGGCGGCTACTATTCATGGCGAAATGTTTACAACGCATTCTATACGGTAGTGACCAACCTGGATACGGCTTCGCCGCGGGAGGAACTGATGGACAAGGTATTGTATATCAACGCGGAGATTACCTACAAGCGCACCGAGCTGGGACTTACGGTGGCAGAATAAAAGGATAAGGAGAGGAGATCGAGAGTATGAGCAGAAAGAAAGATCCGGGTCGCACTGCCGATGCAGGAAATGCTGCGGTGGCTCCGGCCAGCGCAGCGGAAATAGCAGCAAAGCAGAAAACGCTTCGCTATCAGATCAAAAAGAATAAGACCTGCTATGCAATGCTGGCGCCGTTTTTTATCCTGTTTTTCCTGTTTACGGTGCTGCCGGTGCTGATGTCTGTGTTCTTCAGCTTTACCTACTTCAATATGCTGGAGATGCCGACATTCAATGGCTGGAATAATTATATCAAGCTGTTTCTGGAGGATGACATTTTCATGATCGCCCTGAAGAACACTCTGATCTTCGCGGTGATCACAGGCCCGATCAGCTACATCCTCTGCCTGCTTTTCGCGTGGATCATCAATGACTTTAAGGGGCCGCTTCGCACGTTCCTGACGCTGATCTTTTATGCGCCGAGTATCTGCGGCAACGCCTACATGGTCTGGAGTCTGATCCTGACCGGCGACCGTTATGGTTATCTGAATGGTATCCTGCTGAGGCTTGGCATTATTGATGAAGCCATCAGCTGGATGAAGACAGAAAAATACGTGCTGCCGATGCTGATCATCGTACAGTTATGGCTTTCTCTGGGTACCGGTTTCCTGTCGTTTATCGCCGGCCTGCAGACGGTGGACAAGAACCTGTATGAAGCGGCGGCGCTGGACGGAGTCAAGAACCGCTGGCAAGAACTCTGGTATGTGACGCTCCCGGCGATGAAGCCGCAGCTGATGTTCGGCGCAGTCATGCAGATTACGCAGTCCTTTGCGGTAGCGGATATTTCCGTTCAGCTGGCCGGCAACCCGTCCGTCAACTACGCGGGCGCGACGGTGGTCACGCATCTTCTCGATTACGGGTCCACGCGATTTGAGATGGGTTATGCATCCGCGATTGCAACGGTGCTGTTCCTGCTGATGGTAGGCACGAACCAGCTGGTACAGAGAGTATTAAGGAGGGTAGGCGAATGAGCAGAGCAAAGACATCCGAAGAAGCTGCCCTTAAGAAGAATTTAAGAAAGATTCCATTCTGGAAACGGCCGAGAGAGAAAAAGCTGAACCGCTCGATGGCGGGCAATTCGCTGCTGTTTGTGATCATGGCGATCTGCGGTGTGTTCATGGCACTGCCGCTGGTGATGATCATCAATAACGCCTTAAAGCCGCTGGATGAGCTGTTCCAGTATCCGCCGAAGATTTTTGTGCGGAACCCCTCCCTGGATAACTTCACGGATCTGTTCGTGATCATGAACGATTCCTGGGTGCCGTTTTCAAGGTACATACTGAATACGGTCATCATCACCGGCGGAGGTATGGTCGGACATGTGATCTTCGCATCCCTGGCAGCTTATCCGCTGGCAAAGCACAATTTCCCGGGTAAGACAATCCTGTTCAACATGGTTGTACTTTCGATGATGTTCTCCTGGCAGGTGACGCAGGTTCCGCAGTATCTGATCATCAGCTGGCTGCATATCAACAATACCTACGCGGCGCTGATCTTACCGGCGTTTTCCTACGGCATGGGCCTCTATCTGATGAAACAGTTCATGGAACAGATACCGGACGCGCTGCTGGAGTCGGCCCGGCTTGACGGTGCGAGCGAGTGGAAGATTTTCTGGAGCATTGTCATGCCGAATGTAAAGCCGGCCTGGCTGACCCTGGCAATCTTCCAGTTCCAGCAGATGTGGGGCAATACAGGAAGCCTGTTTTTGCGCAATGAGGAACTCAAACCTCTGCAGTACGCGCTGCAGCAGATCTCGGCAGGCGGAACAGCGAGAGCGGGCGCGGCGGCCGCGGTAACCTTTATCATCGCCATCGTGCCGATCACGTTCTTCCTGATCTGCCAGAGCAACGTACTGGAAACGATGACGACGTCCGGTATGAAAGAATAACGGGAGGGGATGGAATGAGAGAAAGAAAGACACAACACAGATCGTCCCGCCCGCGGCGCAGTTTTCAAAGAAGACTTTTCAGCCTTCTGACCGCTTTGCTGATTCTGGCTCTTATGCCTCTGCAGGCGCTGGCGGATGAACTTCCGTACGATTCTTATAATTATACGTACTGGAATGACATTGTATACACTCCGGCGCCTTACGTGCCGGCAGGCTCCGTGACGGGGGATACGCTCGGCATCGGCAATTTTGCCGAGCCGCAGGATCTCTACGTATCGGATGCAGGCCTTGTCTATGTGGCGGACACGGGAAACAACCGCATCGTGGTCCTGAATTCCGATATGGATGAAGTGCTGCAGGTGATCGAGACCTTCGACAATGACGGGGAAGAAGATACGTTCAGCGCTCCTTACGGCGTGTTCGTATCGGAAAACGAACAGCTTTATGTTGCGGATTCCAACAACAAGCGTATTGTCGTACTGACACTGGATGGGGAATTTGTCAAGATTGTGGATAATCCGCAGTCGAACATACTGGAGGATGGTTTTGATTTTATTCCGCTTAAGGTCGCGGTTGACTATGCGGACCGTGTGTATGTCATCTGTCAGAACGCGTTTGAGGGTATTCTGGTCTTTGACAGCGAAGGCTCGTTTATCGGATATTTCGGAACCATTGAGGTTAAGATCACGCTCTGGGAAAAATTCTGGAGACGACTGGCGAGTAAGGAAGAGCGCGCGAATCAGCAGCTCTATATTCCGACTGAGTTCACGGGAATTGATGTGGATGAGGACGGCTTTGTCTACGCGTCCAACATCGATTCGGACGGAGAGCAGGGTGTACGGCGCCTGAACCCGAGCGGTGAGGATGTCATCCAGAAGGGCGAAAATGGGAACGTCGGCGGTGACCTCACAACCGGTACCTACGGCACCTACGCAGGTCCTTCGGAATTTACAGATGTGACCTACCGCGGGAAAGGCATTTACTCGGTGCTGGACCGTAAACGCGGGCGCATCTTTACCTATGACCGTGAGGGCAACCTGCTCTATATCTTCGGCGGCCTCGGGACACAGGAGGGCACGTTCAACACGCCAATCGCGATTGATGAGTGCGGAAACAATCTGATCATCCTGGATTCTTACTATGGGTCGATCATGATTTTCTCTGCGACGGAGTACGGTTCCCTGATCAATGAGGCGACCGGGCTCCGCTATGACGGCGATGAGACGCAGGCCGTGGAGCTCTGGGAGCGGGTGCTTGAACTGGATGAGAACAATGAGCTGGCGAATACCGGTATCGGCAAAGCCTATCTGACAGCCGGTGAGAATCAGCTGGCGATGAAATACTTAAAACTCGGCATGAACCAGAAGTATTATTCCATTGCCTGGAAGCGCTACCGGAACGAGATCCTGACGGAGAATGTCGGCTATGTACTTACCGTGATCGTGGTCGTGATCGTGGTCTGGATCATTGTCAGAGGGGTGCTGAAACGGAGGAAACATTTGAAAAATCAGAAACCGGCGGAAGGAGGGCTTGCGTAAATGAACAGTTTATTTTCAAAAGAAAAATGGAAATACGCATTTTACACGGTGAGCCATCCGATGGACGCCTACTATGAAATCCGTCACCGCGGGCGCGGCAGCGTGCCGATCGCGGTTGTGCTGGTGATCCTGTTTTCGTTCAGTTTTTCCGCAAACCGTCTGCTGGCGAGCTTCGTGGTCAATGATACGGATCCGAGGTCGGTGAACAGCCTGACGGAACTGGGTGCGGTATTGCTTCTGTATTTGTTGTTCTGTGTGAGCAACTGGTCGATCACCTGCCTGATGGAAGGCGAAGGCAGAATGAAGGATATCGCGATCGCGATCGGCTACGGGATGACCCCGATGATCTTCTGCTTCAATCTGGCGACCATCGTCAGCCAGTTTGTGGCGGACGGGGAGCAGGCGTTCTACTGGATGATCCTCGCGATCGGCGTTGCCTACGGGCTGATCATGATACTGATGGGGATCATGACAGTGCAGAATTTTACGCTGGGGAAGACATTGCTCACGATTGTACTGACATTTCTGGCCATGTTGATCATCATCTTCCTGATCCTTCTGGTGGCGGATCTGATCAATCAGGTATACAGTTTCTTCTACAGTATCTATCAGGAACTGATTTTCAGAACATAAGGAGGAAAGATGATGAGTAAGAGCAGAAAAATCCTTCTCGTGTTGATCGGAATCGTCCTGATCACGGCGGTATCCCTGTTGGGATGGTGGTATTTTCATTACCATTCCTACAATGTGTACCGGGACTACCTGACCACCTACGAGTATGAGGAAGGTGCAGAATTCACGTCACTTTCGGAGGAAGTAAGTGATGTAGCCGGCATGGAACTGGCAGCGGAGAATGATACGTTAAAGCTGTATGCAAACCTGGAAACCGCTGAAGTGGCGGTCTATGACAAACGCAACGGCGAGATCACGTATTCCAATCCGGTGGATGCGGATGATGACACGGCTGCGAATGAGACGAATAAGAATTATATGAAATCGCAGCTGATTGTGGATTATTACAACACCTCGCGTACCACGGGTACCTACGATTCCTACAGCTACTGTACGTCGATCGATCAGCTTGAAGTTGAGACCATCGAGGACGGGATCCGGTTTATTTACACCATCGGCGACATGACCGCATCGACTGGTATCGTGCCGGAGTACATCAGTGAGGAGACGCTGAACGACGTGATGTCAAAGCTCTCCGAGGATGATGCGAAGCAGGTGGCAAAGAAATATACGGAGGGTACAACGAGCGGCCTGGCAGACGGCTATCTGGAGCTGCTGGAATCCGCGAAGACCGGTGCTTCTCAGATCCGTAAGTTGAATAAGTACTTCGAGGAAGCCGGATTTACACAGGAGGATTATCTCCGTGAGATGGAGGGCTCCGGCATTGAGGGCGCGGTGCCGATCTCCTTTGAGATCCCGCTCGAATACCGTCTGACAGATGATGGCGTGGAAGTGACGATCCCCATGAGCCAGGTGGTGGAGAATGGCGGCGGTACGATTTACCGCATCCAGCTGCTCCGCTATTTCGGCGCGGCAGGGACGGAAGAGGACGGTTACATGCTGGTGCCGAACGGCTCCGGATCGCTGATCTACTTCAACAACGGAAAGAACGGGACTTCGGTCTCCAACTATTCGGAGTATGTATACGGCATCGACCCGCTGATGGCGGAGTACACCGTACTGGAGAATTCGGAAGACGCAAAGATGGCGCTCTTCGGTCTGTTCCGCGAGGAGGAGTCTGGCATCTTTGCCACGATTGAGGACGGTGCGTCGCTGGCTTATATCTCGGCAGGCGTTTCAGGAAAAATCAACAGCTACAATTATGTGTACGCGACGTTCGTCCTGCGTGGAAATGAGAAACTTTCCATGTTCGGTACGACGGGAAATGAGGCAGATCTGCCGGTCGTGGAGGATGAGTATTATGACGCGAACCTGACTGTCCGCTATACGATGCTGACAGAGGAGGACGCGACCTATTCCGGTGCTGCGAATTATTACCGGAACCGTCTGGTCGAAGAAGGCGTGCTGACGGCGCAGGAGGACGCCTCCGGGGAAGACATCAAGTTCTATTATGACATCCTCGGCGGTGTGACGATGACGAAGTATTTCCTTGGAGCACAGTACAATGGCGTCTACGCGATGACTACCTTTGAACAGGCCGGAGAGATATCGGAAAGCCTGTCGGCGAACGGGATAACGAATCAGGTGATGAACTTCCAGGGCTGGATGAACGGCGGCTATTACCACAGCGTGGTGGACCAGATCCATCTTTCATCGAAGGTGGGAAGCAAGTCGGCACTGGAGGAATTAAGTGAAAGTCTTACCTCCTCCGGAAGCACGTTCTACGCAGATGTGGCTTTCCAGAAGGTGACGGAGATCAGCAGACGGTATTCGTTCGGCAATGAGTCCGCGCGGTATTACGGCTCCGGCTATATCGCAGAATTCGGTCTGGTCAATCCGACTACGCTGCGGCAGACATCGGGACTCGGCTATTCTTCCAACCGGTTTGCGCTGATTTCTCCGAAATACCTGGTGCGTTATATCAATACGTTTACATCGAAGATGGAAAACTATGATATCGGCGGCATTTCCTTACGGGATCTCGCGAATGAACTGCACTCCGACAAGAGACGGACGAATGTCATTGACCGCGAGGAAGCGCTCGACGTGGTGCTTGGTTCCTTAGCGGAAGTGGAAGAGACCGGAAAGAGTGTCATGCTGAATGACGCAAACGATTATGCGTTTGCCTACGCGGACGATATCATCAATGTGCCGCTGACCGGCAATGACTATTATATCATTGATGAGGATGTTCCATTCTATGAGATGCTGCTTCATGGCTACATTGATTATTCGGGCGATGTGATCAACTTAAGCGACACCAGCGATGAGACGGATATCATTTTAAGCCTGATCGAGAACGGCGCTTCGCCGCACTATATGTTCTCATACCAGTCGTCCAGTGATATCAAAAACACCAGTGTGAACTACTTCTATTCTACGGAATACAGCACCTGGTCGGACGATGCGCTGTACGTCTACACGGAGGTCAACAACGCGCTGAAGTATGTGAACGGCGCCGAGATCGTCGAGCATGAGATTTTAAGCAGCAATGTCCGGGCGGTCACCTATTCCAACGGCGTGACGATCTATGTGAATACCGGTACGAAGAATGAGACGGTGGACGGTGTGACGGTACCGGCAAGAAGCTACACAGTGGAAGGAGTGTGAGAAGGATGAAGACGAAAAAGAAATTTCTGACGCTGACCAGGAAGCGCAGCATCGCCGGATTCTTCTTTATTCTGCCCTGGCTGATCGGCTTTATCTGGTTCTATGCGAGAAGCCTGTTTCTATCCGTTCAGTTTTCTTTATCGGATCTGACGGTCAACACAGGCGGCGGTTATTCGCTGGAATTTGTCGGATTGGAGAATTATATTTACGCGTTTCGCGTCCATGCGTCCTATAAGCAGGTGCTGACGGCGTCCATCGGCAATATGCTGATCGATGTGCCGCTGATCACGTTTTTCAGTCTGTTCATGGCGATGCTGCTGAACCAGAAGTTCAAAGGCAGGACGCTGGTGAGAGCGATCTTTTTCCTGCCGGTGATCCTGAACTCCGGCGCGATCGTGGACGCGATGGATCTGGCGCGGAGCATGATGAGCGGTGGCATCACAAGTGCCAGCGCGGAGATGGCCGCGGAGGCGTCCGGAGGAGTGGGAATTGCCTACTATATCCAGATGTTCTCCTCCCTGGGTATCCCGCAGGTGCTGATCGAATATGTGTCGGGAGCAGTATCGCGGATCAGCGATATTGTGAATGCCTCCGGCGTGCAGATCATCATCTTTATCGCGGCGCTGCAGTCGATTCCATCCTCGTTCTATGAAGTGGCGAAGATGGAAGGAGCGACAGCGTATGAGACCTTCTGGAAGGTTACGTTCCCGATGGTCATGCCGCACATTGTCACTAATGTCGTCTATACCGTGGTCGACAGCTTTACGAATTCGGAAGTGGTCGATCTGGCGTATACCACCGCTTTTACAGATATGAATTATGGGCTAAGCTCCGTGTTCAGTCTGTGCTCCACGGCAATCACCTGTCTGATCCTTGTGCTTGTCTGCGGATTTATTCAGAAGCGGACGTTCTACTATAACTAGGACTGGAGAGCCCCGTCATTAAAAGTCGCGCTGCTGCGCGAGACGGGGCCTGCGTCCTGCATCAAAGAGCGATGCAGGACATATAAAGGAGGAAAAAGACATGAGCGCGAAAGCAAATGCAAAGGCAGGAAAAAAGACAGGCGCGAAATCTGCCGGAAAATCGTTCTCTGGGACTTCGATTGTTCAGGGCTTTACGCAGGATGCGCAGTTCGTCAATGATATGACGCGCTGGGTGGGGAATCTGAAGAAGTTCGTCCTGGCTGTGTTTAAGTGGATCCTCATCATCGGCGTCAGCTATGTGATCCTCGGACCGGTGCTGGGCATCATCAGCAGTTCTTTTTTCTCCAACTCGGACTACTACAGCCCGATGGTGTACCTGATACCTCAGGAACCGACACTGGAGCGCTATCAGCTGGCTTTCCAGTATCTGAAATACGCGACCACGATGAAGAATTCCCTGATCTATTCAGTGACTCTGATGGTGATCCAGGTGTTTATCTGCTCAATGGTCGGCTATGGATTCGCAAGATTCAATTTTCCATTTAAAAATGTCCTGTTCGGCTGTGTAGTGCTGATGATCGTTATCCCTACCAACACGATCATGCTTCCGCTGTACATGACATTTGCGAAATTTGATATCTTTGGAATTATAAAAGCAGTCACGGGATCGGCTGTGAACCTTTTGTCCTCCCCCATACCGATGTATATCATGACGGTATTCGGGTGCGGATTAAGGTCGGGCTTGTACATTTATATTTTCAACCAGTTCTTCCGTGGGCTTCCGAAAGAGATCGAAGAAGCGGCGCTCGTGGACGGCTGCGGGATCTGGTACACGTACTTCCGTATCATGCTCATAAATGCACTGCCCTCTGTTGTAACTGTGGCTATATTCTCTCTCGTATGGCAGTATAACGATACGTTCTACGCCAAGCTGTTTCTGATCAGTGACAACATCGTGATCAGCAAAAAGATCTCCACGATCGAGGCGTCGATCTCA
The DNA here is from genome assembly GCA_020860715.1 of Clostridiales bacterium. Classification (GTDB taxonomy): domain Bacteria; phylum Bacillota; class Clostridia; order Lachnospirales; family Lachnospiraceae; genus Choladousia. The sequence continues at coordinate 237 of JAJBTU010000006.1, read as the reverse complement.
AACGTGGAAAAGATCTACGACCCGAGCATCCTCGAACTGTATCTGGACGCGGGCGTCGTGCTGGTCATGATACCGGTGATCATCATCTACGTCCTGCTGCAGAAGCAGTTTATAGAGGGAGTTGAGCGAAGCGGTATCGTCGGATAGGGAGACGAAGCCGCAAACAAATCCAAATTTTTCTTTGGTAGTGTCAAGTAGCTTATGAAAAAATGAGCCGAAAAAAAGAGGCTCGATAGA
>JAJBTU010000018.1 GCA_020860715.1 Clostridiales bacterium | reverse complement strand
GGTGAAAATGGCGAAAAATGGCTGTTTGAGTAATAATTTTTCTGGAAGTACAGGAGTAACTGCGGAGCCAAAGCCGATGCCGATCTTGGAACCGATCGACTGGGAAGAAGAAATCAGGCCCTCAGAACGGATACCAAATTTCCACTCGCCATAATCTGCAGCGTCCGCTACAAACGCATAGATACCGGCGAACATCGGCCCGATACCGATGGAACGAAGAACCGTACCTGCCAGCAGCAGCATTTTATTGGTTCCTGCCAGACCGATCAGTACAAATCCAAGGATCATCAGCACACCGCCGCATGCCATAAATGCACGCTTGGAAAACTTATTGGAAAAGTACGGCATAAAGAACAGGATGATAATGCCAGGAAGCTGTCCGACGCTCATCAGGGTCGTCATATACATCGGATCGCCAAGAACTACGTTGCAGTAATAAATCTGCGCCGCGATCGCGTTCGCGTTTACCAGGAGTGTAAACACACCGATCAGCAGGGAAAGCCAGAAATATTTGTTTTTCAGTACAGCCGGAAGCTGTTCTTTTATGGACGGGCCGTTGTCTTTCTTTCCCTGTCCGTTGTCAGACATACCAACATTTTCTTCACAGAGTAAACCAGGGATCAGGATCAGGACACCTGCGATCACACCAAGGATGATACCTGTCACGGTCCAGCCAAAGTTCAGCTGCAGTGCTGTGATCATCGTACCAACTACAAGGCCAACCGCGTTATTTAAAATAGAAGAAACCGTAGAAGTCGTGGTACGGTCTTTAAAGTCACGCGTCATACGGGCCAACAGAGCTGCATGCGCGATACCGAAGATTGTGTAAACGATGCAGTTCAGGAATATGTAGGTCACATACGCGTAAACCAGCTTCATCGCGGAGCTCCAGCCCTGCGGTACACTTAAGATCAAAATGATACCGATGCACATCAACGGTGCCGCAATGATCAGCCACGGACGGGCTTTTCCAATCTTCGTGTTCGTCTTATCCACGATACCGCCCATCGCGAAATCGGTGACACCGTCAAGCAGACGGCAGACGACAAACATGGTTCCGATTGCTGCCGAGGCGATCAGTGCCGTATCTGTATAGTAGCTGAGCAGGAAGCTCGCCAGCAGTGTGCTCATGACATTACCGCCACCCGCGCCGCAGCCGTAGCAGATCTTTTGCCACATGGGAATTTTCTTGTTTTCGTTCATTTTTTCTCTCCTTTGCTTTTGTTAATAGAACAGCATTCCCTCATAATTTGATTATATTCTGTGCAAGATTGACAAGCAATTCGAATTGTTGTAAAATCTATTCCAGATTAGAATTGTTGATTTTTTCTGCTTTTATAGTAGAAATGCATTTTGTTTTGTGAGGTTTTTACATATGAATATCGAGTATTTCCGTGAATTTACTGTCCTTGCGGACTGTTCCAATTATCTGGAGGCCGCGGACCGCCTCTTTATCGGACAGTCTACCCTGTCCAAGCACATCATGTCCATGGAAAAAGAACTGGGCGTTCCGCTGTTTGAACGCACCTCGAGAAAGGTCGGCCTCTCCAAATACGGCAAGCTGCTGCTCCCCTACGCGAATACAATTGTCCAGACCCAGTACAGCTACCATGCTGCCCTGCAGAATGAGCTGGAATCCGAACGCGGCCGTGTGACGGTGGGTACGATTGCCGCCACCGCGAAATACGGGATTACCGGCCTGATCGCGGACTTTAAAAGAAGATATCCAAACAGCAGTATTCAGATGTTCGAGGGGGATCCGAACGATCTGGCTTCTCAGCTTCGCGAACGCAAATGCGACGTCATCTTCGCGCACATGCCGGAACGGGAGCTGATGGCGGAAACGGTTCAGCGCATCCATTATCTCGATGATTCTCTGGTCTGTATCCTTCCGAAATCGCATCCGCTCGCCGGTCAGAAAGAGCTTCGTCTGGAGCAGCTGCGTGATGAGACCTTTATCGCGCTTGCAGAGAATACGACCGTGCATCAGCTGATCCTGGACAGCTGTTACCGGGTCGGTTTTTCTCCGAAAATCGCATTTACCTGTCACCGTGTGGACAGTGTACTGGATCTGGTCACAAAGGGGATGGGCATCGCGATTCTGGCAGAATATATGGCAAACCGGCCGGAGGACGGCAATTTTCCGGAAAAGGCTCCGTTCGCAGTCGCTTCGATTCTTCCCCGCACGACTATCTCTGTCGATCTCTGCTATCGGAATAACGATGACCTTTCGCCCATGGCGAAGCGTTTTGTCGATCTGGTACAGAAAACAGTGGATGCCGGCATCCCGGCGCAATTCAATCCGGCAGCGTCTTCCACTCAGGCAGTCCTGTAACATAGACATTTTGCACAAAACAATTCTGTTTTGGAATAGTTTCTTCGTCCATTTGAATTGCTCTTTTAAAAAAATGAAATAAGCTTTCTCCATCAAACATCAAAAAGGAGGAAGCTACGATGAAAAAGAAACTGTTCACACTTACACTTGCCGCCATGCTCTCCATGTCGGTATGTGCCATCCCTGCTTTTGCGGAAGAGGCAGCTGAAAGTGCCGATTCCGGTGCGGATGCCCTGATCGGCACGACCTATACGTATCTGGAGGAAACTCCCTTTGGCTTTACGGTGACATGGGAAATGATCCTCGATGATTCTGAAAATGCCACCATAAATGAAATCAACGATGTAGCCGGCAATACGGTTTACTCCGCCACATGGACCTATGAGGATGGAACTGTTGTCACCGTTCTGACCGGCTCCGATACCGGCAGTATGCCGCAGGCGGACTTCTTTGACAGTGCGAACGATTACCAGTGTATCTGGGAAGTATCCGTGGAAGACGCATCCATGACGCCGGTATCCTCCGGCACTTCAGAAGACGGCGCCGCAGCCGGTGATTCCGCGGAATCCGCCGATGCAGCAGAATCGTCCGACGCCACATTCGCCAATGTCGCTTACGCTGACGACTCCGACAGCCAGGTGCTCGACATCTATCTTCCGGAAGGGGAAGGCACATTCCCAGTGATCGTCGTCGTACACGGCGGCGGATTTATGTTCGGAGATCAGGGCATGGATATCATCAAACCGGTCATCCTGGCAGGACTTGATAACGGCTACGCCGTAGTCAGCGTTGATTACCGTAAATCTTCAGAAGCACAGTTTCCGGCTGCACTCGCCGATGTCAAAGCAGCAGTCCGTTTCGTCCGCGCAAACGCGGAGGAATACGGTTTTGACGCAGACTCGATCGTGATCTGGGGTGAGAGCGCAGGCGCATATCTTTCCGTGATGACCGCTCTGACGGCCAATGTAGAATCTCTGAACGGTGATGTGGACGAAAACCTTGATTATTCTTCTGAAGTCACGGCTCTGGTGGACTTCTATGGTCCGATCGAATTCTATGTGATGGATGACGAGTATGCGGAAATGGGCATAGAGAGCAGCTTCGGCACCGACACCTCCTTCGAGAGCCAGTTCCTTGGTCAGAACCTTAGCGAGGATGAAGAATACACCTACACGACCTACTGGAAGACCTACGTGGATGATTTCACCAATACTGATCTGATTGCCTGGATCCAGGCCGGTGATTCCGACACCAGCGTACCCTGCACAGAATCTGTCAACCTGGCGGAACGTTTAAGCGAGCTGCTCGGTGAAGATCAGGTATCCTTCGGACTCATCGAGGGCGCGGAGCATGAGGACGATCTGTTCTATACGGATGAGAATCTCGCCGCGGTGTTTGAGTTTCTTGCGGCCGTGATCGGATAAGCAGAAAAACATGTGATACCTACCACCATTGAGAATAAGCAGGCCGGGGAATTCCCCGGCCTGTCTCTGATGAATTATACTGCCCATATTAACCTCTAACGTAAAAAAACGGGCCAGGCTATATACCTGACCCATAATTTCCTGCCACATTTTCAACAAACAAAATCTGCTTACGCCGCACGATCCTCTTTTCTCTTATTCGAAGCAACCGCTCTCCTCTTGATCTGGAACGCGTCGAACCACATCACGGCCAGCATGATCGAACCCTTTGCGATATACTGATAATAAGTGTTCAGACCGGCCAGCTGCATGCCGTTCGCAAGAAGCCCCATGATCAGGACACCGGCGATACAGTTCGCGATCTTGCCGTCGCCGCCGCGGACGGATACGCCGCCGACCAGAACGCCGGTAAGAACCGTGATTTCAGTACCCGCCGCGGTGCCAGCCGCAGCCGCGCCGACACGGGCTGTCAGGATAACGGAACCGATACCGCAGAACAGACCTGCCACACAGCCGATCGCGTATTTCATGCGCTTTACATTAATACCGGCCAGTCTCGCTGCCGCCTCATTGCCGCCGAGTGCGAACACATAACGTCCGAAATAAGTGCGGTCCATGATGAAGCTCATGATAATACCGAAAATGATCATCGCGATGGTCGCGTAAGTCAGGCTCGGATGGAAAATCGTACCCTGGCCGATTGCCTTAAAGCCATCCGGCAGATTGGAGATTGTCTTGGAATTCGTGATAACGTAGGCAACGCCCTGATATACAGTACTGAGACCGATGGATACGAAAATACGCGGCAGCTGCAGCAGCTGTTCGAGCAGGGTGCCGAGCGCGCCGAACGCCATGCTGACCAGAATGGTGATGATCACAACTACCGGGATCGGAAGTCTGGTGTTGGTCAGCATCAGCGCCGCCAGGACGCCGCAGATACTCATCTGGTATCCGACCGCCATATCCAGGCCGCCGGACATCATGATCAGTGCGATACCATAGGTACAGATGATGATGTACGCGTTCTGGTTCAGGATATTCAACAGGTTCTTCACAGTCAGGAAATTATGACTCGTGAATGTAAATACAACACAGATGATCAAAAGCAAAACCCAGGCGAGGTTTCTTCTGCAAAAATCAACTACTTTAGACATATTCTACTCCTCCTTCATTCCGGATGCCAGTTCCAGTATACGGTCCTGACTGAATTCCGGCTTCAACAGTTCTCCGCTGAGTCTTCCTTCATGAAGCACCAGTATCCGGTCGCTCATGCCGAGCAGTTCTTCCATCTCGGAAGAAATCATCAGAATGGATTTGCCCTGTTCGACCAGGCTGTTCATCAGCTTGTAGATCTCCTGTTTGGCTCCGACGTCAATACCTCTCGTAGGCTCATCAAAAATCAGAATATCATTGTCGGCGGCAAGCACCTTTGCCACGACCACCTTCTGCTGATTGCCGCCGGAAAGGTTCCGGACCTCCTGTTTGACAGACGGTGTTTTTATCTCCAGTGTCTTTACAAAACGGTCTGTCAGCTCATCCAGCTTTTTAAAATTCAAAATGCCCATATGGCTGACCTTTTTCATGCTCATGATCGGAATATTCCACTCGATGGTATATTCCAGGAATACGCCTTCCAGCTTGCGGTCTTCCGGCACAAGGCCGACCCCCATCTCAACCCCGTCCGCTGCGGAGGCCGCTTTCAGCGCTTTACCGTTGACCAGGATCTCGCCGCTCTCCGGCTTCACATCCCCGCAGAGCATCTTAGCCAGCTCCGTGCGCCCCGCACCGACCAGCCCGGCCAGCCCCAGAATCTCTCCCTTACGCAGCTCCAGATCAATGTGGAAATCTCCGTTTCCGGTCAGATCCTTTACCTGCAGCACCGGCTCCCCGATTTTCACATTTCGCTCCGGAAATTTTTCGGTGAGTTCACGGCCGATCATGTATTTGATCAGGTCTTTCTTTGTAATGTCCGCTACGTTTCTTGTCACCACATACTGCCCGTCCCGGAATACCGTCACGCGGTCGCAGAGTTCAAACAATTCTTCCAGACGGTGGCTGATGTAGATGACCGATACGCCCTTTTCCTTCAGGCGGCGCACAATGCGGAACATATTTTCCACCTCCGCCATCGGGATGGAGGCGGACGGCTCATCCATGATCAGCACCTTACAGTTCTTTACAACTGCCTTCGCAATCTCTACAATCTGCATCTGCGCTGTAGAGAGCATCTGTACCTGGGTAGAAACATCAATCTTAACGCCGAGATCTTCCATGACCTCCTGCGAACGTCGGCGCATCTCTTTGAAATCCGGCATAAATGCCCTGTTTCCCACGTGTTCGCCCAGAAAAATATTCTCCATAATGCTTAAAGACGGCACCAGATTCAGTTCCTGATATACGACGCCGATACCTGCGTTCTTGGCAATCGCAGGCGTCAGCTTTTCATAAGTCGTTCCATCAATGGTGATGGTTCCGGAGTCCGGCGTGATGGCTCCCGAAATCGTCTTAATCACAGTCGACTTTCCGGCGCCATTCTCTCCGATCAGTGCGAGAATCTCCCCTTTTTCCACATCGAAGGATACATTGTCAAGCGCCACTACACCAGGATATGTTTTGGTCACATTTTTTACTTCCAGTACTTTTGCCATAAGATATCCTTTCTAAACTTTCATGCCTGCTTCGCAGGCACCACTAATTATAAAAGTCGATTGCTCCGTGCTTTGCACTCACGCAATCGCTGCCGCTATTCGCAATCCGCGCTATCGCGCTACTTGCTCATACCGGTCAGGTCGTCTAATATCCATGCTCTCAGCCATGCAAGCATGGCACGAGCCTGTCTATTGACGACACTTTTATAGTAAATTCCTTATCCGGCTCTGTGTCTCATGAAAATGGAGCTGCTGCATAGCGCAGCAGCCCCATCCCGTCAATACTCAGCCTCAATTTTCAAAGTTTTTACATTTTGGATCAGTCGTCCGGATAATACTCATCGATCGTGTCCGGAGTGATCTCGATGCAGCGCTCGGAGTAAACCTTGTCAACCACACGGCTGGACCAGGAACCGTCCATCAGCTTGTAGCAGGTCATCGGTGTGCCTTCACCAAGCATTACGGTGCCGCGGATCACAGATTCTCCGTCTACAGACGCTCTGACCTTCTCACGGATGAACTCAGCCGTATCAACGGTAAACACTGCAAACTCGTCCGTATTGATGCCGGCCGCCATAGCTGCCTCATTTGCGCCCTGTCCCTGATCAGTACCATAGGTCAGGATCACCTTCAGATCTTCGTTGTTCATCAGCATCATCTCTGCATAGCTCTGTGCCGCTGCAGCGCCTTCTGCCTGTGTCGTCTCATGCTCTTCTACGATGACAGCCTTGGAAGTATACTCTTCAATCTGACGCAGGCCGTTGCATCTGCTTACCGCATCCTCATTCTCTGAGTTGGTCAGCAGACCGACCTTGATGGAGCCGTCCTCAGCATCCGGGAAAGTCTCTTCGATCCATGCTGCTGCGAGCTGTGCTTCTACCTGGCCGGATTCTTCCTGGCTGATGTTGATGCAGACATCGTATGCGTCCGCGTTATCCAGCACCGTACCGATGACGATGATGAAAGCGCCTTCTTCTCTTGCCTTCACAAGTGAGTCAGAAATGGAAGATGCATCTACCACGAAGCAGATAATGTAATCCATTCCCATGGAAACAAAGTTTTCTACGGTCTGGATCTGGGTCTGCGCGTTGCCGTTCGCGTCCGCTACTTCATACTCCATGCCATAACCGGTGAAATACTCTTCCATCTGGTTTGACATATCGGTAAAGAATTCCGAGGACATCATCAGTGCGGAAAAACCGACTTTCTTTCCGGTCAGGTCTTCGCCTTCCGCCTCAACAGCTTCCGTTACTTCCTCCGCAACGCTCTCCGCTTCCGTTTCCTCTTCCGCCATAGCGGTCGTAAAGCTGCCAAGGCACCCCAGCGCCATGCAGCCCGCCATCAGCAGTGCCATCAATTTTCTTTTCATAAGGTATTTCCTCCGTTCTTTTTGATAAGCCTACTTTATCAGAGTCTGTCCGTTTCGTGGGGTGGAAAAAAATGTGAAAAGGTGGCGATTTTTGCATTTTTGCCATTTTGCGTCAGAATCACGTTTTCACAGTCTTCTCTCATGTCGTCCGGTGTTTTTGAAAAATACAGAATGCGGATTCCCCGTTTTGCCACGCCCTGCAGGTAGATACGCAGGCTCCGTATTTCTTCCGGCATCAGTCCGCTGTAAGGACTCTCCAGTATCATGATCTGCGGATGCGCCAGCTCCCAGCGGTAAATGGAAAGGATTTTCCTCTGTATCCTGTTCAGATCACCGACCTGCGTCCTGTCCGGGTCAATTCCGGTCGTCCGGTAAAACTTTTCCACAACATTTCGGCGGATGTTCGCAGGAATCACACCGCCCGGCCCGCGTCCAATGCGATGCGGGATTGGAAGCAGCAGATTGTCCGCGATATCCAGATTGCAGACGAGATTCTCCCCGCTGTTGACCGGTATCACCGCCGTATCCTTGCAAAAGCTGCACCCCGGCTCCGGAATATGCGCTCCTACTTCTCTTTCCCAGAAAAGCGGATTCTGCCTGCGCACAAAAGAAAGATACTGCCAGATTCCGTCCTCCATCTCCCACTCGTAATCGTACATGCCCAGAAAACTATGCGTCGTTTCTGTGCCGGCTGCGGCAGTTCCTCCCGCCGGACGCCGAAGACAGAGACGGATGCGCTCGTCGATCTGTCCCCATTCTTTCAGATCCATGCCCCCTGCGAGAACCTGTATCCGGCTGGCAATCTCCGCAAACATCGTATAGTACCTTGAGAGAATGACAAACGTGATGCCCTCCTCATTTGCCCGCCGGATCAGCTCGCAGATCTCCTCTGCCTCTTTGCCTTCATAAAATCCATGCGTGGCATCCAGGATCACCAGCCGCGCTCCATGCATATTGGCTTTGAGGATGCTGAGCTTTTTCCGGTCTGTCTGGCTCAACATCCACGGCTCTTCATCCGCACGGACATCCACCTGCTCTTTTTCCAGATAATCATTCACTTCCTGCTCTGCTTTTTTCCGGTTATAGAGGCGCAGGGAGAATGGAAGATGCCGCACCGCCTCCAGATTCTCCGCCACACTTAAGGTTTCTACGAGATCCCGCTCCGCGGTGATGGTATAGATTCGATAATAATAAGCGGTATTGCGGTCATAGTCCTCTACCTTTTTCCCATTCAGAAAAAGACTGCCGCCTTTTAACGCGCAGTCTCCCGCAAACACCTTTGCCAGAGTCCGGATCCCGCTGTCTTCAACTCCCTGAATATACAGAATATCTCCCTCATATATCTCAACATTGTAGTCGCGCAGTTCGCCCTCACCGATGTCGTCGAGGCAGCCATGTACGATTCGAAGCAGTTCCTTCATATTTCATCACCCACATCCGTATTTCCATTACCAGGCCCGCCAGATCAAATTCCGATCCGCATTACATCTGCGATTTCTCCTCGTAGCGCACGCGCGCAAACACATCCACCACCGGCATGGTGACCACCGCGTCCGTACCCTCGCCCTCCATCGAACGGTAATGAATGCCGCTGTCCTCACCGAAGGTCAGTTTCAGTCGTGCGTTGACATTGTTGAGCGCGATTCCCGTATGTCTGCTCCCTTTGCGCCTGGCCTCATAAAGCTGTCCGCTCATTCTCTCATTCAGAGCGACAAGCTGTTCCGGACTCATGCCGACCCCATTGTCAACGACCAGTATTACCAGTCTCTCATTGGCAAGAAAAATATGAAGATCGATCCTGCCCTTTTTTGCGCTTTTCTCCAGACCGTGGATCATCGCATTCTCCACCAGAGGCTGCAGGGTCATCTTCGGCAGATAATAATCATAAATCTCCTCTGTCTCCACCTCGATGCGCATATCCAGCTTATCCTCAAAGCGGTATTTCTGGATGTAATAATAATCCTGAATATGATTCAGCTCCTCGCGTACCCGCACCAGACTGTCATTGTTGCTGATGCAATAGCGGAAAAACCGTGAGAGAATCTCCGTCATCTGCGCGATCTCTTTCTGTCCGTCCATCAGCGCACGGCTGCGGATGCTGTCCAGCGTGTTGTAAAGAAAGTGCGGATTGATCTGCTCCTGCAAAGTGGAGAGTTCCATCCGTTTTCGCAGAAGGCGCACCTCCTCCGCCTCCCCAGATTCCCAGGAAATCCGGTCCTGTGTCTTTTTACGTCTCTCCTGCGCGGTCAAAAAGGCGATGATTTTTTTCTGCCGGTACAGCTTTACGCCTGCCAGGATCAAAAGCATCAACAGAATCGCAATGACCGCGGCCAATATGATCTTTATTCCGTCCATTTTGCGTTCACCCACTGTAAATTCTTCGGTAATCCGTCGGCTTGATCCCGGTGTTCTTCTTAAAAAGCTTTGAATAATACTTTTCGTCCGGATATCCCACCTTCGCGGCGATTTCCCGCACCGTCAGATTCGTATTTTCCAGAAGTTTCTCTGATTCTTCCAGACGCACCTGCGTCAGAAACTCATTGAAACCAATCTGCATCTCGCTCTTGAACAGCTTGCTCATATAAGTCGGAGAAACATTACCGGCACCGGCGACGTCCTCCAGCGAAATCTGTTCGGCATAATGCTCCCGCACAAAGCGAACCGCTAGCTGAATCGGCTTGCCCATTTTTTCTTTGAGTTTTTTCTGTTCTTCCTCTATATATTTCTGGCATGTAAGGTAAATATTGCGGATGACCTGCTGAAAATTACGTGCGTTCAGATACGCGTAATAGACATCCTCCTGCATGCGTGTCTGCCGCTCCGTATCCTCAAAGCAGAAAATAATCTCCGTCTGCAGCTTAAAAAAGCTCATCATCATATCCCGGGGATTCCGGCCGTTTAAGCACACCGCCCTCTGGTAAACCCGCTCCATCAGGTCTCCCAGCTCCTCCGAGCGCAGATAGCGGAGGCAGTCGAGCAGTATCTGAATCTCCTCCCGCGTGATCAGCTCATCCATGGAAAATCCCGGAAGCTGCGCGATCTGGTCATAATCCAGCACGCCGTTTCTCGTCAGCACCAGACGCCCCCATTCCGCACTGTGCGCCTCTTCAAAAGCAGTAAATATATCCGAAATGCGATGACAGATCTGACTGCAGCCGATGCTCAGACGAATGTCCCCGTAGATTTCCCGCAGATCCCGGATCTTATAATAAAGAGCCAGCACCGCCTGCCGGATCTCGTTTTTCTTTTCTTCCGAATAATTTGCAATCAGGATATAGCCCATATACGTATTATTTCCGTAATAGCGGACATAGTCCGGAAAACTTTCCTTTATGTAAACCTCCAGCCTGCCGTTGCCCATCGCATCCGATTTTTCCAGGATCGCGCTCAGGCTGGAAAAAACGCAGAATACCTGATAGCATCCGGGTGCGAATTCCGTATGAAACTCCCGATTGCAGTTCTCCTCAGAGGCAAAACAGGCGTCGTCCACCGTCTCGTCCCGATAGAGCAGCTTTGCCCAGAAGCGCTCCATCGCTTTGCGGTTCTGATTCTCCTGCAGTACATACAGCGTCTTGCTCTGCTCCGCCAGACGATTTCTCTCATCAATACGGGCACAGATGGTCCGCAGCGTATCGTTCAACTGCTTTTCATCGATTGGCTTTAACAGGTAATCCATGACGTTCAGCTGAATCGCGCTTCTGGCATATTCAAAATGGCGGTAGCCGCTGATCAGCACAAAAAGCGGATCCACGTCGGCGTCCCGCACCCGCCGGATCAGTTCGATCCCATCATAGACTGGCATCTGAATATCCGACAGGACAAAATCCGGCCGGTTCCTCACAATACTTTCCAGAGCCTCTACTCCATTGCGGCACTCATCTACGATCTCAATATCCAGTTCCTGCCAGTGTCCGAGCTGACGGATCAGCTGGATGATCTTCGGCTCGTCATCCGCGATAATTACCCTGTACTTCACAGACATCCTCCTGTTCTTATCCTGTTTCTGATATGTATCATTATATTTTTTGTAACACATACGTTCAATTCCATTTTGGCATTTATCTATTCCGAATCGGAATTGTGTTACTTCCCATTTTGTAAACCTTCTTTTTTGATTTTTATAGCAAAGACCGGTTCCCATCTCCAAAATACTATGCTATACTGTCCGCGCCAAACAAGGAGGAAATGATCATGAGCTGTCGCCTGGCTATTTTTGATTTAGACGGAACGATACTGGATACACTGGACGATTTGACGACGAGTCTGAATTTCGCACTGCGCCGGTCTGCCCTGCCGGAACATTCCCGGGAGGATGTGCGCCGTTTTGTCGGAAACGGGATCCGGAAACTGATTGAGCGGAGCGTACCGCCGGATACTCTTCCAGCGCAGATTGACACGGTGTTTGAGGATTTCACCAGACATTATCAGATTCACTGTGCTGATCAGACCAGACCTTATGACGGGATTCCCGAAGTGCTGACCGTGCTGAAAAAAGCAGGCAGAAAAACAGCTGTAATTTCCAACAAGGCGGATTACGCTGTGCAGGATTTATGCAGACATTATTTTGATGGGCTGTTCGACTATGTCGCGGGTGAAAAAACAGGCATTCGCAAAAAGCCAATGCCTGATTCTGTCTATACGGTTTTAGATATTTTAAAAACAGATCCCCGTGACGCCATCTATATCGGTGATTCCGAAGTGGATATCCAGACCGCCAAAAATGCCGGTATCGACAGTGTTCTGGTCAGCTGGGGATTCCGCGATGCGGACTATCTTTACCAGTGCGGTGCTGCGCGTGTGATCGGGCGTCCGGAAGAGCTGCTGCGGATTCTCTTTTAACATCACCGGATATGCTCCGGATTGTATACAATATTCCCGTGCCCCGGCTGCACACCTTTGAGCGCGATCAGTCCGCTGTCTCCTCCGAACTCAAACGGGATTCCGTCTGCCTCTCCTGCAAGAATCTGTTCGCAGACGCGGATATTTTCATCAATCACTTCCGGACTCAGCGTCCCGTCCCCATGTGAAGCGAGCACCGTATCGAATCTGCCGTCCAGCTTTTTCTTCAGACGGCAAAGGCTTTCCCGGTATTCCGCCACGGAAAGGGAGTAGTCCTGAAACAGAAATGTCATACCGTTGCAGGCATCTCCCAGCAGCACTGTCCTCTCTTCCGGAATCAGCATCACCACGCTGCCTCTGGTATGTCCGGGACAGGCAAAAATCTCCACTGAGATTCCTCCCAGATCAAACCGATCGCCCTCTTTCAGATCATGCCACTCACAGATCGGCACCACCGGAGTAAAGTCCTCCTCTGTCACCTGATCGCCGCCCGGCATCATCCAGAGGCCCTTCTTCCGAAATTCCCATGTGCAGTGCTTCTCATATATGTAAGCATCCTCCTGATTGATATAGACCGTATCAGCCGGAAATTCGGACGCGCCCATCGCGTGGTCGACATGCCCGTGCGTCAGCAGCACCTTCAGCGGCTTGTCTGTCAGCCGGTCGATCAGCGGCTTCACAAAGCCAATCCCGCTGCCGGAATCAATCAGCACCGCGCTCTCCTTTCCTTCTACCAGATACATCAGCTCCGTTGAAAACGCAAAAATCCTTGTAATCCGGTCACTGACTCTTTCAGTCTGAAATTCTGATGGTACCATACTCGTCCTCCTTTTCATCCATGTTCTTTTCGAATTGACGTTACCACGCTTTTACCATTTCTTCAAGATAAAAGCAGGCATTCGCAAAAAGCAAATGCCTGTTTCTGTCTATATGATACTTTGCGGGTACGCACACATCACGATTCGAGCGACAAGAGAGGTATGAACCTACGAAATCGGCTCGAAGTCCGCAGCACCATGCTTGCAGAGCGGGCAGATAAAGTCATCCGGAAGCTCGTCTCCCTCGTAAATGTATCCACATACCTTGCAGACAAAACCCTTCTTGCCTTCCGTCTGCGGCTTTGGTTTTACGTTGCTCTGATAGTAATTGTAGGTCATAGTTTCCACATTGGAGATGACGCGCGATTCGGTCACGGTGCAGATAAACATCCCGTGGCTTCCCAGATCAACATACTGCTCCACCTTCAGGGACATAAATGCATTGATGTATCTGGGCAGGAATGCCAGGCCGTTGTCCGAGTAAAGAGGCGTCATGTCTTTGAATTTGTCTGCCGTTCTTCCGCTCTGAAATCCAAAATTCTGGAATACACTGAACGGCGCCTCTATGGACAGGCAGTTCACGTTCATGATGCCGGTCTGCTTGATCACATGATGCGAATAGTTTGCCTTGTTGATGCATACGGCAATGCGGTTCGGGTTCTCCGCCACCTGTGATACGGTATTCACGATCAGGCCGTTGTCCTTCACCCCATCATTCGAGGTAACCACATACAGGCCGTATCCGATCTTGAACAATGCCGTCAGATCATTCTTGTTTGCGGTCTCGCTGCTCTGGGCGATATAATCCTGGCACAGCTCATCGGCCAGCGCCTGCAGCTCGTTCCGGCTGGTCTCATCCAGTGCGGATTTGATGTGGACAGTCGTGTCTGCCCAGGTAATGTTTTTGCTTTTCTCCAGCATCTGCTTCATGATTTTTGCAGCATTCGGAGCCCAGGAACCGTTTTCGATCAGAGCCACTTTGCGGTTCTGGAAATTACGCTCCGTCAGCCGATGGATATAGTCGCGCATGAACGGATAGATGTCAGCGTTGTAGGTGGTGGTAGCCAGTACCAGCTTGTTGTAGCGGAACGCGTCGCTCACGGCCAGAGCCATATCGCACCGGGCCAGATCGTGAACAATGACATTCGGGCACCCCTTGGCACGGAACTGATCCGCGAGGCTGTTCACCGCCCGCTGCGTATGTCCATACACAGAGGTATAGGCGATGACGATGCCCTCTGATTCCGGCTGATAAGACGACCACAGATCATAGAGATGCAGATAATGGCCAAGGTTCTCCTTCAGCACCGGTCCATGCAGCGGGCAGATCATCTGAATATCCAGCGTGGCCGCCTTTTTCAGAAGTTTCTGTACCTGAGCGCCGTACTTGCCCACAATGCCGATAAAATAACGGCGGGATTCATCATCCCAGGGCTCGTCGGCATCCAGCGCGCCGAATTTGCCGAATCCGTCCGCGGAAAACAGAACCTTATCACAAGTATCGTAGGTCACAATCACCTCCGGCCAGTGAACCATCGGCGCTTCCACAAACGCCAGCGTGTGCTTTCCAAGGCAAAGCGTGTCTCCCTCTTTGACAACCACGCGCCGGTCTGAAAAATCCGTCCCAAAAAACTGTCCCATCATATTGAACGCCTTGGCGCTGGAGACAATGACCGTATCCTTATATACATCCATAAAATTCGCAATATTGGCAGAATGGTCCGGCTCCATATGCTGTATGATCAGGTAGTCCGGCCGGCGGCCGTTTAAGGCTGCGCCTATATTGTCCAGCCATTCGTGTTTGAAATGAGCGTCCACCGTATCCATGACGGCAACCTTCCCATCGAGAATCACGTAGGAGTTGTATGACATGCCGTTCGGTACAATATACTGTCCCTCGAACAGGTCCACCTGGTGGTCATTCACACCCACGTATTTAATATCAGTCGTGATTTCCATCTGTGTTGCTCCTTTCTTTTCTCATGAATTGTCAGGTATTGTTCCTGATTTCCGCAATACCTCTTTTTACAGACAGGATTATCGAGCGGCAGCTCGTTCACGCCAGGCACAGACAGCGTAAGCTGTTATAATTCCCTATGCGCCTGTGCGCATTATAACATAGTCTTTCGAATTAGGGAAGAATCATGTATGTACTTTTGCGCCTTAAAAAACTTATGTTTTTTCGTATCCGCAATGGCAATCTAAATGATCCTGATCCAGGTTTCTCCTGTATCCGACTTAGCATCATGTCAAAAACGCGTCAACCGGCAGATTTAATATACCAGAAGAAAGCAATGGAGATTTAAGAAATAATCTATATACTGGCTTCAAAAATCATGCTATACTTTCTCCAATTAGCAATCGACATATCGGAATTGGGAGGTACGATGATGAAAAAGCTAAAATTAGATACTTTGCTAGGTTTAATATTACCGTGGGTTTGTATTGTAGTATTTACTATTGCTAATATTAGCTATGTTGAAAATTTGCTTTGTCGAACATGTTTGCTGGTTTTAATTATATTAAATGAGAGTGTATTGTTCAGGCTGGCAAGGAATAAGCTGAAGTCAGATAAAATTAACACTGACGAATAACTTCCAGTTTATCGATGGGTATACAGAGCAAAATCGAAAGATGCGAGGAAAAAGGAAATGGACTTAAAAGGATTTCAATGGACAAGAGAACCTCAAGAATATAATATTTCTGAAAATAAGATTGAGATTATAACAAAGCCGCATACAGATTTGTGGCAGAGAACTTACTATCATTTTCAAAACGATAATGCGCCAGTCTTTCAGATGGAAACGGATGAGAAGTATTTCAGTTTTACAGTGAAAACGGATTTTGAGGAAAGTAATCATCGTTTTGACCAATGCGGAATAGTTATGTACCTTGAC
This sequence comes from Clostridiales bacterium, assembly GCA_020860715.1. Classification (GTDB taxonomy): domain Bacteria; phylum Bacillota; class Clostridia; order Lachnospirales; family Lachnospiraceae; genus Choladousia. The sequence goes on along the minus strand of JAJBTU010000018.1, from coordinate 4,662 downwards.
AGTGAAAATTGGTTAAAAGGCTCTGTTGAATATGAGAATGACGAGTTTCAGCATCTTGGAAGCGTTGTTACGAACCAGGGATATTCTGACTGGGCCACAACGGAAATTCCTGCAAATGTAAAATCTATATGGTATCGGTTAAGTCGACGGGAAGATGATTACTGTATTGAATGTTCCGAAGATGGCATCCGGTTTAAGCAGATGAGAATCTGCCATATGTTTCAGGGCAGTGGCAAAATTCAGTTTGGAATTTATGCCTGCTCACCGGAGGATTCCTCTTTTAAGGCAGTCTTTTCAGAACTGAAATTGACAGAGTGCTTGTGGAAAGCGCATGATGGCCAACAGCCAGATGAATAAATATATTCCAGATTATAAGAAAACCTCTATCCATTGCCAGCCGGGTCATGCTATACTTGTTCCGGTCAACAGGTCGAAATGAATTATATTCATTAATCAGACCTACAAAAAGGACGCAGCTATGGCATTATACGCAATCGGGGATTTCCACCTTTCCTTCCAGGCAGATAAATCCATGGACAAATTTGGAAAGGTCTGGAAAAATCATGAAAAGAAAATCAAAAACAACTGCTCCCGGCTGATCCGCCCGGAGGATACACTCGTGATCACCGGGGATCATTCCTGGGGCAAAAATTTAGAAGAATGCCGGGAAGATCTGGCGTTCATTGAGGCATTGCCGGGAAACAAAATTCTGCTCAGGGGCAATCACGATATGTTCTGGGATGCAAAGAAAACCGAACGGCTGAACCGGGAATATCAGGGCCGGCTTTCATTTTTGCAGAATAATTATTATGCATACAAGGACTATGCTCTCGTTGGGACAAAAGGATATACCTTTGAAGGGCCTTTTTATCTGGACCGCAAAGGAAGGATCGTCGGCTGGGATGAAACGATGGAGGCTCACGCAAAAAAGCTGGTTGACCGCGAAATTGCCAGGCTGCAGCAGTCTTTCGATGCCGCTGCCGCGGATGGATATAAAAGATTCATCCTCTTTTTGCACTACCCTCCCACCAGTATCCTCGAAAAAGAAAGTGCATTTACACGGATTGCGGAGCAGTATCATGTGGAGCATGTCGTGTATTCCCATTGTCATGGGGAAAGCCGTTTTCATGACAGCATCCTCGGAGCATATCACGGCATCTCCTACCATCTGGTTTCCGGGGATTATCTGAACTTTCATCCGGAACGGATTCTGTAAAAGAGAAATCAACACTTTTAAGATAAAAGCCGTCTTAAAAGCTGCTCCCGGTTGTTGATAAACATCTCCGTAACCTGATAACTGTCTGTACCATCATTTCACCAGATATAGGCTTTTACTTCACAATTTCTGATTCCGAACGCAGCGAACTCTTCATTACTCATGTCATAAAAATAAGAATGAACCGCACGGGAAATGCCATTGTGAGCCACCAGTAAATAAGTTTGATGGCCTGCCCGGATGTCGTCGATCAGGTTATACACCCTCTGACACAGCTGCATCATTGTCTCTCCGTCATCATAATGATCCAGAAAATGAGACTTCGCATTCCGAAATTCCTGTCCATCTCTGGGCGTAGATTCAAAACGTCCAAAATTCTGCTCTTTCAGGCGCGGCTCCATCCGCATTGGGATACCTGTCTCCTCCGAAATATGTCTCGCTGTCTCCGAAGCCCGCATTAACGGCGAATACAGGATTTCATCAACAGGCAGTTTTTCAGCTGCGATCTGTTTGCCAAGTGCAATCGCCTGCTCATGCCCCAGTTCTGTAAGGGGGATGTCCGTAGCGCCGCAGATTTTATTTTCTACATTCCATACCGTCTGACCATGTCTTGCAAAATAGAGTGTTCCCACTATTAATTGCCTCCTCTGCCTTTTGATCCTGCCTTATCTGTCAGGCGATAACTCAGATTGATCAGATTCTTAATCTCTTCATCAGGCACACTGCTCTCCAGCTCAACTGTCAGCCACTACGTCTTATTCATGTGATAAGCCCGATGATAGTCTTCCTGCTGAATCAGCATGTCAATCATCATTGATAGCCGGAAGTCTCTAGTACAACAGTCCCAGCACCAGCATATAATATTCCGGCAGTTTTCCCTCTTCCATCCAAAGCAGCTTCTGATGCAGATATTTCGTCACAGTGAGTCCGACATTGCCTCCCAGAGCTTCAATCGAATAACGCATCCGTTCCGGATGGCGGCAGGGTCGGCCTTTCGTCCGTGTGCAAAAGCTGCTGTCAATCATCTGTTCTTCCGACTCATCGCTTCGCTGCTCCCGCGCACACTGAGAACAATATCCTCCGCTTAAGGATACGCTTCCCGGCTTTTCCTTTTCCATTTGCAAAAGTTCTTCTGCCAGATCATTCTTGTATATTCCCATAATCCTGGCCGTCATTCGCGCTGTCTCCCGCGTCGAATAATTCCCGTTGGTCAGATACTCCGGAAGATAAATCTTCTCCCCGATCAGATGAAGCATCTGATATCTTCTCCAATAGTCGAGCGGGTCAAAATCAAATTCCGGGCAGGACCAGGTCTTATTATAATTGGGACAGGCGCGGCAACATTCCGCAAATGTCGGTACATCCACACAGTTCTCCAGATATTCTTCGATGGGAACATCCGCTTCAAAGCGCTCTGTGTGAAAATTTCGAATGTCTTTCTCATTAAGATCCAATTTATCCGGATTCATAAAAACCCGCCCTTTCTTCATCTTGCAAATAGCCCGTTACAATTAGCATAAATATTTTTTATGCAGATTCCTGCAGCCAGTTTTCGTAATCGGTCACGATTTCTTTGATTCTGCAAGCCTGCAAAATGATTCGTAAATTGAAAATATCTTATCACATAAAAAAGGGGACTACAACCGAAGATTCTCTGTTTTCTTTCTTCCTGTCATCTGTTATAATCAGAGCACTACCGGGATTTTTGAAAGGGGAAGGACAATGAAATTCTATGAAATTACATTCAGCCCGACAGGCGGGACAAAAAAGGCTTCCGACATTTTAAGCCATGAGTTTTCAAAGCATATTTCGGAGATCGATCTGTGCGACAGAACGATTGATTTTGCAAAAATTGTATTGGAAAATGATGATATCGCGCTGATCGCGGTTCCGTCTTACGGAGGGCGGGTTCCCCAGACCGCCGTAGAGCGTCTGAGCGAACTGTCCGGAGGGCAGGCAAAAGCGATTCTTGTCTGCGTATATGGAAACCGCGCTTTTGATAATACTCTGGCGCAGCTGCAGGATATTTCATGTAAAGCCGGTTTCAGACCGGTCGCGGCTGTCGCCGCACTGGCTGAGCATTCGATTGCGCGGAAAGTTGCAGCCGGCCGGCCTGATGCGGAGGATGAAAAGTGTCTGAAAGAGATGGCATCCCAAATCCGTCAGAAACTTGACGCAGAAGATGTCTCGCTTCCGGATGTACCCGGAAAAATTCCGGAAAAAGCAGGACTTAAGACTCCCGGCATGGCTCCGGATGCTTCGGATGCCTGTGTAAAATGCGGCCTGTGTGCAGAGAAATGTCCGGTCGGCGCAATTGATCCTGTATCGATGAAGCCGGATTCTAAAAAATGTATCAGCTGTATGCGTTGCATCTTGGTCTGTCCTGTTGGGGCAAAAAAGCTGGGGCGTGCCATCACCAGCCTGGGCGGCGTAGCGCTTGGTGTGCTTTGCGCAAACAGAAAAGAGTGCGAACTGTTTTTATGACCATATAAAATAAAAGAAGGACTTTTCAGAATGGAATTACAAAGTGCTATTGAAGAAAGAAGAAGCATTCGGAGTTACGACACTTCAAAAAAAGTAACTGAGGAAGAGCTGCGTGTTCTGATTGAAGCTGCGCAGCAGGCGCCGTCCTGGAAAAACAGCCAGACAGGAAGGTATGCGATTGTGTACACGGAAGAAATGAAGGAACAGGTTTTAGATAAATGCCTCCCTCCTTTCAACGCGAAAAATGCGGCCGGTGCCGCTGCTCTGATCGTTACCTCATACGTAAAAAATTATTCCGGTTTTGACAAAGAGAATGGCACTGCGGCGAATGAGATTGGCAACGGCTGGGGGATGTATGACCTTGGTCTGCAGAATCAGATTCTTCTGTTAAAGGCAAAGGAAATGGGCATGGATACTCTGGTAATGGGAATCCGTGACGCGGCAGCTCTTCGCGAGTTGTTGAAGATTGATGAATCGCAGGAGATTGCCGCTGTAATCGCGCTTGGCTACGCGGATGGAGAACCACGCCCCAAAGTGCGCAAGACTGTGGATGAAATTGTGAAATTCTATTAAAAGTATTTTAGTATGCAGCCCATGCGGAATCCTGAGACGGATTTTGTCAAGGGTAATTTACCCATATAAGAATCTAAAAACTGCTTCCCTGTGAATTTTATAACTTCAGAGAAAGCCTAAAAGAAAACTTTGGTCTGGGCCAAATTGACCCAGACCACTTCAGCATCACGTGGGATTGCATTAATATTATATAATATTATATATCCTAGAGATAAGCTATTCTCCATTACTGAAAGCCAAAGTTGAATATGCAGGATAATTTACTTTCGTAAGCCCTCCATCTTCCATTTCATATACCTCATCGCATAAAGTGCTGATGTCTTCCTTGTTATGACTTGCCAAAAGAAGAAGTTTATTTTCCGCTTTCATTTGTAAAAACAAATTTCTCA
>JAJBTU010000015.1:195618-249352 GCA_020860715.1 Clostridiales bacterium | reverse complement strand
GCCCTTATAGGGCGGAAATCAAACCACCGGCTTAGCCGGTGGTACTGATTCTGTTGTATGATATCGTTTTGTATGACACAGAAAATACATATTTTTCGGCTGCGGATTCACAGGATTGACATAATTCAATGTTACTTTTGAGTTACATATCAGGGAAAACCGGTGCAGGAGAAAGGAGAAAATTTATGGAACGTTTGAAAATCCTTGTAGTGGATGATGAGAGCAGGATGCGTAAGCTGGTGCGGGACTTTCTTGTAAAAAAAGAATTTGACGTTGTGGAAGCCGAGGACGGAGCGCAGGCGATCGATATCTTTTTTGAACAGAAAGATATCGCGCTCGTGATTCTGGACGTGATGATGCCAAAAATGGACGGATGGCAGGTATGCCGTGAGATTCGTGCATATTCCACAGTGCCGATTATCATGCTGACAGCGAAGGGCGATGAGCGTGATGAACTGCTTGGGTTTGACCTGGGTGTGGATGAGTATATTTCGAAACCGTTTTCACCAAAGATCCTGGTCGCCCGCGTGGAGGCAATTCTGCGCAGAACCAGCGGTTTTTCGGCGGATGATATTCTGCGCGCCGGAAGCATTGAGATCAATAAGGCGGCGCATGAAGTCATGATTGACGGAAAGAGTGTGGAACTGAGTTTTAAGGAGTTTGAACTGCTGACTTATTTTGTGGAAAATCAGGGTATCGCGCTTTCAAGAGAAAAAATATTGAACAGTGTATGGAATTATGATTATTTCGGCGATGCGCGCACCATTGATACGCATGTAAAGAAACTGCGCAGCAAACTGGGCGACAAGGGAGATTACATCCGTACGATCTGGGGGATGGGTTATAAGTTTGAGGTGGAATAAAAGATGAAACCGAAAGGCAGAAAGATGGCAAAGTGGTCCCTGAGGGCGCAGCTCACCGTTATTTTCGGACTGTTGATGGCGGCAATGTTTCTCGCAAACTTCCTCATCAATTCTTTTTTCCTCGAAAGTTTTTACTATACGAAAAAACAGGAGGCGCTCATAGAGGCTTATCGGGTTTTAAATGAAAACATTGATTCGATCGGGAATCTCGATGAGAGCGCGCAGGAGCAGCTTGAAGAGCTCTGCAATGACAATGATATTTCCTACCTTGTCACTGACATGAGTTATAACGAAGTGCTTGGCTCACAGTCGAATTTTTATGCCAGCATTATGAAAGGCCGGCTGAATGGATATGGAATCGGGGTCGATACGGATAATGTCAATGTACTCGAATCCAATGACAGCTATACCATCCAGAAAAAATATGATAATGAAATCGGCCTGAATTATCTGGAAATGTGGGGACTTTTAGACGGCGGCTTTTATTTTATTATGCGGATTAATATCGAAAGCATCCGTGACAGTGTCCGTATTTCGAATGAATTTATCAAGTACATCTGTATTTTCGGTATTCTTCTGACAAGTGTGATCGTGTGGTTCGTGACAAAGCGGGTTACAAAACCGCTTGGTGAACTGACGGATCTTTCCAAACGGATGGCGGATCTGGATTTTAATGTGAAATATACCAGCGGCGGAACGGACGAGATCGGGCAGCTCGGTGCGTGTTTCAATGAGATGTCTGAAAGATTGGAGCAGGCGTATGGTCAGCTGATGACTGCGAACAATGAACTGCAGAGGGATATTGAGAAAAAGGAACAGATTGACAATATGCGCAAGGAATTCCTTTCGAATGTATCCCATGAGCTGAAGACGCCCATTGCTCTGATTCAGGGTTATGCGGAGGGGCTGCAGGAATGCATCAACGACGATCCTGAAAGCCGTGAGTTTTACTGTGATGTCATTATGGATGAAGCCTCGAAAATGAATACTCTCGTACAGAAGCTGCTGACTTTAAATCAGCTGGAATTCGGCAAGGATGAGATCGTAATGGAACGCTTCGATCTGGCTTTGCTCATCCAGAACAAGATCCAGTCTGTGAGTATTCTGGCGCAGCAAAAAGATGCGGAGATCACCTATCTGGGAGAGCCGTCTCTGTTTGCCTGGGGAGATGAATTCAAGGTCGAGGAAGTCATCACCAACTATTTAAGCAATGCGCTGAACCATGTAAGCGGAGAGGGCCGGATTCTTGTGAAGACGGAAGAACTTGACGGAGAGTCACCGAAGGACCACAAAGTGCGGGTGACAGTGTTTAATACCGGTCAGCAAATTCCGATGGAGGACATCGGCCAGATCTGGGATAAATTTTATAAGGTAGATAAAGCACGGACAAGAGAATACGGAGGCAGCGGCGTCGGATTATCGATTGTAAAAGCAATCATGGAATCGTTCCATCAGGCATACGGTGTTTGTAACCGGGAGGATGGAGTCGAATTCTGGTTCGAACTGCAGTGCGGGGAAGTTCAGCACCATGCTGCTGATGGGGAAAGCCTTCCGCCGGCATTATCCGGCGATACCGTGAATCAGAAAAAAGATGCGGATTCCCTCCGCCAGGAAAGTATCACCGCGCACAGTGCGCATCACCAGAAAGACATTCCGGAAGAGGAAGATGTGTGTGACGGGGAATGGAGACCGGACTGAATCCGTGAAGAGAGGTATACAGACAAACGGCAGGGAGCAGGAGAAAAAATGCATACAGTGGCAGTAATCGGAGGCGGGCCGGCCGGTATGATGGCCGCCATAGCCGCCGCGGAGAACGGAAATCAAGTTTTCCTTTTTGAAAAAAATGAAAAACTAGGGAAAAAGCTGTTCATTACCGGCAAAGGCCGGTGCAACCTTACAAATAACTGTTCTGTGGAGCAGCTGTTACAGGCGGTGTGTGTAAACCGCCGCTTTCTCTACAGTGCATTTTATGGTTTTGACAGTGCGCAGACGCTTCGTTTTTTTGAAGAGCAGGGACTGACGACAAAAACCGAGCGCGGCCAGCGTGTATTTCCGGTTTCAGACCATTCTTCTGATGTGATTGCGGCGCTGAAAAAGAAGCTGACGGCAAGCAGGGTGAAAATCTTCCTGAATGAAGAAGTAAAGAAAATCCGGATATCTGCCGGCGCGGCAGATGCGAAAGACGATCACTGCGGGAATGATGCGAAACAGAGGCCATCCATATGCGGTCTGCTTCTTGATTCCGGGGAAAAAATTGACGCAGATGCTGTCATCGTAGCCACAGGCGGTATGTCCTATCCTTCGACAGGATCGACCGGAGACGGATACCGGTTTGCAAAGGAGGCCGGGCATCAGGTGAGCGAGCGATCTCCCTCTCTGGTGCCGATGGAGACGGAAGGCACAGACGCACAGCAGATGCAGGGATTATCCCTTCGCAACGTAGAAGTGTCTGTTTACGACGGGAAAAAAGAGCTGTACCGTGAATTTGGCGAAATGATGTTTACCCATTTTGGAGTAACGGGCCCGGTTATCCTCACAGCCAGCTGTATGATACAGAAACAGCTGAAAGAGCATCCTCTGACTCTGTCTGTCGATTTAAAGCCTGCTCTTTCGGAAGAACAGCTGGATGCGCGGATCCTGCGGGAATTTGAGGCAGCAAAAAACAAACATTTTAAAAATGTGCTCGCCACGCTGTTTCCGTCGAAAATGATTCCGGTCATTGCAAAACGATGTGGAATACCGGAAGAGAAACCAGTCCATGAGATTACCCGTGAAGAGAGGAAAAAGCTGATAGCGGTCACCAAACATTTTTCGTTGACATTGCTTGGCCTTCGAGGCTATAATGAAGCAATTATCACGCGCGGAGGTGTCTGTGTAAAAGAAATCAATCCGGCTACCATGGAATCCAAAAAGGTGAATGGACTCTATTTCGCCGGTGAAGTTCTTGACGTAGATGCCCTGACAGGCGGCTTCAATCTTCAGATTGCATGGGCGACCGGCCATGCTGCAGGCGCCTCCGCCTAAATGCGAAGCATTTTTCTGATGGCGGAGGCAATCTGCCACTGAACGCAGTGAAGTGGCGCTTCCCGGCATCCATCAACGCGTAGAAATCTTTTATAACCCGGAGGATACTATGAGTTTCAACATTGCCATTGACGGTCCGGCAGGCGCAGGCAAAAGTACCATTGCAAGGCTTGCGGCAAAGGAACTGTCATTTATTTATGTAGATACCGGAGCCATGTACCGCGCCATTGCGCTCGGACTGCTCCGGAATTCCATTGATATTGATAATGAGGCGGCTCTCCTTTCCGCACTCGATTTGATCGAAGTAGGCATTCGTTATGTGGATGGAGAACAGCATGTCTATCTGAATGGAGAGGATGTCTCACTGCTGATCCGCACCGAAGAGGTGAGCGACATGACAAGCCGCTCTTCAGCCAAACCGCAGGTGCGCTCCAAGCTGACCGCTCTGCAGAGAGATCTTGCGGCACGGGAAAATGTACTGATGGACGGAAGAGATATCGGCACAGAGATTCTGCCGGACGCTGACCTGAAGATTTATCTGACCGCCAGCGTCAGGACGCGAGCAAAACGCCGTTATCTGGAGCAGGCCGACAAAGACGGAGCCTGTACATTAGAAGAAATTGAACAGGATATCCGCGAGCGGGATTACCGGGATATGCACCGCGAGACCGCGCCGCTTCGACAGGCTGACGACGCTGTTCTCATAGATTCCTCTGACATGTCTGTTGAGGAAGTGGTATCGGAAATCCTGAGACTTGTTTCTTTAAAGGAGAATGCCTGAATGGACGTGATCGTTGCCAAAACCGCCGGCTTCTGTTTTGGAGTCAAAAGAGCAGTAGATCAGGTGTACCGCCAGATCGAAGAAGGCATAAAGCCCATCTATACCTTTGGCCCCATTATTCATAATGAGGAAGTCGTGCGCGAGCTGGAAGAAAAAGGCGTGACGGTTCTTAACAGCGAGGAGGAACTTTCCTGCATAAAGGAAGGTACGGTGGTTATCCGATCTCACGGAGTTCCAAAGCGTATTTATACCCTGATTGAGCAGAATGGGCTTCATATGGTGGACGCGACCTGCCCGTTTGTGAAAAAAATACACCGGATCGTCGAAGAGCGCGGACGGGCCGGACATGAGATCGTGATCATCGGAAATGAAGGGCATCCCGAGGTGGAAGGTATCCGCGGATGGGCGGATGGGCCGGTGGCTGTTATCAGTTCAGAAGAAGAAGCGGAAAAATATCATTCTATGTCTGATAAGCCTCTTACCATCGTTTCACAGACGACATTTAATTACAAGAAATTTGATAAATTAGTTGAAATTATTTGTAAAATGCGTTATGATACCGTAGATGTCATATGTACGATATGCAGTGCAACCGAGGAACGCCAATCGGAAGCCCGCGAGATCGCGGCGAAAGCAGACTGTATGATCGTCATTGGAGGCACCCACAGCTCGAACACGCGGAAGCTGTTCGAAATATGCAAGACAGAATGTGCAAATACTTACTATATACAAACACTGAAAGATTTGGATATTCGGCTATTGCCATCCAGGGGCTGCGTAGGCATTACAGCGGGGGCATCGACCCCAAATAATTTGATTGAGGAGGTTTCAAAACATGTCAGATCTTAGTTTTGAACAAATGCTGGATGAGTCATTTAAAACAATTCATAATGGAGAGGTAGTCGAAGGGACTGTGATTGATGTCAAGGAAGACGAAATTGTCCTTAACATTGGATATAAAGCCGACGGAATCATCACCAGAAACGAATACACAAACGATTCAAACGTTGATCTTCGCGAACTCGTCCACGTGGATGACAAGATGGAGGCCAAAGTTCTGAAGGTCAATGACGGAGACGGGCAGGTTGTCCTGACCTACAAGCGTCTTGCTGCCGAGAAGGGCAACAAGAGACTGGAAGAAGCGTTTAATTCGCAGGAGATACTTACAGCGCCGGTTGTACAGGTGCTGACCGGCGGACTGAGTGTTGTCGTAGAAGAATCCAGAGTATTCATTCCGGCAAGTCTGGTGTCCGACACATATGAAAAGAATCTTGAGAAGTATAAAGGGCAGGAGATCGAATTTGTAATCACAGAGTTCAATCCCCGCAGAAGACGTATCATCGGTGACCGGAAGCAGATTCTTGTAGCGAGAAAGGCTCAGATGCAGAAAGAACTTTTTGAGCGCATCCACCCGGGTGATGTTGTGGAAGGCGTTGTAAAGAATGTGACTGATTTCGGCGCGTTTGTTGATCTTGGCGGAGCGGACGGTCTGCTTCATATCTCCGAAATGTCCTGGGGACATGTCGAGAACCCGAAGAAGGTATTCAAAGTTGGTCAGAACCTGACTGTACTGATCAAGGATATCAACGGCAGCAAGATTGCTTTGAGCCTGAAGTTTGCAGATCAGAATCCGTGGCTTACCGCCGGTGAGAAGTATGCAAAGGATACGATCGTGGAAGGCCGCGTAGCGAGAATGACAGATTTTGGTGCGTTTGTAGAGCTGGAGCCGGGCGTGGACGCACTGCTTCATGTGTCTCAGATCTCCCACACACATGTGGACAAGCCTTCCGATATCCTGAAGGTAGGTCAGATCATTGAGGCAAAGGTGGTAGATTTCAATGGTGAGGATCATAAGATCAGCCTGAGTATGAAGGCGATCGAGAACCGCACTCCTGTACGCGACCTTGAGACGAATGAGGAGGAAGTTCCGGCAGAGGAGGAAGCTGTTGAAGAGGTACCGATGGAAGATGCGGCACCAATTGCAGAAGAAGTCTCTGAAGCTGAATAATCTAAAATACACAGGCGGTATGTGTCAAAGCGCACATACCGCTTTTTATGATTCAGAAAAAGAAGGAAGTCTGAAGATACAGGAACAGGAACTGAGCAGTATCCGGGTATAGGCCTGAAGCGACTCGTGATCCATATTCTGTTCTTTCTGACAGGATAATCCTGTATATTCAAAATAAGAATGTTTGGAGTCATAGCTTTCCCGCAGCATGGGAGAGAAAGGGGACTTTGTTAAAACGGAGTCTTTATAACCGTTATTCGGCACTGTGGATGGAAGAGGCAGAAAACGGCCCTTTTTTTCTATATAACAATTCTCTGGCCTGGCAGCTGTTCGATATTCTTTTGAAACAAAAGCCGCCACACTTTTATGAATAGCCTGATTTTCCAACGGCAGAAAATAATAATTCTCATAGTCCGGGAAAAAATAACGAAGCGTTCCGCAATAAAGGGGAACAGAAATCTGCCCCTGATGATTTCCGGCAGAGAGAATTACGCTGCCTGCTGCATGGTTCTCATCTGTAAGAATGGGCAGTTCCACCGGAACAGGCAGTGACAGCACCATCGAAAATTTCAAAAGCAGGGCATCCCCGGTTTCTGTTTCCTCAGCAGAAATATCGGGCAGGATCCTTCCTGAGAACAGCAGATAATACGCTTCCATGGACGGTACACGCAGCATGCCAAGCAGATCATCGTGGTTGTGAAGGAGCAAAAGCTGTTTCTCTTCCATACTTCTGGATACCGAATACTTCCAGAACAGTGAAACGACTTCTCTGCCGCTCATCTGATCATTTCGGTTCCAGCCGACATAATGTTCCAGAAAACTCTGGTTCATATGCGGAAGACTGAGAATTTTCCGGAGTGGAGTAAAATAACGGTAGAGATCTGCGGAAACAAGGGCGTCGGTCACAGGCTCCAGGCCATTAGCCGCTGCACGTTTCCGGATAAAAGGCAGATCAAATGTATTCCCATTGAAGTGTACAAGGACCTGATAGTTCTGAGCCAATTCAAAAAAAACAGTCAGGAGCGCTTTTTCTTCCTGCACCGTCCGAATAAAAAACTGGTGAAGCATCCATGTGTCATCCTTATAGCCAATGCAGCCAATCAGGAAGATAAAAGAGGTTTCGGCAGAAAGACCTGTCGTCTCAATATCAAAAAATAAATAGTCCGTAAGTGAATAGCCCGGCGCAATACTCATCAGAGTTTCGTTCATGGCTGTTCCTTCAATAAGACGGATATCCTCCTCATGCAATGCGGATGCTTCGTGATTCATGAATATGAGTTTCCTTTCTGTTCCTTATATTATCCTGGTTATTCTGGAAACCCGCTCGTCCGATACAGCGTTTCATCTTCTGTAATAAAAAGGGCTTCGACATTATCCAGTGTTTCAATCAGTTCAGACCCGTCCCTGAGCCCCAATACAAAGCAGGCTGTGCTTAAGGCATCACAGACCACAGAGGATTCTGAGAGAATCGTGACGCTCGTAAGGCCGTTATCCGCCGGATATCCGGTCGCCGGATCCAGAATATGATGATAAATCGTACCATCCAGCTCAAAATACCGTTCATATGTCCCGGATGTAACAACCGACGCTCCGGCACATGCAACAGCCGCAATGATATCTGAACTTCCGCCAAACGGCTCCTGAATGCCGATCTTCCATTTACTTCCGTCCGGTTTTGTCCCGATCGTCTGAACATTACCGCCCAGGTTGATCAGAGCACTTTCGATTCCCTGTGACAGGAGGTATTCTTTCAGACGATCCGCAATATATCCCTTGGCGATTCCGCCCAGGTCAATTTCCGCATCCGGGTCGGAGAGAGTAACAGTTGTTCCTTCCACAGAAACCACCGTATAATCCACGTGCGAAAGTGCGGATGCAATCTCTTCATCCGTTGGAATAAGGACGTCTGCGGTATCTTCCTGCAGAGCTTCCTCTGCATCACCGTCGGCAAGAAGGCTGGATTTTCCTTCAATATTCCAGAGATCCACAAGCGGTGTAATGGTAATATCAAAAGCGCCGTCTGTCAATCTGGAATATTCCAGAGCCGTTTCGATCAGATCAGCCGTCTCGTCACTTACAACGGTCGCTTTTCCTTCACTCTGATTGATATTCCAGACATCACTTCCCTCAATTGTGCGGCTCAGCATCTGTTCATATTCTTCCAGAAGCGAAAAGCAGCCGTCCATCGCGGTGGAGTCTGTATCACCATAGAGCGTAATCGTAACAACCGTGTCAAGGAAAAAACCGGTGCTCGATGTTTTGTCTTCCGCTGCTGAAGCGCCCACGGTCCCCGTCACAGCGCATAAACCTGAAAAAAAAGCGGCCAATACAGAGGCATGCGAAATTTTCATATGAAAATCCTTTCTGCATTTTTTTATCCATAGTCCGTCTGCTGTCAGTGTAGCACAGATTTTATTTCATGTACAATCATTTTTATCTGACAGCTGCGCCTGCCCATAACAGCAGAATCTTCGTATCATGGCGTTTGCTTTTCTTTTTTCCGTACTTTTTTGTTTACAAAACAGGCAGAAAAGTGTATCATGTCAGAGAAAAGGATTTCGTTTCTGAATAAGATCATTCACAAAACCAAAAGGCAGAAAATGAGACAGGAGGACATATGGCAGTACTGGTTACGGGCGGTGCCGGTTATATCGGCAGCCATACATGCGTAGAGCTGTTAAACAATGGCTATGAAGTTGTCGTGATGGACAATCTTTATAATTCCAATGAGAAGGCAATTGAACGAGTTGAGCAGATCACCGGCAAAAAGATTACGTTTTATCATGCAGACATGCTGGATCGTGATGCGGTCAATGCGATATTTGAAAAGGAATCGATTGATTCCGTGATTCATTTTGCCGGATACAAGGCAGTCGGCGAGTCTGTGCGCAAGCCTCTGGAATACTATCATAACAATATTACCGGTACGCTGACGCTCTGTGATGCCATGAGAAAACACGGAGTAAAGAAGATTATTTTCAGCTCTTCAGCGACCGTTTACGGGGATCCGGCTTTTGTGCCGATCACGGAAGACTGCCCGAAAGGACAGATCACCAATCCATATGGCCAGACAAAAGGCATGCTGGAACAGATACTGACAGATCTCCATGTTTCCGACCCGGAATGGAATGTTGTTCTTTTGCGGTATTTTAACCCGATAGGAGCGCATAAGGCAGGCCTCATTGGTGAGGACCCGAAGGGCATCCCGAACAATCTGGTGCCTTATATAGCGCAGGTAGCGGTCGGTAAGCTGGAAAAGCTGGGCGTGTTCGGTGATGATTACGATACGCCGGACGGCACCGGGGTCCGGGATTACATACATGTGGTCGATCTGGCGAACGGCCATGTGAAGGCAATGAAGAAGTTTGACGATGAACCGGCAGTCCGTATTTATAACCTCGGCACCGGAAAAGGCTACAGTGTACTTCAGGTGCTCCATGCGTTTGAAAAAGCCTGCGGGAAAACGCTTCCCTACGAAATCAAGCCTCGCCGTGCGGGAGACATTGCCGTCTGCTACGCAGATCCGAAAAAGGCGAAGGAGGAGCTGGGATGGGAAGCGCAGTATGGCATTGATGAAATGTGTGCAGATACATGGAGATGGCAGTCCATGAATCCGAATGGCTACAATGACTGATGCAAAACAGGCATGACTGTTCTGAACAGATCTGCCGCGAATACACTTATAAGCAGGCCGCCGGCGTCCGGATGCCTGTTGTAAGATGCGCGCTCGGCAGCGCATTGAATATATAACCATTTTTACCGAAAGGAGTAAGACAATGATTTATTCACGAGAAGTAGAAGAAATGTGCCCTGTGGCGCAGGGCGTCCATCATGGCGCCGCTCCGATTCCGGAAGAAGCGAAATGGGTACAGGCGAAAGAGATCAAAGATATCTCCGGCTTTACGCACGGCATCGGCTGGTGCGCACCGCAGCAGGGCGCATGTAAGCTGAGCCTGAATATCAAGGATGGCGTGATCCAGGAAGCGCTGGTTGAGACGATCGGCTGCTCCGGCATGACGCATTCTGCTGCTATGGCTGCGGAGATCCTTCCGGGACTTACCGTTCTCGAAGCTCTGAATACAGACCTTGTCTGTGACGCAATCAATACAGCCATGAGAGAACTGTTCCTGCAGATCGCTTACGGCAGATCACAGTCCGCATTCTCTGAGGACGGGCTTGCAGTCGGCGCAGGTCTTGAGGACCTTGGCAAGGGCCTTCGTTCCCAGGTCGGCACAATGTACGGCACACTGAAGAAAGGTCCGCGCTATCTGGAGATGGCGGAAGGCTACGTGACCGGCATTGCTCTTGATGCAGACGATCAGATCATCGGATATCAGTTCGTCAGCCTTGGAAAGATGACGGATTTCATCAAAAAAGGCGATGACCCGAACACCGCATGGGAGAAGGCAAAGGGTCAGTACGGCCGAGTTGACGACGCAGTGAAGATTATCGATCCGAGAAAAGAGTAAGCGAGGGAGGTGTGTAAAATGGCTTTATTTGAATCATATGAGAGAAGAATTGACAAGATCAATTCTGTATTAAACAGCTATGGAATTGCTTCAATCGAGGAAGCGGAGAAAATCACAAAGGATGCAGGCCTGGACGTTTACAATCAGATCAAAGGCATTCAGCCGATCTGCTTCGAGAACGCGTGCTGGGCATACACGGTAGGCGCAGCAATCGCTATCAAGAAGAACTGCCGTAAGGCAGCAGACGCAGCGGCAGCCATCGGCGAAGGACTTCAGGCATTCTGTATTCCAGGATCTGTAGCGGATACACGTAAGGTTGGTCTTGGTCATGGCAACCTTGGCAAGATGCTTCTTGAGGAAGAGACCGAGTGCTTCGCGTTCCTTGCAGGCCATGAGTCTTTTGCAGCGGCGGAAGGTGCGATCGGTATCGCAGAGAAAGCAAACAAGGTTCGTCAGAAACCGCTCCGTGTTATCCTGAACGGTCTTGGAAAAGATGCGGCACAGATCATTTCCAGAATCAATGGCTTTACATATGTAGAGACTGAGTACGATCCGTATACCAACGAGGTGAAGGAAGTATTCAGAAAGTCTTACTCTGAGGGCCTCCGTGCGAAGGTAAACTGCTATGGCGCAAACAGCGTTCCGGAAGGCGTAGCAATCATGTGGAAAGAGAACGTAGACGTTTCCATCACCGGTAACTCTACGAACCCGACCCGTTTCCAGCACCCGGTAGCAGGCACCTATAAGAAAGAGCGTCTGGAAGCCGGCAAGAAGTACTTTTCCGTAGCATCCGGCGGCGGCACAGGCCGTACCCTGCATCCGGACAACATGGCTGCTGGCCCGGCTTCCTATGGTATGACCGATACCCTTGGCCGTATGCATTCCGATGCACAGTTCGCAGGTTCCTCCTCTGTTCCGGCTCATGTAGAGATGATGGGTCTGATCGGCGCGGGCAACAACCCGATGGTTGGTATGACGGTTGCGGTAGCTGTTAGCGTGGAGGAGGCCGCTCAGGCTGGGAAGTTCTAAAGAAATGGCTTAAAATCAACGTTTTGGATTTGTGTAGGAGTGGCTCGCAGTGTTAAATATTGCGGTCACTCCTACATTATTCCTACATCACTCCTACACTCATTTCACAGGGCTCATCCAGGAAAACAAAAAGAGCTGCATAAAGAGAATTGGAAAATACGGCAATTTTTCCGGCATAAACGGTATTATGTCGAATTTCCGGTTGGGGCTTGCCCGATGCAGAATTTCACAGTATAATCGATACATCCATTCAGAACAGCAGGTCGTGGAGAATTTTTGGCGTACGGTTCTGATATCCTTATGTGTATGAAACAGATTGGATGGCAACATGCGAAGCGAAAATAAAAATTCTACCGGCAACGGCAGACGCAGCAATAGGGCGGAAACGTACGGCAGCAGCCGGTATGACGAAAAAAACAGAAGATTGCGTGAGACAGGAAAGAACAGCCGTAACAGTTCCGGAAGAAGAAACGGTCGTGTTCCGGGAAATCACCGCCGCAGGCGCAAAAGAAACAGTGGTCAGAGAACGATGCTGCTGTTTTGTGTTATATTTGTATTTCTTATCTGTATTGCTTTTGCCGGCGTACGGATACTGGGCGGTTCGGACGGAGATCATTCGGCTGCACATTCCAATTCGGGGCTTTTTTCTCTGATAAATCTGACTGAAACAGAAGCGGATACCGCACCGGATGTATCTGTTGATCTGGATTCACTTTACAGCCCTCATGCGGTGCTGCTTGATAAAAATACCGGTACGGTCATGGGAGCGAAAAGCAGTGACGAAGTGATTTATCCGGCTTCCATGACAAAGATTCTCTCCGTCTGGGTGGCAATTGAGAATATTAAAAATCTGGATGCCTCTGTAACGATGGATACGGAGTTTTATGATGCTCTGTATGCGGCGGGAGCCTCACGGGCCGGCTTTGAGCCGGGGGAGACGACTGTGATTCGGGAACTGCTCTATGGAGCGCTGCTGCCTTCCGGTGCTGAATGCTGCATACAGCTTGCGATTGAAGCAGCAGGATCTGAAGATGGGCTCGTAGAGCTGATGAATCAGAAGGTAGAGGAACTGGGACTGACGCAGAGTCATTTTACGAACTGCACCGGCCTTCATGACGACGATCAGTACACAACCGTTTATGAAATGGCCCTGATTCTGCAGGCAGCTTTAGAGGACAGCACATTTCGCACTGTTTTTACCACACATTATCATGTAATGTCTGCTACAGACATACATCCCGATGGATTTACGGTTTGGAGCACGTTCTTTAAAAACGTGGCGGATGAGATTGTGACCGGAGGAGAAATCATTGGTGCGAAGACCGGATATACCGCGGAAGCCGGACTTTGCCTTGCGTCTCTGGCACAGATCGGAGACCGGGAGTATATCCTTGTGACGGCCGGGTGGGCTTCTGAGGATGTTGGCTCGTATCATATAAAAGATGCGTTTGCCGGGTATGACCTGCTGGGAGAAGCACTGGGATACACGGAAGAAAGTCTGGAATCTTCCGATGACGAATGATTCTAATGATTTAGCGCTTCTCATCATTCGCAGTCAATGCTATGATATCTGTTTTGTAAATAACGGCAGGTCAGAATCTGACCTGCCGTCCTTTTCTTTGCTCAAATACGGTATAATATCGAAATCCAAGGGATGTAAGCAGCGCTGCGGCGCGATTAAAATCATAAGCCAGATGCTGCGGTTTGTGCGCATCCGAACCAATCGTAATGAGTTCGCCTCCAAGCTGCCGGTAACGTCGAAAAATATCCGCACAGGGATTGGGTTCCTCAAGTCCGTATTTATATCCGCCCGTGTTCAGTTCGAGACATTTGCCGTGGCTGATCAGATGGCGCAGAATCGGATCGATATAATCGGAATAAGCCTGATAAGAAAAGTTTTGATTCCGATTGGGGCCGTAACGAACAATATAGTCCATATGCCCAAGTGTATCATAATCTTTCGCAGCAAATCTTTTTAAGCATTCATACTCCGTACGAAAATATTCTTCATAGCCTTCGCGTTCTGTCCTGCAGGAAAAATATTCCGGATAATAAGGATCCATGCCGGCAACAAAATGCTGGGACAGGATGATAAAATCAAACGGATGGTTTTGATTTAAGGAGGAGAGTTCACCGGCCAGATGCGGAAGCATACCGAATTCCATGCCGCTGCCTATCTGAATGATTCCGGAATATCGGTCTTTGAGTATTTTAAGATCCGCAAAATACGCGTCAAGATCCAGAAACGTAAAATCCGCTCCATTTGGGTCGGGCGGCGCATCGATATCCAGATGTTCTGTAAAACACATACCCTGAAGGCCAAGCGAACAGGCACGTCGTACCATATCTTCCGCTGGGGTATCGCTGTCGGCGGAAAATTCTGAGTGAAGATGAAAATCATAAACGATATCCATTATTTTGTAAATCCTTTCATGATCTGAAACGTTATCTGCTTTTTCACCTGATAGTATTCTGCTGCAATATGATGAGAACTGGTTCCGGGCGGAATTTATCGGTTAAATCCATTCATGCTGCGTCCGGAAGTCTTTATTTCAAAATATCATAACGAAAATGCGTAAAAAAGTCTATAAAAATTTTATTAGAACGCATATTAGCTCTTGAAATTCTGGGAAAAATTAGGTAGAATAGCAAAAGGTTGGGGATTTTTTAACGAATGATGATTTCCCCGGCACTTACCTATTAAAAATCACATATAGGAGGAATTATTATCATGGCAGTAAAAGTTGCGATCAATGGTTTTGGACGTATCGGCCGTCTGGCATTCAGACAGATGTTCCAGGCAGAGGGCTACGATGTAGTAGCGATCAACGATCTGACCAGCCCGAAGATGCTGGCTCACCTTCTGAAGTATGATTCTTCTCAGGGCAAATATGAGAAGGCTGACACTGTTTCCTATACGGACGACGCGATCGTAGTAGATGGCCACACCATCACGATCTACAAAGAGGCAGACGCTTCCAAACTTCCGTGGGGCGAGCTTGGCGTAGACGTTGTTCTTGAGTGCACCGGTTTCTACACCTCCAAGGAGAAATCCATGGCTCATATCAAAGCCGGCGCTAAGAAGGTTGTTATCTCCGCACCGGCCGGAAATGATCTTCCGACCATCGTTTACAATGTAAACCACACCACTCTGACCAAGGAAGATACCGTTATTTCCGCAGCTTCCTGCACGACGAACTGCCTCGCTCCGATGGCGAAGGCTCTGAACGACTATATGCCGATCGAGTCCGGTATTATGTGCACGATCCATGCGTACACCGGCGATCAGATGATCCTTGATGGCCCGCAGAGAAAAGGCGATCTGAGAAGATCCCGCGCAGGCGCTGTCAATATCGTTCCGAACTCTACCGGCGCTGCAAAGGCTATCGGCCTTGTTATTCCGGAACTGAACGGCAAGCTGATCGGCGCTGCACAGCGTGTACCGACCCCGACAGGTTCTACCACCATCCTGAACGCAGTTGTTAAGGGTGAAGCTACCGTAGAGGGTATCAACGCAGAGATGAAGGCTCAGGCTACCGAGTCCTTCGGCTACAACACCGATGAGATCGTTTCTTCTGATATCGTTGGCATGAGATATGGTTCTCTGTTCGATGCTACTCAGACTATGGTTGTAAACCTTGGCAATGGTACTTCTCAGGTACAGGTTGTTTCCTGGTATGACAATGAGAACTCCTATGTAAGCCAGATGGTCCGCACCATCAAGTACTTCGCTGAGCTTGGCTGATTGCAGGCACGGCATAATACAAAGTTTTACCGGTATGCGGTTCTGCGCGCAGTGCGGACAGGCCGCGGTTACGGAAAAAGACCCAGAAGAGGTCCGGTCTGAAAGGACCGGACCTCTTTTTCATGCGCAGGGTAAAATCACCCTGCCCGATTGTAAACCGGTTCTGCATAACAGGATGTTTGTCTCCTGCCATACAGAACAGTAAATTTAAATCAGGAGGAAAATCCAATGCTGAATAAAAAAACAGTTGATGATTTCAATGCCAGCGGCAGAAGAGTTCTGGTTCGCTGCGACTTCAACGTACCGCTGAAGAACGGGGAGATCACCGACGAAACCCGTATTGTAGCGGCTCTGCCGACGATTAAAAAGCTGATTGCGGATGGCGGAAAGGTGATTCTTTGCTCTCATCTTGGCAAAGTAAAGAATGGCCCGAACGAGGGCGAATCCCTTGCTCCGGTAGCAAAGAGACTGAGCGAGAAACTCGGCAGGGAAGTAAATTTCGTATCAGATTACAATGTGACCGGCGAGGCGGCAACAGCTGCAGTAGAAGCGATGCAGCCGGGCGATGTTGTACTTCTGCAGAATACCCGCTTCCGCGGCGCTGAGGAGACCAAAAACGGTGAGGCGTTCAGCAAAGAACTGGCTGACCTTTGCGATGATTATGTATGCGATGCGTTCGGTTCTTCCCACAGAGCTCATGCTTCCGTAGCGGGCGTTACCGAAGTGGTTCGTGCGAAGGGCGGCAACTGTGCGGTCGGCTATCTGATGGAGAAGGAGATCAATTTCCTTGGCAATGCCGTAGAGAATCCGGTGAGACCGTTTGTAGCGATCCTTGGCGGCGCGAAGGTTGCAGACAAGCTGAACGTGATCTCCAACCTGCTTGAGAAATGCGACACTCTGATCATCGGCGGCGGTATGGCATATACGTTCCTGAAAGCACAGGGCTATGAGATCGGCACCTCTCTGTGTGACGATACCAAACTTGACTACTGCAGAGAAATGATGGCAAAGGCTGAGAATCTTGGCAAGAAGCTGCTCCTGCCGATCGATACGGTTGTGACAAGTGAGTTCCCGAACCCGATCGACGCAGAGATTGAGACAGCGGTATACGAATCTACTGCAATCCCGGCTGACAAGATGGGTATGGATATCGGACCGAAGACCCAAGCTCTCTATGCGGAGGCTGTAAAGACCGCCAAGACCGTTGTCTGGAACGGACCGATGGGCGTATTCGAAAATCCGACCCTTGCTAAGGGCACCATCGCGGTAGCGAAAGCGCTGGCTGAGACGGATGCGACCACCATCATCGGCGGCGGCGATTCCGCGGCAGCTGTAAACCAGCTTGGTTTTGGCGACAAGATGTCCCACATCTCCACCGGCGGCGGCGCTTCCCTTGAATTCCTTGAGGGCAAAGATCTTCCGGGCGTAGTAGCAGCGGACGACAAGTAAGGAGCCGTGCCGCAGGTGGAAAATGCAGTTATGAATTTTCATGCCCGCTTCGCGGGCGCCACTAAATATAAAAGTCGATTGCTCCGTGCTTCGCACTCACGCAATCGCTGCCGCTATTCGCAATCCGCGCTATTGCGCTACTTGCTCATACCGGTCAGGTCGTCTAATATCCATGCTCTTAGCCATGCAAGCATGGCACGATTTGTCCCGATTCGCACTGCGAATCGAGGACGCAGACCTGTCTATTGACGACACTTTTATAGTAAATTATATAGAACAGGAGAACAATCATCATGGCAAGAAAGAAAATTATCGCTGGCAACTGGAAGATGAATATGACTCCGAGCGAGGCTGTTAAGCTGGTAGAGACCTTAAAGCCGCTCGTAGTAAACGATGAAGTAGATGTAGTATTTTGTGTTCCGGCGATTGATATTATCCCGGTAGTGGAAGCCGCAAAGGGTTCCAATATCCAGATTGGCGCTGAGAATATGTACTTTGAGGAGAAAGGCGCTTACACAGGCGAGATTTCTCCGAACATGCTCACCGACGCCGGCGTAAAGTATGTCGTGCTCGGCCATTCCGAGAGAAGAGAGTATTTTGCTGAGACCAGTGAGACTGTAAACAAGAAGATGCTGAAGGCGTTTGAGCATGGCCTTACCCCGATCATGTGTTGCGGTGAGTCTCTGGAACAGAGAGAACAGGGCATCACGATGGACTGGATCCGTCAGCAGGTAAAGGTGGGCTTCCTGAACGTGACCGCAGATCAGGCAAAGACAGCTGTCATCGCTTATGAGCCGATCTGGGCGATCGGTACCGGAAAGACTGCTACGACCGAGCAGGCGCAGGAGGTATGTGCAGAGATCCGTAAGTGCATCGCAGAGATTTACGATGATGCTACGGCTGCTGCTATCCGTATTCAGTACGGCGGTTCTGTAAACGCGAAGACAGCTCCGGATCTGTTCGCGCAGGCGGACATCGACGGCGGTCTGGTAGGCGGTGCGTCTCTGAAGGAAGAATTCGGGAAGATCGTCAACTATAAATAAAGTTCAGGAGACGGTCTGCACAATGAAGGAAAGAGGACAAGAGCGGTATTTCACCGCTCTTGTTTTGTGGATATTCCATGCTTTCATAAATATGAAGCATAAATTCATGCAATAGCTGCTTTCAGCGAAAGGGCCTGTGCTCAGAAATAGAACTTATTTATATGTCTGATATGGACAGAGAGGAATAAACTTTACATGGCAGATACAGCAAAACAATCTATGGATGAACAGAAAGCGGAATTGTTCGAACGGATGCCGATTCCCCGTGCGGTCATGAAAATGGCTGTCCCCACCGTGCTGAGTTCTCTGGTGATGGTCATCTATAACCTCGCGGATACTTATTTTGTGGGGATGCTGAATGACCCTGTCGAAAACGCTGCAGTTACTCTGGCGGCACCGGTGCTTCTGGCATTTAACGCGGTCATCAACCTGTTTGGCGTGGGCGGTTCCAGCCTGATGAGCCGTTATCTTGGCAAAAGGGAATACGAGGCGGTGAGAAAAAGCTCCGCGGCCAGCTTTTACTGCGCTCTGTTTCTTTCTATCCTGTTCTCTCTGGCGGCAGGCATTTTTCACGTGCAGCTGCTTGGAATTCTGGGGACGACAGAAGACACCGTTTCCGCTACCTGGCAATATCTTCGCTGGACGACAATCTGCGGAGCGGTACCGGCGATCATGAATGTAGTGCTGGCAAATCTTGTCCGCTCGGAAGGTGCTTCATTGCATGCAAGCATCGGCACTATGAGCGGATGCATTTTGAATATCATCCTTGACCCGTTATTTATCCTCCCGTTTGGGTTGGGCATGGGCGCCGCCGGTGCGGGTCTGGCGACATTTCTTTCCAACTGTGTGGCCTGCGCCTACTTTTTCGTACTGTTGTGGACGCGGCGAGGCAAGACGTTCATCTGCATCAATCCGCGCAGATTTTCTTTTGACAGGGAAATCCTCGGTGGAATCTGCGCAGTCGGGATTCCTGCCGCAATCCAGAATCTGCTGAATGTGACCAGTATGACAGTTCTGAACAATTTTACTTCCTCCTACGGTTCCAATGCGGTCGCAGCCATGGGTATTACGCAGAAGATCAATATGATTCCCATGTATATTTCCATGGGGATTTCGCAGGGCATCATGCCGCTGGTGGGCTATAATTATGCCAGCGGCAACCGTGAACGCATGAAAAGGGCAGTAACCTTTACCGCGAAAATCAGTGTTACATTCATTGTTCTGATGACAGTCGTATATTATGCGGGTTCGGAGAGTCTGATCCGCCTGTTTATGAAGAATGATGAGGTGGTCGCTTACGGCAGCCGGTTCCTGAGGGGAATGTGCCTTGGTATGACTTTCCTTAATATTGATTTTCTGGCTGTGGGTGTATTTCAGGCCTGCGGGATGGGGAGAAAATCACTCATTTTTGCTATTTTAAGAAAAGTGGTTCTGGAAATCCCTGCTCTTTTTATTCTGAACCATTTCTGGCCGCTGTATGGACTTGCCTATGCCCAGCCCTGCGCTGAATTGATCCTTGCCATTGCGGCGATAATTTTGCTGGAGCGAATATTCCGGGAAAACAAAGCAAACGCTTCTTTTTCTTGACAACAGCTGTTTATGATGCCTATAATTAATATCAGAACTATTAACTGTCAGAATCAGGAGGTGTTTTATGAGATTAGACGGAAAAACAGCAGTTGTTACCGGCGCTTCATCCGGTATGGGTCATGCGATTGTAGAACTTTTTGCAAAAGAGGGCGCAAATGTCGTAGCGGTAGCCCGCAGAAAAGAGCGTCTTGAGGCGCTTGCGGAAGGACTGAAAGACGCGCCGGGGAAGGTGGCTATTTATCCTGGCGATGTTTCTTCCCGCGAAGTAAATGAGGGGATGATTGATTTTGCCATTGAGCAGTTTGGCGGGATGGACATCCTGGTCAACAATGCCGGAGTTATGGATGACATGAGCCCGATCGGTGATGCCACTGACGAACGATATGAGCAGGTAATGAAGGTAAATGTCTATGGCCCGATGGCTGCCATGCGTAAAGCAGTAAATGTGTTCAAGGCGAACGGCACGAAGGGAGTCATAGTCAACGTAGCTTCTGTTGGCGGTATGCGTACAGCGGCAGGCGCCATTTACTGTGCATCAAAGGCTGCGCTGATCTCTCTGACGAAGAACACGGCCTATATGTATATGCCTGACGGGATTCGCTGTAACGCGATCGCTCCGGGCGGTATATCCACGGAGATCGGGACGTCCATGGGACAGCCGAATATGGCCGGTTATGCGCGTGTTCAGCCAGTAATAGCCTGTTCCCCGCAGCCCGGTACTGCGGAAGAGATCGCAGCCGCGGCACTGTTTTTGGCAAGTGATGAAAGCAGCTATGTAAACGGCGCCGTACTTCCGGTAGACGGAGGATGGATGGCAGGCTGATTTTTACCTGAAAATTTCTGCTTTTGTTTTCATAAGCAACAGATAAAACAGGAGAGCGACAGAATATGTCAGCTCTCCTTATTTAAATTCAATTATACATTATTTTCACGTCTTAACCGGATTTCTGCAGCAAGCTGTTCGACTTTTTCATCCGTCAGCAGATATTTTTTGTGGAACAGCCACACGGCGACGAGCAGCCCCGCGATCGGAAAGAGGGTCATCGTCATACGCAGTCCTGCCACAGAGGAAGCAGCCGCTGTGGCGGAGACGGCAGCGTCCGTATCAGAACTTAAATTGCATACCGCGAGGCAGATGGAGGCAACCAGCGCAGCTACGCCGGAAGCGAGTTTCACGACAAACGTCTGCATGGAAAAAATAACGCTCTCATCGCGGCGGTTGTTTTTGATCTCACCGTAGTCCACTGTATTCGCAAGGAAAATCGTAGTGAGCACAGTCAGCATGCCGTTTGCCGCAAAGATCAGAAAACCCGGGATAAACAGCAGGAAAACATTCGACATATTTGTGAAAGCAAGCACCAGCAGAACAATATAGCCGGTTACCGCCATACCGAAGCTGATATAAAAAATACGGATGGCATTGAAAAACTTCCGTAAAAGCGGGAAAAACAGCATCATCGCCAGGATCTGTGTCGCTCCGCCAAAGGTGTTGAAAAGTGTATAGGAACTGTACCAGGAGTCTCCGCCAAAATCATATTTGAAGAAGTAGATGACAAGATTCGAGGTAATATATACCGAGCAGTTGATCAGTACGATTGTGATCACGACCGCCATCGCCTGATCGTTCCGTATCAGAGCCTGAAACATCTGTCTGACGGAAGGCGATTCCATGTCTACAGTCGATTTTTCTTTGATGTTCAGGCAGGTGCAGCTGACAAAAACAACAAAGAGCACTGCAATGATCAGAGCGAACCATTTAAATCCGACGCGCTCATCGCCGCCGCCTAAGGCCATCACGCTCATCATGGTAATGATCGTGATCAGCGCGGATCCGACGCCTGCACAGCTTCTGGCAAGTGTAGACAGGTTTTCGCGTTCTTTGCCGCCCTCGGTAAAGGCCGGGATCATGGACCAGTAAGGGATATCCATGATCGTATAGGTCATACCCCAGAGAATGTAGGTGATGGCTGCGTAAGCTACAAGACCCGAACCGTCCAGAGCAGGAGGAGCGGAGAACATCAGAAACAGGATGACAGCGTTCAGTATCGTACCGATCATCAGCCACGGCCGGAATTTTCCGAATCTGGTCTTCGTCTTTGCCACGATCACGCCCATGATTGGGTCGTTGAACGCGTCAAATACACGTGCGATCATCAGGATCACGCCCATTGCGATCGCGTTCACGCCGCAGATGTCCTGATAATAATAAAGGACATAGCTTGCAGAGAGCATATACACCATGTCCTTTCCTACGGCTCCGAGCCCGTAGGATGCTTTTTCCTTCATGGAAAGTTTCATTTGAAAATCCCCCTTACGTCAGTAATAATTTCAAGAAAGTATAACACAGGAAGAGAGCGGTGGCAATTCATGAATTCTGTGAGTCAGCCCCGAAAAACCACTCAATCTTTTCTTTCATATCAGCATACTTCAAATACACGATGTTGAACTCGCGGACAATGCGGTCGTCCTGCAGCCGGAATTTAGCCAGCTGCGGATCGCCCTCCGCGAGTACGTCGTAGACGAAAGAAATGCCATATCCCTCGCGTACCAGATCAAGAATGATCTTGAAACTGGAGATGCAGATGCGGTGCCGGAACCGATTCAATGATTCGTTGTAGCCCAGCAGTTCCTGTTCCAGGATCGCCCGGGTGCCGGAACCGTCCTCGCGGTGGATGATGGTCTCACTAAGCAGTTCATCCATCGAGACGTTTTTACCCGCAAATGGATGATCCCTGCGGCAGATGCCGACAAACGGCTCCTTGCGAAGCAAGATTGAATCAAAACGTTCCTTGTCGAAGAAGCCTTCCACAACCGCGAAATCAAGGCAGTCTTCCTCCAGTTCACGCAAGAGGTGCTCGGTATTGTCCACGAGAAAGTCCAGTGAATTTTCCGGATTGTCCAGAAAGCGGTGAATGTAATCCGTCAGGAAATAATCGCCGATGGTCTTTGTCGCGCCGACCCGCAGAGCATGAACATTGCTTTTCTTCTGAATCTTTTCCCGGAGCATCTGATCCTGATAGCGCACGGCGCGGGCATAGGTTTCCAGCGTAGCGGCAGCTTCCGTCTTTTCCAGTCTGCGGTTGGCATAGGAAAACAGCTTGCAGCCGTATTCTTCCTCCAGATGATGAATCTGCTGCGTGACGGCAGGCTGTGTCAGGTGCAGAATCTCCGCGGTTCGTCGATAGCTCCCGCATTCGCAAAGGGTCAGAAAGGTTTCCATACGATAGTCTAACATATCATTCATTCCTTTATAAAAACAAATTATCATTACATAAATAACATTAAATTGATTTTATCATCAGACAGGCCTATAATCAAGAAAAAAAGTGACTGTGATAATCAGGACAGTCATAAAAAGGAGTCGGACTATGAATGTTGTAGTAATCGGCGGTGTGGCCGCCGGCACGAAGACCGCTGCGAAACTGATGCGTCAGGATCGCAGGGCAACTGTCACTGTTTACACGAAAAGTCGTGACATCTCCTATGCAGGCTGCGGTCTGCCATATTATGTAGGCGGCAGCATCGAGACACGGGAGGACCTGATCGTCAATACGCCCGACAGCTTTGCGAAACTGACCGGCGTAGAAGTGCGTACCGGAATGGAAGCTGTCTGCGTCAACGCAGCCTGTAAGACGGTGACTTTTGCAAATGGAGAGAGCGTTTCTTATGACAAGCTGGTCATTGCCACCGGCGCGGTTCCTTTTGTACCGAATGTACCGGGAAAGGATCTGGCGGGCGTCTTTACCATGCGCACCCCGGACGACGCGATCGGGCTTCGCGCATACGCGGAAGAAAATGCCTGTAAGAGCGCTGTGGTCGTGGGCGGCGGCTTTATCGGCCTGGAGATTGCGGAGAATCTGATGGCAAAAGGCCTAAAGGTTACGGTTGTCGATATGGCTTCTCAGGTGATGCCGAATCTGTTTGATGCGGAAGTTGCCGCATACATAAAGCGGAAGCTGCAGGCGAAAGGCATGCGGATCGTCACGGGCGCCGGACTGGAAGAGGTGCAGGGACAGGATAAGGCGACCGGCATCCGCACGAGTGTCGGCAGCTTTGAAGGCGACGTGGTCGTTCTGGCGATCGGTGTCCGTCCGGCAACGGAATTTCTTGCGGATTCCGGTTTCGAGATGAACCGCGGAACGCTTGTGGTAGATAAATATCAGCGGACGAACCTGGACGATATTTACGCGGTCGGCGACTGCGCGCAGGTATTCAACCGCCTGACCGGAAAGGGGCAGTGGTCCGCAATGGGATCCACGGCTAATATTACCGGACGCATCCTCGCAAAAAACATGACCGGAGCGAATGTCTCCTACGGCGGCTGCCTTGGCACCGGCGTGGTGAAGCTGGCGGACGACCTGAACGCCGGGCGTACCGGACTTACGGAGGCTCAGGCAAAGGATGCAGGATACGATGTCATTACCGCTACCTGTGTTACGGACGACAAGGCGCATTATTATCCGGATTCCTCCACGTTTGTCACAAAACTGATCGCTGACAAAACAACACATGCGCTGCTGGGTATTCAGGTGCTCGGCTCCGGCGCGGTGGACAAGATGGTTGATATCGCAGTGACCGGTATTTCCGCCGGCCTGAAGCTGGAAGATTTTGATTCGATGGATTTTGCCTACGCGCCGCCATTTTCCACGGCGATCCATCCGTTTGTACAGGCCTGCTACATTCTGGAAAATAAGATGAGTGGCGAGTATGAGAGTTTTACACCGGCTGAGTACGCGGCAGGAAAAGCAAAAGGATATCAGGTCATCGACGTACATCCGAAAGCAACGATTCCGGGAGCGAAATGGGTTGACCTCACAGCGGTGAGTGAAGCAGCGGGAGCTTCCGCAAATGGCAGCGAAGCAGCAAAAGAAATCAAAGGTCTTGAGGGCATTGCCAAAGACGCAAAGCTGCTTCTGGTCTGTGCGAAGGGCAAGCGCGGCTATTTCCTGCAAAACCGCCTGAAAGCACTGGGCTTTACCAATACGAAAGCACTCGAAGGCGGCGCCTTTGTCAATACGGTAAAGGTCGAATTTACCGGTACACTTCCGGCAGAAGAGATCAAGCGCGTGAAAGGACTTGGCTGCCTGCAGGATAAGCGTTATCCGGATGTGTTTAATGTCCGTGTCATCACCCGCAACGGCAAGATCACGGCCGAAGAGCACCGTGTGATCGCAGAGGCATCCGAACGCTTTGGTTCAGGTGCGGTGACCATGACCACCCGTCTGACGCTGGAGATTCAGGGCGTAAAGTACGCGAATATCCAGCCGCTGATCGAATTCCTGAATGAACACGGACTTTCCACCGGCGGAACCGGCTCTCTGGTGCGCCCGGTCGTTTCCTGTAAGGGTACGACCTGCCAGTATGGTCTGATTGATACGTTCGGACTTTCCGAGCGCCTGCATGAGAAATTCTATGTGGGATACCACGGCGTGACGCTGCCGCACAAGTTCAAGATCGCGGTCGGCGGCTGTCCGAACAACTGTGTAAAGCCGAACCTGAATGATTTGGGAATCGTCGGTCAGAGAGTACCAACGGTAGACTTCAGCAAATGCCACGGCTGTAAGAAATGTAAGGTAGAAGATGCCTGCCCGATCAAGGTTGCAAAGGTAGTCTATGGGGAGCCGAGCCATGCAGATTCGCCCGAAGGGCGAGGGCTCGGCCTGCGTCCACGATCCGCAGAGCGAATCGGGACAGGTGACGGAAAGATTCAGATCGATCCGAATGTCTGCAACAACTGCGGCCGCTGCAAGGACAAGTGCGTATTCGGCGCGATTGATTATCAGGACGGCTACCGCATCTACATCGGCGGTCGCTGGGGCAAGAAGGTGGCGCACGGCGAACCGCTGCCGAAGGTCTTTACCTCCGAGGAAGAGGTCATGAACGTGGTCGAGAACGCGATCCTGCTGTTCCGCGACGAAGGACTTTCCGGAGAACGTTTTGCCGACACCGTGACACGGCTTGGTTTCGATAAAGTCAGCGAGAAACTTCTCGAAAACAAGATCGATAAGGAAGCGGTTCTGAAAAAGACCGTCAAAGGCGGCGCGACCTGCTAAACAAAAGTTTTAACTGACAAAGTTTTTAACAGGAAATATGTTATGTATGATGGGCCTGACAGCGATGCCAGGCTCATTAAAACATTACCTGATTTTTACATGACCTTCACAAATTAATAAGAAAAGCAGGAAAACGGCGACAACTCAAGCCGGATAAAATATCCCTGATCGTGCTGGCAGACCGGGCAGACAGCCGGAGCTTTTGTGCCGGTGTAGATATAGCCGCAGTTCAGGCAGATCCATCCGGTCTGCACATCTGAGACAAATAATTTGTTCTCTTCCATAAACTGCGCGAATCGGCCGAACCGGTCTCCGTGGAATTTTTCAATCTGTGCGATCATGTGGAACGAACCGGCGACAGCCAGAAAGCCTTCTTCCTTCGCAATGTCACCGAAACTGGTATAGACAGACTCGGCTTCTTCGTATTCATTGTGCTGGGCTTTGCGCAGAAGATCGCTGACGCTGTCACTGATATCGACCGGATATCCGCCGTCCACATGGATCGTAGAGCCGGAGAGCTGCTGCAGGTGCTTATAAAAAATCTCCGCGTGTTCGCGCTCCTGATTGGCGGTATAGTTGAACACAGCCTCAATGACGTGCAGTTTTGCTTCTTTCGCCTGCGCCGCAGCAAAGGTATATCGGTTGCGCGCCTGACTTTCACCGGCGAACGCGCGCATCAGGTTGTCTTTTGTCATACTGTCTTTAAAATCTACTGCCATGACTTTTTCCTCCTCGATATACATGAGTTTTTCTGGTTATATTGAACGGTATTTCTATTTCATATTCGTCGTACCGTACATATACAAGAAAGTATTGCCGGATTTGGAAAATGTATGCAGGAAAGTTGTAGTCAGAGCACAATGCGGTATTCGTGGAACGCGTGATCCCGGCATTATTTTCCGGCATATCCCGCATGATAAAGCCGGACAGAAAGCAGGGTTCCGATTGTCCAGCCCACCGGCCATGCGCACCAGATACCGGTTGCTCCGAGACTGGTCCTTGAGAGCAGGAGGGAGAGGGAAACCCGGAGAATCAGATCCGTGAAAGTAGAAATCATGAATTGCCTCATCATGCTGGATCCTTTTAGGATTCCGTCCGCAACCAGCTTTACGGAGACGATAAAGTAGAATGGCGACAGGATTCGCAGATAGACGATTCCGGTCTGCAGGGCAGCTGCGGTCGGTTCATCCAGAAACAGATTCAGCAGACAGTTTCCGAATACAAAATACAAAAGTACAAGAGGAAGGCTGATCAGCCAGACCATTTTTACACCGGCCCGAAATCCGTCCTTCACACGCGTCTGCTTTCCGGCACCAATGTTCTGCGCAGTATAGTTGGAAATCCCGTTTCCAAGTGTGGTAAAGGAAGTAATGACCAGATTGTTTAATTTTACGCCGGCCGAGTATCCGGCCATTACACCGGTGCCGAAGCTGTTGACAACGCTCTGGATTATAATATTTCCAACTGAGATGAAACTCTGCTGCAGCATACTGGGTACAGCAACGATCGTGAATCGTTTCAGGAGGCGCATGGAAAAGAGAGGTGTCTTTCCGACACTGGGGATTTTTCGCATGCGTCTGACCACGACCAGAACAGCCAGCACACAGCTGACACCCTGGCAGAGAAAGGTTGCCCATGCGACTCCTGCGACACCCATATCAAAGCAGGTGACAAAAAATATATCCACGGCGATATTGACGACAGAGGAAACCGCCAGAAACTTAAAAGGTGTTTTCGAGTCGCCGAGCGCCGAAAAAATACCGGTCGAAATATTATAAAAGAAGATGAATGGCAGCCCACAGATGTAGATATTCAGGTAAAGCCTGGAATCTGCGAGGACTTCATCCGGCGTATGAATCAGGTCAAGCAGGGAGCCGCAGCCCAAAAGACCGAACACCATTAAAAGGACACAGAGAAGAGCACTTGTGATCCATGCGGTGGATACAGCTGTCTTCATATTTTTATAATCCTGAGCTCCGAACAGTTGAGAAACAATCACTGAGCAGCCCATATTGCAGCCAAATGCGAAGGCAATAAAAATAAGTGTGATCTCATAGCTGTTTCCAACGGCTGCGAGAGCATTTTCACCGATGAACTTGCCTGCTACGAAACTGTCGGCGATGTTATAGAGCTGCTGAAAAAATATGCTTCCAAACAATGGCAGGCAGAAATGCCAGAGAACTTTTTCGGGATTTCCGACAGTGAGATCTCTGTTCTGCGTCTTTTCAGGACTTTTATTCATAAAAAGATACTCCCTTCTTGAAATTTGCACCGTTCCCCATTATAATCAGCTGAAAGCTATATTTCAAATATATAAAGAAGATAATAATTATTCCATAATAACATGATAAAGAGGCTAAGATGGACATTTCTTATGAGTATTACCGGGTATTCTATTA
The DNA here is from genome assembly GCA_020860715.1 of Clostridiales bacterium. GTDB lineage: Bacteria > Bacillota > Clostridia > Lachnospirales > Lachnospiraceae > Choladousia. Next base: position 220,899 of record JAJBTU010000015.1, on the reverse strand, counting down.
TGTGGCAAAAACCGGAAACATTTCGAAGGCTGCTGCCGCTATGGAGAAAGGCCAGCCCAATGTGACAAAAATCATCAACAAACTGGAAGGGCAGCTTGGCTGTAAGCTGTTTGTGCGTTCTCCCCGGGGAACCAGGCTGACGCCGGAGGGAGAAAAACTGTATGCACATGTGAAAGTCGCTGTGGAACATATTCAGGCCGGAGAGAAGGAGATTGCCTCAGATCGAAGCCTGCACAGCGGTACGGTGGCCATTGCTGCCAGTGAGATCGCATTGCGCTGTCATATGCTGCCGGTACTGGAACGGTATCGCCTTCTTTATCCAAGAGTGCGAATCCGTCTGGCCAATTTTACGATTTATCAGGCGATTGAAGCAGTGAAAAACAATCTTGCGGACTTTGCCGTTGTGACCGCTCCGGATGCAGATGCGGTTCCAAAATCCCTGAAAATGCGGGAGATTTCTCAGATTCAGGAGATTTTTGTATGCGGAGAAAATTTCCGCTTCCTGCAGGAAAGGATGATTACCAGCGCAGAACTGATGAAGTTCCCATTGATTTGCCTGAACTCTCAAACCTATACCTACCAGTTTCTGACCCGGTTTTTTGAAAAACAGGGCGTGACGCTAAAGCCGGATATAGAGGTGACTACCGCGGATCAGATCCTGCCGCTGGTGAAGAGCAACCTCGGAATCGGTATCGTGCCGGAAGCGTTTGTGGAACAGGAAAATACGGGTGATGCGATTAATACCGGGAATCTGTCTGGTATTTATCAGCTTACTCTGGAAAAGCCGCTTCCACAGCGGGCAATCTGTCTGATTAAACGCATTGACAGCCCGCTCAGTGTTGCCGCAAGAGAACTGGAGCGCATGCTGATCGCTTAAGGGCTTTTGTGACCCGGCGCTGTTTTTCACTTGCTTTTATTGACAACATGGGTATATACTCTGTATATTCCGGCCTGTAAAGCTGGAATAGAGATCAGGAACAGTTGAATAATCAGGGAGAAAAATTCAGATGGAAAACAGAACAATCGGCGTGGCGCTTCTGGGCCTTGGCACGGTAGGGCTGGGCACCTATAAGGTGCTGAAGGCGCAGCGCGAAGAGATGATATATAAAATAGGGGCGCAGCTGGAGCTGCGCTGGATTCTTGTCCGGAATAAAGAGCGTGCGGCGGCAAAGGTGGACGAGCCGGAGCTGATCACAGATCGGTTTGAGGATATTATTAACGATGACAAGGTGGAGATTGTGATCGAACTGATCGGCGGGACGACCAGGGCTGCGGATTTTATCGAAGCTGCCCTGAAAGCTGGGAAACATGTTGTGACCGCGAATAAGGATCTGATCGCTTCGGATCATGGCAGACTGATGGATCTGGCGAAGGAAAATGGCTGCGATCTGATGTTTGAGGCCGCAGTTGCCGGCGCGATTCCGGTAATTACACCTCTGAAGCAGTCGCTGGCGGCGAACCATCTGAGTGAGGTGATGGGTATCGTCAATGGCACGACGAATTATATCCTCACCCGAATGGAGCAGGACAGTATGGAATTTGGCGAGGCCCTTGCGCTGGCGACAAAGCTGGGGTATGCGGAGGCAGACCCGACCGCGGATGTAGAAGGGCTGGATGCCGCCCGGAAAGTGGCGATTATCGCTTCCATAGCGTTTAACTCCAGAGTATCCGTAGAAGATGTCCGCACAGAAGGGATCACGAAAATCACCCCGGATGATATCCGGTATGCGCAGGAGATGGGCTGCTGCATCAAGCTGATCGGCATGGCGCACAGTGACGGGACTTCCATTGAGGCTTATGTCGCTCCGATGCTGATTCCCAAACGGCATCCGCTTGCGGCTGTGAACGATTCCTACAATGCTGTTTTTGTGCGGGGAGACGCCGTGGAGGACGCGATGTTTCAGGGGCGCGGCGCGGGCGAGCTGCCGACCGCGAGCGCGGTGGTCGGTGATGTTTTTGATGTGGCGAGAAATATTGTCCATGGCTGCAACGCCAGGATTTCCTGTACCTGCTACCGACATCTTCCGGTCAAGAGGATGGAGGATGTTCGGAGCCGTTATTTCCTGCGCGTAGAGGTGGAAGACCGGATTGGTGTGCTGGCAGAGCTGGCTGATGTGTTTGCGAGACATCAGGTCAGCGTGGATCAGATCATACAGAAGCAGCGGCATATTCCGTTCCATGAGGAAACTGACAGAGGCACAGGGGATGACGCAGACAAGGAGCTTCCGAGCGCGCAGATCGTGGTGATTACCGACGTGGTCCGCGAGGGAGATTTCCAGAAAGCTGTCCAGTGCATTCGCGATAAAAAAGGAACGAGACAGATCTGTTCGATGATCCGTGTGTATACGGCGGAGTGAAATTGCACATATATGAAACGGCTGCATAAATGTAATACAGTTGCTCGTATGCGAAGCAGATGAATACTTGTGAAGGGAACACAAAATGAGTGAGAGCAATCAGGCAATTCTGGCAGTCAGCTTTGGGACCAGTTACGCCGGGACCAGGGAAAAGACACTGGACCGGATTGAAGAAAGTATGAGAAAACGTTTTCCTGCCTGCCGGGTTTATCGTGCCTGGACGAGCGGAATGATCCGCAGAAAAATAGAAAAGCGGGACGGGATTGTGATTCCGGATGTACAGGATGCGCTGCATATGATGGCTGAGGATGGGATCGCGGATGTCGTCATTCAGCCGACGCATGTGATCAACGGTATCGAAAATGATCGGATGCTTGCGGATATCAACGCTTGCCGGCATCTGTTCCGGCGGGTATCCGTGGGTGCGCCGCTTTTGACGACACAGGAGGATTGCAGGCGGATCGTCCGCGTGATCGCGGATGAGATTTGTCCGGACGAGGATGAGGCGCTGGTGCTGATGGGGCATGGAACCGAGCATTACGCAAATTCTGTCTATGCCGCGCTGGATTACCTCTTTAAGGATATGGGATATAAAAATATATTCATGGGTACCGTGGAAGCGTATCCTTCGCTGGATGTTCTTATGCGCAGGGTCAATGAGAACCATCCGAGGCGGGTGCTTCTGGCGCCGTTTATGATTGTCGCTGGAGATCACGCGGAAAATGATCTGGCCGGTGAAGAGGAGGGTTCCTGGAAGAGTCAGTTTGAAAGGGCAGGATTTGAGGTCGCCTGTATTTTAAAAGGTCTGGGTGAATATGCCGGCGTACATGAAATGTTTCTGGATCATGTGGAAGCTGCGGTGAATCTGCTTTAACTGGATCATGTGGAAGCTGCAATGAATATGCTTCAATTAGATCATGTGCAAGCCGGGATGATATGCTTCAAACGGATCAAGAATAAGATGGAGGAATCACTTTGGGAATACTGATGGCGGGGATCGATCACAGCATCGCCCCGATTGATATACGTACCGTTTTTTCATTTACAAAAAAGAGTATGACGGAGGCTCTGGAGCACTTAAAGCAGATCAAAGGCATTGAGGGCTGCGTCCTGATCTCTACCTGCAACCGGATGGAACTTTACTTAAGCACCGGGGAAGAGTTTGAAAACGATATTTTTGAACTGCTCTGCGAGCTGCGAAATCTGCCGGAAGACCTTTACGGGAAGTATCGTCCGTATTTTCGTTTCCGGGAAGAACGGGAGGCCGTGCATCATCTGTTCCGGCTTTCAGGAGGGCTGGAATCCCGTATTCTGGGGGACGATCAGATCGTGACGCAGGTGAAGGATGCGCTTGCGTTTGCGCGCGGGCATTACGCGGCGGATCATGTGCTGGAGACCCTGTTTCGCCAGGCGATCACAGCCGCCAAAAAAGTAAAGACGAGCGATCAGCTTTCGCCCTCTGATCAGTCCGTGGTCCGCACGGCGATCCGCACGCTTAAGGAAGAAGGATATACGTTCGAAGGGAAAAAGATCATGGTCATCGGCAACGGCGTGATGGGCAAACTTGCCGCAACTCAGTTTCAGCAGCAGGGTGCGGATGTGACTGTGACAGTACGGCAGTACCGCAGCGGTGTTGTCGAGATTCCGAAAAACTGTTCGCGCATCGATTACGGACGCCGGATGGAACTGTTTGGTGAGTGCGATTATGTACTCAGCGCGACAGTCAGCCCGAATTATACGCTGACGAAGGAACTGGTGGCATCGCATTTCAATCAGAAGAAGTCTGTCGTACTGATTGACCTTGCTGTTCCCCGTGATATCGAACCCACTGTGGCGGAGCTGGACGGCGTTTGTCTCTACGATATCGACTGTTTCCGCGAGGAAGCAGTAAGCGAGGCGCAGAAAAAGGCCATCGCTGATGCGGAAGCATGCTTTGCGGAGCAGATGGAAGACTTTTTTGCATGGTACGAATGTGTGGATGTGGTTCCGAAGATCCAGGAGATTAAGGAACTGGCTGCCATCGATCTGGAGAATCGTCTGACGAAGAAGCTGCGGGCCCTTCCGATGGCGGAAGAAGAAAAAGCGTCGCTGCGCGGCGACATTGAGGCAGCGGCGGAACGCACCATGAATAAACTGCTGTTTGGCCTGCGCGACACTGTGAGTAAGGCAGCATTCCGGGAATGCGTTGAGGGGCTGGAAGAAGTGTATCATGATACGAACCATGAATGAACTTTCACATGAAAAAGCAGCCTGTTCGCTTTAGAATATGGGCTGGCCGCACAGATCGATTTTAGTATGAATTATAAAAAGGGAGAATTTGCGCAAAATGTCCGAAAAAATCATCATAGGCAGCAGGGAAAGCCGTCTGGCTGTGATTCAGTCAGAGATGGTGCGGCAGTACATACAGAAGAACAATCCGGGTCTGGATGTGGAAATCCTTACCATGAAAACTACCGGTGATAAGATTCTCAATCAGTCCCTGGAAAAAATCGGCGGCAAGGGGCTTTTTGTCAAAGAACTGGATGCCGCGCTGATGGATGGCCGCTCGGATCTGTCTGTACACAGCCTGAAGGATGTCCCGATGGAACTGCCAGAAGATCTTCCTTTGATTGCATATTCCGCGCGCGAGGACGTGCGGGACGCGCTGATCCTGCCTGAGGGCGCGGCAGAGATTGATTTTTCAAAGCCGGTCGGCTGCTCTTCCAGGCGCAGGATGCTGCAGTTTGCGCAGCTGTATCCGCAGGCAGTATTTGCACCGATTCGGGGAAATGTGCAGACCCGTCTGAGAAAACTGGACAGTGGGGAATTTGGCGCGACAATCCTGGCCGCGGCCGGTTTAAAAAGGCTGGGGCTGGAGCACAGGATCAGCCGTTATTTTACGACAGAGGAAATGATACCGGCAGCCGGACAGGGAATTTTGGCCGTACAGGGACGCGCGGGTGAAGATTACAGCTATTTGTCCGGATATTCGGACGAAGCCGCGGCAATCTGCGCAAAAGCGGAGCGGGCGTTCGTCCATGCGCTTGGCGGAAACTGCAGTACGCCTGTGGCGGCGTATGCGCAGGTGATGAATATGGGAAAAAATTTACAGCCGGATTTGCAGCCTGCTGTACGTTTCGATTTGCAGCCGGATAAGCAATCGGATGAGCTGCTCATTTTGCGTCTGGATGCGTTTTATTTTGATGAAGAGACAGGAAAAGTCTGTCGGGGAAGCAGGACAGGCAGCATTCTTAGCCCCGAAAAAGTCGGTGAAGCTGTGGCGCATTCTTTTATGTAAAAGGACAGGTGTATTGCAATGAATCAACAGGAGAAATCTGGCAGGGTATTTTTGGTAGGGGCGGGGCCTTCTGATCCCGGACTTTTTACGTTAAAAGGAAAGCAGGTGCTGGAATCCGCGGATGTTGTGGTCTATGACGCTCTTGCAGGTCAGGGGATTCTCAGCATGATCCCTGATACGGCAGAAGCGATCAACGTAGGCAAACGTGCGAACCATCACATCATGCCGCAGGAACAGATCAGTAAACTGCTTGTACAAAAAGCGCAGGAAGGGAAACGCGTGGTGCGCTTAAAAGGCGGAGATCCGTTTCTTTTTGGGCGCGGCGGCGAAGAGATTGAGGAACTGATCCGGGCCGGGATTCCGTTTGAAGTGGTGCCCGGCGTGACATCCGCGTTCGCGGTTCCGGCATATCAGGGAATCCCTGTGACGCACAGAGATTTTTGTTCTTCCGTGCATATTATTACAGGTCATAAGCGCGCAGAGGTAAACGGATTAAATATCGACTTTGAGGCTCTGATCCGCACAAAAGGGACTCTTGTTTTCCTGATGGGCGTAAGTGCGCTCGGCGATATATGTCAGGGCCTGCTTGCGGCAGGGATGAACCCTGATACTCCGGCAGCGCTGCTTATGCAGGGAACGACCGCGCACCAGCGGCGTATCGTTGCGACTGTGGCGACTCTGGAAGAGGAAGTAAAACAGCAGGGCTTTTGTACGCCGGCCATTATTGTAGTCGGTGAAGTCTGTGCTCTTGCGGAGCAGTTTTCCTGGGCAGATGCCGACCATCAGCCCCTTGGCGGTGTAAAGGTGCTGCTGACGCGGCCGAAAGAACTGATCAGCGAGACCGCGGCAAAGCTGCGGGCGAAAGGAGCAGAAGTGCTGGAATTCCCTGCAATCCGCACCGAGCGAATCCCCCATAATGAAAGGCTGTCGCAGGCGCTTTTTGAACTGGATTCTTATCAGTGGATCGTGTTCACAAGCCCGACCGGCGTGCGCATCTTTTTTGAGGAGATGGCAGAACGCGGCATCGACTGCCGTGCGCTTGGGAATGCAAAGTTTGCCGTGATCGGCGGCGGAACGAAAAAGGCACTTGCAGAGCATGGGTTTTACGCGGATCTGATGCCGGATGTTTACGACGCCTGGCATTTGGGGCGGGCGCTCCGAAACATCACGGATTTCGATTGTTCATCCAACAGTGAAAACAAAGGTGGAAATGGTAACAGCAATTGTGTGAATCGGCCGCGCATCCTGATTCCCCGCGCCGCACTTGGTTCCCCGGAATTGATCGAGGAGCTCGGAGATGGCTTCCTGGTTGACGATATCCAGACCTATGAAACGAGATATGAGACGAGCCGCTTTGTGGATCTGCAAAAAGAATTTGCGGAGGGAACAATTGATTACGTGATGTTTACCAGTGCCTCCACTGTGCGGGGCTTTGCCGGCGCTGTGGGAGAGATTGATTATACGAAAGTAAATGCGCTCTGCATCGGAAAGCAGACGGAGGCTGCTGCCAAAGAATTTGGTATGAAGACTTTTGTGGCGAAAAAATCATCGATTGACAGTTTGATAGAGTGCCTGTGTGAAATTTGCCAAAAAGCGGACAAGTAGTTCCTGTCGCAGATATTTCGATTGTTTATTCATATTTTTTCTTGACTTCATTTTGGCATACCGATACAATCATGAGAGGAGGAAAAAACTATGCTGGAATTTAAGTACGACACACAATTATTGATCGAGGGCGAGAATCTGGATGAGGATGTGATCAGCGATTATTTCACGGAAAATTTCAAGGGAGACTGCCTTCTGGCGGTCGGCGATGAGGAACTGATCAAGATTCATTTCCATACCAACGAGCCGTGGAAGGTGTTGGAATACTGCGCTTCCCTTGGAGAAATCTATGATATTGTTGTGGAAGATATGGATCGCCAGTCCCGCGGGCTGAAGGGCTGAAGGGAGTGACGGATATGGACATGACAATCCGCCCGAGGCGGCTGCGCGGCAATGAGTTACTGCGCAAGATGGTACGGGAGACGCGTGTGGATGCGTCGTCTCTGATCTACCCGATTTTTATCAAAGAGGGTACGGATATCAAAGAAGAGATTCCGACGATGCCGGGACAGTTTCGCTACAGCGTGGACCGCATGGGAGAGAAGCTGCAGTCGCTTCTTGATGCCGGAGTATCAAGCGTGATGTTTTTTGGCATTCCGGATCAGAAGGATGAAGTGGGGAGCGGCGCTTACGCGGAAAACGGGATCATTCAGAAAGCGCTGCGTCAGGCAAAGCGGGATTTTCCGGGCATGTATCTGATCACGGATGTGTGCATGTGTGAGTATACGTCGCATGGGCATTGCGGCATACTTGCAAAATCGCCGGCGGAGACGGTTGACAATGACCGGACGCTAGAGCTGCTTGCGAAGACAGCGGTTTCCCATGCAAGGGCGGGAGCGGATATGGTTGCTCCATCGGATATGATGGACGGCCGAGTGGCTGCAATCCGGGCCGCGCTGGATGAGGAAGACTTTTTGAATGTGCCGATCATGTCCTATGCGGTGAAATACGCGTCTGCGTTTTACGGGCCATTCCGCGACGCGGCGGGCAGCGCTCCGGCCTTTGGCGACCGCAGAAGCTATCAGATGGATTACCATAACAGCCGCGAAGGCATCAAGGAAGCGCTTCTCGATGTGGAGGAGGGCGCGGATATCATCATGGTGAAGCCGGCGATGTCCTATCTTGACATGGTGGCAAAGATCAAAGAAGTGACGGATGTGCCGATCGCCTCCTACAGTGTAAGCGGCGAGTATTCGATGATCAAAGCAGGCGCGCAGCTGGGCTATATCGATGAGGAAAAAATCATCTGTGAGACAGCCATCTCCGCGTTTCGCGCAGGCTGCGATATCTATCTGACCTATTTCGCGGAAGAGATTGCCAGGTATATCCATGAAGGCAAGATTGGATAGAAGAAGAGCTGTGTGCAGAATTCAGAAAGGCAAAGGAATGGAATGACAAAATCAGAAGAATTATTTCAGCGAGCCTGCAGGGTGATCCCAGGCGGAGTCAACAGTCCGGTGCGCGCGTTTGGCTCGGTGGGACAGACGCCGCGGATGATTTCGTCCGCGCATGGCGCTTATCTGACAGATGAGGACGGCAACCGTTATCTCGATTTCGTTGGTTCATGGGGACCGATGATTTTAGGGCATGACGAGCCGACGGTCCGCGAAGCGGTAATTGCGGCCTGTGCGGACGGCTTGAGTTTTGGTGCGGCGACAAAGCGCGAGGTCGAGATGGCCGAGCTGATCTGCAGTTCTGTACCGAATGTGGACATGGTGCGTATGGTAAATTCCGGTACAGAGGCTGTGATGAGTGCGATCCGTGCAGCGCGCGGCTACACCGGACGTGACAAAATCGTCAAGTTCATGGGATGTTATCACGGGCATTCGGATGCGCTGCTGGTGCAGGCAGGTTCCGGTGTGATGACGGCAGGGATCCCGGACAGTGCAGGCGTGCCGCAGGGCTGCACAAAGGATACGCTTTCCGCCGCCTACAACGACCTGTCGAGTGTGAAACGGCTTTTTGAGGAATTTCCGGACGAAATTGCCGCGGTGATCGTGGAGCCGGTCGGCGCGAATATGGGGGTTGTGCCGCCGGCCGAAGGATTTCTGGAAGGCCTGCGCAGCCTTTGCACAAAATACGGTGCGGTGCTGATCTTTGATGAAGTCATTACCGGATTCCGCCTTGGCTTCACCGGAGCACAGGGCTATTTTGGCGTGGACGCCGATCTGGTTACGTATGGGAAAATCATCGGAGCGGGCATGCCGGTCGGCGCGTACGGTGGAAAACGGGCAATCATGGAGCAGGTTGCTCCGGTCGGTCCGGTCTATCAGGCTGGCACCTTGAGCGGCAATCCGGTGGCAATGGCTGCCGGGCTGGCGCAGCTGACTATCTTAAAAGAGCAGCCGGAGATTTATGAGGAACTGAATAAGAAGGGGCAGTGGTTCTTTGGCTCCTTAAAACAGATTGCAAAGGAAACCGGTGCGGCTGTGCAGGTCAATTCCTGCGGTTCTCTCGGCTGCATGTTTTTCACTGCGGAGCCGGTCGTGGATTACGCGTCCGCAAAAACCTCTGATACATCCGCATTTGCAGAGTATTTTTCTTTCATGCTCTCGAATGGCATTTACCTTGCGCCGTCGCAGTTTGAAGCAATGTTCCTCTCGGCAGCGCATACGAGAGAGGATCTGGCGGATGTGCTGGAACTGGTGAGACGTTATATGCTCCGATAGCTGACGCTTTAGATCCGGCGCCTGCAGCAGGTCTGCTGCGATAACCGGACGATATCAGGAAACGGATAATCAAAAACGATGGGTAAAACAACCTCTTATGCTGACCTGCATCTGATCACAGGCGGAAGCGGCAGCGGAAAATCTTCCTATGCGGAAAGCTGCGTTATGGCTGCTTCCGCTTCCGATTGCTTTCGGCGCATTTACATTGCCACAATGATACCTTATGGGGAAGAAGGCCGGCAGCGGGTGGAGCGCCACCGACAGCTTCGCGCTCAGAAAACGTTTGAAACGGTGGAATGTTATACAGGACTGGAACAGCTGAATCTTTTTATGTGTCTGCAGACGGATCCAGGTCAGACCATCCTGCTGCTGGAGTGTATGTCAAATCTGGTGGCTAATGAAATATTTGAACCGAACGGAGCGGGAGAAGATACGGTCAATGCCATCCTGCGGGGAGTCAGGGTTCTGCGGCAGCAGGCAAAGCATCTCGTTATCGTTACAAACGAAGTCTTTTCTGACGGAATGATCTATGATGCGGACACCATGCGCTATCTTTCTTATCTGGGAGCGGTGAATCAGGCGCTGGCAGAACAGGCGGAGACGGTGACTGAGGTTGTATACGGGATTCCTCTTGCTCTTAAAGTGCAGGGAAGTGAGGACAGCCAATGCGAATACTGAAACGTTGCTGGAACAGCTTGAACATTGCATTTTCCATGTACTCAAAAATCCCCGCCGCACAGTGCGGCTGGTCAGAAGAAAATATGAAATATGTCATGTGCTTCTTTCCATGGGTAGGAGCTGTCATCGGGCTGCTTATCTGCGGATGGGACGCGCTGGCTGATTACCTGAATTTACGTGATGCTCTCAGAAATGCTGTGCTCCTTGCAATACCGGTCGCGGTGTCAGGCGGGATACATCTGGACGGGTTTCTCGACACTTCAGATGCGATGAGTTCCTGGCGGCCGATGGAAAAACGTCTGGAGATCCTGAAAGATTCCCATGCGGGCGCCTTTGCCATCCTTTGCGGCAGTATTTATTTTATTCTTCTCTATGGAGTGCTGGACTCTGTACGCGGTGATCTTGTTTCCGTCTATGCATGCTGTTTTGTGATATCGCGTTCCTTAAGCGCATTTTCGGTTGTCACGTTTCCGAAAGCATCGGCAAAAGGAACCGTTGCCGGATTTTCAAAAAATGCACAGACACGGGTGATCCAGACGACTTCCATCTGCTATATTCTTGCAGCAGCTGCAATTATGTTTTATATTCAGCCTGTTTATGCCGGAGCTTCTCTTGCAGGGGCGGCGCTTTCTTTTCTGTGGTACTATCATCGGGCGATGAAATATTTCGGAGGGATCAACGGTGATCTTGCCGGATATTTTCTCACCGTCTGTGAACTTGCCATGCCGGCTTTGATGGTTGCTGCATCCTGTGTTCTGTAAATCCGAACCTCTTTACTGATAACAGGGCTCTGTGCTCCTGTATCTGAGTTTGGCTTATGGGAAATCCTGGACACACCAAAATGCACGGAAATGAGGAAAATACAGATGACAAAAGTACTCTTCGTATGCTGGGGAATATCTGCCGGTCGCCTATGGCAGAGTTTATAATGAAAGATATGGTAGCAAAGCGCCATCTTGAGAATCAGTTTTTGATCGAATCTGCGGCACATACACGGGAAGAGATCGGCAACCCTGTCTATCCTCCGGCACGCAGGGAACTGGAAAAGCATGGCATCAGCTGCAAGGGCAAGAGAGCGCGGCTGCTCATGCGCGACGATTATGACCGGTTTGACTGGATCCTTGGCATGGAAGAGCTGAATATGCGGTATATGCTTCGCATTCTCGGCAGTGATCCGGAGCATAAGGTACGGAGACTGCTGGATTTTTCGGATCGGCCAAGGGATATTTCGGATCCATGGTATACCGGAGAATTTGACCGCACGTATGAGGATCTCGTTGAGGGGTGCAGTGCGTTGCTGGAAACTATTAAAAAAATAAGTATGAATAAGAAAGATGTGCCGGAATGAAGCTGATCATCGGTGGTGCGTTTCAGGGAAAACTGGAATACGCGCAGAACACATATAAGATTACGGACGGATGGATTGACGGGCGGGACTGTACCTGTTCGCAGATTGTATCCTGCAGGGGAATCCATCATTTTCATGAGTATGTAAGGCGCATGACGGGAACGGGGGGAAATGCTTTTCTGCCGGATGGGGAAAATGACGCTGAAACAGGTACGCAAGTGCTGTGGAATTTTAGAAATGAGGATCTTACCGCACTTGAAAATCAGGCAGACCGATTTGCAGACTGGCTGATGACAGAGAATCCGAAGCTGGTGATCGTATCCAATGAATTGGGCTATGGGATTGTCCCGATGGAAAAGCAGGACCGGTTCTGGCGGGAGGCAACGGGGCGCATCTGTACATGCATTGCTGCAAGGGCAGATGAGGTGGTGCGTGTCGTGTGTGGGATCGGGATGCGATTGAAATGAACGGATGGCGTAACTGTGAAGGCACGGAACAGTTACCGGATGACAGGAGCACAGGAGGAGTGAAAATGTACAGATATCTGGCAGGTTCTCTGCTGGCAGTGCTGATCGGCTTTGTGCTGGATCTGATATTTGGGGATCCGTCTACCCCGCTGCATCCGATTTGCCTGATTGGCAGCCTGATTGCGAAACTGGAGAAAGGGATTCGCCGTCTGACAGAAAATAAAAAATCGAAGGAGCAGGACGTTCCTCCTTTGGGAGAAGAGCAGAACGGACATGGTGCACAGCTTGCGGGCGGAGCACTGATGGCAATTCTGGTCATCCTGATTTCCACCGGCATTCCGCTTGTACTTCTCTGCGTGTGCTATCGTTTTGTTATCTGGCTTGGCGTGGCGCTGGAAGCGGTCATGTGCTTTTTCCTTTTTGCGGTCAAATCGCTTAAAAAAGAGAGCATGAATGTGAAACGTGCGCTGGAGTCGGATGGCCTCGAAGCGGGGAGAAAGATGGTAGCACGGATTGTCGGGCGCGATACGCAGGCTCTCTCGAAGGAAGGCGTAGTGAAAGCGGCTGTCGAGACGGTAGCTGAGAATTTTTCGGACGGCGTCTTTGCACCGATGCTTTATATGATCCTCGGAGGCGGTGTGCTGGGCTTTGCATACAAAAGCATCAATACGATGGATTCCATGGTCGGCTACAAGAATGACCGCTATCTTTATTTCGGACGCTTTGCGGCGAAGCTGGATGATGTTGTCAATTATATACCATCCAGACTGGCGGCTCTGTTTCTGATTGCCGCGGCACCAATTGCTGGTCTGGATGGCAGAAATGCTTTAAAAATCTGGCGGCGCGACCGCAGAAACCATGCCAGTCCGAATTCCGCTCAGACTGAGTCAGCTGCTGCAGGGGCGCTTCATGTGCGGCTTGCGGGAGACGCGTATTATTTCGGAAAACTGTATAAAAAACCGTTTATCGGGGACGACGACAGGCCAATCGAGACGGAGGATATCGCACGGGTCAATACTCTGATGGTAACGGCGTCTATCCTGTCCCTGCTTGTGATGACGATGATCAAAGCAATCGTTCTCTGGATATTTACAGCATTATAAAGAGGATAGAATCATGTATTTTCCTTTGTTTATCGATCTGTCTGAAAAGGAAATCCTTGTGATCGGAGCCGGGCACATCGCCTCACGGCGTGTGCATTTGCTGTGTGGTTTCGCCGGGCATATTACCATTGTGGCACCGCAGATTGCGGATGATTTTGCTGCTCCGGATACCGATACGAAAATTACCATGGTCAAAAGATGTTTTACAGAGTCAGACCTTGACGGGGTGGATCTTGTGCTTGCGGCTACGGATGACCGGCACCTGAACCGGAAGGTTTTTGACTTGTGTCATACACGAGGCATTCCGGTAAATGTCTGCTCGGATTCCGGACTCTGTGACTTTCAGTTTCCTTCCATCGTTGAAAACGGGGCAGTTGTGATCGGCATCAATGCGTCCGGGCGCGACCACCGTCTGGTAAAGGAGACCAGGAAACAGGTGGAGTCGCTGTTTCCTGATCCGCAATTCAAAAGCAAATATAAATAATTCTCAATTTGAAAACCCCGATTTTTAAAAATTAAGTGACAGCGTTTGTCTGATGTGTTATACTTTTTGCTGGTTGTTTCGAAATGATCAAAGAGAGGGTATAGGAAAAACGGCCCTCTGCGCTGCAGACATGCACATACAAAAGGAAATTATACAGATTTATGACACATAAGCATGGCGGAGATATTTACAGCTATCATGAGATAAAAGATTTTTCCGCAAATATTAATTTTCGTGGAATGCCGTCTTCGGTGAGAGATGCGGCTATAGAAGCGGTGGATGAGTCTGTCCATTATCCGGATCCGGAGTGCCGTTCCCTGCGGACTGCACTGGCGGAAAGGGAGAAGTCACTTTGTGATGGTATCCTTCCGGAGCACATCATCTGCGGAAACGGAGCAGCCGAGCTGATATTTGCGCTTGCTGATGCACTTAAGCCCACGCATGTGCTTCTTGCGGTTCCTTCGTTTTTTGAATATGAGCAGGCGCTGCTGACTTCGGGCTGCGAGATTACGAGGTTTGCGCTGAAGCCGGATGATGGATTTTGTCCTGGAGAAACATTTCTGAGTGCGGCGGCAGCATTTGGAGAGAAAATATCATCATTGAACCGTGTATCCACAATGATCATTCTCGGCAACCCGAACAATCCAACTGGTACTTTGATTGAGACGGCTGTTCTGGAAGAATTGATTCACATATGCGACAGGCAGCGTATTTTGCTGGTGCTGGATGAAAGTTTTCTTGATTTTCTGGACAAAAAGGATCGGGAAAAAACGTTTTCCGGCGTCATAAAGGTTCCAACAAATCCGAATGTATTTATCATCCGTTCCTTTACAAAGATCTATGCGATTCCGGGACTGCGCTTTGGATATGGACTTTGTTCGGATGGCGAACTGATTGATCGGATGCGGATACTGATACAGCCATGGAATGTTTCGGTTGTGGCGCAAAAGGCGGCTGAAGCTGCTGCCGGGGAAGCTGAGTTTTCCAGGGTCAGCGCGGAAATGATTTCTGAGAATCGTGACGAACTGATTTGTGCGTTGCGCGAGACGGGACTTACTGTGTTTCCATCTGCCGCGAATTTTCTTTTGTTTCGCGCTCCTGCAGAACTGAAAACAGCCTGCCTTGCAGATGGAATTCTGATCCGCGACTGCAGCAATTTTCCGGGACTGGAACCGTCTGGAGATGGAATTGCGTATTTTCGCGTCTGCGTAAGAGGCAAAGTGGAAAATAAAAAACTGGTCGATGCCATTCGGCGGTATATGGGAAGCATACGTGAATAAGTGCCGGATATAACGAATGGAATGTGTGGCGCAGACAGAGGAGTTTAACAGATGGCGAAAGCAATCATGATACAGGGAACAATGTCAAATGTGGGAAAAAGTGTGATCGCAGCAGGATTATGCCGGATTTTCCGTCAGGACGGGTACCGTGTGGCTCCGTTCAAATCACAGAATATGGCCCTGAATTCCTTTATCACAAAAGAAGGCCTTGAGATGGGGCGTGCACAGGTCATGCAGGCTGAGGCCGCCGGTGTGGAGCCAGTGGTGGCGATGAATCCCATCCTTCTGAAGCCGACAAATGACATCGGTTCGCAGGTCATCGTAAACGGCGAAGTGCTTGGCACGATGAATGCGCGCGATTATTTTAAAATGAAGAAAAGCCTGATTCCGGATATCATGAAGGCATATCACTCGCTGGAACAGGAATACGATATTATCGTGATCGAAGGTGCGGGCAGCCCCGCCGAGATCAATCTGAAACAGGATGACATTGTAAATATGGGTATGGCGAAGCTGGCGGATGCGCCGGTGCTTCTGGTAGGCGACATCGACCGCGGCGGCGTTTTCGCGCAGCTATACGGAACGACGGAACTTCTTGAAAAAGAGGAAAAAGCGCGGATCAGAGGGTTGATTATCAATAAATTCCGCGGGGACAAATCCATTCTGGATCCGGGTGTGGAGATGCTGGAAAATCTGACCGGCATCCCCGTTGTCGGTGTAACCCCTTATCTGAATGTACGTCTGGAAGATGAAGATTCCTTAAGTGAACGGCTGGACAATACCGGCGCAATGCAGGCCGCAGGTAAAGTTCCGCTGATCGACCTTGCCGTGATCCGCTTTCCCCGTATTTCAAATTTTACGGATTTCAATGTGTTTGAAAGCATCGAAGGCGTATCTGTGCGTTACATTTCATCGGTAAGAGAACTCGGGACGCCGGATCTGATTTTTCTGCCTGGCACGAAAAATACGATGCGGGATCTGCTCTGGATGCGGCAGAACGGACTGGAGGCTGCTGTTTTAAAAGCGCATCAGTCAGGAACCGTGATCTATGGCATCTGCGGAGGATATCAGATGCTCGGCAGATCGATTACCGACGCGGAAGGGGTGGAAGAGGGCGGCACGATCCGGGGGATGGGACTGCTCGATATGGACACGGTATTCGAAAGCGAAAAAGCGCGCACTCGTGTTGACGGATCCTTTCTCTCCCCCGGCGGTGTTTTATCCGGCCTTGCAGGCATGCCACTTCGAGGATACGAAATCCACATGGGAAAGTCTTCCTCCTGCCGGGACGCGGCATCTGATCAGAGCCTGACATTCATACGCGATACCATCACGGGTGAGGCAAAGCAGGACGGCAGATGGAAAGAAAACGTCTACGGTACATACATACACGGCATTTTTGACAGAGAAGAGGCGGCCGCGGCTGTTGTGCAGTCTCTTGCAAAAGCGAAGAATCTTTCGGACGGAGTAGGGACCGCAGTCGATTATGCTGTTTTCAAAGAAACGCAGTATGATCTTCTTGCAGACGGGATGCGCGCACATCTGAATATGGATGCCGTTTACCGGATACTCGGCGTAAGCTGAGAATATAAATTCATCGCGTAAGTGCGCGATGAAACCTGTGACAAACGATCAAAAAAACGAAGGAGAAACCAGAAATGAAAGAAATCTCAAAACTGATGGACTATCGAGAAAGTGTCCGGGTCGTCGACGCAACATTGCGGGACGGCGGACTGGTAAATGATTTTTATTTCACCGATGAATTTGTCCGCGCACTGTATCAGGCAAACCTGAAAGCCGGTGTAGACTATATGGAGTTTGGCTATAAAGCGTCGCGTGAAATGTTTGATCCGAACAAATTCGGCAAGTGGAAATTCAGCAGGGATGATGACATCCGGGCCATTGTCGGGGACAACAATACGGATCTGAAAATATCCGTCATGGCAGACGTCGGCCGCTGCGATTATAAGACAGATATCATCAACCGCTCAGAAAGTCCGATTGACCTGATTCGCGTCGCCACCTACCTGAACACGATGCCAGGCGCGGTGGAAATGATTGAAGATGCGCATGCAAAGGGATATGAGACGAGCTGCAACATTATGGCCATCTCCAATGCGCAGGAGGGAGATCTGGAGGTCGCGCTTGACCTTCTTGGCAGAACGCCGGTAGATGTCTGCTACATCGTGGACAGCTACGGTTCTCTTTATCCCGAACAGATCGCCCGTATCGCGGATATTTATATGAATTTTGCGGCGAAATACGGGAAAAAGGTCGGCATTCACGCTCACAACAACCAGCAGCTGGCTTTTGCCAATACCATTGAAGCCGTCGGAGACGGTGCAGACTGGCTTGACGGCACTTACGCAGGTATGGGCCGTGGAGCGGGGAACTGTGCAATGGAACTGCTGCTTGGCTTTCTGCGCAATCCGAAATACAAGATTTTTCCGGTCATCCAGTTTGTTGATGAGTATATCAGTCAGGTAAAGAAAGAAGGAGCTGTCTGGGGATATGATCTGCAATATCTGATGACCGGCATTCTAAACCAGCATCCGCGCACGGCAATCGCGTTTACCAGGTCCGGAAGAACAGATTATGCGGAATTTTACCGTGAGGTTGTCGCTCAGGATTAACGCTTTGAAAAGCCGGAAGAAGTTTGTTATAAACGAAAAGGGAATGGATCAATATGACTACGATTGACGATATTGAACGTCTGGGACCGATGGAAATTGAACAGCGCAGTTTTTCCATCATCACAAAAGAAGCAGGCGACAGGATCGCGGATGACGACCGGGCAATGATCATAAAGCGCGTGATTCATACGACGGCGGATTTTGATTATATAGACAACCTGCGGTTTTCGGAAGGAGTGGTTCCCCGCGCTCTTGAGGCTCTTAGAAATGGCGCGTGGATCATCACAGACACCAACATGGCTCTTGCCGGCATCAATAAAGGAAGCCTGAAAAAAGCCGGATGTGAAGCACACTGCTTTATGGCCGACGAGGATGTAGCCCGGCAGGCAAAGAGCCTGGGCGTGACCCGCGCTTCCGTCTGCGTTGATAAAGCCGCATCCCTTAATCATCCTCTGATTTATGCAGTCGGCAATGCGCCTACTGCGCTGATCCGGCTCTATGAACGGATCTGTGAGGGAACGATGCATCCGGAACTGATCATTGGCGTACCGGTCGGTTTTGTAAATGTGATTCCCTCCAAAGAACTGATCATGCAGACCGGCATCCCTTATATTGTGGCCAGAGGCCGTAAAGGCGGAAGCAATGTTGCAGCCTGTATCTGCAACGCACTTTTGTATATGCTGGATGGCAGCCGGGGCGGATGAAAAACCCGGTGAAGCCGGTCCCGGTTTTATCATAATAACAGAAAGGAGACAGATTATGTGCGGAATAGTAGGATATACGGGAGAGCAGCAGGCGGCTCCTATCCTTTTAGACGGACTTTCCAAGCTGGAATACAGAGGATATGATTCCTCCGGCCTTGCCGTTCGCGACGGAGAAAACAAAGCGGAAGTCGTAAAAGCAAAAGGACGTCTTCGTGTACTCGCGGAAAAGACAAATGAAGGCGCGGCAATGCGCGGTACCTGCGGCATCGGTCACACACGCTGGGCGACGCACGGAGAGCCATCTGAGACAAATGCACATCCTCATGTAGCCGGAGACATGGAAGTGGTTGCCGTGCACAATGGGATCATTGAAAATTATCAGGAACTCAAGGATAAACTGATACACAAAGGCTACACCTTTTACTCCAACACAGATACGGAAGTTGCTGTGAAACTGATCGATTATTATTATAAAAAATATCAGATCGGCCCCATTGACGCTCTGGCAAAATCCATGGTGCGTATCCGCGGCTCTTATGCGCTTGCTGTCATGTTCAAAGATTATCCGGGAGAAATCTACGCGGCCAGAAAAGACAGTCCGATGGTCATTGGTGTCGCAGACGGGGAATCCTATCTGGCGAGCGATGTTCCGGCAATTTTAAACCACACCCGGACGGTTTATTATATTGAGAATCTGGAGATGGCCCGGCTTGCAAAGGGCACAATTGAATTTTATGACCTGAACGGCGACCTTGTTGAAAAGCAGCCGGCTACGATCAAATGGGATGCCGAAGCCGCGGAAAAGGGCGGTTTTGAGCACTTTATGATGAAGGAGATCCACGAGCAGCCAAAAGCAGTGGAAGACACGCTCCATTCTGTAGTGAAAGATGGCCAAATTGATTTTGAATCCATTGGGTTTACGGATGAAATGATTCAGGATATCCGGCAGATCTATATTGTCGCATGCGGTTCCGCGTATCATGTCGGTATGGCTGCCCAGTATGTAATTGAGGATCTGGCGCATATTCCGGTGCGTGTTGATCTGGCCTCGGAATTCCGCTACCGCAACCAGATCCTGGATCCGAACGGGCTTGTGATCGTCATCAGTCAGAGCGGTGAGACAGCGGATTCTCTTGCTGCGCTCCGCAAAGCGAAGGAGCGTCAGCTCCGTACACTGGCGATTGTCAATGTGGTCGGAAGCTCCATTGCGCGGGAAGCGGATCATGTCTTCTATACCCTTGCCGGACCGGAAATTGCGGTGGCGACGACAAAAGCCTACAGCACTCAGCTGATCGCCTGTTACCTGCTGGCTCTGCAGATTGGTTCCGTCAGAGGGGTTCTGTCTCAGGAAGAATGTAATTCCATGATTGCGGAACTTGAAACGCTTCCCTCTAAAATTTCCAAAATTCTGGATGACAAGGAACGGCTGCAGTGGTTCGCCGCCAAATTTGCCAATGCAAAAGATATTTTCTTTATCGGCAGAGGACTGGATTATGCTGTTTCGATGGAAGGCAGCCTGAAAATGAAGGAGATCAGCTACATTCACTCCGAAGCGTACGCAGCCGGTGAACTCAAACACGGCACAATTTCGCTGATTGAGGAAGGCACGCTTGTCATCGGTGTGCTTACGCAGAATGACCTTTATGAAAAAACAGTCAGCAATATGGTAGAGACCCAGAGCCGCGGAGCATATCTGTTCGGACTGACGACCTACGGCAACTACGCAATCGAAGATCATGTAGATTTTACGGTATACATACCCAAAACCGATCCGCATTTTGCGGCTTCTCTGGCGGTCATCCCGCTGCAGCTGCTCGGTTACTATGTATCTGTTGCCAGGGGACTTGATGTCGATAAGCCCAGAAATCTGGCCAAGAGCGTAACCGTAGAATAATTTTTTTAAAAAATCACCTTGTAAATTTTGTAAAGCTGGTATATAATCATCCGCAGGGAAAAGTTTCCTGAGCCTCTGCGGATATAGTTCATCGGTAGAACACCAGCTTCCCAAGCTGGGGAGGCGAGTTCGATTCTCGTTATCCGCTTTTCCAAACCGGTCGAATGAGATACATGTGCCTGCACGATAGAAATTCATTCGTTGCAGGCTCATTTTCTGTATTCGTGTATTCGGCGGAATACGTTTCCAATAAAACCGATGCAGGCCGATATGGAATTTATATTACATTGGGGGTAACGTATGAAAAAGAAAAGGATTCTTATGCTGATCGGGCTGACAGCCACACTTTTCGGGATGACTGTCTGCGCAGAAGAAGACGGGACAGAAGCCATCGAAGATTCGGCAGAGAGCGAGGGCGGTGAGGACACCGGAGACTGGACGGATTACCAGCTCTCCATTGACGGAGATGTTTACACATTTCCTATGATGTATGAGGATTTCATCTCCTTTGGATGGGTTCTCAACGACACGGAAGACACTCTGGATCCCTATTCGTACAGCATTTATTATTTTACAAAAGAAGATATGCAGTGCTCCGTTTATATCCTTAATCTGGGGATCAATACTGTTTCCATAGAGGACTGCATTGTGGCCGGTATTTCCATAGACAGCTATTACTGGGAGGATATCGACAGCACAGTGGAACTTCCGGGCGGAATTGTAAAAGGTGTTTCCACTCTGGACGATATAGCCGCCGCATACGGCACTCCAACCGACACCTACGAGGGCGATCTCTATACCGAATACACCTATCAGGAAGATTACAATGAAGAAGTCGAACTGACCGTTTACAATGACAGCGGAGTGCTTGAAGACATCGTAATAGAAAACTTCGTTGAACCGGATGGCTATGAGATCGGAGAGATCAGTACGGATGAGCCTCAGGATGTGATGGCATATGTGAAGCCGGACACCTTAAGCGACGATCTGACGGAATATGAAATAGAACTTGACGGAGACGTATACTCTCTCCCGGTTCCTGTAAATGTACTGACAGAAGATGGATGGGAGATTGTCGAGGACGACAGTGATTCCATGGTTGCGGCTCATTATTACGGCTGGATTTATCTGCGCAGGGACAACCAGACTTTCTCCACAACCATTACCAATGAAGAAGATTATGCGACGATTCCGGAATACTGCTGGATTGAAGAACTGTCGGTCGGCGGATATACGCTGGATATCGACGGATCCCTTCCCGGCGGAATAAAGATCGGTATGACAGAGGAAGATTTCCTTGCGGTTCTTGATGAGGCAGGCATGGAATACGAATGCAGTGACAGCGGAGATTATCGCTATTACACTTACAATTCGCCTTCCTACGGCTATGGCTGTGAGGTCGAGATCTATGTCGGTGACGATTCCTATTTTGAAAAAGATACGATCATTGAGATCACCTGTGAAAACTCTTTTGACTGACAGATATCGTTTCATGTAAAGGCACGGGGCAGTTTCGTATATTTTACAAAAAATATACAGGAAAATACTTGCAATCGATGAGGATTAGTGTTATCATTGCAAAGAATTATATAACTGTTAATGATAAAGAGTGGGCCGCGCGGTCCACTCTTGTTTATGCACAGGGCATAAAATATCCTGTGTGACAGCAAAGGACAGCAGAATGATTTTGTGTCCGCACAGAGGCTTGGGGGAATCATATGAGCAGACGGGAAACATATGAACAGAAAACGGAGGCGCTGCTTGCACCATTGATGAAAGAGCATCAGTTTGAGCTGGTAGACGTTGAATATGTCAAAGAAGGCGGCAGCTGGTATCTTCGCGCTTACATTGATAAGCCAGGAGGAATTACCATCGATGACTGCGAACTGATCAGCCGCAGTTTAAGCGACCTGCTTGACGAGCAGGATTTTATTGAAGATGCCTATATTCTGGAAGTGAGTTCACCCGGTCTCGGACGGCAGCTTAAAAAAGACCGTGATTTTGAACGCAGCATCGGCGAACTGGTAGACATTCACACGTTTCGCCCCATTGAACAGCAAAAAGAATTTACCGGCGTTTTAAAAAAGTTTGATAAAAATACAGTCACGATAGAAGCAGAGAATAATAAGACCATGTTGTTTCAGCGGGCGGATATCGCACTGATTCGTCTGGCATTTGATTTCTGACAGGGAGGAAAAAACAAAATGAATAACGAGTTGTTAGAAGCACTCACGATACTGGAGAAAGAAAAAAACATCAGCAAAGAAACGCTGCTGGACGCGATCAGGCAGTCGCTGATTCAGGCCTGCAAAAACAACTGGAAAACGGAAGCGGACAATGTTGTGGTCAATATTGATCCGGACACCTGTGAATATGAGGTTTACGCACAGAAAACGGTTGTCGAGGAAGTAGAAGATGAGCTTGCACAGATCAGCCTGACAAAAGCGAAGCTGATCGATTCCCGCTATGAGCTGGGGGATATCGTGCGTGTTGATATCAAATCAAAAGAATTCGGCCGTATCGCGACCCAGAACGCGAAAAATGTGATTCTTCAGAAGATTCGCGAGGAAGAGCGGAAAGTTCTTTACAATGAATATTATGAAAAAGAGCATGATGTCGTAACCGGCGTGGTTCAGCGCTATTTTGGCCGCAATATCAGTATTAATCTCGGCCGCGCCGACGCCACACTGGCCAGTGAGGAACAGATCCGCGGCGAGTCTTATCGTCCGAATCAGCGTATCAAGGTCTATGTCCTTGAAGTAAAGGATACCCCGAAAGGCCCCAGAATCCAGGTGTCCAGAACACATCCGGAACTTGTAAAGCGCCTCTTTGAGGAGGAAGTCACGGAAGTACATGACGGCACAGTTGAGATCAGGAGCATCGCCAGAGAGGCAGGCAGCCGTACTAAGATTGCCGTATGGTCAAACAATCCGGACGTCGATCCTGTCGGTGCCTGTGTCGGTCTGAACGGATCCCGTGTAAATGCAGTAGTCGATGAACTGAATGGTGAGAAGATTGACATCATCAACTGGGATGAAAATCCGGCGCTTCTGATTGAGAATGCCTTAAGCCCTGCCAAGGTCATCACAGTTCTCGCGGATCCCGATGAAAAGACTGCAAAAGTCGTTGTTCCGGACTACCAGCTTTCCCTCGCAATCGGCAGAGAAGGGCAGAACGCCCGTCTGGCAGCGCGTCTGACCGGCTTTAAGATTGACATCAAAAATGAAACGCAGGCAAGAGAATCCGGTGATCTTCTTGAATATGAAGAGGATTACTATGAGGATGAATACTACGACGAAGACGGATATTACGCAGACGATGAGTACGCGGAAGACAGTACGTACGATGAAAGCGAAGATTATGGAGAAGACGGCGTATACGATGACAGCAATGCGTTTGCCGGTGAAGGCAATGAGGAATAAGTATGCCTGCAAAAATAAAAAAGGTGCCCATGCGTAAATGCACAGGGTGTCAGGAAATGAAGAGCAAAAAAGAATTGCTTCGGGTTCTTCGCACGCCGGAAGGAGAGATCATTCTGGATGCGACCGGACGAATGAATGGAAGAGGCGCATACCTCTGTCCCACTGGTGAATGCCTTGAAAAAGCCATGCGCAGCAAAGGTCTGGAGCGTTCACTGAAAGTCAGAATTCCGGAAGAAACGTACGAATGCCTGAAAAAGGAGATTGAATCATTTGAAAAGAGATAGCGTGCTTTCGCTTGTCGGTATTGCAAAAAAGGCAGACAGGATCGCCTCCGGTGAATTTCAGACCGAAACGGCGGTAAAATCCCAAAGAGCCAGGCTCGTGATAATTTCCCTGGAATCTTCCGGGAATACGAGAAAGAAATTTCGGAATATGTGTTCCTTTTATCAGATCCCTGCATACCTGTATGGGTCCCGTGAGGAACTGGGTGCAGCCTCAGGCAGTGAATTGAAAGCTGTACTGGCTGTAACAGACGACGGCCTTGCCAAAGCAGTCGAAAAACAGCTTGTTCTTCAGGGTGCAGAACGTGTGGACACAGGCGACTCTGATGGAAGAAAGGAAAGAATGTAAGGGAGGTTATGAGAATGGCAGAATCAGAAAAGATGGGTTCAGAAATAAAGGGTTCTATGAATCATACAAAGGAGGATGGACATATGCAGAAAAACCAGGATCCGGAAACAGTAAAAAGCAATGAAAAGACTTTGGAACAGGCCGTCAGCAAGCCTGAACAAAAGCCCGCGGGTCCGCCAAAGAAAAAGAACATCATACAGGTGTTCCGTCCTCAGAACAGTAAAACCGGCATGGTAAAGCCGGGCGGACGTCCCAGACCGCAGGGCAGCCGCCAGCCGGCCCAGGGTGCAAGACCTGCAGGAGCCGGAAGAACACAGGGAGCGGCCGGAGCAGGCCAGGGAGCAAGATCGCAGAGTACAGCGGGAACCCCGGCCGGTGCACGGCGGCCTTCCGGCGCCGCAGCAGGTGCATCCGGAACGCGTTCACATGGGACGGCAGGCGTTCCTAATCCCGGAAGAACGGAGGAAAGGCCGCAGCCTCTTACCGCTGCGGATAATGCAGAAAGAAAACAGGCCGCAGCCTCTGAAAAAATTGGTTCTGCCGCTGCGATGTCACAAAATACCGCTGCACCGCAATCTGAGAACAAACCGCATACGGCTGTTTCCGAAGCGAAGGCATCCGGAACCGTTCGTCAGGGACAATCCGCTCCCCGGCAGACTTCCGAGCGTCATACTCAGGACAGCCGCGGCACGCAGAGCAGTTACGGCAGAAATTCGGACAGCAGAGGCAC
>JAJBTU010000015.1:0-195518 GCA_020860715.1 Clostridiales bacterium | reverse complement strand
GCAGAGGCACCTCCGGCGGCTACGGCAGAAATTCCGACGGCAGAAATGCTCAGGGAGGCCGCGGTATGAATATTCCGAAGCCTTCGGGAGATTCAAAACCGTTGGAGAAGGAGAGCAGAAAACGTACCGAACGCGGGGACCGGAACCGTTCAAATAAAGGCGAGAAGCTGGATCGCATGGAGAAGAACGTTCGTCCGGGTCAGAAGAACACCCAGCGAAACGGACAGAAGAATGTCCAGAGAAAGGGACAGCCTGTAAAACCGGCTCAAAAGCCGGCAGAAAAGCCGCAGGATACCATCCGCACGATTACGCTTCCGGATAAAATGACAATTTCAGAACTTGCGGAAGCCATGAAGGTAACGGCATCCGTAATTGTGAAAAAACTCTTTTTGCAGGGGGAAATGGTCACCGTCAATCAGGAAGTTGATTTTGATAAAGCGGAAGAAATTGCGCTCGAATTCAACTGCATCTGTGAAAAGGAAGAAAAAGTCGACGTCATTGGTGAACTTTTAAAAGAAGAAGAAGAATCCGAAGATGATATGATTGCACGTCCGCCTGTGGTCTGCGTCATGGGACACGTTGATCACGGCAAGACTTCGCTGCTTGATACAATCCGTCACACGCATGTCATAGACAAAGAGGCGGGAGGTATCACACAGCATATCGGCGCCTATGTGGTATCCATCAACGGAAGAAAGATTACGTTTCTGGATACGCCCGGACATGAGGCTTTCACCGCGATGCGTATGCGCGGCGCGAATTCCACGGATATTGCGATTCTTGTTGTTGCAGCCGATGACGGCGTAATGCCGCAGACGATTGAAGCGATTAACCACGCAAAAGCGGCCGGTATTGAAATTATTGTCGCAATCAATAAAATTGATAAGCCAAGCGCGAATATTGAGCGCG
This sequence comes from Clostridiales bacterium, assembly GCA_020860715.1. Lineage (GTDB taxonomy): Bacteria > Bacillota > Clostridia > Lachnospirales > Lachnospiraceae > Choladousia. The sequence goes on along the minus strand of JAJBTU010000015.1, from coordinate 194,609 downwards.
TAAAACAGGAACTCTCTGAATATGAACTGATTCCTGAGGACTGGGGCGGAAGCACAGTCATGGTTCCTGTATCCGCGCATACCCATGAAGGTATTGATAACCTTCTCGAAATGATTCTTTTGACCGCAGATGTGCTGGAACTGAAAGCGAATCCGAATCGGAAGGCGCGCGGTCTGGTCATCGAGGCCGAACTGGACAAAGGGAAAGGTCCGGTCGCCACGGTGCTTGTTCAGAAGGGTACGCTCCATGTCGGGGATCCGATTGCCGCAGGCTCATGCTACGGAAAGATTCGCGCGATGATGGACGATAAAGGACGCAGGGTAAAGGAGGCCGGTCCTTCCACGCCTGTCGAGGTGCTCGGTCTTTCTGATGTCCCGAACGCAGGTGAAATCTTCATCAGTATGGACAATGAAAAGGAAGCGCGCAGCTTTGCCGAGACTTTCATCAGTGAAGGCAGGGAACGAATGCTGGAAGACACGAAGATGCGGATGTCTCTGGACGATCTGTATTCACAGATCCAGGCCGGTAAGCTGAAACAGCTCGATCTGATTGTGAAAGCGGACGTACAGGGCTCTGTAGAAGCCGTAAAGCAGAGTCTTCTGAAACTTTCGAATGAAGAAGTCGTTGTAAAGATCATTCACAGTGGTGTGGGCGCGATCAATGAATCCGACGTGATCCTCGCTTCCGCGTCAAACGCTATTATTATCGGCTTTAACATCCGTCCGGACATCATGGCCAAGGCAACAGCGGAACGGGAAAATGTTGATATCCGCCTGTACCGCGTCATTTACGATGCCATTGCGGATGTGGAAGCGGCCATGAAGGGAATGCTGGATCCGATCTTCGAGGAAAAGGTCATCGGCCATGCGGAGATCCGCCAGCTCTTTAAGGCTTCCGGTGTCGGCACGATCGCCGGTTCCTATGTGCTGGACGGTGTATTCCAGAGAGGGTGCAAGGTTCGTATTTCCCGCGGAGAACAGCAGATTTATGAAGGTGCTCTGGCGTCGCTGAAACGTTTTAAGGATGACGTGAAGGAAGTGAAAGCCGGGTACGAATGCGGCTTTGTATTTGACAAATTTAATGAAATCAAAGAAGAAGACAGGGTGGAAGCCTATGTCATGGTAGAGGTTCCGAGATGAGAAAAAACAGCATCAAAAACACCCGGATCAATGGGGAAGTATTAAAGGAACTTTCAGAGATTATCCAGAGGGAAATCAAAGACCCGCGGATTGCGCCGATGACCTCGGTCGTATCCGTGGAGGTCGCCCCGGATCTTAAGACCTGCAAAGCCTGGATATCTGTTCTGGGTGATGAAAAAGCCTGCGCAGATACACTGGAAGGGTTAAAAAGCGCTCTGGGTTATATCCGTCGGCAGCTTGCCCGCAGAGTGAATCTGCGCAACACACCGGAGATTGAATTTATATTGGATCAGTCGATCGAGTACGGCGTCAATATGACTCAGAAAATCAACGACGTCATCGAATCCGATGAACAGGCAGCGCAGAACCGTTTGAACTCATAAATGGCTATTGATATAAAAACCAGAAGGAGGAGCCGATATGATCAATCTTGCACAGGAATTACAGGGAGTCAGGACAGCAGCGATGGCAGGACACATTCGTCCGGATGGAGACGCAATCGGATCCTGTCTCGGACTGTATCTGTATCTCCGGGAAAACTACCCGGAAATTCAAGCCAGAATATATCTGGAAGAAGTCCCTGCGGCATTCGCATCTGTCTATGGTGTGGACGATATCTGCACGGATTTCGGTGAGGATGCCGTCTATGATCTGTTTTTCTGTCTCGACTGTGCAGATGAAAAACGTCTGGGTGCAGCCGATAAGTACCGTAAAGCCGCAAAACGTACCATCTGCATTGATCATCATATCAGCAACGGCGGTTTTGCCGATGTCAATTACATTGTGCCTGATGCAAGTTCTGCAAGCGAACTGGTCTTTACGGTTTTAGAGGAGGAGCAGATTCCCATCCACGCTGTGGAAGCGCTTTATATGGGAATCGCGCATGACACTGGCGTATTCCGTTATTCCTGTACATCTCCCCGGACGATGCAGATAGCTGCGAAGCTGATCAGCCGCGGTATTGATTTTCCATCCATTTTAAGCGCAACCTTTTTTGATAAAACATACTATCAAAAACAGATTCTGGGACGCGCGCTGCTTGAAAGCATGCTCTTGATGGACGGCAAGGTTATTTTCAGTGCAATCAAAGCAAAAGATATGAAGTTTTATAATGTAACCTCATCCGACATGGATGGCATCGTGGAAAGTCTCCTGCAGACCTCCGGTACTGAAGCGGCAATTTTCCTGTACGAGACGGGGCCTAATGAATATAAGGTCAGCCTGCGTTCAAAAAATCTGCTGGATGTCAGCAAGATTGCCAGTTATTTTGGCGGCGGCGGGCATGTACGCGCTGCCGGCTGCTCTATGCAGGGAAGTATTTATGATGTTGTAAACAATATTACTTTGCATATGGAAAAACAATTCATGCAAAAATTGTGAAGATTAGAAACCCGTTCTACATGAGGAAGCCATGGATGGTATCATTAACGTATACAAGGAACGCGGCTACACATCTCATGATGTTGTCGCGAAGCTGCGTGGAATTCTGCATCAGAAGAAGATTGGACATACAGGTACGCTCGATCCTGAGGCGGAAGGTGTACTTCCGGTCTGTCTTGGAAGGGCGACCAAAGTCTGTGACCTTTTGACCGATTGGGATAAAGAATACCGCGCAGACCTCCTTCTTGGAATTACAACAGATACGCAGGACATGACCGGGACCGTATTGAAAATGTGCCCGGTTTTTTTGCATACAGGCCGAGCGGATAAAGCTGTGTATTTGACAGAAAACGAAATCCGGTCCTGCATTGAAACCTTTATCGGTGAGATCGAGCAGACCCCTCCGATGTATTCAGCTCTGAAAGTAAATGGAAAAAAACTGTATCAGCTTGCAAGGCAGGGCATAGAAATTGAGCGGAAACCTCGCAGAATACAGATTTTTGACATTCTGATTACGCAGATACATGAAAAAAAAGTTTCTGTTTCTTTGGAGGACGGGGACATAGCGGAACTTTCTGCAGTCGAAGTTCAGATCACTGTCAGGTGTTCAAAAGGCACTTACATCCGCACACTCTGCAGTGATATTGGTGAAAAGCTGGGCTGCGGCGGCTGTATGTCCGCTCTTCTTCGAACAGAAGTTGGTCCCTTTCATCTTACAGACGCATGGCGTCTTTCAAAAATTGAGGAACTGCGCGATGAAAATCGGCTTAAGGAATGTCTGCATCCAACAGATTCTGTTTTTATGAATTTGGAGGCTGTACAGTTGACTCCGGAAGCAGAACGCCTGGTATGCAACGGCAATCCTCTGTCACCAGAAATGATGGCCGGCTGCAGAAAATCTGCGGATGCAGATGAGAGATTTCCGGATGCCCATTCCCGGGAATGCAAAAACCGGCAGCAGGATTCGAATTGTTTACGTTTATATGGACAAAATGGAGCTTTTCTTGCTGTCTACGAATTTAACGATGAAAAACACAGCTGGCGAGCCAGGAAAATGTTTTTGTGACCCGCAGGAGAATCCTCTGCTGCAGAAGCGCAGTCAGCTGTCCAGCACAGAGAAGAAAAGGTCAGAGAAAGGATCGTCCAAAGACGAATGAGATATATTCACAATACGACTGATTTTAATTTAATGGATGCGCCCCCTTGCGTGCGCTCGGCGGCAGGCCCCGGCGCCCATGAAAAAATCGCTTCGCGATTGGGGGCTGCTGTGACATTGGGGAAGTTTGACGGACTGCACAGAGGACATCAGAAACTTCTCGATGAAATCCGAAAGCTGCAGGAAGAGGGGTATTACGGAATCGTGTTAGCGATTGCGCCTGATGATCGGACCGTTCTGCTTACAGCCGACGAAAAACGGCATATGCTGGAGTCGCAGGGCATAGACTGTATGATCCGCTGCCCGTTTGTGCCGGAAATCCTCGGAATGGAGCCTGAAGAATTCATATCAGAAGTGCTGATCCGACAGCTGAACGCAAAGGTAATTGTGGTTGGCACAGATTTTCGCTTCGGATACCAAAGGCGCGGCGATGCAGCGTTCTTAAAAAAAATGCAGCAGAAATATGGCTATACTCTTCGGGTGATCGAGGAAGAACGCCATATAAATCGAAAAATCAGCAGTACCTGGATCCGGGAAGCATTATCCGGTGCGGATATGGAACTGGTACATGAGCTGCTCGGATTCTGGTTCCCGGTGGAAGGAACCGTTCTTCACGGGCGGCATCTTGGACATCAGATTGGCATTCCCACCATCAATCTAAGACCGGAGCCTTACAAACTGCTGCCGCCTCCCGGCGTCTACTGCAGTGATGTTGTCATATTTCAGAGGGCGGCTGTTTCAGCGTCTCCTTCTGTCCACTCGAAGAACGGATCCCGTTCCGGCGCTGACAGACGAATCCTGCATGGAGTCACGAATATCGGGTACAAGCCAACTGTAGACGGTACATTTCTCGGAGTGGAGACCTGGCTGTACGGGATAGAAGAGGATCTGTACGGTTGTAATGTCAGAGTGCAGCTGCGGCAGTTTTGTCGTCCGGAACAGAAATTTGCTTCTGTTGAGGAACTGAAAGCACAGATGAAACGGGATATTGATTCCGGAAAGGAGTACTTCGGTGTCAGATAGCTTGTGGATAAAAGGAGTGATATGCATTGTCCTCGGCCTGGCTGCGTATATTGCAGGCCTCATCCTGAAACTCTACAGCACTCAGAAAAGACCATACGCAGGATGCGCCGACGCCAGAGTTGTGGATATCATACCGGTTGAGCGCGACCGCAATGCAGAAGCGCAGTTTCGCAACCGGCAGGCTGCCGTCTTTGAGTTTTTCGCCGATGGCAAGCTGATCAAACTGGTAGATAAAGAAGACGCTTATCCATGCCCGTACGAACTCGGACAGCATCTCCGGCTATGTTATGATCCGGGCAATCCGGAGGAATACACGATTTTGCGGGAAAGTAAACAATATTATCAGGGAATTGCATTGAATGTCCTGGGAGTCGTGCTGATCGTGGCCGGTGTGCTGATGTTTCTGCGCTACGCGCTGCGGTTCACTTTGTAAAAATTGCTGAACTTTGCGAACAAAATAATACAGGAAAATTTGTATTGACTGCCATTTTATCTTGTGTTATAGTATCAAAGTATGATTTCAGCCGATGCCCGGATATAGGATTTCTCCAGCCGTTTCCTGGTGTCAGGCGATTTTGTCTTCGGTCTGAGAGACCTGGACGCAGGCCGGTACATTCCGGCTGCAAAATCATTTATCAGGAGGAGTTATTTATGATTTCCAAAGAAAAGAAAACAGCGATTATCAACGAGTACGCAAGGACACCGGGGGATACCGGTTCACCGGAGGTACAGATTGCGATTCTTACGGAGCGCATTCAGGAGCTGACTGCTCATCTTCAGGCCAATCCGAAGGACCATCATTCCAGAAGGGGCCTTCTTAAGATGGTTGGTAAGAGACGCGGTCTGCTGTCTTATCTGAAGAAGACAGACCTGGAGGGTTACCGTACTCTGATCGCAAAACTTGGCATCAGAAAGTAATGTTCACAAAAGGGCGGACCTCATATCCGCCCTTTTTACAGTGAAAAGAGACAATCATGCAGCGACGGCCGAGACCACTGAAAAGCTGACAAAATGATTCATCCTGTCATTTTTTCAGTAGTTTCGGAGCTAAAGCTGATGATTGTTCTCCGACACAAACCATCGGGAAGGCGTTTTGTCCTGACCAACATTAATTCAGAAAAGGAGAACATCATGTACAAGAGTTATTCAATGGATCTTGCCGGGAGGACTCTCACCGTCGATATTGGCCGTGTGGGCGCTCAGGCAAATGGATGTGCGTTCATGCACTACGGGGACACGACCGTGCTCTGCACGGCTACGGCTTCCGAGAAGCCGAGAGATGGGATTGACTTTTTCCCGCTCAGCGTAGAATACGAGGAGAAGTATTACGCGGTAGGAAAGATTCCGGGCGGATTTAACAAAAGAGAGGGCAAGGCTTCTGAGAATGCGGTCTTGACAGATCGTGTCATTGACCGCCCGATGCGTCCGCTTTTCCCGAAGGATTACCGCAATGATGTTACCCTTGACAATATGGTTATGTCTGTTGATCCGGAGTGTCGTCCGGAGCTGACAGCCATGATCGGCACCGCGATCGCGACCTGTATCTCCGATATCCCGTTTGACGGCCCGTGCGCGATGACGCAGATGGGTCTGGTGGACGGCGAACTGATCGTGAACCCGTCTCAGGAACAGTGGGACAAAGGCGATCTGCAGCTGACCGTTGCTTCTACACGCGAGAAGGTCATCATGATCGAGGCCGGAGCCAATGAAGTGAAAGATGATGTCATGATCGACGCCATCTACAAATGCCACGATGTAAACCTTGAACTCATCGCCTTTATCGATAAGATTGTGGCAGAAGTCGGCAAGCCGAAGCACACCTATGAGAGCTGCGCGGTTCCGGATGAACTGTTTGAAGCAATCAAGAAGATCGTGCCGCCGGAAGAGATGGAGAAGGCTGTATTTACCGATGTGAAACAGGTGCGCGAGGCAAACATTCGCGAGATCACAGCAAAGCTGGAGGAAGCCTTTGCCGACAACGAGGAATGGCTGGCTGTTCTCTCCGAGGCTGTTTATCAGTATCAGAAGAAGACTGTCCGCAAGATGATTTTAAAAGATCACAAGCGTCCGGACGGCCGTGAGATCACACAGATCCGTCCTCTGGCAGCTGAGGTTGACATCATTCCGAGAGTGCATGGCTCCGCAATGTTCACCCGTGGTCAGACACAGATCTGCACGGTGACGACACTTGCTCCGCTCTCTGAGGTGCAGAAGATTGACGGACTGGACGACAATATCAACTGCAAGCGCTACATGCACCATTACAATTTCCCGTCTTACTCCGTAGGCGAGACGAAGGTCAGCAGAGGACCGGGACGCCGTGAGATCGGTCATGGTGCTCTGGCGGAGAAAGCTCTGATGCCGGTGCTCCCGACTGAGGAAGAATTCCCGTATGCGATCCGTACCGTATCCGAGACCTTTGAGTCCAACGGCTCTACCTCACAGGCAAGCGTCTGTGCGTCCAGTATGTCCCTGATGGCAGCCGGTGTCCCGATCAAAAAGCCGGTAGCAGGTATTTCCTGCGGTCTGGTGACAGGTGAGACGGATGATGATTATATTGTACTGACCGATATCCAGGGCCTTGAGGATTTCTTCGGCGACATGGACTTCAAGGTAGCCGGTACACTGGACGGCATCACAGCGATCCAGATGGATATCAAGATTCACGGTCTGACCCGCCCGATCGTTGAGGAAGCAATTTCCCGCACACATCAGGCGAGAGAGTATATTCTTAAAGAGATCATGATGCCGTGCATCGCGGAACCGAGACCTGCTGTAAATAAATATGCGCCGAAGATTATGCAGATGACGATCGATCCGCAGAAGATCGGTGATGTGGTCGGCCAGAGAGGCAAGACGATCAACACGATCATCGAGCGCACCGGCGTGAAGATCGATATCAACGACGACGGCTTTGTATCGATCTGCGGCACCGATCAGGCGATGATGGATAAGGCTGCGGAGATGATCCGCATTATCGTGACTGACTTCGAAGCAGGACAGGTATTTGACGGCGTAGTCGTCAGCATCAAGGACTTTGGCTGCTTCGTAGAGTTTGCTCCGGGCAAAGAGGGCATGGTTCACATCTCCCGTATTGCAAAGCACCGCATCAACCGCGTTGAGGATGTCCTGACCCTTGGCGACAAGGTCAAGGTAGTCTGCCTCGGCAAGGATAAGATGGGCCGCATGAGCTTCAGTATGAAGGATGTAAAGCAGAACTGATGCGATAGCACAAGAAATGCATTCTCATAACAAAAACTGCCGGCTGCACAACAACTGTGCAGCCGGTTTTTATGATATGCCGTCAGTCTGTATCATTATAAAAATGCCTCTTTCGCACGGCGAAACTATTGAGCGGGGCGGTTTTCATTATACATTTCGAAAATTTGTTCCATATCTTTTAAAGTATCCGCGAATTTCAGCAGCTGAGCCTGTACCTGTTCCCGATCCGGGCGCTCCTGCTTATAATTGATCCGGTGCTCCATACTGGCCCAGAAATCCATACTCAATGTACGCACCTGTACTTCAACGGGATAATATTCTGTGACATCCATATAGCGCACCGGAATACCAAAAATGATATGGTAGCTGCGGTATCCGTTTGGCTTTGGATGAAGAATATAATCCTTTTCATTTACAACAATCAGGTCATTTTGCCTTTTCATAGCGTCGATCATCTGATAAGCGTCCTGCTCAAAATAGCAGATCACACGGACACCGGCAATATCCTGTAAAAATTCACGTGCGTTTGACGGTGTCGCATCATAATTTTTTCTTTTAAGTTTCTCATCAAGACTTTTGTGTTTTTTTATTCTGGAATAAACGGTATGGACGGGCCTGGAAGCTGATCCTTTCTCTTTATAAAGAGAATGATTCAGGACGTCCAGTCTGCCAAGAAGCAGATTCATGGCATCCTGATAAGGAAGGATTAATTCATAATATTCTTCACTGGTCATTGCTGCTAAAATCTCCCCGCTAAATATCGTATCACTTCTGCTGGCGGTCCATACGGATCTCTTTACAAATATATTTGTGAAATGGCCGTCTGTGCAATGGTTTATTCCTACTGAAAACATACAAAATAAATATGTTCCGAATGTGTTTTGAATATAAAAAGAAATGAAAAAAAGCGGAGCCGAAGCTGCGCTTTTTGAAATTTTATCTGCAGACTCTTGCCAGATCCTCATAAAATCCCGGATAACTGATGTTGACGATCTCTGCGCCCTGAATGTCCGTCTCGCCTGTACACGCCAGCGCCGCGACCGCAAAACTCATGGCAATGCGATGATCCATATGGGAATCGATAACAGCGCCGTGCAGCGGTTTACCGCCCGTGATGATCATGCCGTCTCCGGCAGCTTCAACCGGGCAGCCGATACGGCTCAGGTTTTCGGTCATGACCGCGATACGGTCCGATTCTTTGACGCGCAGTTCGGCAGCGTCCCGGATGACAGTCGTTCCGTCCGCGAAAGCTGCGAGAACGGCTAAAACAGGAAGTTCATCAATCAGGGTAGGAATGATATCACCGCCAATCTCTACAGCTTTCAGATGGCTGCTGCGCACGAGGAGATCGGCACAGGGCTCCGCACCGGAGTGATCCTCATTGAGAAGCGTAATGTCCGCACCCATTTCGCGGCAGACGCGAAGCATTCCGTCACGGGTCGGATTGATGCCGACATTTTTCAGCAGAAGCTCAGAGCCAGGTACGAGTAAGGCAGCTGCGATGAAATATGCAGCGGAGGAGATATCTCCGGGAACATGAATCCTCTGGCCGGTCAGCTTCGGTTCCGGCATGATGGAAACTGTAAAGCCGCGCCTGTTTTCAGCAGAACTCTTATCGGAAGAAGCAGTACGTGGTTCCATACTCTTTTGCATATCCGCACCGGTCCTGACATCTGCACCGAAATACCGCAGCATCAGCTCAGAATGATTCCTGGAAACAGCCGGCTCCGTAACGCTGGTAACTCCGTCCGCATAGAGCCCGGCGAGAAGAATACAGGATTTCACCTGTGCGGATGCGACAGGAGAGTCATAATGAACGCCATGCAGTTTATTGCCATGGATGCGAAGCGGAGCGCAGCCGTTTCCGCGTACAGAAGTGACATCCGCACCCATACCCGCAAGAGGAGTCATAATGCGCTTCATTGGCCGTTTCTGAATGGTTTCATCACCGTTGATGACAGAGTCAAAAGCCTGTCCCGCAAGGATTCCAGAGAGCAGACGGACGGTTGTACCGCTGTTGCCCGCGTCAAGAATTTCTGCAGGAGCACGCAGGCCGTGCAGGCCTTTGCCGTGAACCAGCACGTTCGTATCTTTTTGCTCAATCTCAATTCCCATCTGCCGGAAGCAGGAAATGGTCGAGAGACAGTCCGCTCCGGTCAGAAAATTCGTAACCTCAGTCGTTCCTTCCGCAAGTGCGCCGAACATAACGCTCCTGTGCGAGATGGATTTGTCCCCCGGTATGGAAAGCTCACCGCGAAGCGGGGCTGTATATTTGATGATCATGGCAGGATGTTTTCCTTTCTGTTTTGTATCGAGATGTCTGATAGTACACTGTCTTATCGTTCCCACACCTGATAGTTCTGCCGGCGCAGAAGCGCTGCAGCGGCTCTGGAGGGTGCTTCCTCATAAAATTCAATACGGAGCACACCTTCCTCAAACTCTCTGCTCTGTACAATGCCAATATTTTTGATGCTGATCCCATTGGACGCAAGGGCGGCCGCCACCGTAGCAATTGATCCGGATTCATCCAGGACATCACAAAAAATACGGTAAGTCTTCTTGATGCTTCCCAGACCGCTGGCCGGGAAAGAATCACGGTAATCGCGGGATTTTTCAAACATTTTATAAATTGCCTCGCCGTTGCCTGCGCGCATGGCGTCGCGTGCTTCCGTGAGAAGCCGGATAAAGGTATCCATGACCTCTATGATGTTATCGCTGTTTGTCAGGCAGATCTGTTCCCACATTTCCGGAGAAGAGGATGCAATCCTGGTGATATCTTTAAAACCGCCGGCCGCCAGAGTTTTCATCAGTTCCTCTTTGGAATCCAGATCATGCACCGTATTGACCAGAGAAGCTGCAATCAAATGCGGCAAATGGCTGACTGCAGCGGTCGCCAGATCATGCTGCCGATAATCCAGAATGATCGGCAGCGCGCCCGTGGAAGCGGCAAGCTGCTTCATGGATTCCGTCCACTCAGAAGGCGTCCCGGGAGAGGGCGTCAAAATATAATAGGCGTTTTCAAACAGATGCGCCTGAGCGTACTGCAGTCCGGATTTTTCTGAGCCGGTCATCGGATGTCCGCCGATAAAGCGCCCGTTCAGCCCCATACGTTCCACAGCCATGTGAATGTCTGTTTTGACACTGCCGACATCAGAGAGTATGCAGTCAGCACGCACAATCGTCTTCAGCTGTTCCAGGGCTGCGACGTTGCTGCTCACAGGTGCGCACAGAAATATACAGTCGCACCGCGCAAACTGTGTATCATTCGCGGAAGAACAGATACTGTCAATCACGCCGTCTGCCAGGGCCGTTTCCGTTGTTTTTGCCGTACGTGTATATGCCATAATATAACAGTCGGGCATGGCTCTTTTTAACGCTTTTGCAAGCGACCCGCCGATCAGGCCAAGGCCTACAAAGCCAAATATTTGCAGTTTCATAATGAAATCCTTTCTGAATTACATCATCGTTCAGAGCATCAAATGTTCTGAACTTTTCATCGAAATTTTACTATTTTAAGCAGATAATGTCAATTCCGGCTTCAGGAAAAATAAATTGTTAAAATTGAATAAAATGCTTGAACTGTTTGTATATTTTTAGTAAAATGTAACCATGTGAAGCCAAAACGTGTTTGTGAAAATAAAACAGAATGCGCCATAGCGCATTTATCAGCCTGTCATACAAATGACCTGTGCACGTTTAGCGCATGAGCGAATAAATAAAAATGGAGGATGAAGATTATGAATGTTTACACCACTGACAAGATCCGCAACGTCGTAATACTCGGGCACGGCGGCTCGGGGAAGACCAGTCTGACGGAAGCCATGGCTTATCTTTCCGGTATCACAAGCCGGTTGGGCAGCGTTACTGACGGCAATACGATCAGCGATTATGATAAAGAGGAAATTAAGAGAAAATTTTCAATCACCACATCGATGGTTCCGATCATCTGGGGAGATACGAAGATCAATATCCTCGATACGCCGGGCTATTTTGACTTCGCCGGCGAGGCAGTTGAAGCGTGCGCGGCGGCGGATGCGGCAGTCATTGTTGTAAACGGTAAAAACGGCGTTGAGGTCGGCACACAAAAGGCCTGGGATCTTTGCGAGAAGTTCAAGCTGCCGCGATTTTTCTATGTATCGAACATGGACTTTGACAATGCCAGCTACCGAAAGGTTGTGGAGTCTCTGACCGAACTTTACGGCAAGAGGATCGCACCGATCCATATCCCGTTCCGTGAGAATGAGAAGTTTGTCGGTTATGTGAATATAGTGAAAATGGCGGCCCGCAGATATGTGAATAAGCAGGAAAAAGTGGAATGTCCGATTCCGGAATACCTGCAGGAATATGTAGACAAATACCGTGAGAATCTGATCGAAGCGGTTGCGGAGACGAGTGAAGAATTTATGGATCGTTATTTCAATGGCGAAGAGTTCTCCGAGGCTGAGATCATGGCAGCACTCCACACGAATGTAGGAGACGGCTCGATCGTTCCGATTACCATGGGCGCCAGCGTCAATCTGCAGGGGATCCTGATTCTTCTTGACGACATCGTAAGCTACATGCCGTCTCCGGAGAAGCGTAAATTCGCGGGCGTGAACACAAAGACCAAGGAGGTCTTTGAGGCGAATTATGATTTTTCCAAAGCAAAATCCGCCTATGTGTGGAAAACTCTCGTGGATCCGTTTATCGGAAAATATTCCTTTATCAAGGTAGCTTCCGGCGTTATCAAAGGTGACGATACGCTGTACAATGATGAAAAAGGGACAGAAGACCGGGTTGGCAAGCTGTATGTCATGGAAGGCAGCAAGCCGGTTGAAGTAAAAGAACTCCATGCCGGCGATATCGGTGCGATCGGCAAGATCGAGGCTTCGACCGGAGATACGCTCTCAACAAAGGCGACGCCGATCTCCTATGGCAAAATTGAGACGCCGGTACCGTATACTTACAAGAGGTACGAGCCGAAGGTGCGCGGTGAAGAAGACAAAGTCGCGCAGGCACTTACAAAGATGGCGCAGGAAGACCTGACATTAAAAGTGGTCAACGATGGCGAGAATCGTCAGACACTGCTCTATGGTCTCGGTGATCAGCATCTTGACATTGTAGTGAGCCGGCTTCTGGCAAAGTACAAGGTGGATGTGGTCCTGGAGAAACCGAAGGTGGCGTTCCGTGAGACCATCCGCAAGAGTTCAGATGTGGATTCCAAATACAAAAAGCAGTCCGGCGGGCACGGACAGTATGGCCATGTTAAAATGCGTTTCTCACCAATGGATTCTCTGGACGAGCCGTATGAATTTGATCAGGAGGTAGTCGGCGGTGCGGTGCCGAAGAACTATTTCCCGGCTGTGGAAAAAGGTATCGCGGAATCCTGCCAGAAAGGACCTCTCGCCGGATATCCGGTAGTCGGTGTCAAAGCCGTTCTCTATGACGGTTCGTATCATCCGGTAGATTCCTCCGAGATGGCATTCAAGACCGCTGCCTCACAGGCGTTCAAGAAGGGCTTCATGGAAGCAAGTCCGGTTCTCCTTGAGCCAATCGCAGCCATGAAGGTGACGGTTCCGGATAAGTTCACCGGTGACGTCATGGGCGATCTGAATAAGAGACGCGGACGTGTTCTCGGCATGAACCCGGATCACAAGGGAAATACGATCGTTGAAGCGGATGTACCGATGTCCGAACTGTACGGGTATTCGACTCAGCTTCGCTCCATGACCGGCGGTTCTGGAGATTTCACCTATGAGTTCGCTCGCTATGAGCAGGCTCCGAACGATGTGCAGGAGCGCGAGATCGCAGCAAGAAACAATGAAGAGTAAAAATGGATATGTATGTTCTGATAAGCCCAATTGAAATGCGAAAGCAGCAGCGCTTAACAGGAATCAAAAAGGCGGCCATCCGGCCGCCTTTTTATATTGCATTTTATATTGCCTGTCAGAGCATTTCAATCGCTTTTGACGGACATTTTTCCGCACATTTGCCGCAGCCGACACATTTCTTATAATCGATGTGCGCGATGTTATTCTCGACGGTAATGGCATCGTGTTCACACTGTTTTACACACAGTTTACAGCCGATACAGCCGACGTCACATGCCTTTTTCACAGCAGGCCCGCGATCTTTGCTGGAGCAGCGGACTGCAAAAGCTGCTTTCGCAGGTATCAGCTCGATCAGGTGCTTCGGGCAGGCAGCGACGCATTGCCCGCATCCTTTACACATATTGCGGTCGATCACAGCGACACCGTTCTGGATGCGGATGCCGCCAAACTGACAGGCCTGCACGCAGGAGCCGAAGCCCAGGCAGCCATAATCGCATTCCCAGGGCGAAAGGCCGCTGGAGACGGCAGCCGCACAGTCATGAATCCCGATATAGTTGCTGCGGTTGGCTGTGTGTTCGCAGGTGCCAAGGCACTTCACATAAGCGACCATTTTTTCCTGCGCATCCGCGCTTACGCCCATGATCTGGCTGATCTTTTCAGCAACCGGGTCACCGCCCACCGGGCAGCCGTTCACCGGCGCTTCTCCCTTTGCGATGGCAGCCGCCATCGCATCACAGCCCGCGTAGCCGCAGGCACCGCAATTATTGCCGGGCAGATATTCCCGCACGGCGAGTTCTTTTTCATCTACTTCTACCTTAAACCTCTTTCCGACTGTGATCAGGAGCATTCCCATCACAAAGCCAATCACCGCCACTGTAACCGTGGCTATCAGAACAGGATACATATGCAACCTCCTATGCTAAGAGTATCTTTAAAACGACAGACCGCTAAAGCCCATAAACGCAATGGACATCAGAGCAGCGGAGAGCAGTACGACCGGAGCACCCCGGAACGGAGCCGGAACCGCGGATTCATCAATCCGCTCCCGGATGCCGGCCAAAAGCACGATAGCGATCGTGTAGCCGACTGCCGTGCCAAAGCCGGCGACAACGCTCTCAATGAAGCCGTAGCCATCCTGTACATTCGTCAGTGCAACGCCGAGTACGGCACAGTTCGTCGTTATCAGCGGCAGGTAAATGCCGAGTGCCTGATAGAGCGGCGGAGCTGCTTTTTTCAAAAACATTTCCACAATCTGCACCAGAGTAGCGATCACGAGAATGAACACGATGGTGTTCAGATAGGTCAGATTCAGCGGTTCCAGTATATATGTGTAGAGAAGATTGGCTACCGCGGAAGCGATTGTCATGACGAAGATGACCGCCGCTCCCAGACTGGCTGAGGTTTTGACCTGCTTTGATACGCCAAGAAATGAGCAGATACCAAGGAACTGGCTCAGAACGACGTTGTCCACAAGCGCGGTGGTGATGATAATCAAAATCAAAGATGAATTCATGCCTTTGTCGCCTCCTCCTTTGTAATCTTATCTGTGTCATCAGCAGCTGCAGAAGAACCGTGGCTGATCTGACAGGTTGCGCAGCAGCCGTCACAGCCCTCAACTTTTTTATTCGCCTCTGTGTGAATATGTACGGCATTCATAATCGCGATGATAAAGGCGATCACCAGAAACGCACCCGGAGCTTTTACAAAGATCGCTACAGGCGGTATGGAATCGGGTATTACCGTGATATTAAACACGGTGCCTGCGCCGAAAAATTCACGGAGCAGACCGATGACCGTCAGCGCAATGGTAAAGCCAAGACCCATGCCGATGCCGTCAAATGCGGCGAGATCCGGCGTATGCCGGTTCGCATAGGCTTCCGCGCGTCCTAAAATGATACAGTTGACCACGATCAGCGGAATGTAAATGCCGAGTGAATCATAAAGTCCCGGCGTATAGGCCTGCATCAGCAGATCCACGATCGTCACAAGCGAAGCCGTGATCACGATGTAAGCCGGAAGACGAACCTGATCCGGGATGACATTGCGCATAGCCGAGATGATCAGGTTTGAAAAGATCAGAACGATCATGGTGGAAACACCCATGCCGAGACCGTTGATGGCCGAGGTAGTGACTGCAAGAGTGGGACACATACCGAGCATCAGGACCAGGCAGGGATTTTCTTTTACGATACCGTTATATATTCGTTCCAGATATGGATTCATGGAAGTCCCTCCTTCTGTTTATCAGTGAATGTACTCAGCAAAGAACGCGAGGGCGGTATTGACCGCGTTGACAACAGCTCCGGACGATGTAGATGCTCCTGAAATGGTGTCGATCTCATTGTCCTCTGTCGAATCTCCGGATTTGTTCAGGATAAACGCCTCCGTGCTAACACCCTCAAACTGGCTCTTAAACGAATCCTCGTCCACCCGCATGCCCATGCCGGCCGTCTCTGTCAGAGTCGTAAAGGCCAGCTTGATCACGGTACCGTCCGTAGTAAGGCCGACAGAGAGTGTGATATCTCCATCGTAGCCGTCGCTGCTGGTCACGCTTAACACATAGCCGACGACTTCGCCGTCCGCGTCATAGCCGACAACAGCAGTATTGACATATGTCCTTCCGAACGATTCGTCGTAGACATCATCACCCAGAGCTTCAATCGCCGCATCCAGATCGTCGTCAAACTCAAAGGAAACCGCGTCCGGGCAAACTTCCTGATAAGAAGCCAGAGTGTCCGCAAGTTCCTGTTCTTCAATTTTGGATTTTGTCATTGCATAGATGCCGCTTAAAGCCAGGCCTGCGACCAGGGTGATCACGGTCAGATTGACCGCTGCTTTTGGAAATTCACGTTCCTTATATTCCCCATCGTTGTAGCCGAGCGGCTTTGGAATCGGAATCTTATCAATGAACGGAACCAGCATATTGGAGATAATAATCGCATAGCTGAACGAATCCGCTGAGGAGCCGAACACACGGAACAGGCCGCCCAGCAAACCGACCACCGCGCCATAAACGAGATGTCCCCTTTTTGTCACAGGGCTGGTGACCGGGTCTGTCGCCATAAAAAACGCTCCCATCAAAAGACCGCCGCCACATATCTGCAGCGCCAGATAGGAGAGTGAAAAACCGCCCTCGCCGAAGATCCCCATAAATAAGGTAAAGACCGCAATGCAGGAGACCGGAATCTCCCATGTAATGCCGCCCGATGCCAGAAGGAACAGACCGCCCAGCAGAAGTGCGAGAGCGGAACTTCCGATGACGCCGGAAGAGCCCCCCAGAAAAACATTCATTACATGAACGGATTCTCCGGCATTGAATGCCGCAAGAGGCGTCGCAGAACTGACAGAATCAACGCTGTAATTCGTCATGGCCGTGCCGAATGAAATCAGCAGAAAGCAGCGCGCAGTAAGCGCCGGGTTCAGGAAATTCTTTCCAAGGCCGCCAAAGAAGCATTTTACAACAAGAATTGCAAACACACTTCCAAGAACCGGCAGATAGAACGGCGCCTTCGGCGGCAGACAAAGGGCAAGAAGAAGTCCCGTCACGACCGCGCTGCCGTCTTTGACCGTATTCGGACGTCTGGTAATGCGGTCAAAAATATATTCAGATGCCACCGCTGTAATTACAGACAGCAAAATCACAAGAAACGCGTGAAGCCCATATCGTATGACCCCGACAATTGTGACCGGCATCAACGACAGAATCACGTCCAGCATCACCCGTCCGGTAGTCAGCTTTCTGTCACGCACGTGGGGGCTGGAAGAAATATTCAGTAATTGTTTTTCATTCATGTCGCATACCCTCACTTTCTCTTCGCGGCCATAATGTCGGCCTTGGCCTGTTTAAACAGCTGCATCAGCGGACGCTTTGCCGGACAGATATACGTACAGGATCCGCAGGCGATGCAGTCAAGCCCATAGAGTTTATGTTCGTATTTATCATAATCCTTTTTCTCTGCCGCGTCCGCCATCATCTGCGGGATCAGATGAATCGGACAGACTCTGGAGCAGCGCCCGCAGCGGATACAGGCCGTCTGCTGTGACTCAGCGATCTCCACCTCATCTTCGGCAAGCAGTGTAAGCGCATTGCTCGCTTTGGTAATCGGGGCATCCAAAGACGGCATCGCAATGCCCATCATCGGGCCGCCGCTCAGCGCCTTTTTCAATGTCACTCCGGGTTTTATGCCGCCCGCCGCTTCGGCAAGCTGCGCATAGGAAGTGCCGATCGGTACCTCAAAGGTGCCCGGCGCCGCAACGGCGCTGCCGGATACCGTAAAATAACGCTTCATCAGCGGTTCAGAATAGTAGCAGGCACGGTAGATTGCATAAAGCGAGGCAACGTTGCAGACGATACAGCCGACGTCCGCCGGAAGCTGTCCAAATTTTAAGTCCCGCCCGCTCACCACAGAGATCAGGTTGCGCTCACCGCCCTGCGGATATTTTGTCATGACCGGCTGTACCATGACGCCTTTTTCACCGGCGCAGACTGCCTCCATGGCTTTGATGGCTTCCGGCTTATTATCCTCGATCGCAATCACGCCCATCGCGTCCGGAAACAGCTGCAGAACCAGGCGCAGCCCTTCGTAAATACCGCGGCTTTTTTCCTGCATCAGACGGTCATCACAGGTAATATACGGTTCACATTCGGAACCATTGGCAATGATATAGTCAATAGAATCCGGATTCTTTGAAGTGAGTTTGACGTGGGTCGGAAAACCCGCACCGCCCATACCGACGATTCCCGCACGGGAAATTGCATCCAGAATATCCCTGCTCGAAAAGGTTCCTGCATTGTGCTTTTGTCCCACACCCTCTGCCAGAGAGTATTCGCCATCGTTCTCAATGATAATACACATGGCTTTTGCTCCGGAAGCAATGCGGCGCTCCTCGATTGCCTTCACCCTGCCGGAGCAGGAACTGACAATGTTTGCCGAGACAAATCCGTCGGCCTCGGCAATTAACTGTCCGGCCAGTACGGTATCCCCTTTTGCCACCACCGGTCTGGCCGGCTTTCCGATGTGCTGATTCACCGGGAATACCAGGTCGCCCGTCGGCAAAAACGGTTTTACCGGATTGCCAAGAGAAAGCTGTTTGTATTCCGCGGGATGAATACCTCCACGAAACGTTTTAAGTTTCATATGTAAGTCCTCCTTAGAAAATTGCATAAAAAACCAATGTTATCTTACCAGTTTTCTGCCTTATTTTCTATGTACGATTTTTGTTTTTTTTGAATTATTTTTATTGCCGCACAAATCCGGCTCCGGCTGTTCCCGTATGTTTCCTTTGGATAAAAGAGAATGTGGCAGTGCTTCGGAAAAGTTTTTGCAAAAAGTCTTTTATTTTCAAATATTCTGTGGTAATATAAATCACAGCTGTGATTATATCCGGACAGTGTTTTCCCAAAATACCGGCTGCTGCGAGGCTATCAGCGACAGTCCGTATTCCATAAAAAGTCCGGCATAAAATAATGACAGAATCATATGGGACAAAACAAGGAGGACGCAGACTATGAAGCACATCAAGACATTAAATACGAAGCCTTTACAGAGCACTCTGAAAAAGGGCGGATGCGGCGAGTGCCAGACTTCATGTCAGTCGGCATGCAAGACCAGCTGTACGGTCGGCAACCAGACCTGTGAGAGCAGCAAATAATCAGACTGCCGCACGTAAAATCACAATATCAGCATGAAACAGAACCGTGCCGCGCGGATTCGCAAGATGCACGGTTTTTGTTTGTGCAGAAAGAAACTTAAGAGAGGTGTCATGCTGTGATCCATCAGTATAAAAATAATGGATACAACATTGTATTGGATGTAAACAGCGGGGCGGTTCATCTTGTCGATCAGCTTACATACGAGGTGATCGCGCTGCTGGATCAATGGCAGTCTGACGGAAAACCGTTTTACGTTCTTTCCGCCCCGGCTGAAGCCGTTTCTGCCCCCGGAAGTTCAGGCGCCGCTGCAAAACGCTGGCCTGAGGATATCGAAAACTGCGTCACTGACGCTCTGATCGGCAGCTATGCAGAACAGGAAATACAGGAATCTCTTGGCGAATGCGCCCAGCTTACCGATCTTGGCGTTCTGTTTACGGAAGATATCTATGAAAAATCCATTACCGACTACAAAGCACGCCCGACCGTAGTCAAAGCGCTCTGTCTTCACATCGCGCACGACTGCAATCTTGCCTGTCGCTATTGTTTTGCGGAGGAAGGCGAGTACCACGGACGCCGGGCGTTGATGAGCCTGGAGGTTGGGAAGAAGGCTCTGGACTTTCTGATCGCCAATTCTGGTTCGCGGCGCAATCTTGAAGTGGATTTCTTTGGCGGAGAGCCGCTGATGAACTGGCAGGTCGTAAAAGATATCGTAGCATATGGCCGTGAGCAGGAGAAACTTAATAATAAAAATTTCCGTTTCACTATGACGACGAACGGTGTCCTGTTAAATGATGAGATTATGGAGTTTCTGAATCAGGAAATGGCGAATGTTGTGCTCAGCATAGACGGACGGCGCGAAGTGCATGACTATATGCGTCCGTTCCGCAGCGGAAAAGGCAGTTACGATCTGATCCTTCCGAAATTTAAGCACTTTGTAAAGCTGCGGGAGGAGGCGGATTCAGGAAATGCCGCTCCAACCGGTTCAACTGCTTCCGAAAAGACGTGGTATGTCCGCGGTACGTTTACGCACCACAATCTGGATTTTTGCAGCGATGTCCTGCATCTTGCGGACAAAGGATTTCAGCGGATCTCCGTGGAACCGGTGGTCGCGGATGACTCCGAGGATTACGCGATCCGCAAAGAGGACCTGCCGCAGATTTTTTCCGAGTATGACCGTCTGGCTGCGGAGATGGTAAAGAGAAATAAGGAAGGCAGAGGCTTTACCTTTTTCCACTTTATGATCGATCTGACCGGCGGCCCCTGCGTTTACAAGCGCCTGTCCGGCTGCGGTTCAGGTACAGAATACCTGGCTGTCACGCCGTGGGGCGACCTTTACCCCTGTCATCAGTTTGTAGGAAACGAGGAGTTTCTTCTCGGCAACGTAGACGACGGCGTAGTACGGACAGACATTGTGGATCAGTTTAAATCCTGTAATGTCTATACAAAAGAAAAATGCAAGAACTGTTTTGCAAAGTTTTACTGCAGTGGAGGCTGCGCGGCTAATTCCTATAATTTTCACGGGACGATTCAGGACGCGTATGATCTCGGCTGTGAAATGATGCGTAAGCGCGTTGAGTGCGCGATTATGATAAAAGCGGCCGAGGCAGATGCCTGACGGCAAAAGGCAAGTGAAAGAGGAGGAAGCAGATTATGAAAATGAACAAAAAAAACGCGAGGATCACCCTCGTCGTCATGGTTTTGCTGTTGATTTTCTTCGCTTTGGTGACGACGATCGGCTTTGGTTCCAGCCATAAGGGTTCTGCAGGGAACATTATTCTGGGACTGGATCTGTCCGGCGGTGTAAGCGTCACCTATCAGGTCGTGGATGAGAACCCGACGGCGGAAGAGATGAGCGATACGGTCTACAAGCTGCAGCAGCGTGCGGATACGTACAGCACCGAAGCAAATGTGTATCAGGAAGGCTCAGACCGGATCAACATTGAAATTCCCGGTGTGACGGATGTCAATGAGATTCTGGAAGAACTGGGGCAGCCCGGCTCTCTGGAATTCCAGCTGGATGACGGCACAGTAGTGCTGACCGGTTCGGAAGTCGATACCGCTTCCGCGGGGACACAGCAGGACGATCTCGGAAACACAGAGTATGTCGTAAAGCTGGAACTGACCAGCGAGGGTGCGGAAGCATTCGCCACCGCGACATCTGAAAATGTCGGCAACTACATTTACATTGTTTATAATGACGAGGTGATCAGTGCTCCGGTGGTCAATGAGGCCATCACCGGCGGTACGGCAATCATCTCCGGCATGAGCGACGCGGCGGAAGCGCAGAGTCTTGCATCCTCTATCCGCATCGGTGCGCTTTCCCTGGAACTGGAAGAACTCAGTTCCAAAGTAGTCGGAGCGCAGCTCGGCCAGAACGCGATCAGGACAAGTCTTACTGCCGGAGCGATCGGCATTTTGATCGTTATGATCTTTATGATCATCGTTTACGCTCTGCCCGGTATTGTAGCAGCTTTCTGCCTGCTGCTTTATATCTGCATGTTCCTGATCTGCCTGAACGGCTTTGACATGACCCTGACGCTTCCCGGCATCGCGGGCATCATCCTGACGATCGGTATGGCTGTGGACGCGAACGTTATTATCTATGCGCGTATCCGCGAAGAGATTTCCGCCGGGAGATCTGTGAAGGGCGCGATCGACGCCGGATACAAAAAAGCGTTCAGTGCGATTCTTGACGGCAATGTCACGACACTGATTGCCGCGTTTGTGCTGAACATACTCGGCACCGGCTCTGTCAAAGGGTTTGCCCAGACACTGGCACTTGGTATTGTGCTCTCCATGATCACGGCGCTGGTTCTTTCCAGACTGATCATAAACGCGCTCTATCAGATCGGCTTCCGCGATGAAAAGTATTACGGAAAAGCGAAAACGTACAGGGCCTTTGATTTTGTAGGACACCGCCGTACGTTCTTTGCCATCTCTCTGGTTCTGATCCTGATTGGACCGGTTTGCATGGGAATCAACTCCGCTATGGGCAACGGCGTTCTCAACTTAAGTCTTGACTTCAAGGGAGGCACTTCAACGACTGTCTCTTTCAACGAAGAAATGACACTGGACCAGCTTGAAGCGGAGGTCAAGCCGATCTTTACTGAGATCACAGGTGACGCGGAGGTTCAGTTCCAGACGGTACAGGATTCCAGCGACGTCTATGTCAAGACTGCTGTGCTTGATCTTGACCAGCGTGAGCAGGTGTCTGAGGCTCTACAGGAAACATTTGATCTGGAAGAGAGCGCGATCACGTATGAGTCCATATCTGCAACGGTCAGCAATGAAATGCGTCAGGACGCAGTCGTAGCTGTCATTGTGGCTGCGATCTGCATGCTGATTTATATCACGATCCGGTTCCATGACATCCGGTTCGCAGGCAGCGCCGTGCTGGCACTGCTGCACGATGTTCTGGTCGTGTTTGGCTGCTATGCGCTCGTCCGCATCTCAGTCGGCAGCACATTCATCGCCTGTATGCTGACAATCGTCGGTTACTCGATCAACGCCACGATCGTTATCTTTGACCGTATCCGTGAGAATCAAAAGCTGATGGCCGGAGAACCGCTCTCGCAGATCGTGAATACAAGTATTACACAGACTCTGACACGAAGCATTTACACGTCCTTTACGACGTTTATCACCATCTTCATGCTGTATATCCTCGGTGTGGCTTCTATTAAAGAATTCGCCCTTCCGCTGATCGTCGGTATCGTAGCCGGTGCTTATTCGTCCGTATGCGTGACCGGCTCTCTGTGGTATATGATGAAAGCACATCAGGCAAAGACAGCAACGGCCGGCGCTGAAGTTTCAGGCAGTGTAAAGGATGCCGCAAATGATGCTGCTTCAGCAAAAACTGCCGCGCAGACTTCTGCTTCAACATCAAATGCTTCTGCATCCGCAGCGCAAAACCAGAGCGTGTCCGGTACAGCACAGAGTTCATCAAAGAAGAGCAAAAAGAAATCAAAGAAACGTTAAGATGATATAGCATCAGATATTAAGGTTCGATTTTTATGCTATATCTGTTTGGAAAATTTTACCGGCCGGGAGAGTTTTTCTTCCGGCCGGTTGTGTTCATGGCAGGAGAGGAAATGCGCAAAAAAGAAAAATGGTACATTGCTGCGAAAAAAGCGGATTTTGCCGCTCTCGGTGCCGCATATGGGATAGATCAGGTGACCGCCAGGCTGATTCGCAACCGTCTGGAATGGCCGTCTGCAGCAGCGTCTGCATCGCCTGACGATCCTTCCATTACGGCTGATGAAAACTGCGCCGGTTCTGAGACACCATCAGAGTCAATTGTCGGACTGAATGCCGTAGGGCGCTATCTTCACGGAAGCCTTTCGGATCTTCATGATCCGGCTCTGATGAAGGGATGTCCGGAAGCGGCGGCGCTTCTGGCAGAAAAGATACGGACCAAAAAGAAAATCCGGATCATCGGCGATTATGATATTGATGGTGTTTGTGCAACCTATATTCTGTACCGTGCGATTCTTGAAAGCGGCGGCTGTGTGGATTATGAGATACCTGACCGGATGAAAGACGGCTACGGACTCAATGTGCATCTGATCGAGCTGGCGTATCAGGAACAGGTTGATACGATTCTCACCTGCGACAACGGTATCGCTGCGATTGATGAGATAGCCTGTGCCAAAGAAAAAGGCATGACCGTGATCGTGACGGATCATCACGAGCCTCTGTTTCAGGAAGAAGCAGGCTGCCGCACTTATCGGCTGCCGCCGGCAGATGTTCTGGTCAATCCGCATCAGCCCGGATGTCCTTATCCCTATAAAAAACTTTGCGGCGCCGCTGTAGCATGGAAACTTATCTGCGAACTGCGAAGGCAGACAGGGGGCGATTCTTCTTCCGGGCTAAACGGGGAACTGGTTGATCAGCTTCTTACTTTTGCTGGATTTGCTACCGTCGGCGATGTCATGGATCTGGACGGAGAAAACCGGATTCTGGTAAAAGAAGGTCTGAAACGTCTGCGTACAACAAAAAATCCGGGGATGGCCGCACTGATCCGTGTAAATGGGCTGAATCCGGAAACCATCACATCCTATCACATTGGCTTTGTTCTTGGCCCCTGCATCAATGCCAGCGGGCGACTGGATACTGCGAAGCGTTCCCTGCTTCTTCTTTTATCAGGAACAAAAGAAGAAGCGGATGAGATAGCCGGACAGCTGAAAGAACTAAATGATGAGCGTAAAACCCTTACGCAGCAGGCGGTTAATATCGCCTGTGCGCAGATAGACGCAGACGAGAGTTATATGCAGGACCGGGTTCTGGTAGTTTATCTCCCGGCGTGCCATGAAAGTATCGCCGGCATTGTTGCCGGAAAGATCCGGGAACGATATTATAAACCGGTTTTTGTCATTACGGACTCCGGGACGATAGCCAAAGGCTCCGGACGCTCGATTGAAGCCTACTCCATGTTTGAGGAGATGGTAAAATGCCAGGATCTGTTTCTTAAATTCGGCGGACATCCGATGGCAGCCGGTTTTTCTCTTGAGCGAAGCCGCATTCCTGAAATGCGCCAGCGGCTGAACGAAAACTGTACCCTGACAGAGAACGATCTGACCGAAAAAGTGCACATTGACGTCGCCATGCCAATCCATTACATATCCGAAAAGGTGATCGGGGAGCTCAGCCTTCTGGAACCGTTTGGGAAAGGCAATGAAAAACCGTTGTTTGCGGATACCGCGCTTCAGTTGCTTTCCGCCCGTATCATTGGCAAAAACAAAAATGTTGTCAAAATGCGAGTCCTGGATAAGAACGGCTATTCTATTGATGCGTTATATTTTGGAGATCCCGCGATTTTTCAGGAGTATCTCACAGAAAAATACGGAGAACACGAAGTACAGAATCTTTTCTGGGGGCGGTCCAGTCAGATTCGGATGGATTTTACCTATTATCCGTCAATCAATGAATATATGGGACGAAAGTCGCTGCAGATCGTGATTAAAAATTACAGGTAACGTGCATGTTATCCATTCGCTTGCCTGCATGGTATAAACGAGGTACAACCTGCTGATTTTTCTTGACAAAGCCTGTGATTCGGGCATAGAATAGCGGTTGAGTGATATGGCATGTTACAAAATCAGGAAATCCCGGATTGAATATCCGGTTATAATGGAGGAGTGAAAAAATGGCAGCACCGTACAACCACAGAGCTATCGAGCAGAAATGGAGAGCGCGCTGGGAGGAGCACCCGGTCAATGTTGACGATGGAAAGAAGCCGAAATATTACTGTCTGGATATGTTTCCCTATCCGTCCGGCAATGGTCTTCATGTAGGACACTGGAGAGGATACGTGATTTCCGATGTCTGGAGCCGTTATAAGATGATGCAGGGCTATTATCTGATCCATCCAATGGGATGGGACGCGTTCGGTCTGCCGGCAGAGAATTATGCGATTAAAAATCACGTTCATCCGGCAATTTCAACAGCGGAAAATGTAAAAAATATCAAGAAGCAGATCAAAGATATCTCGGCGATCTATGACTGGGACCGCGAGGTCAACACGACGGATCCGGAGTTCTACAAGTGGACACAGTGGATCTTTGTACAGATGTTCAAAAATGGGCTTGCCTATGAGAAGGAATTCCCGATCAACTGGTGTCCGTCCTGCAAGACCGGTCTGGCAAATG
This sequence comes from Clostridiales bacterium, assembly GCA_020860715.1. Classification (GTDB taxonomy): domain Bacteria; phylum Bacillota; class Clostridia; order Lachnospirales; family Lachnospiraceae; genus Choladousia. The sequence goes on along the minus strand of JAJBTU010000015.1, from coordinate 168,579 downwards.
AGGAAGTCGTCAATGGCTGCTGTGAGCGCTGCGGCTCCCCGGTGACAAAGAAAAACATGCGTCAGTGGATGCTGCGCATCACGAAATACGCGGATCGTCTGCTGAACGATCTGGACAAGCTGGACTGGCCGGAGAAGGTTAAGAAGATGCAGACCGACTGGATCGGCAAGTCTTACGGGGCGGAAGTGGACTTCCCGGTATATCGACCCGCCCCCTCGCCGAGCTCGGCGGCAGAACGCAGCGGCGATGAAAAAAATGCTTCGCATTTGGCCGCTGCTGAAGGCCGTGATGAAAAGATTACGGTCTATACAACGCGTCCGGATACGCTTCACGGAGCGACCTTTATGGTGCTTGCACCGGAGCATGCGCTTGCCGCGTCTTTAGCGACGCCGGAGACGAAGGAAGCGGTCGAGCAGTATATCTTTGACTCTTCAATGCGTTCCAACGTAGACCGTATGCAGGACAAAGAGAAGACGGGCGTGTTTACCGGCTCCTACGCGATCAATCCGCTGAACGGCAAAAAGATTCCGATCTGGCTGTCTGATTACGTACTGGCGGATTATGGTACCGGCGCGATCATGTGCGTTCCGGCACACGACGACCGCGACTTTGAGTTTGCGACGAAATTTAATATCCCGATCATTCAGGTCATCGCCAAGGATGGCCAGGAGATTGAAAATATGACCGAGGCCTATACGGCTGCTTCCGGTACGATGATCAATTCCGGCGAGTGGAACGGCATGGAATCCGCTGTTCTGAAAAAAGAAGCGTCTCATATCATTGAGAAGATGGGCATCGGCCGCGCAACGGTCAATTACAAACTGCGTGACTGGGTATTCTCCCGTCAGCGCTACTGGGGTGAACCAATCCCGATCATCCACTGTCCGCACTGCGGCAATGTTCCGGTGCCGGAAGAGGAACTCCCGCTGCGCCTGCCTGATGTGGAATCCTATGAGCCGACCGGCACAGGCGAATCGCCGCTGGCTGCGATCGACGAGTGGGTGAACTGCAAGTGCCCGGTCTGCGGAGCGGACGCAAAACGCGAAACGAACACGATGCCACAGTGGGCCGGATCTTCCTGGTACTTCCTGCGCTATGTGGACAACAAAAACGACAAAGAGCTGGTTTCCCGCGAGAAAGCAGATAAATATCTGCCGGTCGATATGTATATCGGCGGGGTGGAGCATGCGGTGCTGCATCTTCTGTACTCCCGCTTCTACACCAAGTTCCTGTGCGACATCGGCGTGATCGACTTTGATGAGCCGTTCCAGAAGCTGTTCAATCAGGGCATGATCACCGGTAAGAACGGCATTAAGATGAGCAAGTCCAAGGGCAATGTAGTTTCCCCGGACGACCTTGTGCGCGACTATGGCTGCGATTCCCTGCGCATGTATGAGCTGTTCGTGGGACCGCCGGAACTCGACGCCGAATGGGACGACCGCGGCATCGACGGCGTATACCGCTTCCTGAACCGTTTCTGGAAGCTGGCATGCGACAGTCTGGAGGCGAATGTGGCCGAGACAAAAGAGATGGTCAAGATTCGTCACAAGCTGGTCTATGACATCACGCAGCGTCTGGAAAATTTCAGCCTCAATACCGTAATCTCCGGTTTCATGGAGTACAACAACAAGCTGATCGACCTTGCAAAGAAGACCGGCGGGATCGACAAAGAGACCATCGAAACTTTCATCACTCTGATGGCTCCGTTCGCTCCTCATATCACCGAAGAGCTGTGGGAGATGTACGGACATACCGATTCTGTTTTCCATACCGAATGGCCGAAGGCGGATGAGGAAGCGATGAAAGAGGATGAGATCGAGATTCCGGTACAGTTAAACGGCAAGACAAAAGCTGTTATCACCATCCCGGTTGACATCTCAAAAGAAGACGCGATTGCCAGAGGAAAGGAAGCGCTGGGCGCTAAACTTTCCGGAAACATTGTCAAGGAAATCTACGTGCCGAAGAAGATAGTGAACCTGGTCGTAAAGTAAAATAATAAGGTATATATGATATGGAAGAGAAAACGCCGCAGAAGCCAATTCTTTTGCGGCGTTTTTCAAAGGTTTCCTGTTCAGGATGCCGCTGCTCTTTCAAAGAACAGGCCTGTCAAAAACCAGATTGGCGCGTAATCCAGACGGATAACGCCATTCACCTGATAAGGCGAATTACTGTAATCCCAAGGGCATTTCCCCTTCTTTTTCAAAAATGATCCGGATGTATATTCCACTGCAAAAATCCCCAGCATATAGATGATGCCGCGCGTAAATGTATTGAATTTTTTCAGCGCATGAGAAAGCGGAGCAATCAGGGATGCCATCCCGTATATGGGAAACATCCGCAAAGATGAAACACCGGTCAGTTTCGGGTCGTGGTTGATCAGGGAATGCAGGCCGGTCCAGAATACTTCCATGCACCAGCCGTACATTCCGCAGCGTATAAATCGGTTTTTCATTTGTACCTCCTGCCGCTGTATTTGTCACAACTGCACAGATAGTTTTTGAGAAAAAAGAAAGAAATATACAATGAAATTGTTAGATCAGAACCAGAATCATTATTTACTACAAATTCTATAAAAGAACCCCGGTATCATCCGATATCGGGGTTCCGCTTTACGTTGTATATCAGGAGATTTTCCACCAACGGCATTACCATGTAAGTCCGAAATCCAGCTCGTAATAATTACCGGCCGCATCGCGGTAAGCATAGGCTTTTCCGTTCTCATCTTTCAGTTCATCGGGCATATACTGGTCTTTATCATAGCCGGGAACGTCATTCGGTGAAATACAGATGCCATCCTCATTTACCGCCAGCACTTCATCCCCCCTTGGCAGGGTAAATGGCAGCTTGCCTGCGGGAGCGAAACGTCCGAACATCACATCCAGAGTGGCATCCGGATTCGTCTCAAAACCGGCCGTCAGAGCATCCGCATACCGCTCCACATTGCCCACCAGCCACGCGAGATGGAAGTTGATATTGGCAATGACCTTGCCGCCGCGTGCGTGGACGGCATTGGCGATAGCAGCGATTTTATTCGCTCCGGTAAGAGTAGTTTCCAGATGCGTTTCCGCCATAGGGCGGCAGAAGGAATCCACATCATGTACCTCTTTCCCCTCACAGATGTCCAGTTCCAGATAGCCCGCAGTCGCGGAGAAATACTCGCCGGAGGATGGATTTACGAACAGGAGAGCGATATCCGCCTCGTTGTAATCATCAGTCAGGGTCAGCTTTTCAGTCAGGGGCAGTTCAGCCAGCATATCCCGCAGTGCTCTGGTAGCAGCCTCACCCGCTTCGGCGGTCTTGTGGAACGCTTCCGCGTAGACTTTCTTTCCGGCATATTTTTCAGCCGTCAGAGGAAGGATGCCGTCGTTCTTCAGCAGGACGACGCTCTGATGATGGGCGCGGTCCGCGTTGGCCAGATCCTCTTTATTTTCGCATAGGGCAGCGGATTTTTTCGCGTCCCGGTAGGTATTTTCAAACATACCAAGTTCAAACATTTCTGTCAGCGTTCTGGTGACTGCGCGATCCAGGCATTTGTCATTCAGCGTCACCATATCAGGCGTGAAGCCCTCGGGCAGTTCATGCGTCTCATAGTAACCGTTCTTAGCGCGGTCATAAGCCTCCCGGCCGTAAGCATTGTCAAAGAAGCCGGAGATGAGGTCAACGCCGGAATGATTGACTGCAAAACCGATGCGCTCCGGCTCGTCCAGCATCTCTACGCCCCATTTCATATTGTGGACAATGCCGGTATCGGAATTGATATAACCCTGAAAGCCCATCTGCCCGCGGAGGATGTCATGGATAAACACCCGGTTATAAGCAAAGCCGTAGGGTTCCAGAGGGATATCCTTCCCTTCAAAATCCTGCTGCGCGGCGGATTTTTCAGCGGCGGGCTTGGAATAGTAGGGCATGATGGACGACGTATGTTTGCCGACAGCCGCAGCAAAGCCGGGCATATGATATTTTTTAAGAGAGCCGGGTGTTGCGTAGACATTCCACTGACCCGCCGCATAGTGCGGATCAAAACCATTTTCACGCGCACCGCCGCCCGGGAAATGCTTGGTCGTCATGGCGACGCCGTCCGCAGTCACACCATTTTCGCTTCCCTGAATCCGCGGGATGATATGCTCCGCGATCTCGCAGATCAGAGCCGTATCCTCGCCGAATGTACCGTAGCTTCTCTGCCAGCGCGGATCGGTCATACAGTCCACCATATACATGTAACCCTTGCGCAGGTTGCAGGCTTCCCAGCTGCGGCGGATCGCCTCCGCCCACTGGTTGGCGACTTCAATGCCTGCTCCCTTTACGGCTGCCGCGATACCTAAAGTGCCGGGCCAGGTGGGGAATACGCCCCCTGCGTCATTCATGCCGAATACTGCCTCCCCGTTCTCATTCCGGGAATTTGACGCAGCCTGAACCGGCACAAAATGCTCGCATTCCTCCGCCACAGCCTGAAGCTGGTTCAGATAATCGGTGAGATCCTCCGGGTCGGCATTTTCACGGAGAATGGTATGACGGGCAAACCACTCTTTGATCAGAGTGGAAGTGCCGGGCAGATGCATTTCTCCGAAGATCAGCTTTGTGAAGACTTCTCCTTCATCCAGTATGCCGGATTCATCCGGAGTGACAACATGATCCTTGTACGTCGGGTTCGGATATTTTTGCCCCATACGCCAGTCAGAGATAAACAGCTGTCCGATCTTCTCATCGACAGTCATCTGTTTGACATACGCTGCAGCGCGCTGTGCGGCCGGAAGCCGCCAGTCGTTGACTTCTGATACCGTGCCGGTGCCGTCAATGTCTTTAAAATACAGGCCGTCAGCTTCGATAACGGGTCGTGTCATGGTGGTGATGACGGGGCCGTTGGGGTTTGCCCAGGTTTTGAAATGATCACTTGCCTTTTTTGCCATGGTGTAGAACCTCCTTTACTTTCCGGAAATGTAGTTGATTGCAGATCAGGCAACCGCTTCCTGTTTTTACAAATTTCGTTACTGTTTATTGTAACAGAAAGCTGAGGAAAAACAAATCTTTTTCATGAAAGATACTGGCAAATCTGTACTGCAGTATTGAAAAATAACAGAAATGCTGTATATTTGTAACTGTAAAAACGGAACGGTTACAAATATATGATATAGGTATTTGATATAGGATGAATAAACAACCAGGAAAAAGATCAAAAGGAGCAGCATTACCCATGCATAAGGATTCGATATCAGAAGAAAAGTTGAGTGAATTACCCTCTGTGAAGCGGCTGATTTCTGCAGTAAAAAAACAGCTTGAAGAAGATGGACTGGAGATAGGGCAGACATTCGAAAACTGCTTCAAAAGTACGCTTGATACGACCATCCGGCGGGAAGAGGATGGGACAACCTTTATTATCACCGGTGACATTCCGGCGATGTGGCTGCGGGATTCAACCTGTCAGGTGCGCCCGTACCTGCTCCTTTCAGGAGAGGACGAAACGATTGCGGATATACTGGAGGGCCTGATCCGGAGGCAGATTCAGTGTATTCTGACTGATCCTTACGCGAACGCTTTTAACGAAACGGCAAACGGGCAGGGCTGGCAGGACGACCGGACGGAGATGAAGCCGGAGGTGTGGGAGAGAAAGTTTGAAATCGATTCGCTGTGTTATCCCGTTCAGCTGGCCTGGCTGTTCTGGAAAAACAGCGGCAGAACCTCTCATTTTACGGAAGAGTTCCTCAGCGCCGCAAAGACGATCCTGCGGGTGTTCCGGACAGAGCAGGATCATGAAAACCGGTCGCCTTACCGGTTTGAGCGGAGCAGCTGCGTCTATACCGATACCCTTTCAAGAAATGGAAAAGGAGCGCTGGTAAAACCGAATACCGGTCTGATCTGGTCCGGTTTCCGGCCAAGCGATGACGCCTGTGTATACGGATATCTGATCCCGTCCAATATGTTTGCGGCTGTGATCCTGGAATATCTGTCGGAGATTGCAGCTTCCGTATATCAGGATGTACCGCTTGCCTCCGAAGCAGCGGCTTTCGCAAAAGAGCTGCAGGCAGCGATTGAAAAGGAAGCTGTGGTTCCGATGGGAGATAAGCTGGAACCTTTTTATGCGTATGAGGTCGATGGATATGGACAGTATCTGATTATGGACGACGCAAATATTCCCAGCCTTTTGTCCATCCCGTATCTGGGCTATTGTCCAGCGGACGATCCCTTGTATCAGAACACAAAGAAGGTCATCCTAAGCGAAGTCAACCCTTATTATTTTAAAGGCCGCCGTCTGGAAGGGATCGGAAGTATCCATACGCCGGGCTCAAAGGTCTGGCATTTGGCCATGGGAATGCAGGGGCTGGCCGCAGAAGAGCGGGACGAAAAAAGAAAAATGATCCTTGCAATGGCTGATACCGACGCAAGAACCGGTTTTATGCATGAGAGTATTACGCGGATGATCCAGATAAATATTCCCGTCCGTGGTTTGGCTGGGCAAATGCCATCTTTGCGGAGCTGGTGCTGGATTACTGCGGCTATTTAGAATAATTTCTAAATACAGCTTGACATAAGTTCAAGATTATAGTATATAGTATTTAGAAAAAAATCTAAATACTGCAGAAAGGAGCTGGCGTTTTTGGGCTTTGCGGAGACATTTAAGGCTTTGTCAGACCCTGTGCGGCGGGACATATTGGAATTATTAAAAAAGAAAAGCCTGTCCGCCGGAGAGATCGGGAGCCATTTTGACATGACCGGTGCAACCATCTCGTACCACCTGAGCATTTTAAAAAAAGCCGGACTGGTCGAGGAGACCCGTGTCAAAAACTATATTTATTATGAGCTGAATACCTCTGTTCTGGAGGAGATTATGGTCTGGCTGGCAGATTTACAGGGATATTCCTCTGCTAATAGAAAGACAGAAGTCCTTCGCAGCGACACACAGCAGAATTTGTCTCCAAAAAACGAGGATGCGTAGAAAGAGGGAGAATAGTAAAATGTTGAAACAATATCGTAATAGAATCCTGATAACAAGTATTGTGATCCTGCTTCCGGTTTTGATTGGCCTGATCAACTGGAATGTGCTGCCGCTGAACATGCCAACCCATTTTGGCTTTGACGGCGAGGCGAACGGATGGAGCAACAAATATTTTGCAGTCTTTGGCATCCCGTGCTTTGTGCTTGTCATGCATATGATCTGCGTGTTCGCAACGCTCTTTGATCCCAAAAAGCAGGAAATCAATGACAAATTACTTGCACTTTTATTCTGGATCTGCCCGGCGACCAGCTGGTTCTGTGCTGCGCTCATTTACAGCAGCGCACTGGGAATCGCCATCGATGAGATGATTGTCGTGGATCTTTTTATGGCTGCACTGTTTATCGGATTAGGCAATTATCTGCCGAAATGCAGGCAGAATTATACGGTGGGCGTCAAGCTCCCCTGGACTCTGGCGGACGCAGAAAACTGGAACAAGACCAATCGGCTGGCTGGATGGCTTTTTGTAGCTGACGGCTTTCTGTGGCTTATTTCTGTTTTTACCGGATGTGTTGTGGTGCCTTTGGCAGGAATCTTTCTGGCGGCTGTCATTTCGACGGTATACTCGCTGGTGATCTATCTGAGGAAAAAATAACGAAATTATGAATTTTAAAAACATGCCGGAGCTGACGAATGGATATCCGGTCGTGATCCTGGTCAGCCTGGTTGTATTGATCATCTGTCTGCTGATCTTCAAAAAAAGAAATATTCTGTAATATTAAAACGGTTTTCTGTATGGTTAGGAGCGATGCTCATTCCTTCTTTTCCTGCGCAGCCACGCGAAGCAGACGCCGTAGAACAGAATCCCGTAAAGTGTAGAGATCGGCGTCGTCAGTCCAATGTAGAACAGCGAGGTTCCCGGCAGGGAAGCCATATAAAGCGCGATCGGAATACGGACACAGAAGGAAGCCGTGATGCCCTGCAGCATGACCGGCACACTGTTTCCGCAGCCGTTGAAATAACCGCTGGTACTGAACATGACACAGGTAAGAATGCAGTCCAGGCTGAACCCGCGCAGGTAGCTGGCACTTTCGGAGATGACATCCGCATTTGAGGTAAACAACGAAGCCAGTGTGGAGCCGCCGAAAAATCCGGCCAGAAATACAAATACTCCAATGCACACGCCGGTGCACATCGCAGTCAGATACCCGCGCTGCGCCCGTTTTTGCTGTCCGGCGCCAATATTCTGTGCCACAAAAGCGGAGACGCTTTGCATGACGGAGGACGGAATCAGCATAATGAAGGAAACCAGCTTCTGAGCGACACCATATCCTGCGGAAGGCATCAGCCCCATTCCGTTTACGATGGAATTAATCACCAGAAAAGAGACCTGGCTCAGCGTCTCCTGCAGAGCGATGGGTATGCCGATATGCAGGATTTTTTTCAGTTCAACCGGATAGATGCGGCACTGGCTCAGGGAAAACGCAATCGGCATTTTCTGCCGGCGAATCATCCCCAGAGATATGACCACCGAGACAAGCTGGGCAAATACCGTGGCAATCGCAACCCCCGCCACATCCATACCGAGCAGACCGGTCAGAAGCAGATCGGCGGCAATGTTTACCACACAGGCAATGCTCACAAAAATGAACGGCAGATTCGCGTTCCCTATGCCGCGAAGGACGCCGCTGATGACATTATAAGTGATGATGATCAGTAGGCCGCCGGAGCAGATACGCAGATACAGGACCGCTTTATCCATTGCGCTTTCCGGCACCTGCAGAAGCCGGACGATTATTCCGGCCGAAGATTCCAGCACGACGGTCAGGACTACGCCGATGATGACGAAAAGGACGATGGTCGTACCGACCGCGTTGCCTGCCGCTTTCGGATTCTTTTCCCCGATATGCTGCCCGATCAGCACCGTAGAACCCATCGCCAGACTTGTGATGATAAACGTGACCATCTGCATAAAGCTGCTCGCCGTGCCGACAGCGGAAATACTGGCTGCATCGCCGAACTGGCCGACTACAAGCAGATCGACCGCCCCATAGGCAGCCTGCAGGATCAGCGCGCCCAGGACCGGACCCGCAAATCGGATCAGAGAGCCAAAGACAGGCCCTTCTGTAAATGAAATTTCTTTTTTATTTGACATATGTAAATTCCTCCGGTAAGATTAATTCACAGCAGCTTTTAACTTCACGGTCAGGATCCTTTTAACAGGGTCTTGAAGCTGATGTATAATGAAACCATACTTTTATTTCATGATACAAAATTGTTGCCTGAATTTCAAGCATCCCTTCCTTAAAAATATGGATGCGGATGCTGTGAATACCTGTTTTTTGGTATCAGCGATGGTGTAAAACTTTTTCAATACAGCATGTATTTTACAATGGACGCAAAGTTATGATGAATGACATTCTCACGCAAAAAGAAAAATATAATTTCCGGGTTTCGCCTGATGAGGCCGGGGAGCGTCTTGACAGCTTCCTTTCGGATTGCCTCGAATCCTACAGCCGTTCCTTTCTGCAGACACTGATCCGAAACGGTGCGGTTACAGTAAACGGCAGGAGTGCAAAGCCAGGATTAAAAGTTGCAGAATCTGATTTGATTTGCGTAGAAATTCCTCCGCCGGATCCTTTGGATATCCTTCCGGAAAATATTCCGCTGGATATTCTGTATGAGGACGATGATCTGATCATTGTAAATAAGCCAAAGGGCATGGTGGTCCATCCGGCTGCGGGACATTACAGCGGAACACTGGTAAACGCGCTTCTTTATCATTGTAAAGACAGCCTCTCCGGCATAAACGGCGTCCTCCGGCCGGGAATCGTGCATCGGATCGACCGCGACACCACAGGCTCTCTGATCATTTGCAAAAATGACGCAGCACACAGAGCCGTTGCCGCGCAGCTCAAAGAGCACAGCATTACCAGAAAGTACCGTGCGATTGTCCATGGCCGCATCACAGAAGACGGTACCATACACGCAGCCATCGGCAGACATCCCCAGCGGCGAAAGGAGATGGCAGTCAATGTTTCCGGCGGAAAAGATGCTGTCACACATTATCATATGCTGGAGAGTTTTTCCCAGTTTACCTATATAGAATGCCAGCTGGAGACCGGCCGTACGCATCAGATCCGCGTGCATATGAAAAGTATTGGTCACCCTGTGTTGGGCGATGAAGTTTATGGACCGTCAAAATGCCCGATAGCAGGTCTGCAGGGACAGACGCTGCATGCGATGACAATCGGGCTGATTCATCCGACCAGCGGCGAATATCTGGAGGTCGAAGCGCCGCTGCCGGAATATTTTGAAAACCTTCTTACAACACTGCGAAGCAGGAATGGTTTACATAATATCGTTATGTAAACCATTTGGGTAAAAAACGTAATGCTAATCCAAAAAAAATACCGAGAGGATTCATCACATGAAATTCGTCATTCAGAGAGTCACCGAGGCATCCGTCGAGGTTGCAGGAAATATCGTCGGAGAAATTGAAAAGGGATACTGTGTGCTGATCGGAGTGGGCCAGGAAGATATCCGCGCAGACGCAGACAAACTCATCAAAAAAATGATCGGTCTGCGCATTTTTCCCGATGATGCGGGCAAGATCAACCTTTCCTTGAAGGATGTCGGCGGGAGTTTGCTGCTGATTTCTCAGTTTACCCTTTACGCGGACTGCCGGAAAGGCAACCGCCCGTCCTTTGTCGAGGCAGGCAAACCGGAAATGGCAGAAGAGCTGTATGAGTATATTATAGAAGAGTGCAGGAAATCCGTTCCCGTCGTGGAGAAAGGTGTCTTCGGAGCCAAGATGAAAGTCCGCTTATGCAATGACGGACCGTTTACCATACTTCTGGAAAGCTAAAACACATACTTCAGGATTGCAAAAACAATTTCAGGCGAACGATCGGTCTGACAGGCCTGCCACAGCACAGCAGGATCCTGCTTATGCTTCCCTTAACTTTACAGCGCCAGCGGCCTTCCTGCGGCGGTCATCGTCCATTGCTGCGTAGTGTTTTCTGGTCGTATTGACATCCTTGTGTCCCAGCACATCCGCGACCAGATAAATGTCGCCTGTCTCTTTGTAAAGGCTGGTTCCGTATGTGCTTCGCAGCTTGTGCGGGGTGATTTTCTTCGTGGTTGTGATTTCACGGGCATATTTTTTCACCATGTTTTCAACCGCCTGTACACCGATTCTGCGGCGCTGGGTAGAATAGAAGAGAGCATTCTCATGTCCGGCAATCGGCGTGATCGCTTTTCTGACCTCCAGATAATCCCGAAGCGCCTTTTCGACCTCATCACCAAAATAAACCATCATTTCCGATCCGCCCTTACGGACGACACGGATACCGTTGTTTTTGAAATCAATGTCATTCACATCCAGACCGACGCATTCGGATACACGAATGCCGGTCCCGAGCAATAATGTAACAATTGCCAGATCACGTACCTTTGTTTTCTCATAATAAACTTTTTTCTGACCGGTCATCGTATCCCCGGCGTGTTCAATGTAATCCAGCAGCTGGGCAGTTTCATCCGCATCAAGACGGATAATTTCCTTATCATGCAGTTTCGGCATATCCACCAGCAGAGTCGGATTCGTATGAATCATTTCACGTTTATAATAATAAGCATAAAAGCTGCGCAAAGCCGACATTTTGCGTTTCAGGCCGCGTTCACCGTTCGTCACAGTTTTATTCTCATCATCCTTATAGACCTTCAGATATTCCTGATATTCCTCAATATCCAGCGCCTGCAGCTGATCCAGGACATCAACCGTAAGCGTGGTTACATCCTTATTGCGGAACAACGGATTCTCCGATACAAGGAACTGAAAAAAAATACGAATGTCATAAGCATAAGAAATCCTGGTCCTTGTCGAAGTCGTCGGCTCAATTGCACGAAAATAATCCTTAGCAAAACCCGGCAGCGTCTTCAAAACATCACGAAGCCGCAGCACATTATCAACATTCACCTGCTCATGATACGTCATGTTATTTTCCATTATAAAAGCCACCCCTTATAATTCATGTTTCTCAAATGAGATTGGGCGTTGAACCGTCCAATCTCTTTGAAAAACATGTGTTTGTCGTATAGATGTATTTTCCTTTTTATTATACTTCTGTTTTTCTATTTGTCAAGAAAATTCAGACTGCGTTCTAAAAAATCATGCTTTCAGATTTAATTGAAACAGTCTTGCTATCCCGCACATAGCCAAATCCCAGCGGGAAAAACGGCACTCACGCAGAGTACCTGCTGCGTTCCACCGACCTGAATTAACAGTTCCGTTTCCCGCCTCTCAATGAGTTTGAACATCTGCCGGAATAACACAACAAAAGGGGAGCGATACCGCTCCCCTATCTGTTTCATTTCCATCCAGTCTGATAAAACGACAGCCAAATGTATTATTTAACCGTTACCGTATAGGTTGCCTCTCCAACGAGCTGCTGAACCGTCTCGTCCGCAGAATCATAATATGAAACGTGAATTTCTGTTTCACCGCTCTGCGCAAACGTAATATTAAATGGGAAGGAAGCTGTCTCTCCGCTCACTGTATCGATGACAGTAAGATCTGTGATATCCATCCCGTCCGCCGTGATACGGTCAATTACAGCATATGAAGCCACTTCCGTATCCATGTAGACAACTGCACTCACCGTACTTCCGGCGCTGATACCAGACACGCTCTCGTCAAGGCCAATTCCATAACTGAGCGTATCAAACTGCCAAGTTACCGTCTCTGCCTGCAGAGATGGCTGTACGGACGCGCTGCCGTCTTCTGTCGTAAGAATGTCGTCGCCGATCATGATATAATAAGAAGCATTCGGCTCCAGCGCATTCTCCAGATAAATGTAAAATACCGTACCCTCTGTCCAGCCGCGCTGTGCAAGTGTCTCTACATCCGTAATCGCTTCAGAAACAACCCTGGTAGTGTCATTCATCGCGATTTCTTCAATCAGAGAGCCATCCGTCATATTGTATACGGAAATGATTCCGGTTCCTGCCACAAGATCCGTGCGTCCGGCAGAAATCGTCAGATAATTCAGTCCCGCCTCAACCGCTGCGTTCTCTGTGGCTCCCTCTTCTGTATCTGGTGTAAGAACAAGATCCGCTGTAGAAATAATTTCCACAGAAACCGCTTCGGTCTGCATTTCTGTCTCAGCCGCTTCCATCTCAGCAGCCTGCGTCTCCGCCGCCTCCGTCTCCGTAAATTCTGTCACCAAATCAGCCGATGTATCCGTGCTGCTATCTGTCGTTCCCTCTTCTGCTGCCGCTTCTGTATCAACAGTATCTGAGGATGTATCTGCAGAGGTGCTGTCAGTCAGGCCAGAATCATCGGCCGTACCATCTCCATAAGAATCCGAGACCGTAATATCAAAGCCAAAATCATTCGAAGAATCAGTCTCTGCTGCTGCTTCTGTCTCATCAAACTCAATAACAATCTCCGTCTCTGCCGCCGCTTCGGTCTCAGAAAGCGCCGATTCATTGGTAGCGTCAAATACGACATCCGTTCCAAGCGCCGAGTCATCCGTATTCAGAAGAATACTGTCTTCTGACAAAGCGGAAGAATCCGATCCGGAGTCTGAATCAGCTGATGCATCTGAGCTGGAATCCGCCGAAGCATCTGCTGTCGAATCCGAGTTTGAAGAAGAGTCTGTTGTAATATCAATATTAACATCCACCGATGTTGAAGCCTCATCCGTGCTGCTTTCATTGAGAATCGTTTCCACATTCTCCTCTACACGTTCCAATGTCTCCTGCATTTCCTCATAATTGTAATCCTGCTCGGCAATTTTTTCCATAAGCTCCACAAGAAGCGCACGGTCCTCATCTGAAAGGGTCACCTGCTCTTCATCAGCAACAGAATCAACAATTACCTCAATTTCACCAGTGTCAACCACATCTCCCTGAATGACCTGAATCTTTGTCTCATTGATAATCTGTGTCGCTTCCGCCTGTCCAACGTTGTCAGCAATCGCTGTCGTTGTCACAAGTTCCTGCGTTGCAGTCTCTTTCTTTGTCTCATCAAGTGTTTCACCGGAGGCAGTTTCATAAGCCATTAAAATACCGGTCAGTGCTCCGGTACCGGATACGGCAAAGGGGGAAGCCGCGAGGACCTCGCAATTAACAACACCGGCCGTTGAAAGCGTAGTCGCAATCATATTGCTTGTTACATAGGTAAGATTCGCAGTCTTTACCTGAATACCACCGGAAGTAGTAGGATTAACCAGAGCGCAGCTGAATGTTCTGGTGCCAATCTGCTCCAGCGGAATATAAGAGCCAAGATGTTCTCTCTCGTCTTCATTCGTAATCGTCAGGGTCTGATAATTGGTCTCTCCCTCTAATCCGAAATATTTTAAAATCATTGTCTTCTGTTCGTCAGAAAGGTTCGCTCCAAGTGTCACGACCTTCTGGCTGTCCGCAAAAACCGGAACAGATGGAAGTGCTGCAGCAACACAGGCCACACTCAAAAGAACTGCTGCAATCTTTTTCTTTAACATACGCCACTCTCTCCTTTTCATTGTTGTAAGATTCATACTTGCTGCTAAAAACTCAGTTTTGATAAGTATAGCATTTCACTGTCGCAAAGACAAGAAAGCAATTCCAATAGAATTATTAATATTTTCATAATGCTGTAAAATGCCGTCGGAGAGGATTCCATAGAAAACATTTGTTTGCCATTTGCAAAAATATGTGCTATACTTGGCAAAACATATGTACGGGAGGTATACGGTTATGCCTGGAACCATCACACCAAAACAACAGGAAATTCTCGAATACATAAAAGATCAGATACTGGAGCGCGGCTTCCCGCCGGCTGTACGTGAAATCTGCCAGGCGGTTCATCTGAAGTCCACATCATCCGTCCATTCTCATCTTGAGTCCCTTGAGCGAAACGGATATATCCGAAGAGATCCGACGAAGCCGCGCGCGATTGAGATTCTGGATGATTCCTTCCAGATGCTTCGCCGCGAGATGGTAAATGTTCCAGTGGTTGGAACTGTTGCTGCAGGGCAGCCTCTCCTTGCCGAGCAAAATATTGACAGCTACTTTCCAATTCCGTCTGAATTTATGCCAAATGAACAGTCCTTTATCCTGTGTGTAAAAGGAGAAAGCATGATCAATGCCGGGATTCTTGACGGCGACCGTGTCCTTGTCCGGCAGCAGCAGGATGCCAAAAACGGCGATATCATTGTCGCCCTTCTGGATGACTCCGCGACTGTCAAGACTTTCTATAAAGAAAACGGCCACATCCGCCTTCAGCCGGAAAATGATACCATGGAACCGATCATTGTCAAAGACGTGCATATTCTGGGCAAAGTATTTGGCGTTTTTCGATTTTTTAGCTGAATGCCTGTTTTATTCCAGATCAAACCGGTCTCCAAGGCCATCAATCAGTTCCTTGGGCATTGCCAGATGGAAACCGGCCGGATTCAGCATAAAACCCTTGGAATCTTTTATCAGAAGTTTGGAAAGATTTCCAAACGGAACCGCAATTGCACGGAATTTATTGTCTTTATTAAACTTCGAAAGTTCCGTAGGGTCTGTAAATAAAGGCTGCAGTACGTCGCCGTTTTTGTTTTTTAAAATCGGCAGACGGTATTTGCGCTGCTTCAGCTTCTCAATATCGCTTTCCTGTCCGTCCAGAAGTTCAATCGGCACAATATAGCGTGCCTTCATCAGATTTACGGAAAGTTCCTCTTCCAGCTCCTGCAGCCGGTTCTTCTGATCATTCGGAACCGGGCGGGACGCTTCCTGCATAAAATAAAGGCCGGTCAGCTGCAGTTCCGCATTGAAGATCGGCTGCTGTTCTTTCGGCAGCTTCGAGTAATCGGGCCGGCGCACAAGTTCCTCCAGCCCAAGTTTCTGTGCCCCCATACCGCTGACAAATACCAGTTCGTTCACACCGATAGAAAAAAGAGAAGCGAAAAAGCCGAGAAATTTGTTATTCGGATATTTGATTCCCTTCAAAGCAATTTTCTTTTCGATATACGGCTTTGCAAATTCCTGAAGCTGCTCTTCCGTATCGAAAAGCCATACCTGATCATTAAATGATTCCGGATCGCAGACCACAAACGGCATATTGGTATAGCTGCAGTATGCGGCAATCAGACTTTCCTTTTTTTGAATACTCTTAACCAGAAATTTTTTATCAGCACCCATCTCTCTACTCTCCTGCCTTTTCATTCAGTTCCTCTATCGAGATATCTTTTCCGTCTCTCCATATCCGTTCCAGATCATAAAAAAGACGATTTTCCGTATCAAAGACATGAACAATGACATCTCCGTAATCAATCAGGATCCAGTTTGCAGTGCCATAGCCCTCGGTCTGCTTTGGCGGATAACCGGCTTTGCCGAGAACCTCTTCCACATTGTCCGCCATAGCCTGTACCTGTTTATGATTTGTACCGGAAGCGATAATAAAATAATCCGCCAGTACAGAAACCTTTTCAATATTGATAATTTTGATATCTTCCGCTTTCTTTTCCAGAAGTGCGTCGCAGGCAAGTTTCGCCATTACATTTGATGTATGATCAGCCATGAATCACGAATCCTCCTTTTCTCCTGTCAGTTTCTGATAATAATTATATGCCACAATCGTCTGATTATCAAGGCATGCTTTTTTTTCTTCCAGATATTTGATGGTATCGCGAAGAGTCTGAAAAACAGCCAGATCCAGATCCGCAAAAGCCGTTTTCCGGATACTGGTCAGATTCGCGGCCTTCGTACGTCCAGGTTCGATATAATCGGAGAGGAATATAATTTTTTCCAGCATTGTCATATCTGGCTTCCCGGTCGTATGCCAGCGAATTGCACTCTGTATCCGGGGATCTTCAATGCCGTATTTATCTGCAGCTATGCAGGCTCCAAGTTTTGCGTGGAGCAGATGAGGATTTTTCCGTTCCACTTCAGAAACATGCAGCTTATAGTGTTCACACAACCGGAGTTTCTGTCCGTTTGGAATACATTTGGCACAATCATGCAGCAATCCCGCCACAGAAGCTGTCTCGATATCCTGTTCATAACACATGGCCAGAGCAGCAGCTGTATACATAACACCCTGCGTGTGAATAAAGCGCGCCTCATCAAGATCTTTTTTTAGTTTATTCTGCATTTTAATCAGATTGTAACCGGACATGAATTGTCATCCCTCTCGCTCTTTTCGTATCCCATTCCTGTATTCCTTCATGAATAAATATCATGCGTTTCAATATAATTCGCAACCGCCTCAGGCACATAAGAGCCTATGGAAATTTTTTCTCTGCATAAACGGCGCAGTTTTGTTGAGGAGACATCAATAAAAGGAACATCCAGATAAAAAACCGAAGCAGCATATTCCCTGCGAAGTTCCTCCATCTTCCGGTAAATCATTCGGTCATCCGTCCCGGACCTCCGGGCAACGAGAAGGCTGCAGTAATGACAGATTGCCTCCGGATGATACCATGTATCAAAAGACATCAGAGAATCTGCCCCGATAATAAAAAAAAACGCAGTATCAGGTTCCCTTTCGTTTAATCGAATCAGAGTATCTCTGGTATAGGTCAGCCCATGCCGGTACATTTCTTCATCATCAATTGCATAGCGTGGATTGCCGGAAATTGCAAGACGAACCATGGCCAGCCTGTCAGACGCCCCTGCGCCGTCGTTTCTTCCCTGTTTATGAGGCGGATTACCGGCCGGCAAAAACAAGATCTCTTCCAGATCAAACTGATGCAGCGCACAATCCGCAAGCGCAAGATGTCCGTTATGAATCGGGTCGAATGTACCTCCCATAATGCCTTTTCTATGAGTTTCTCGCATAAAACGACAATCTCCATTTATCTGCTATTTACATTTTACGGCAACTCGATTATTTTCTTCTTATCTTTGCCTTCGCGATAAAGAACAATTTTTTTCCCAATCACCTGAACGACCTGAGAATGCGTCCGGTCCGCTATCGTCTGCGCAAGAACATGTGCATCATCCATGCAGCTTTGCAGCACGCTGATTTTAATCAGTTCTCTTGCAGCAAGCGCTTCATCCGCCGCAGCGGTCAGTTCCGGTGTTAAAGAAGCCTTCCCGATCTGAAGGACAGGTTCCATTGTCATTGCAAGGCTTTTCAGATAAGCCCTCTGTTTGCTCGTCATCATTTACTCCTTATAATAATCAAACTGAAGGTCATAGATACGGACTGTGTCGCCTTCCTGAATGCCAAGTTCTTCTAATCGGTCTAAAATACCGTTTTCCCGCATAAAACTCTGAAAGAATTGAAATCCTTTCTCAGATTCAAGATTCGTATACCCGAGCATTCGTTCAATTCTCGGCCCTTCAACAATATACGTATCCGCCTCGTCCGGTGATTTTACAACCGTAAAAGGAAGCGATTTCCCTGTAAAATGCACCTGCGGGTCATATTCCGGTTCAAAGACAGTTGTTTCCTGAGGAAGTTCCCGAAGCATTTTCTGAACGCAAAGGAGCAATTCATGGATGCCCTGTCCGCTGACAGCAGAAATACCAAATACCGGAATCCCTTTCGGCTCAAATTCATTTTTCAGCCGGGTAAGAAAAGTATCTGTTTCCCCGTCGGCATCCATCGGAACCGCGTCCAGCTTGTTGGCTGCTATTACCTGTTTGCGGTCAGCGAGATCCTCCCGGTAATTCTTCAGCTCCCGGTTGATTTTATAGACATCATCAACCGGGTCACGTCCCTCTGTGGACGCTGCATCCACAACATGAATCATAACCTTGGTGCGCTCGATATGTCTCAAAAATTCAAAACCGAGGCCGGCTCCGGAAGAAGCCCCCTCAATCAGTCCCGGGATATCCGCAAGGACAAAACCGCCTCCATCCATATCAACCACGCCAAGATTCGGGGAAAGAGTTGTAAAATGATAGTTGGCTATTTTGGGGTTCGCATTCGTGACACGTGAAAGGAAGGTCGATTTTCCAACATTTGGAAATCCGATCAGCCCTACATCCGCAATCATTTTCAGTTCAAGCAGGACTTCCATTTCCCGTGAATCCTGTCCCGGCTGTGCATACTTCGGAGCCTGCATGGTCGGAGTTGCGAAATGCATATTTCCAAAACCGCCTCTTCCGCCCTTCAAAATCACCTGTCGACGATTTTCTCCAGACATATCCGCGATAATTTTTCCGGTTTCCGCTTCTTTTATCACTGTCCCGGCGGGAACCTTCAGGATAAGGTCATTGCCGTTCGAACCATGACAGCGCCGTTTACTCCCCGGTTCCCCATCCCCGGCCTGGAACTTTCTCTTATGACGGTAATGGATCAACGTCGTCTCTCCATCGTCAATTTCAAAGATAACGTCTCCGCCTTTCCCGCCATCGCCGCCGTCCGGGCCGCCGTCCGGTATATATTTTTCCCTTCGAAAGCTGACATGACCATCGCCGCCCTTTCCTGAGCGGATCAGAATCTTTGCTCTGTCTGCGAACATAAATATCTCCTATCCACAAAGAAAAGGCTTCAAACCACTATCTGATTTGAAGCCTTACATAAACTTATTCGGCTGCAACCGGATGAACGGATACCTGCTTTCTGTCCCGTCCAAGACGTTCGAAACGAACGATGCCGTCAGCCTTGGCAAACAGCGTATCATCTCCGCCCCGTCCAACATTTGTTCCCGGATGAATCTTAGTACCACGCTGTCTGTAAAGAATATTTCCGGCTTTCACAAACTGTCCGTCTGCCTTCTTCGCACCCAGTCTCTTAGATTCGGAATCTCTGCCATTTTTAGTAGAACCGACTCCCTTTTTATGTGCGAAGAACTGAAGGTTCATATCTAACATTCGTCACACCTCCTTAAAGGTAAGGTTTATATACTCATTTCCATATTCCTGCCGGATGCTCCTGATCCCGAGCACCAGGCTGTCCATCAGCAGAGAAGTTTTCGCATTGGCTCCGTTCGGAAAGACTGCTTTCAGGTAGCCTCCATCGTCTGACGTCTCAAACTCATAGTCTTCATCCGCGAATGCTTCTATTGAGTTTACGGCATTCAGGGCAAGAGCTGAAACAGCCGCACACACGATGTCCTCCCCGTAAGGAAGATAATCTGCATGTCCTTCAAAAGAAAATCCTCTGTACTGACTGTCCGATCTCCACACGGTAATAGTAATCATAATGATCAGCCATTGATCTTTTCAATCTTAACCTGTGTGTACTGCTGTCTGTGTCCGTTCTTTTTGTGGTAGCCTGTTTTTCTCTTATACTTGTAGACGATGACTTTCTTTGCCTTCGCATTGCGGACTACCGTAGCGGTTACCGTTGCATTCGCGACATCCGCGCCAACCTTCAGGCCTTCATCGCTCACTGCAAGCACCTGATCAAACGTAACCGTCTCACCGGCTTCAGCGCCGAGCTTTTCTACATTAATGATATCGCCTTCGGCTACTTTGTACTGTTTACCACCTGTTGCAATCACTGCGTACATATGGCACACCTCCTGTCTATCATTACTCGCCAGATATGGTGTCCGTCCTTTAAAATGCCATGCGCGGCATACTATATTCTGCCATGCGTATCATCAAACGGCGCTTATACCTCTCTGCGCGGCATACTTGAAAATAATAACACACGAAACCAGATGCGTCAATTATTTTTTCTCTTTTTTTGAAAAGAAACCCGGCATCTTACTCAGGACAACATCTGCTTCTGTTTCAGACGTATTTATTCCTTCGTGGAAACTTCGCCACCGTAAGGATCTCCGTAATATTTACTGCCATACTTCCCGTATTTCCCGTATTTCCCGTAATAACCGTAGTGGCTGGACTTACTGTAATCCACTTTGTTCATGACAGCGCCAAGGATCGGCGTTCCGGTCTTTTCCAGCTGTCTCTTGATGTCCTGCTCAAAACGATAGCTGTTCCAGCCCTCTTCGATAACGATAATGGAACCATCACACTTGCTTGCGATAATTGCGCTGTCAACTACGCTTCCAAGAGGCGGTGAATCGATCAGTATGTAATCATAACTTTCTCTGAGTGCAGCCAGCATGTGATCAAAATAGGTGCCGCTGAGCAATTCCGAAGGATTAGGCGGTACCGGCCCGGCAAATGCGATATAAAAATTAGGTACATTTGTCTGACAGATAATATCCACTAAGGACGCCTGCTTGGAAAGGAAATGCGTCAGTCCTTTTACGGAAGTCGAAACATCAACACGGCCAAGGAGCGCGGATTTTCTAAGATCCGCATCCAGCAAAAGCACCTTTTTCCCAATCTCAGAAAGGGAAATCGCGAGATTGAGGATGACATAAGTTTTTCCCTCATTCTGCGTGCAGGAAGTAAAAACAATTGCCTTCTTATCGCTCCCGCAGAACTGAAGATTGGTCCGCAGTGATTTGCATGCCTCCGCACTGTAGTAATTCAAATCCGGCTTTTTGATTTCGATGTACTTCATTGGTTCAGCCCTTTCTCTTCTTTTTCTCATGCGCTTTGCGCTTTTTCTTTTCACGTACCAGTGACTCATCCAGCGGCATCGTACCAAGAACACTGATTCCAAGGTAACGTTCTACATCTTCCGAAGTCTTTACTTTGTCGTCCAGAATAAAAATCACAATAAGCACTCCCAGAGAAGCCACAAGGCCGATCAGAGCCGCAATTAATATATTTTTTGTGAGACTCGGGCTGGATTTCTCGGTCGGTGTATTTGCTTCGTCCACAATGTTTACGGATTCCAGTTCCATAATATCTTTAATATGGTTTACAGATGCCATGCAGATCGCATCCGTAATCTCCCGGGCCGTTTCCGGATCCGGATCCTTCACGCTGATGGCAATAACACGGGTGTCAGACTGCGCAGAAACAGTCACGACTTCAAGAAGTTCATCATAAGTGAAGTCAAGATCGAGATCATCAATCACCGACTCAATAACTGTACGGCTCTGAATCATCTCAATATAGTCCTCTGTCAAATATGTACTGCTCGTAATATCACTGCTTGTGACACTTTCGTCCGACTGACGATTCAACACATAAATCTTTGCCGTTGAAGTATACTGGGGAGTGATAAACCAATAGGTAATAATGAAAGAAATAGCTGCGCATAACACCGTTGCAAGAATCACGTATCCGATTTTACTTAAAATATAAGAGACTATTTCCCCAAGGTCTATTGTAATTTCATCATTGTTTTGTACTTCAGTTTCCATAGTACCCTCCCGATCATAATATAATCTGCCTCCGCAGACTCGACTAAATGATTATATACTCTCAACAGCATTTTGTAAAGAATTTTATTTGACAATATTCGCCTGGAACCGGCCAGAGAAAAACCGGAATAATTCCCTTTTTGCTCACGCATTTCTATACTTTTCCTTCCGGAAAAACAGTGCTATAATACCTTCTGTCAAAAAAACTGTTATCTGGTAAGGAGTATGTATGCGAAAACTGGCATTAAGTGATGAAATTCTGCTCTCGGTCGAGAAGCCGGCACGATACATCGGCGGCGAAATCAACTCCGTGATGAAAGACGATAAAAGCAAAAATGATATCCGGATCCGCTTTGCGATGTGTTTTCCGGATGTGTATGAAATCGGCATGTCCCATCTCGGAATTCAGATTCTCTATGATATGTTTAATAAAAGACCCGACGTCTGGTGTGAACGGGTCTATTCGCCGTGGGTCGATCTGGATAAAATTATGAGAGAAAAAAAGATACCGCTGTTTGCGCTGGAATCCCAGGAGCCGATCCGCGGCTTTGACTTTATTGGTGTGACACTGCAGTACGAAATGTGTTATACAAATGTCCTTCAGATATTGGATCTGGCACAGGTACCGCTGTTTGCCTCCAAACGGGGGGAGAAAGATCCGATTGTGATTGGAGGCGGTCCCTGCGCATACAACCCCGAACCTCTCGCCCCTTTTTTTGATATGTTTTATATCGGCGAGGGCGAGACGGTTTATGACACACTGTTTGACCTTTACATCAGCTGCAAAGAGAACCGTATCTCCAGAAAAGAGTTTTTGCACCGGGCGGCAAAAGTTCCGGGCATCTATGTTCCGTCACTCTATGAAGTAACCTATCATGAAGACGGAACGATACAGTCCTTCCATCCGGCAGAACCGGATATACCGGATGTGGTCGAAAAACAGGTCGTGATGAATATGACAGAAGCCCCCTATCCGGAAAAGCCGGTTGTACCCTATATTCAGGTAACGCAGGATCGTGTTGTTCTGGAAATTCAGCGCGGCTGCATTCGGGGCTGCCGTTTCTGTCAGGCAGGAATGATCTACCGGCCTTTGCGTGAGCGCAGTCTTGAATGCCTGAAAGAGTATGCCGCACAGATGCTGAAAGCAACCGGCCAGGAAGAAATTTCCTTAAGTTCCTTAAGTTCCAGCGATTACAGTGATCTCAAAGGTATCGTGACATATCTGATTGATGAATTTGGAAGTCAGAACGTCAATATTTCTCTTCCCTCTCTCCGCATTGATGCCTTTTCGCTTGATGTCATGAGCCGTGTTCAGGATGTCCGGAAAAGCAGCCTGACTTTCGCGCCGGAAGCTGGTTCACAGAGAATGCGTGACGTCATAAACAAAGGCCTGACGGAAGAAGTGATTCTGCAGGGAGCCAGAGAAGCGTTTCACGGAGGCTGGAATAAAGTTAAACTGTATTTTATGCTTGGACTTCCGATGGAAACAGAGGAAGACCGTGAGGATATCGCGCACCTTGCGGATAAGATTGCGCGGGAATATTATGCGATCCCCAAAGAAAAACGAAATGGGAAATGCCAGATTACGGTAAGCACCTCCTTTTTCGTTCCCAAACCGTTTACTCCCTTCCAGTGGGCGGCCATGCACCCCATGGAAGACTATCTTGGATTTGCAAAAACAGTCAATCATGAAGTGAAAGAAATGTTAAACCATAAAAGTATCCGCTACAACTGGCATCAGGCGGACGTCACGCTTCTGGAAGGCGTATTCGCGCGCGGTGACCGCAGAATTGCGGATGTGATTCTGGATGCCTACCAAAACGGGGCTCTTTATGACGCCTGGACAGAATTCTGGGATTACGGCCGCTGGCTGTCTGCCTTTGAACATACCGGGATTGATATGGGATTTTATACACTAAGAGAACGAAAAGAAGATGAAATTTTCCCATGGGATTTTATCCGTATCGGCGTTACCAAACAATTTCTATTAAATGAATGGCATAAGGCAAAGGAAGCGGCCGTAACACCAAATTGCCGGCAGAAATGCTCCGGCTGCGGGGCAGCCTGCTATAAAGGAGGTGTCTGTGTTGAAAGTAAGAATTAGATTTTCCAAGAAAGGAAGCATGAAATTCATCGGACATCTTGACGTCATGCGTTATTTCCAGAAATTAATACGCAGAGCCGGTATTGATGTTGCCTATACGGAAGGCATCCACCCCCATATGATTATGTCATTTGCTTCCCCACTCGGCATAGGGCTGACAAGTGATGCCGAATATATGGATATTGAACTTTGCTCCATGATTCCTTCCGCAGAGGCCATCCGTATTCTCAATCAGGCCGGCACGGATGAAATGAAAGTTACAGGTTTTGTACAGATTCCGGACGGAAAAGCGAATAAAGCAATGACTCTTGTAGCTGCGGCAGATTATGAAGTTTGTTTTCGGGATGGTCACGCACCGGATTTTTGCTGGGAAGAAGGTCTTCCGGATTTTTTTGCACAGGCAGCAATTCCTGTCATGAAAAAAACGAAGCATTCTGAAAAAGAAGTAAACATCCGTCCGATGATTTATGACTGGTCTGTTTCATCAGGCATTTTGTATCTGAAGCTCGCGGCAGGCAGCGCTGAAAATCTGAAGCCCGGGCTTGTAATGGATGCTTTCCTGCGTCAGAAAGGAATTGAGCCGGATCCATTCGCATATGCTGTCAATCGTCAGGAAATCTATGCGGATATCGGAACAGATGGGAAGAAAAATCTGATTTCCCTGTATGCTCTCGGCTCGGAAATTTTCTGATTACCGGCTGCATTCTATTTTTAACGGCAGCCATCCCTCCTTGCAGCCAGATTTTAGTCACAGTAACTTGTGGGAGAATCCTTATGAACCAATATATCATTTGCAAAATGCAGGATAAGGTTTTTTCTTTTTTATTAAATGAAACAAAACCTGTTGAGATCCACTGTGACACGGAGAATCCGTCTTCCATTCTTGGAAATATCTATATTGGCCGAATCCGTGACATAGCAAAAAATATCGGAGCCGCTTTTGTGGAAATCGCATCAAACAAAATCTGCTATCTTCCGCTTTCTGATATTGTAAACCCCATCTACACAAAAAAAGGGGCCTCTCAAAAGCCGCAGATGGGGGATGAACTTTTGGTACAGGTATCCCGAGATGCCATAAAAACCAAGTATCCTTCCGTTACAACAAATCTTACTCTACATGGAAAATACCTTCTTCTCACAACCGGAAATCATCAGATCAGTGCCTCCTCGAAGCTGAGGAAAGAAGAAAAAAAACGTCTGATCACTCTGGTCAGAGAACTGGAATTGTCTCTCATTCATGAAACAGACACCGGGCGCTCCTTTGGATGGCTTCTTCGCACGAACTCATGCGATGCCGACCGGAATAAGATTGAAGATGATATGAAAAGACTGTATACACAATATCAGTCATTGCTTCAGGCAGCCCCTCACCGGATCTGTCCAGAGTGCATCTTATCCGGCCCGCATCCCTGGATCACCAGAATGTCAGATATTTATGAGGCCTCTGCCGAAAGATTTTTAACGGATGATAAGACGATATGGGACGAAGCCCACCATTATTTATCTCTTCATCAGCCTGATGATCTTCCGAAACTTGTTCTTTATCAGGACTCTCTTTTGCCTCTGTTCAAAAAATATTCTCTGGAAAGTCAGCTGCAGGAGGCTCTTTCAGAACACGTCTGGCTGAGATCAGGAGGCTATCTCGTCATTCAGCCGACAGAAGCATTAACCGTAATAGACGTAAATACCGGCAAGTTTGAAGGAGGCGGAAAGGATCCGCAGAAAGTCTTTTATAAGATCAACATGGAAGCTGCCGCTGAAGCCGCGAGGCAGATTCGTTTACGGAATTTAAGCGGAATCATTCTGATCGATTTTATCAATATGGATTCTTCAGAAAGCAATGACGAATTGCTGCGTTTTCTTGAGAATCTTCTGCAAAAGGATCCTGTGAAAACTGTACTTGTTGATATGACACGGCTTTCCCTCGTCGAAATTACCCGAACGAAAAAAGAACGGCCGCTTCATGAACAGGTAAACGGGTAATGAACTCTCCGCTTTGCACTTATGAAGCGCCTTCTGCGAACCTGACATTCCCTGTCAGGTTCGCAGAAATAAAAACCGTCTCTTATCTTCTGAATCTTTTTCCATCGATCGTCATCACAAGCAGAGCTGCTCCCATTAACAGAAGTGCTGCTAACACACGGGGCACCAGCATATCTTCTGTTTTTACGGCAGATTCCGGTGCTGTTTCCTGTGTACTGTCCTTTGCCGTTTCCGGAATCTCTGATGAAAGAAATTGAATTGTTTGTGCATTATCGTTCATGTCCCAGTGCTCTGCCACCCTATTTTCCTCCGTTGCTTCTTCTTTCGCTGATGCAAAATAAAGCGTTTCGAAAACCACAAGAGACTTACCTGCAAGCGAAGATCCTCCTTTTCCATCAGAAAAGTTTCCGGCATTGACGGTAAAAATCACATCATGCGAGCCAGCACTGCTTACCGGAACAAACGGTTCAGAGTATACCGTATACACTGCTCCGCTGCTGTCAGTAAGGACTTCTCCGGTTGATTTATCCATCAGGACACCTTTCAGTATATATACTGCATTCTCGGATACACTGCAGACAGCGTTATCCTGCACGCGGTATGTGCCGTCATTGTACTCGATATACTTTGCCTGCTCCTCCATGGCCGTCAGTTCATCCGCCGTCCAGAGGTTTTTATAGAAAACCGTATCCGTGATCGTAATATCTGTATAGCTTCCGTCCGCATCATAAATCTCTGCCTCGTCAATGCCGTTGACACTGGCTGATGTATGAATTTCCGGAATCCTGATAGTCTGCGGAAGGTCGTTCAGGTCACTGTGCGTAAAGATCTCTGTTCCATCATGGTCAAACCATTCCAGCGCTACAAGAGCTGCCCCTGCCAGTTTTGAAGCGTCGACGGTAAAACGGACGGATACATATCCGCTGATGACCGTCCGGCCGTCCGGCAGCGTTTTCTCCGTCACGGAGTCAAACTCCGCTTCATTGCTGTCCGCATACGATACCGCCGCCAGATCTGCAGCTGCCGTAAATCTTACCGCAGTCTGACCGGTCACTGCTTCTTTCGCCTCGTGGCTTACACCGTCCGCGTCTGTAAACGCTTTCTGGTAAACCAGCTGCCCGGTAATGCAGTACTCCTCCCCAGCAAGAAGGTTCTCAAAATATACACGGTCAACGATCGTCCGGTTTGTATCGGCCATAGAAATATGCCCTCCCGTCACCGTGTCCGCCGCATTTGTCTTTCCCGCCGGATAGTACACAGTCTGCCCCGCTAATTCCTCCTCATCCCAGCCATTGCCGTCTCCTGCCGGGTGAGAGCTGATCTGCTCACCATTATGGTAAATATTCTCGAATACGGTAAGACTCTTCCCCTGTACCTTATCTGATGTAATGGCAAAGTTCAGGTACTGTGTCTCTATTGCATTCTTCGCTGTAAACGTCAGTTTTTCCGTATAGGCTTCATTCCTGTTATCCGTCAGTGTCCCATCCGTTTTCAGATAATAAATCCTGCCGGAAGTAAGATCCGAATCCCCGAGAGATACCAGAACGCCGTCAATTGTATATTCCACTCCTTCTGCCAGACCGGCGAGGTTCACCTCGTCATGAATGGAAGCAGCAGCCATGTCATCCGGCACACTTCCCACATGGTCTCCTGTGGATGTGTCCGTCGCGCTCGTTTGAATGGAGATTTCACTCACGCTCTGATCCTCATCTTCAATATCAGAATGTTCCTTTACGATGTCCTCATCTTCCACTTCATCCGGACTCATATCTGACGTATACGAGTTTTTCTGATATAATTTTTCAAATACCACCACTTTTATTCCCTGAATTTTGGAGCTGTCAAGCGTATAGGTCAGATCTACCGTTCCATCCACGGAGTTCTGTTCTTCATGGAACGCCGTCACGGCTGACTTTGCTCCGTCCGAAGATGTCATCGTTTTCCCGTCCTCAGATACCGTGACCGTAACCGCCTGCGTTATTTCTCCGCCGTCAATTACAAGCGGAGTATCCACGCCGGTTTTCTTACTTTCCGTTCCATTATAAAGTTTTCCGGATACAACATAGGTCATTCCCGGAACCAGGTTGTAAAGTGCAACGGTATCTGTGATGACCTCTTTTGCGTCATCTGCGGTATCCTGCCCTGTAATCTTACGGGCAAAATTCATGAGTATGCCCCAGATTGATCCAACATGACTTCCCGTCGCAGAGTCAGACGCGGTCGTATGAATATCCGGATAGTATACGGACTGTTCAGCATCAGTAATATCCGCATGGGCCGTAACCTCCAGATCATTATGATACAGTTTTTCAAACACCACAGCCGTCTTTCCGGCAAGCAGGCTGGAATCCAGTGTAAACGTAAGCAGGTATGAACCGTCGACGGAATTGTTGCTCTCATGATATGCAGCTACAATGTTGTTTCCATCGCCACTTTCGGTCACCGCCTGAAAGACTGCCGTGGCGGTGATGGTGTCCCCATTCTCATCAAGCAGCGGCAATCCGCTCTCCCGGTTCATGAGTGTACCGGACAGTGTATACTCTTTGCCGACAACCAGGTTCGTGTAAGATACCACATCATTAATTACCGCTTTCTCCTTTACCGTTCCAACATGATCAGAAGTATTACAGTCAGCTGCCTCCGTATGAATTTCAGGGAAATGGACAGACTGTCCGAGGTCCGTAATATCAGCATGGCTTGCCACCTTCACATCGTTATGCATCAGATTCTCGAACACGACTGCAGTCACACCCGCAAGCGTACCTGCGTCCAGAGTATAAGTCAGTTCGACCGTGCAGTCTGCGGATTTCATTTTCTCATTGTATACGACATTCGCAGCCTTCCCGCCGTCTTCGGCCGTCACGGTACCGTCTTCGTTTACTGTGATGATGACTTCCTGCCTGATGGTCTCTCCATCCACAGTCAGTGCTCTTCCTGTGTCTTTGTCCATCAGCACACCGCTTACGGTATAGGACATACCCGGGACAAGATTCCAGAGTGATACCGTATCGGCAATCGTCGTCTCGCCTGCGATACCAACTTCATCTCCGACGTTCCTGTCGATTGCCGCGGTGCGAATCTTAGGGCAATGAACCGTCTCTTTCTCGTCACTGATGTCACAGTGCGACGTAACTGTGATCCCGTTATGGATAAGATTTTCAAAAGCAACAACCGTCACGCCTTCTAAGAGAGAGCCTTCAAATGTAAACGTAATGTCCACCGTTCCGCTTACCGAATTTTTCTCTTCATCTAATATCGCACAGATCCCATCTTCCGTCTCGCCGGCAATAAACGTTCTTTCCGCTATTACCGCACTTTGATTCGCGTCTGTCAGTTCATATCCGGTATCCTTGTTTACAAGAATACCGCAAACAGTGTACTCACGCCCAGGCACCAGGTTTTTGTATATTACCGTGTCAACGATAACTGCTTCTTCCGCCGCGGTGCCAACCTGATCTCCGGTATATCCATCCGCCGCCGCTGTATAAATCTCCGGAAAATGGATGGTCTGGCCTTCATCGCTCAGATCGCTGTGCGACGCCGCCCTGACCCCGTTGTAATACAGGTCTTCAAACACAACTGACGTTTCTCCCTCAAATGTATCCGCGTCAAACGTGAAAGTCAAATCTACCGTGCCGCTGACAGAATTATATTCTTTATCATATACAGTGACGGTCGTCTTCTCCCCATTTGCCGCAGTGATCGTACCGTCACTGCCGACCGTGATCTCCGCCGTCTGTTGTACGGCTGCACCATTTACGATGATGTCCGCGCCGGAATCCTGATCCGTCAGTTTTCCTGATACCGTATAGGTTCTGCCCGGAACAAGATTCGTAAGAATCACGGTATCTGTAATGGCCGTATTTGCCATTGCCCTACCGACCTCATCCATTGTCAGATTGTCAGCTGCTGCTGTCTTCACATTCGGATAATGCACTGACTGCGCCTGATCCGTAAGGTCTGCATGGCTTGCTGCCAGGGCATCTTTATGGTACAGGTCTTCGAACACAACCGTTGTGCCGCCCTCCATTTTCGAGGAATCTACTATATAGATCAATTCCACGGTAACCGCCGCGACTGCCGCCGTAGAATCCGTCACGTAGCTATTGTCCGCCTCGTCCCCACCGATCGTCCTGGAAACATTCTGGCCATGGCTTACGATTGTTACTTTGCCGGCCGCTTCCGTTCCGTCTGCATACGTGAACGTCGCGTTGCCCGCCGCGTCAGAGATAAACGTCACAGTATCAAACGTGCCGTCAAGTGTCTCGACTTCCTCTCCCGCTTTGTGGCTCACGCCGTCTGCGTCGGTGAAATCCTGCTGGTAAACCAGTTTACCCGTGATCGTATAGGAATATTGCCCTTCAAGGTCATTGTCGTCAAAAACAACATTCGTGATCGTCACTTCATCGTAAACGGTTGCCGCTTCAGAAGAGGTACCGACCTCATCGCCCGTCTCGCTGTCTCTCGCGTTCGTGTGCACATCCGGGTAATGGATGGTCTGATCCTCATCTACAAGGCTGTCATGCACAAGGAGCGGCTCCCCGATCGGGTTCCCTTCTTCATCTGCGCGGTACAGTTTTTCTGCCACTACAAGGGTCACGTCACCATCGAACGCAGAGGTATCAATGGCAAACTCCGGAATCTTGACCATACCGGAAACAGGCGTGCTGTTCCTGGAATAAATCCGCCCGGAAGTGACAGTTTTACCGCCTTCCACGGCTTCACCGGTATCCGCATTGAACACCTGCATGGTGATGACATACATCTCGCTCCTGGCAAGGTTTGTGTAAGTGACCGTATCGAGAATAGAACCGTCTTTTGATTTTGTGCCGGCTCTGCTCTCTGTCTGTCCATCACGAGCGTTCGTATGGATATCCGGCACATAGAGCATCTGGCCTTCATCCGTCAGATCCTCATGCTTCGCGACAAGTACCCAGTATCCTGTCGTGCTGTCGATATCGACATACTGATACAGGTAATCCACTGCGACAATCGTATGACCGTTTAACTCTTCCGTATCAAGGAGCGCAGTCATTGTGACATCTCCATACGTATTGTTCGTCCCTGATTTCTTCTCCGGCCGGAACTCTTTAACTGCCCATAATCCATCGTCAGAAACAGCAGCATCCACATCCTTTGTACCAATGACTGTCAGAACTTTATTGCCATCCGTAATATCAACAAACTGCGTCTCCATCCGGTATGTCTGGTCAGCTGACACATGTGTATAAGTCACGTAATCCGAAACCTCCACAGAAGAGCGTGCTGCTACCGTCTGTGTATCAGATTCCACATCAGATGCTTTACTCGTCAATACAATTTCTGTATCCACAAGCGGATGATAAATATACATCTGTGCATTGCTGTTTTCTGACAGCAATCCGGCCAGGTCTGCTGTATCATTGTAAAGGTACATCAGGTCAGAATGAAACAGGTTTTCAGAAAGACCTGAATTGTCTTCACACTGGAGTTCCGTAATCCGGTAATAGCAGGTATACAGTGCGCCATAGCTGTCAGTCACAGTCATGTCAGCAGTATTCATGGTCCCATTGCCCTGGAACCAGATCCCCATGTGGAGGCTTCTTTCAGGAATGTTTCCCCTTCTGCCGTTACTTTGCCATCAGCCACATACCGGTCAAATCCGTTCGTGTTTGCCGAATGCGTGCGGGATGTATCAACGAGCCCGTTCGCATCAGAAACGATTACATGACTTTCCAGTTCTGTTTCATTTCCCTGATCATCAATGGCAATCGCCGTGATCAGGAACGGGATATAAGATTTGCAGTTACCATCAATATCTGTCTTTAAAAAGAGCAGATCTTTTCTTCTTACCTGCTGGACTTCTGCAGATGCAAGGCTTGAAGCCGTGTCATTCAGATCAATGAAATAACTTTTCCCGGAAGCCGAATAAGAATTCAGGGAAAGATTCTGGCTGTCCTCACGGATAACCACCTTTCCGATAAAGTTTTCATCAATCCAGTAACCATAAGATGATTTAGTCTCAATTACGTAATATGTACCGTATGGCAGGTCATTGATTCCCGTTTCTGCATATCCGTCTTCGTCTGTTGTGATTACCTGCACGGTATAAGAGCCTTCATCCGCAATGGCACGCAGTTCTGCGTAAGTCGGCGTGTCAAAAATTTTAGCTTCTGCACTTGGAATTTCAAGCCCGGCCGAATTTTTTACCAGCGAATCCGATGCATTGATAATGGTAAACTCTGCACCTTCGAAATACGCTGTGCCCTGTTCAAAGGAATCCTGCATTTCCAGGTCCTCTTTTGTCAGGTTCATACCGCTGCGGCAGATTTGCTGCGCTGTCGTCTCCACCCCGGAATCCGGATCCTGGATGGTCTGTGCCGCATAAACGGCTCCGTTTTCACGGGCTTCAATACGGCCAACCCAGGTGTCGTTCAGTAAATATCCTGCCGCTGCCTTTGTCTCGATCACGTAATACGTACCATAGGGCAGGCCGGTCGCCCCTGTTGACGCGCTTCCGTCTGCTGATGTCGTAATGACCTGCATGGTGTATCCGTCCTCAATCGCCGCCTGTACATCTGCATAGGTCACAGACGTGCCGGAAAGCCCGGAAGACTGGATGGTGTCGCCTGCCGCGTTCAATACTGCATTTGCGGAAGCGTTTACAATCGTAAACTCTGCGCCGCTCAGGTCGGCATCCCCATGGTCAGCGCTGCGGCCAAGCATATAATCAACCTTCTGTATGGAAAGGCCGCCCGCGATCGGGACGTTCGTTACAGTACACTTTACTGTCTCTCCGTCTTCAGAAATTGTAAATTCCTGCTCCGTCCCTGTGCCGGATGCCGTATAGCCGGTGCCCTGCCCAATCTCGACGATCTTGTACTTGCCAGCCTGGATGACAGAACCCGTCTCTGCATGCCCGCCCGCATCCGTGGTGACCGTCATGACCGTATCGCCATAAGAATATTTTACATTTTCTTTACCTTTTATTACGACTGTATCATTATTCAAACTGATGATGGCAAATGTAAAACCTGCGAGGGATGCGTCGCCTTCAGCCGCATCAAGGCACCAGTCCTTCTTGTCAAGAGTAATCCCGCCGAAAACAGGTGTTTCTGTGATAACCGGAGCATTTTCTAATACCGATGAGCCATCTTCGGAACAGAAGGAACATCCGCTGCTTGTAATGGTATAAGTTACTGTCTTATCCGATACAACAAATCCGCTAGGTGCCTGTTCCTCGGTAATCTTAATGAAACCGATCGGGAGGCAAAGGGCCAAATCGGAATCATAGTATAATGCACTGGATGTTCTTGAAGATGATAAATATTTCGTGTCAAAGTTTATGATTCCATCTGAATCCGTCTCAAAGTACCATGTCCTTGTCACCGGGCCGGCCGCGCTGGTCTGGCCTGCGTAAAATTCGAATTTGAATACCGCGCCGCTCAGATCATGGGATGTTCCGGCCTCATTCTCCTTTACAAGGAGAACCGTCGGAGAATACGTCACAGGCGTTTCTGTTACGGACAAGACTGCCGGATCATCTTCTGTGTCATCTGAAGTGATTTCTGCTGTACGCACAGACGTGTCCTTCAAATATCCCGCAGGAGCTTTTGCCTCTTTCACATAATAGGTCCCGGCTTCCAGGCACAACGTATTGGATGTGCCATCCGCTGTAACTGTCAGAACCGCATTCGTATCCGTCTCAGCGTCTTTGGCTACTGTACTGCATCCCTGGTCTGTATATACCGTATACTGCGCCCCTGAAAGGGAATATCCCGTATTTCCATTCGTTACGGAAGTATTGCCGGATACTTTTCTGAGATTCAGGTACCCGTTTGCAGGCGGGTCGTACACAATGACACCGTTTTCCAGAATCTCATCTGTTGCTTTGGTCCCATCGCGCAAAACCAGTTCTGCCTTCTCAATGCTTATATTCCCGTCCTCGTCATTCGGCCCGGTAATAGAGACCGTATACGGGGTAGAATCGAGTTCATATTTATCCGGCGCTTCCACTTCCGTTATCTTCAGGGAGCCTTCCGGCAGTCTGTATGTGCTCTGGGAGGTATTGGACAGGGAATACCGGAATAAGGCATCGCTGGTGTATTCCACACCTGTATCCGGATCTGTCCATGTCGACAGGTAATCCTTGCTGCCGTAAGTGATTTCACCGTCCTCATCTGTCTTGAAATACCAGGCAGCAACAACCGGAAAATCTTCAGTATCCTGCTTTGAGGCATCTGCGACCGCGTAATATTCTACCTTAAATACCGCGCCCTCCAGAGGGATTTTCTCGCTCCCTGCCGAATCGGTTTCCTCGTATTTGGTGACGATTACTCCCCGGAAATACCGGACCCAGTTTGTCACACAACCGCCGCCGTCCACAAGGGCCAGCCCTTCATCATTCGTATCCGTGATCAGGGCACCGTTCCCGTTTTCATAACCTACAATACGTTTTTCGCCGGACTGGATATCGGTATACGGTCCCCAGATCCTGGAAGTATTATCCACAGTTCCTTTTATCCGATAGGTTTCCACTACAATATAATCCGCGTCGCAGTCCACCTTAAAGGTACCTTTCATCTTAAAATTGCCTGAACCGGAAGATACCCATTCGTCATCCTCTGTCAGCTTCAGTGTCCCCACAAGGGTAGAAGAATCAAGGACATACTCCCCATTTTTCTTCTTTACTTCGTAGATTGCAAACGTCGTCTTAACATCCGGGGCCAGCGTTGAGGCTTCCAGCATGTTGTATCCGACAACGCTCTTCCTGACCTCAATTGTCGCAATCGCGATTGATGTTGAGAGAGAGCCTGCAAATGTCTGATAGGATGAGCCCCAGGATTTATAGACAGAAAGCACAACCGTTTTGGAGCCGTCAGAATATTCCTTTACCTTCACTGAAACAGTTGCGGTAAAATTCGTCCTGACAGGCCATCCGTAATAACTGTGCCCGCTGATGCAGTAGATTCCAAACGATCCAAGGTCACTGCTGTCCACGGAAATGGAATATCCCGCACTGCTAAGCAGTTTATTAATGGTTGACGCAGAACCGGATACGTCTACGGACGCGTAATTCGTCTCTGCGGAGCCGTCACTGTTATGGCCAGTCATATAACCTGTAGTTCCTGATGCGGAAAAACTTCCCACTGAGGTCGTGCCTGTGAGGGATGCCGTCGTCATAATACCGTTATTTGCGTTCTGGCTGACGGCAGAGGCTACCGATATTTCATCCGATACCAGAGTCGATGCATCCCCGTCATTATCAGCGACGGCTTCGGAAATCGCCTCCAGCAGTTCCCCGGCTGTCTCCTCGTCTGCGTTTTCCAGCGCCTCAGCCGTGTCGGCATCCAGTGCCACCCAGCCGCCGCCATTCACGAGCACCTTACCGTCTGATTCTTCCGTGTTCGAAAGTATGAATACATAACAGTGCCCGGCCGCATCCGTCACCGAAAAGGCAGCGGTTTTCTCCACGCTGCTTTCCCCGTCCGATACGGTCACATAATCATACGGATCAATGGCTTCTCCGTCTTTTGTTGCAGAAACAGACAGATCCAAATCATATGTATCTGATACCGCCATTATGAAATCAGTAATTCCTGTAGTATACCAGATCCCGTATTCTGCCTTGCCATCCGCTGCTTCTGCTGAAAGGGTAGCCCCGTCAACAATGACAGTGATGCCATTCTCTGTAATATCTTCCACGACATGGACCGTGTTTATTACATACCATGCGTAATCCGGGTACAGGTAATAGGACATACTATATACGACTGTATAATCCCCTATGGCATTGACATCAAACCCACCGTCGTCATACATCGAAACTTTGAAGTAATCGTCATTGTAATCGGTAGCGAGGCCATAGATATCAAACGATTCATCGCCGGCAAGTACAGTATATTCCCGGCCTTCTACTTCTGTCCCTGCCAGTTCCGGCACAATCCCTCCATAGCCCTCATTTAAGGTCTGCGTAATCACGGAAGGCATAATCCGGTCACATTCATCCGATTTCACAGTCGCAGAAACTATATTTTCCACAAAACAGAATGTGATCTCGGCATACCAGTAATAGGTTTCGTCCTGTTGCAGCGTGCATTTATAGGTGACTGTCACGCTGCTGCCCGCGCTGTAATCAACATTCGACAGGTCAGTCAGGCATTCCTGATGTACTTCATCGCCATAA
This sequence comes from Clostridiales bacterium, assembly GCA_020860715.1. Taxonomy (GTDB): domain Bacteria; phylum Bacillota; class Clostridia; order Lachnospirales; family Lachnospiraceae; genus Choladousia. The sequence goes on along the minus strand of JAJBTU010000015.1, from coordinate 132,247 downwards.
TATCCATAACCGGCAATGTCAAAATATGTGTCGCGGTACCAGATATACGCCCTCGGCCAGTATTCCGCTGACTGTTCAACGGGCCAGCCGTCCATTTCGCGGAGTTCTTCTGTTACTGCTGCAATTTCCTCCGGTTCCATCCCGGATTCCGTTTCCGTCTCTGTCTCTGTTTCGGATTCCGTTTCTACCTCTGTTTCAGATTTTATCTCCGTCTCCGTCGCAGGTTCTGTTATGGCTTCGGTTCCTGCCTCCGTCTCAGATTCTGTTACAGCTTCCGCTGCTGCCTCAGTCTCAGGTTCTGATGTGGTTTCTGCCTCAGCCTCCGTTTCATCTGATGAAACGAAAACAGCGGCCGCAATAATCTTCTTATCAGCATTCGGAGTGAATGAAACAGGGGACGCATCATAGGATGCGATCTCATTGCCATCCTCATCTGACAGGACAATCGCGCCAAGAACATAACCGTCATTTGCGGATGCTGAAACAGTTACCGTGCCGGTCGTCTCATACTGAGCTTCCCACGGGCCATATTCCATCATTTCATAAGTAAAAGTTCCCTCATCAAAAGTCTCTCCTGCATATTCAAAAGAAGCAGAGACTGAACCTCCCTGGCCGGTAAAAAATTCTACCCAGCCATATTCTTCCTCCGTCTTTTCAGCGGCATCCGCAGTCTCATTTGTTTCTGACGATGCATTCTTTTCTTTTTGTTCACTCCCAATCACGTTATCTGCAGTCATGTCCTCTTCCGTATCCTGTTCGGTCAGCAGTCCTTCTGTCTGATTGCTGATCTCCTGAACGGATTCTGACGCCTGTACACTGCCGCCCATATTCATGACTCTGAGCGGGTTTACCACAGAGATACCGACTGCTGCGGCAAGAATAAAAGAAAGCAGGCTGCGCTGAAATCTGTTTTTATGCATATTATTCTCCTTTCTCATTGCATATTCGCTTAAATTCTTTGCAATAAAAACAATACAAATGTAACGATCGATTTACACATCCGCCGGAAAACCGGCTCATAAGTCAATACAGTAATCTGGAATTTGTAGGCAGAAAGCCTCTGCAGAATAGATCCACATTGGAAAGCACAGATTAATATAAATAGAATAAAGAATGTTTTAAACTTTTAGAAGTATATCATACTATTTGTGAAATGTCACTACGTCAAATATTAAATATTTATAAAATAAAAAAGGCCACACGAGCAATGTCTGTTCTCTTTGGATGATAAATACAGGGATTATCATTCCTCCATCCAAATACATGCTCGTGCGGACGTATATGTTTCAATCAACGATTCCAAAGCCGCGTACCTATAAAACCGTTTACCGCTTCGCCAGTTCCTCCGTGATATCCTCCCAGGTCACTCCCCGTTCCGACATCAGTACCATGGCATGGTAAAGGAAATCCGAAATTTCATAGACCAGTTCCTCCGGATCGGGGTTTTTGGCCGCGATAATGATTTCCGTCGCCTCCTCACCTACCTTTTTGAGGATCTTGTCAAGGCCTTTGTCAAACAGATAATTGGTGTAGGAACCTTCTTTCGGATGAATCTTACGGTCTTCTATGACCGCATAAACATCCTCAAAAACCTTCATGGGATTTGTCGCGTCATATTCCTTTTTCAGAATCGGCCGGTAAAAACAGCTGCGGTTCCCGGTGTGGCAGGCAGCGCCAATCTGCACAACCCTGGCAAGCAGCGTATCATTGTCGCAGTCGATCGCAAGTTCACGCACATACTGAAAATGCCCGGAGGTCAGACCCTTCACCCAGATTTCCTGACGGCTGCGGCTATAATAAGTCATCCGTCCGGTACGGATCGTAAGATTGTAGGCCTCCTCATTCATGTAGGCCACCATCAGAACATCCAGCGTCCGGTAATCCTGCACCACTACGGGAAGAAGGCCGTCGTTCCCCGTCCGGATCTCATCCCAGGCAAGGGAGGACTCATACGTATTCACCGGAATCCCCTTAGCCAAAAGCGCATGCTTCGTCTCCATAAAATCAAAATCAGGAGCAGTAAAATCATCACAGAATATGCCGGACAAATGATATCCGGTGAGTACTTCAGACGCCAAAGAGAGTTCAAACGGATCAAGGAAGCCGTAAACATCCGGAACAAAACTGTCCTCAGGAGACTGCCCCGTCACCGCTTCCGCTGCAGAAGGAAAAACTTGTTTTGGCTGTTCGCTTTGGGTCAGAAAAGCATCTATAATCAGAACACCGCCTAATATTCCGGCATGCGCTGCAGCAGCATTCCGTTCTTCTTCCGTTTTAATACAGGCAAGAATCCGCTCTCTTCCAAAGCGTGAAGAAGCCTCCGCGGTCAGCTCCACGTTCGAATCCTTTGCATAATTTAAAAACACCTTCCGGCATCCGGCGTAGATAAGTTTCTTCACATCCTCAAGGCGCTTGATATTTCCGCCGCCATAAAGAGGAAAATCTGTTGCTCTGCTGATTTTTTTGATCAGGCTGATGGATCGGTCATGCTCCGCATCCGTATCAGAACAGTCAAAGATCAGCAGCGCATCCGCGCCATGGTTTTCACAGGAAGCGGCAAATTCCGCCGCATCCATACTTTCTTCTGTACCGTTTTCCCTTTCAGCGGTTTCCGGCTCAAACGCGTCAAACCCAGATTTATATACAAAATATTCCGAACCTTTGATGCAGATCGGAACAATCAATTCCCTGTTCTTCATCTTATACTCTCCTGTCTATAAAGTTCCCTTGGTAGAGAGAACACCTGCAATCCTCTCATCCATGCCAACCGCCTCGTCCAGCGCCTTTGCAAACGCCTTAAACATTCCCTCGGCCATATGATGGCTGTTGCCGCCCCGCAGCATGAAAAAATGCAGATTCATTGCCGCCGAATACGATACCGCATAGAAAAATTCCCGTATCATTTCCGTATCCAGTTCACCGATCCGTTCCGTCGGGAACACCGCATCCGAACAGAAATAGGGTCGCCCGCTTAAATCCAGCGCACACAGCACCAGCACCTCATCCATTGGAAGCACACGGTCTCCATAGCGGCGAATGCCCTGTTTGTCGCCTACGGCCTGACGGATGGCTTCCCCGAGAACAATTCCGGTATCCTCGACCGTATGATGGCAGTCGACGTGCAGATCTCCTTCCACCTCTGCCGTGAGGTCAAAAAGGCCGTGCCTTGCAAACCCTTCCAGCATATGGTCAAAAAAGCCGATCCCTGTGTGAATCTGCGCCTTTCCCGTACCGTCCAGATCCAGCACAATATGAATCTTCGTTTCTTTTGTATCCCGTATGACTTCAGCTTTTCTGCCCATGAGAATCCTCCTTTACCTGTCAGGTGCGGTGCTTCCGCTTTCATTGCATCCCGGCGGGGAAGCGGCTGCACTTTTTTATTCAAATCTTACCCGGATGGAATTGGCGTGCGCGGTCAGCTTTTCCGCGTTCGCAAATGTGATAATGTCATCCTTTACCGGTTCAAGCGCCTCTCTCGAATAATAAATAATGCTGGACTTTTTAATAAAATCATCGACAGAGAGCGGCGAGAAAAATTTGGCTGTTCCATTGGTCGGCAGTATGTGATCCGGCCCCGCGAAATAATCCCCCAGCGGTTCGCTGGAATGCTCTCCGAGGAAAATCGCCCCGGCGTTTTTAATCTTCATCATGACTTCGAATGGATTGGCCGTCACGATCTCCAGGTGTTCGGAAGCGATCTGGTTTGCCGTCTCGATCGCATCCGCCATGGAATCCGCCAGCAGAATGTATCCGTACTGATCCAGAGATTTCTGAATGATGTCCGCTCTGGAAAGGGTCTTCAGATACTCCTCAATCTCAGCCGATACCTGCTGTGCCAGCGTCCGGCTGGTCGTGATCAGGATTGCAGAAGCCATGGGATCATGCTCCGCCTGTGAGAGAAGATCCGCTGCCACATAATGTGCGTTCGCGGTATCGTCCGCCAGAACCAGGATCTCACTCGGTCCGGCGATGGAGTCGATCCCCACGCTGCCGAACACCGCTTTCTTTGCGAGAGCCACATAGATATTCCCCGGTCCGACAATTTTATCCACCTTAGGAATGCTCTCGGTGCCGTAAGCCAATGCAGCGATGGCCTGCGCGCCGCCGACTTTGTAGATCTCATCCGCTCCGGCCTCTTTCGCCGCTACAAGCGTGGAAGCCGGTATTTTCCCGTCTTTTCCCGGAGGCGTCGCCATAATGATCCGGCTGACGCCTGCCACTTTTGCAGGTATAATGTTCATCAGTACAGAGGAGGACAGCGGTGCGCTTCCGCCGGGAACATAGACGCCGACCGTCCCGATCGGAGTCACCTTCTGTCCGAGCAGAGTGCCGTTCTCTGTGCTGTCAAACCAGCTGTACTGCCGCTGCTTCTCATGGTAGTTCCGGATGTTGGCCCCTGACTTTTGAATCACATGAAGCAGTTCTGGACTGATCAGCGAATAGGCTTCCTCAATCTCATCTGCGGCAACGCGCACATTGCCGGCATTTACCTCCACGCCGTCAAACTGCTTCGTATAACCGAACACAGCCGCATCGCGGTTCTCCTTCACATTCCGGATGATATCCGCTACCCGCTCCTCGTAGCCCTGATAACTGTCCGGGCTGCGCTTTAAAAGCTGTGTCAGAATATCTTTTCTGGTCTCCTCTGTCAACTGAACTGTTCTCACTTTTCCATTCCTTCCTGTACGCCGTCTTATAGTTTCTGCGGATCCTGCTGCAGTCGAAAATGCTTCCCCTGTCATCTGTTTTCCAGGCACGCTCCCAGATCTCTCAACAGCTTCATAATCCGCTCATTCTCCATCCGCATGCTCACCGGATTGACCGTCACGCGGGCCGAGAGGGGACAAATCTCCTCAAGCACCACCAGACCATTTTCCCGAAGCGTGGAACCGGTCTCCACAATATCCACGATCACCTCAGATAAACCGACGATCGGCGCCAGTTCGATGGAGCCGTTCAGCTTGATGATCTCGACAGTCTGGTTCTTCTGGTTGTAAAAATATTCTTTTGCAATATTGGGGTATTTCGTCGCCACACGGATACGCTCCTGCCCGTTGAGCAGCCTGCGCGCCGATTCCGGGCCGCAGACGCACATCCGGCACTTTCCGATGTCGAGATCCAGCACTTCATAAATCTTGCGCTGCTCCTCTATGATGATATCTTTTCCCACAACACCGATATCCGCCGCGCCATACTCCACATAGGTCGGTACATCCGGTCCCTTTGCCAGAAAGAAACGAAGTTTCAGTTCTTCGTTTACAAAAATCAGCTTTCTCGTATCCGGATCGTTGATCTCCCTGCAGGAAATCCCCACCTTTTCAAACAGGTTCAGCGTCTGTTTGGCCAGACGGCCCTTACAGAGCGCGATTGTCAAATATCTTTCTGCACTCATCAGTATTCTCCGCTATTGTATGATTGTAACTGTTCCAGATGCTCTCATGGAACGTCTGCCTACAGTTCGATGACCCTTGCTGCCGATTTTGCATAATTCAGGCATTCTTCCCTCGTACGGTCACCGGTTATGCAGACCATTTCCACATCCGTGCCGTTTCTTCGCAGTTCCGTCGCCTTCTGAATTGCAGACGCGCGCTTTTCCGTTTCATAAAGAATCACACAGCGATCGCCGGAAAGCTGCGGCAGCAGCTTCTGTCCGGAAAGAGCGAGGAGCAGCTGATCGATCTCCGCGACAAAGCCGACAGCCGGAGCATCCTTGCCAAAATGCTTCAAAAGCCCGTCATACCGGCCTCCCTTCAGAATTGCGGCACCGGTACCGTACGTATAGCCGCGGAAAATGATCCCGGTATAATACATGTAGCGGCTCCGAAGTCCCAGATCAAATGTAATATAATCCTGCACCTGATACAGCTTCAGAATCTCCCAGATCTCTCTGAGCCGTCCGATCGCAGCCAGCGCATCAGGATTGTCCGTCAGAGCCTCCGCCCGATCCAGTACATCCGCAGAGCCAAACAGGCCCGGCAGAGCCGTAAAGCACTTTCGCAGGGAATCACCAAGATCCAGCCTGGAAAGCAGTTTTTCCGCGCCGAACGTATTTTTATTGGAAATCAGATCCCGGAGTTCCTGCGCACCCGGCTCGTCAAGTCCGGCCTCTTTTACAAGAGCGTCAAAATAGCCGCAGTGCCCGAGGCTGATCTGAAATTCCTTCAGGCCAGAGGAGAGAAGCATCTGAACCGCAAGCGCGATCACCTCCGTGTCCGCATCCACGCTGTCCTCCCCGATCAGTTCCCCGCCAATCTGCGTGGTCTCCTTTAACCGCCCCTGATAACTGGAACTGTTGATAAACGCATTGCCAAGATACGTCAGACGAAGCGCCATATTGTCATTCAAAAAATATTTGGAAGCCGCCCGCGCGACCGGCGGCGTAAAATCCGGACGCAGCACAAGCGTATTGCCGTCCCGGTCGAAAAACTTATATAATTCCCTGGACGGCGTCGTGCCCACTTCCCGGCTGAACACATCAAAAAACTCAAAAGTAGGCGTCTCAATATCCCTGTAACCGTAGGAGCGGATCCTGTCATGAAGCCGCTCCTGCAAGGCCAGCTTCTGTTCACATTCCTCATTATAAATATCCCGGACGCCTTCCGGGGTATGCAATATTTTCTGCATTGTCGTCTGCCTCTCTGATCTGCATTTTCTTTCCGCAAACCATCTTAATACAAATAACCGCCCTTGTCCAGTCCGATTATTGCCGCTCTCTCTCATTGAGATCCAGCTGCAGCGCATCAAGATACGGCACCAGAAGTCCGCCGCGCGGGGTAAGGTAATAATCCTGCTCCAGCTCCACATAGCGAAAACTCTTCCTCCCGCCCTGCTGTGCCCGGTTCCAGAACTTCATCATGTCGCGGTAGGGAAGGTAAAACAGTTCATTGCGTGTACTGAAGAACAAAACCAGAAAAGAAATTCCTCCCTGTTCCTCAAAGTCCGTCATAAACTTCACCTGATGCGGATGAATGTTCTGCAGTGCGAAGGTATCTGTGGTACACTCCTTCGCATCAAAACATACCGGTATGCCCTGCACCGCACCGATATAATCCACAGTGCTTTTCTGCTCAAAATAGGCCAGGGTAATATGCCGCTCATCCTTATCTATTTTCAGCGGCGTGATCGGGGTCGGGATCTTTTGGATCAGAGCCAGCTTTTTCTCCAGATAGATCTCATTTGTCCGGTTGATCAGTTCTTCCAGCGTCGAGCCGCGAAGGCCTCGCGTATTCCAGGTAGCCATGATTTTTCTCCTGCTGTATCTGTTACTGTAACTGTTTTCGGGTAATGCGCTCTTTTCTTTTATCCTGCAGGTATGTTTACTGCCTGCAGGGAATCAGGCGTTCAAATATCTCCGGCACCGGCGCGCAAAACGTCTGTCCGGAAAGATAAGAAAGAAGACCTTCTATATCCGGAAACTCCAGACGATACGCGTGAAGCAGCTGTCCTTTTACGCCACAGGACCGCAGATACTGACGGTTCCGGACAGGATCCCCGTATTTGGGATCCCCCAGAATGGGATGCCCGGTTGACGCAAGATGCGCACGAATCTGATGGCTGCGCCCTGTAATCAGATGAACCTCCAGAAGGGAAAGATCATCTTTTGAAGCAATCACGCGGTAACCGGTCCGGATCTCTTTTGCGCCTTCCGTCGGGGCGGTATATACCGTCACCGTATTGGTTCGCTCATCCTTTTTCAGATATCCGCGCAGGCAGCCTTCTCCCGACATTCTGCCGCACACAATACAGCGGTAAAATTTTCGAACAGAACGGTCCGCCAGCAGACGGTTCATCGTCTGCAGACCGGCAAGGCTGATCCCCGCCACGACCAGGCCGCTTGTATTCCGGTCCAGCCGGTTGCAGACGGCAGGATGCACCAGCTGCATCTCCTCCGGCGTCATACAGGCAGATTCCAGCAGGTATGCGTTCAGATATTCAACCAGAGAAACGTCACCGACCGCTGCTTTCTGTGAGAGGATGCCGGCCGGTTTATTCAGCAGAAGGATATGTTCATCCTGATAAAGAATGGCAGGCGGACAGACACCCGGCACAAGCGCAGGGACCGTCCGGATTGTGTCTCGGGCGGTATCGCAGCCTGAGCTGGTCCCCACTGACGTATTCTCCGTTCGCCCAAGGGGTTCCTGTATGGCAGGCGGCAGCGTTTCCCTCACAGGATGCGCTGCATCCGGCAGAGCATCCGGGCCGCCGAATTTTTTCCAGGTCTCATCCGAGAGAAAAAGAATGACTTTATCTCCGGATTTCAGCAGTTCCCTTCCCTCCGCTTTCTTCCCGTTCAGTGTAATGTTTTTTTTGCGAAGCATTTTATAAAAAAACTTCTGGGCGCTTCTCTCATATACCGGGAAAGCAGTTTGTCAAGCCGCTGCCCGGCTTCTTTTTCGCTGATGATAATCTGTTTCATAACTCACCGGATCTTTCCGCGCAGTGCGCATCTTCACTTGCTGTGCGCGTCAAAGGGCAAGCGCAAGCAGGATCTGATAGGTCACTTCCTCGCAGGACATCCCAGGATAACGCTCATCTTCCCGGAAAGAAAGGTTCTCCCGGTATTTTTCCGGATTCTGCGCAAGCGTCTGAACTCTCTGCAGATACTGCTTCAGTTCTTTCATAACTTTCACCTGCGTCTCGGTAAGGCCATTCGCAGAAAGGTTCTGCCGGATATGCTTCTCAAGGTATGCCGGATCCGTCTTCTGATCGGATGTGAAGCATACCACCTGGTTGCCGCAAACCACAGCAGCTTCAACAAGGCTGGTATGTTCATACGCTGTAATAATCAGCTCATACCCGGCGATCAGGCCCTGCGCGGCCTCACGGACCGCCTCATAACGGTCCCCGGGCATCGGTTTCTGCAGCAGAATCATAATCAGGCCGACCAGTGATTTACATGCGGGAAGGCTGCCGAGAATCGCTACCACGGTAAAAAGATTCAGCCTTGATTTTACCGTCACATAACCGATGATGTAAATACCAATCGGCAGGGCAAACATCAGCAGCGTGGTCAGAAATCTTTTTTTCTTTTCATAGCGGATGTATCCATAGTTTCCTTTTGTCACTTTTTTCATAAAGTGTCATCTCCTCTTTTTCGTTCTATTTGGTTTTATGGCGCCTGGGCTTCCCCTCATGCCTGTGATTTGTAGTGCCCTTCTTTGCAGTGGTACGGTTGGAATCCGCTTTGGCGCCGGATGCACGGGATGAACGGCGGGCTGCTGTATTCTTCTTATCCGGATTTTTTTGCACAGATGCACGCCGCGGGCGCACCAGGCATTCCGGACCATAACCGATCAGATCCGTCCGGCCCGCCAGCTTTAAGGCCTCCACGACCAGTTCATAATTATCCGGATTCCGGTACTGGATCAGAGCGCGCTGAAGTTTTTTGCGATGCGGATTTTTCTCCACATAGACCGGCTTCATCGTGCGCGGATCAAGACCAGTGTAATACATGCAGGTCGAGACCGTCGACGGCGTCGGGTAAAAATCCTGCACCTGCTCCGGCATAAAATGAATATCCCGCAGATAGCAGGCCAGTTCCACAGCTTCTTTCATAGAGCAGCCCGGATGGGACGACATCAGGTATGGCACCAGATACTGGTTCATACCGCAGGAGCGGTTCATCTTCTGGTATTCTTCTGTAAACTTCTGATACACACTGTGCTTCGGTTTCCCCATCATCTCCAGCACCTGATCAGAAACATGCTCCGGTGCTACTTTAAGCTGCCCGCTGATGTGGTATTTTACCAGTTCCCGGAAAAAAGTATCCTGGGAATCCTCCATCAGATAATCAAATCGGATGCCGGAGCGGATAAAGACCTTTTTTACCTTTGGCAGCTTCCGCAGCCGGCGAAGCAAAGCAACATAATCACTGTGATCCGCGTTCAGATTTTTACAGGGTGTTGGAAAAAGGCACTGCCTGTCTGTACAGACACCTGACACGGAACGGCCCGGCTCTCCCGTCTGCATCTGCTTTTTGCAGGATGGATGACGGAAATTTGCGGTCGGACCGCCGACGTCGTGGATATAACCTTTAAACTCCGGATCCTCAGTCATCATTACCGCTTCTTTCACAATGGAATCATGGCTGCGCACCTGAACGATCCGCCCCTGATGAAAAGTCAGGGCGCAGAAGGAACAGCCGCCAAAGCAGCCCCGGTTGCTGACAAGACTGAATTTCACTTCAGCAAGAGCCGGAATCCCGCCCGCACTGTCATAGGAAGGGTGCCAGGTGCGGCAGTACGGCAGGTCATAGACGTCATCCATCTCCTGTGTGGAAAGGGGGCTGGAAGGAGTATTCTGCACAACATATACACCGCCTTCATAAGGCTCCACAAGGCGTTTTGCCGAAAACGGATCCGTGTTGCGGTACTGCACGGCAAAGCTGTCGGCGTACCGGCGTCTGTCTTTTCGCATCTCTTCGTAGGATGGAAGCATCTCATAATCATAGACGTTCTCCGGATGCTTTGTCTTATAACAGGTACCGTTGATAAAGGTTATGTCCTGAATGGAAAGCCCGGAATCCAGCGCCTCCGCAATCTCCACGATTGAGCGTTCTCCCATCCCATAGGAAATCAGGTCCGCTCCCGAGTCCAGCAGAATTGACCGTTTCAGAGAATCCGACCAGTAATCATAATGAGCAAGCCGCCGCAGACTGGCTTCAATGCCGCCCGCGATGATCGGCACATCCCTGTAAGCCTGACGGATCAGATTGCAGTATACCACCACCGCATGATCCGGACGCTTTCCCATCACTCCTCCCGGAGTATAGGCGTCCTGAGAACGCCTCTTTTTTGAGACCGTATAATGATTTACCATGGAATCCATATTCCCGGCCGATACAAGAAATCCGAGTCTTGGTCTGCCGAGAAGCATAATACTTTCTTTTCTGCGCCAGTCGGGCTGCGCAAGGATTCCGACAGTAAACCCGTGTGCCTGCAGAACACGGCTGATAATGGCATGTCCGAACGAGGGATGATCCACATAGGCATCCCCGCAGACATAAACAAAATCCAGCTGCTCTATATTTTGCGCCCGCATCTCCTGGGGTGTTGTCGGAAGAAATTCCATATATGATACTCTCCTTTTGCCGCGATGCAGCGCGTCAAAAAACAAAATCAGATCGCATGATTGAAACGAGGAAGCACCTCGTAGCTGCCGTCCAATACCTCATCAAAGCTGCGGATATAATAATCCGCAAGCTGCCTGGTCAGTTCTCTGCGTGAAGCGGAAAAATCATCCTCCATCGCACAGACCCGCATCCCGGCATTTTTTGCCGCCTGCACGCCCATCGGAACATCTTCAAATACGAGACAGTCGTCCGGCTTCACGCCAAGCAGGCCGGCTGCATACAGGTAAATATCCGGGGCGGGCTTTCCCTTAGCCACCTCGCAGGCGGTCACGATCCGGTCAAAGCAGTCAGATACCTGATGGTGCGCCAAAGACGCGCGGATCAATTCCTGACTGTTGCTGCTCGCAATCGCGGCCGGAACCTCCCGGTCTCTGAGATATCTCAGGAAACGGGCCGCTCCGGGTTTCAGCTGCACTTCATACGCATATTTCTGATAAGCCATCCGGTTCCATTCCTGCTTGATCTCCTCCACATTACAGGGAAGAGAAAACCGTTCTTTAAAATACTGCGCGGTCTCAGTAAAACTCATTCCCTCGATGGCAACGGATAAATCTTCCGGGATCGTCTGTCCGTATCGGCCCAAATATTCCATATCAATATCTGACCACAGCGACATGGAGTCCATCAGCGTCCCATCCAGATCAAATATCACAGCCTTTGTATTTTTCAGCATATGTATGCAGTCCCTTCCTGTCAGTCGACCTGTATCTCATCTCTGTTCACTGCATTCTCCATCCCGGATAAAACCTGTTGCGGATGCTGCCGTCCGCCAGCTTTCCCCAACCAAGGCCGCGGCCATCCACACAGATCAGCACCGTCTTATCTCCGGAAGAAAGGGTTCGTTTCAATGCAGCGGATTCCTCCTCTTTCAGTTCCAGCGTCTCACCTTTCAGATAGCGCATAAGCCGCTCATCCTCACAGGGCAAATCCAGAACAGTGTCAAACGAGGAAGCATCCAGCGCCATCGCCAGAGCCTGAGACGGCTCAAACCGTCCCCGTTTCCAAGTGCCAAGAAGCAGCCCGGTGCGCAGATAACGGATGCCGCTCGGGAGGCGGTAAGGAGGCACCAGCAGGCACTGTTCCCCAATCTCTTTATAATGATATTGATTGCATATCGTCTGCCATCGCCCACCAGCCGATTCAAGCGTACCGGCATCTTTTATGGTCCCGGATATCCGGGAGAAAAAACCGGCTGCGGCAGCCGGTATATCTGCATCCCGTCTGTATGGCTCCCGGCAGCCTGTTTCCGGATAAAACTCTTTTTCCGGAGAAGGTGCAGGGCTGTCGTCCAGTTTCTTTTTCATAAGAGCGAGAAAATGTCCTTCCCCCTTCACCCGATGCGGATATATACGCACACAGCGCTCCAGATGCAGCGCCGATGCACCCGATGAAATTCCCTCCGAACATCCCGAAGGCCTGTCCGGCAGCAGCAGCTCAAGCTGCGGAAAACGCTCCAGAGCATCCGCAATCACAGCCTCATCCTCTTCTTCGGAAAACGTACAGGTCGAATACAGCAACATCCCGCCGGGCCGCAGCATCTGTACGGCACAGGAGAGAATGTCCTTCTGCAGAGGCGCGTAATTTTCCGGGCCTTTTTCTTTCCATGAAGAAATCAGCATGGGGTCTTTTCGGAACATGCCTTCCCCGGAGCAGGGAGCGTCTACCAGAATTTTATCAAAAAAACAGCCGAATGTCTCCAGAAGTCTTTGCGGCTGTTCCGCTGTAATGCAGATATTGGCGGCCCCCCAGACACTCAGATTTTTGACAAGTGCTTTCGCACGGCTCGCGCTTGCGTCGTTTGCAACAAGAAGCCCGGTCCCATTTAATCTGGAAGCCAGCTCCGTGGTCTTTCCGCCCGGAGCCGCACAGAGATCGAGCACTCTGTCTCCGGGTTCAATAGGCAGCCGGGCTGCCGGCAGCATGGCGCTTGGTTCCTGTATGTAATACAGACCCGCATAATAATACGGATGACGAGACACGGCTGCGTTCTCATCCACGTAAAATCCATTATTCGTCCAGGGGATACGTTCTCTGACAAACGGAAGCCGCTTAGCCGCTTCTTTGGAAGATAGTTTTCCCGTATTGATCCGGATTCCGGCATATGGCGTCTTATCATAACAGGAAAAAAAATCTTCCGCCTCTTCTTCCAGCTGATTTCGCATCCGGCAGATAAAGTCTTCCGGCAGCCGTTCTCTCACAGAATTCATAAGCTGATCCTGTTCTCCTCCTAATACAGATCCGTCCTTGTCACCTCAACAGCCTGCGCACGGTACCCTTCCGCGATCACATCAAGCTCCCTGGCAAACCTCTTAAGCTGATCAATGTCGTCAAGCTGGTAGATCCGGTAAAACTCATCCTGTATCTTCTGAACTTCGCGTTTCGTCGTCACCCGGTACAAATTCTGAATGTTATTTAAAATATCAGAAATGAGTCCCGCCTGCATCTGAGAAGAAATCTGCGCGTCCATAATCTCACTGCGCACGGATGACATCTCATTGTCGAGCAGGATGATCGCGTTTGCCACGTTGGACAGCTTCTCACTCACATGTTCCGGTATATTTTTCTTATACTTGTACTGCAGAGAGTACTCAATTGTCGACCAGAAATTCATGGCAAGCGTGCGAATCTGGATCTCAACGTTGATCTTCCGGCTTCCTTTTGTCGTCTGCACCTCATAGAGCACAATGATGTGGTAACTCCGATAACCGCTTTCTTTTTTATGGTTGACATAATCCCGCTCACTGACAATCTCCATATCTGTCCTTGTGCGGATAATATCCACCACTTTCTGAATGTCTTCCACAAACTGGCAGATGATCCGCACACCGGCAATGTCAGTCATCCGCTCTTCTATTTCGTCCGTCGGTATGTGTTTTTTCTGCGCTTTATCCAGAATGCTGGCGATGGTCTTCACCCGGCCTGTCACCTGCTCGATCGGCGAATACTGTCCCTGATTCCGATACTCATAAATCAGATGTTCAAATTTCACGACGAGCTCTCTCACAGCCAGATCATACGGACTTAAAATCTCGCGCCACAGCTGAATTTCCATACTTGCACACCTTTCCTGATGCTCCTGCACCTGCTGAACATGCAAAACCATTCGGGCATCGAACATTTATGCGTATTCTAGCACAGAAATTCGGATACCACAAGAACAAGAGAAAAGATTCAGGAATTATCCGAGCATCTCGGCATAGCGCAGAACCCAGTATGGGTTCACACTCACCTCCGCATTCTGTTCTCCGGTATCTTCCCCTGTTTCCCGGGCGGTTCGATCTGACAGCTGCGGATAAATATAGATTCCAACGTGCAGATGCACCGCGAATTTGCCGACAGTTCCTTCCTCACCATATCCGGAATCTCCCATCAGCCCCAGCTGTTCTCCGGCATATACGGCATCTCCGACAGCAAACTCCTGCGCGTATGCGTCAAGATGTGCATAATAGAAATAACCTCCGTTTGGAGAACGGATTCCGATCCGATAGCCTCCCTGTTCCAGCCAGCCGATCTTTTCCACCACTCCATCCGTCATACTTATGACCGGATAAACTCCCGCCAGATTGGCGGACGGCATCAGGTCTGTCCCCTCATGTCCGCGTTTTCCTCCGTAGGTACGTTCAAACATCCAGCTGTTTTCATACGAGATTTCCGTCCCGGTCACCGGGAAACATTTTACATCGTTCCAGATTGCCGCGTAAGCTGTCCGGACTTTCAGATACCCGCTTCGGTTTCTCTTCATAAACCGTGTTCTCCAGAGGTTTAAATCAGAAAAAATAATCTTCCGCGAGTGAAGCAAACGGTTATCCCCCAGATCCCCTCCCGTTGAAAAAGGAAACAATGTAGTCAGAATATCACCCGGAGGCATTGCATCCGACCCGGAGGCTTGAAGCAGCACGGATAAGACCGCATTTGACAGCCGCATTTCACGGAATTCGTCCGTTACTGTCACATCCGCATCCAGCATCCAGGCTGCGGACTGCTGATAAAGGTATCCGGAAAACCACACGGCTGTTGCTGCCCAAAAAAATACAAACAGCAGACGCCTGCAAAAATCTTTCCACATATCGCATTTCCCCCGCTGTAACTACAATATTTCCGGATTACAAATTTTATTCCTGTATATCGGCATTACGAATTCTATCCTGTTTGAAATACAAAAAGAAAAAAGGGTGCGCACATATTTGGGGCTGAACATACATAGACATAATTTGAGATACAAACCGATGCAGTCCCATCATATGGAAATGCAGGATGCGGACGGGAGGATTTCCCATGCGAAAAAAAATGACAGTTCTTATTCTGATCTTATTCCTTTGTCTGCTGTTTTTTCCGCACACTGCCCTCTTATCCGCTTTAGACGGGCTTCTTCTCTGGTACCATTCTGTTTTTCCGGTTCTCTTTCCGTTCCTGTTTTTAAGTTCCCTTCTGATCCGGATCGTCAGTCCTGAAGATATGCCTAAAATCCTTGTATTCCCCCTGATGCGCCTGTTTGGCTGCTCCGCATACGGAGCCTTTGTTATTCTGGCAGGCTTCTTATGCGGGTTTCCGGTCGGCGCAAAACTTTCAGCCGAGCTGTATCAGCAGAACAGAATCAGCAGGAAAGAAGCTATGTTTTTGCAGGGATTTTCCAACAATTTAAGCCCGGGCTTTATCCTTACCTATCTTTCTGCCGGGCAAATGCATCTGCCCGGAAAGGGAGGCCTGTTTCTCTTTCAAATACTTGGAGCGGCCGCACTGGCAGGAATCTTACATGCAAAGGTGCAGATCCCTGCCGCCAGATCCGGCACTCACACAAAGAGATTCTCAGGGGATTCTGAGGAGAAGGACCTTTGGACGGCCGCTGAAAAAACCGAAGCAGAACCTCTGTCCTTCTCTGTCATCGACGACTGCATCTGCAGCGCGATGAACAGCGCCCTGCGTCTTTGCGCGTATATCCTGTTGTTTTCCATGTTAAACGGGCTCGTGATGAAGATTCTGCCAGCCTCAAACCCGGCCATCCTTTTTCTTACCGCCAGCATAGAAGTAACCAATGGCATCGCCCTGATCGCAGGTTCCTCTCTGCCTTATGCCGTGAAATATATCGCGGTATCCGCTCTGGCAGCGTTCGGAGGCTGGTCCGCTCTCGCGCAGAGTGCAGGCATCGCCCGCATGGACAGAGAGCAGCTTTTTAATTATACAAAAAGCAGGGTGAAAATCACCCTGCTCGCAGTGATACTGTCACTGACAGTCCTGTTGTTCTGTCGCTGAATGAACCGGAATCCGCAGGAAACGAAAAGATCACTCTTCGTCCTCCAGACCATCCTCCGGTTCCGCTTCCGGCTGTGTATAGCTGGACGGCTCAACCGACGGAGAAAGCTCCGCACGGTTCTTGCTCACAATATCATAGCAGGACTGAACGGAATTGATAAAATTACTGTATTTGGTGCCGGCCGTATCGATCGTATGGCTCATGATCTTCTCCAGATTACCCAGCATGTCATCAGTATAGCGGATCGCACTCATGCGGATGTTATTGGAATCCTCTGTCGCACGGTCCATAATCTCCTGCGCCTGCGTGTTGGTCTCATCAATCAGCTGTCTGGACTGTTCCATTGCGACACGCATCACTTCGCTCTCACTGACAATCTTCTGTGCCTGCGCCTGTGCCTCCGCAATGATCGCATCCGCCTTGGACTGCGCATCCTCAAGGATCGCGTCCTTATTGCTGATGATCTTCTGATAACGCTTGATCTCATCCGGCGTCTTCATGCGAAGTTCTCTCAGCAGTTCTTCCAGTTCCTCCTTGTTTACCACAATCTTGGTGGAGGACAGGGGCTGAAATTTACAGCTGTCAATGAACTCCTCGATTTCTTCAATGATCTGCTCAATTCTGCTACTGGCCATGATAACTCTCTCCTTACTTTTAATTTATACTCCTTTAACTTCACGCTGTTTTGTATGTCCAATTCTGGCATAAACGCGTTCTGCTATCTGCGGCGGCACAAATCCTGAGATATCGCCGTCATATGATGCAACCTCTTTCACAACCGTTGAACTGATATATGCATAGTTCAGCGCGGTCGTAAAAAACAGCGTATCTACTCCCCGCTCAAGACTCCTGTTTGTCTGCGCCATCTGAAGCTCATATTCAAAATCGGTCACGGCCCTTAAGCCCCGGACAAGAAACGATGCCCCGCATTTTTTGCAGAAGTCAACCGATAATCCGGAAAATGCCTCCACCCGTACATTCGGAATATGAGAAGTTACATCTTTTAACATATTAACACGTTCTTCGACAGAAAACAACGGTGTTTTTTCATTATTATTCAAAACGCCGACAATCAGTTCATCTACAAGGTCGGCAGCCCGCTCTATAATATCCAGATGACCTTTCGTCACCGGGTCAAAACTGCCGGGATATACGGCTCGTTTCATATCTGCTCCTTTTCCGGTGCGTTTACAGACAGAAATACATGCTTATTTGTCTTGTATTCTTTGATCCGCAAAATATCATATCCATACTCTTCCAGTCTGTCCGCAGCAGTCTCAATCGCCATCTCAATAATAAACAGCGTCTGCCCGTCCACATAAGACGGTCTGTGTACCGCAATGTATTCCAGAATCCGGTCTTCCAGTCCTTTTCCATAGGGTGGATCCATAAAAATCATCTGAAACGGCGGTCTTCCTTCCAGTCTTGCAAGAGCCGACAGCGCATCACAGCACAGCACTTCTGCCTGCCCTTCCAGATGGGTAAATGCAAGGTTCTTCCGTATACAGTCACAGGCAGCCCGGTTGCTGTCAACAAAATAGGCCGTATCCGCGCCCCTGCTCAAAGCCTCTATCCCGATCCCGCCGCTGCCGGCAAACAGATCCAGAAAACGGATGTCATACAGATCATTCTGCAGAATATTAAAAAGAGTCTCCTTAATGCGGTCAGTCGTCGGTCTTGTAGCGTCGCCCTCAATTGTCTTCAGCGGAAGCCTCCGCGCTTTCCCTGCTATCACTCTCATAAAAATCATTATAATTTTTTCATCCCGTGCTGTCAACACAAAATTGTGCAGTTAAATGCAACAGTTAAATGAAACAATTACCAGTTTAGATTGGCTTTGTCTGCATATACTACGAATGCAGCAAAAAGCTGCGGTATCACAATTTCAGATAAATCGAAACAAAAAACAAAGGAGGCGTTTATTATGTCTAATGGTTCAGGAAACACGACAGCTGTACCGGAAGCAAAGGGTGCTATGGATCGTTTCAAGTTTGAGGTGGCAAGTGAACTGGGAGTACCGCTCAGTGACGGTTACAACGGAAATCTGACTTCCAAACAGAATGGTTCTGTAGGCGGGTATATGGTGAAAAAGATGATTGAGGCGCAGGAGCGCCAGATGGCCGGCACCGGCACGACAGGCGCATCGATGTAAGGGTGTAAAAGAAAAAAGCATTGTAAATTTCTGACAGAAAAAACAAAGAAACACGCCGGGCTGTATAAAGCAGCCCGGTGTGTTCTGTTTCAGGGATTTCACAGGCGCTCCATTCCTAATGGTCCCTGCGGTATCACATTGTAAACTGAAGTACACAATACGATGCATAAATAATAAGAAGCACGATTCCCTGTGCACGGTACAGCTTTTCCTTCAGAAGCACCGGCACAGTCAGAATCAGCATAACGGCAAACATTACCGGTATATCGAGTACCAGAGAAGCATTCATTCCAAACAGTGTTGAGGCGGAAGGGATGGAAAATGGGCTCAGGGTTATCGATATGCCGCACACGAGCACCAGATTAAAAAGATTTGCTCCAATCACATTCCCCAGAGAGAGTGCTCCATGGCCTTTGGCAAGGGAAGTGATCGCGGTCACCAGTTCGGGCAGAGACGTGCCCAGTGCAACAAAGGTAAGAGCAATGACAGATTCCGGAACCCCCACAGCTTCTGCGATCAGTGTCCCATTATCCACAAGCAGATCGGCGCCAATGGCAATCAGAACCGCTCCTAAAGCCAAAAGCAGTATGTCTTTTAAAAGGGATGTGTTTGCATGTTGCTGACTGTCTGCAGGAGAATCCGTCTTCTGCCCGCCGGTCATCTGTCGGACTGTCAAAAGCATGTAGATGAAGAAAAGCAAAAGCAGAATCACACCAGCCAGCCTGGTAAAAGTACCTGAGGTATAGGCAATTCCGGAGAAGAAAACGGCGGCCCCAAAAAAGAAAAGAACCGGCAGGATCAAAGTCCTTCGTTCTGCCTTGCCCGGCCGGACTGCAATCGTAATCGCAGCGATCAGTGATGTATTGCAGATGACAGAACCTATCGCATTTCCATATGCAATCTGGCTGTGTCCGCCGACAGCCGATGTCGCAGAGACCATAACTTCAGGCAGAGTTGTCCCAATCGAAACAACCGTCGCTCCTATCAGCAGTTCCGGGAGATGAAAACGTTCCGCAATTCCCGTAGCCCCATCCACAAACCAGTCGCCGCCTTTGATCAGCAGCAGAAGCCCAACAGCAAACAATAAAACCGGAATCAGCATACATTTCCTCCTTTTAGAAATCCAATACGGATCGTATATGTTGAGAGTATGCATCAATCGGCTTTTGATTGTCAAGTATCATACTCATTTTTATTTATTTTCGCTAAAAACTGGTAAAAAAATCTTGAAATTTCAGAAAAAGTTGCTATAATGGCTATGGAGATATGATATAAAGGCCTAATTTGAACTCAGAAAGGTAGACATCTTGATGAACATCGGATTTATCGCGCATAATAACAAAAAAACACTAATCGAGAATTTTTGCCTTGCCTATAAATACATTCTGTCCAGGCATCATCTGTATGCGACCGGAGGGACCGGAAGAAGAATTGAGGAAGTGACGAACCTTAAGGTTTACAAGTTTCTGCCCGGCAGCGTCGGCGGCGACAAGCAGTTTATGGATATGATCGAACGGAACAGCATGGATATGGTTATCTTTTTCTATAATCCGATCACCGCAAGTCCGAATGACCCGGATATTTTTGCGATCTCCAGATGCTGTGACGAGTACAATATCCCGATTGCCACAAACATTGCTACCGCGGAGTCTCTCGTGCTCGGCCTTGCAAGAGGCGATCTGGACTGGAGGCTGAACATTCGCTCGAACGATGTATAATATCCGGAACTATTGCAGTGCATGTTATGTTCTCTTTTTAAATACAAACGTTTCAGAATGCAAAAACAGTCCGCAGAATTGATTCTGCGAACTGTTTTTTCGGTCTTAAAAAGCCGTCCTTTCCCGGATCATTGCTTACAGGTCAATACTTCCTGACACATCCCCGTTGATCACATAGTAAGCCTTGTTTTCTTCCGGTTTCAGATAAATGGTAATCGTAGCAATATCGCCCACTTTGTTTTTCAGATCTTTGGTCCAGATCTCTTTCACTCTTTTTACCAGATCTTCTTTATTGATTTCCTTGCCCGCATACTGCAGATAAACTTCTTCCTTCAGCGGCTTCTTTGCAGCCTTGGCTACGGCCTTTTTAGCCTCTGTCGTCATATTGTCCGCTTTCTTAGCCGCTTCCTTTGCCGCTACAGCAGCCTTCTCTGTCGCTTTCTTTGTTGCCTTTCTCGTTGTCGCAACTGCTTTCTTAGCAGCCTCTACTACTTCCTCAACCTGTTCTTCCTGCATCTTTTTTGTTCTTGCCATTTTTTTCTTTCCTCCAATAAAATGAATAAAATATAATGTATCAGAATGTTTGTGTTTTTAAGTCTTATTAAATTTATTACTCTGTACAGCGCCATAATATAACAAAACTTCAAACATTACAAGACACAATATTCCCAAAAAAAATTGTGTTTTAGAGTGATTTCCATATAAATCAACGATGCAGATTCCGCAGGGAATCCACTTTTCTCTGCAAAAGGTAACAATTTGCGAATACTGTCGCGTCAGAGATTGAGAAAATCACTCTGCCGTTCCAGCTGGTGTTCATAACGCTTTTTCAGTTCTCTGTGCTCTGGCAAGGAAAAAGACGGGTCTTCTCTGCGTATCTCCTCCGCCGCTTCCTTCGCTTTCTGAAGGACATCCGCGTCTGTATAGACATCTGCAAGCTGAAAATTCATGAGCCCGCTCTGCCGGATCCCAAACAGGTCTCCTGGCCCGCGCAGTTCGAGATCCTTCCCGGCTATTTCAAACCCGTCATTTGTCTGATTGAGGATATCAAGCCGTTCTCTTATCCGATCGCCATCTACTGCCTGAAGGAATATGCAGTAAGACTGCGCGTCTCCTCTTCCGACCCGGCCACGCAGCTGATGAAGCTGG
Organism: Clostridiales bacterium; assembly: GCA_020860715.1. Taxonomy (GTDB): domain Bacteria; phylum Bacillota; class Clostridia; order Lachnospirales; family Lachnospiraceae; genus Choladousia. The sequence goes on along the minus strand of JAJBTU010000015.1, from coordinate 110,846 downwards.
GAAAGGCCAAAACGTTCCGCATTTTCTACCATCATAACCGTGGCATTGGGCACATTGACGCCGACCTCCACAACCGTCGTGGAGACCAGTACCTGAATCTGGTTTGCAAGGAAGCGCTCCATAATTTCATTTTTTTCCGAGGGTTTCATACGACCATGCAGACAGGCGACCGTAATAGTCTTCGGAAAAATCCGCCGCAGTTTCTGCGTATAATCGATCACATTTTCCAGATTAGTGGCGCCGGAAGAATCGCCTGAATAACCGTCACCGGATGCTTCACCCGAAGTGTCCGCACAGGATGCCTCTTCAACCATGGGGCAGATGACATACGCCTGATGGCCCATTTCCACCTGAGTCTGGATAAACTGATACGCCTTCGGCCGATAAGCGGGGCCGACTACGCAGTTCTTGATCGGCAAACGGTTCGCAGGCATCTCATTCAGGACCGAAATGTCCAGATCTCCGTAAAGGATGACAGCAAGGGTCCGTGGAATCGGGGTTGCGCTCATTACCATCGTATGTGGAGTCCCGCCTTTCTGTGATAGGGTTTCCCTCTGACGTACACCAAAGCGGTGCTGCTCATCTGTGATAACGAGCGCGAGAGCATGATAGATGACTTTATCCTGTATCAGAGCATGTGTTCCAATCACGATCGCCGCTTCTCCGGACTCAATTTTTGCGCAGGTTTCCCTTTTTTGTTTTGCCGTCATAGAACCGGTAAGCAAAACAGCTTCAAATGGCAGCGCGTTTTGATGAATAAGAGTCTGAATCAATTGAAAATGCTGCCTCGCAAGCACTTCCGTTGGCGCCATCATTGCACCCTGACAGCCGTTTTCCGCAACCAAAAACAGCGCGAGTACGGCAAGAATTGTTTTTCCGGAACCGACATCGCCCTGAATCAGGCGTGCCATCGCGGCATTTCCCTGCAGTTCTCGTTCTATGTCCTCCCATACCCGTTTCTGTGCATCGGTCAGCTCATAAGGGAGCGAGGCTATCACCCGCCCCGGCACACTCCCCGAATGAATCGAAAAATCGCATACCGATTTCGTCCGTTTCTCCTTCAGGCCGTCAAGCTGCAGAAGGAAAAAGAAAAACTCATCGAATACAAGGCGGCGGCGGGCCGTCTGAAGTTCCTGCGCGTCTTTCGGAAAATGCATCTTTCGAATTGCCTGCATATATGGACACAGCTGATATTTTTCCCGTTCTCTTTCCGAAAGATAGTCCGGAAAATCTTTCACAAAGTCCGCGTCCAGTACCTGCCGAACCGCTTTCTGAACCATATTTACAGTCAGGCCTCTGGTCAGAGAATAGACAGGCTGCAAAGAAGCGGTTAATTCCTGATATCGGTCCGCATGAAAAACAGCCGGCTGCTCAATGAGCAGCCGCCTGCCTTTTTTCTTTATTCTGCCGCGAAATACGTACATCATTCCGGCGCGAAGGGAATTTTTAATATATGGCATATTGTACCAGATGAGCTGTATCTCATCTCTCCCATCCGAGCAGAGAACCGTTGACACGCAGCGGCCGCGATAATAACGATTGACAATCGAAGCGGTCAGAACGCCTGCGACAGAAGCTGCTTCGCCCTCCGAAAGAGAAGAAATCTGCCGGGGAGCGGCATACTGTTCATACGTACGGGGATAATATTCCAGCAGATCGCCAATGGTCTCAATCCCCACTTTTGCAAAAATCAGTTTCGTCTTATCTCCGACTCCCTTCAGAGCGTCAAGCGGAGAATTCCGATTCATAAATGCCTCCGAACGTTTAAAATATAATCACTTACTCTACCGAGATAATATAATAATAAATCGGTTGTCCGCCATGATTCAGTTCCACGTCACATTCCGGATACTGTTCTTCCATCCGTTCAACAAGAAGCGCGGCCTCCTCCTCTTTCATATCTTCTCCATAATAGATACTGATCAGCTCTGACTGATCGGTCACCATTTGCTTAATGGTTTCTTCTGCCACCGTTTCAATGTCCTTGCCAACAGCCAATATGGAATGATCTCCCACTCCCATAATATCACCGGCGCTGATGACCTTATTCTCAATGTGGGTATCCCGCACTGCGTATGTGATCTGCCCTGTCTTTACATTTTCAATCTCCAGCTCCATAACCATCGCATTTTCTTCCGGACTCTTTTCCGGGACGTAACTTATGAGAGCCGTGATGCCCTGCGGGACGGTTTTGGTCGGGATCACAAATATATTCTTGTCTTTGGTCATAGCCTTTGCCTGATTCGCCGCAAGAATGATATTTTTGTTGTTCGGAAGGATAAAAATATTCCGCGCAGGAACCTGCCCAATCGCATTCAGCATATCTTCCGTACTGGGATTCATCGTCTGTCCGCCTTCAATCAGGCAGTCCACGCCAAGTTCACGAAAAATGTCCGCGATTCCTTCGCCTATGGATACAGAAATAAAACCAACATCCTTTAAATCCACAAGTTTCGGCATGTCAGGAAGTGCAAACGGATCCGGTTCCGCTTCTGAACGGGCGTTCCCTGTGCCTGCATCCATCGTTTTATTTGACGTATTTGATGCCGTTTTCGGAGTCTCCAGACGCAGATGAAAGATACGAATGTCTGTGAGAATCCCAAGTTTAAGTGCACGCTGCAAAGCATGCCCCGGATCGTTGGTGTGAACCTGCACGGCTATTTTCCCATTGTCATTTGAAAGTACAACGGAATCTCCGATGGCTTCCAGATATGACTGCAGCTTCCTGGCCGTATCATCCGTAAACTCTGCTTCCGGTGTTATGACAAATTCTGTATGATACAGAAACCGGATCGATTCTTCTGCAGCAGAGGCTGCAGAAGGTTCAGAAGGCTGTTCCGTCTGCGGCGCGTCATTTTTTAAAGTATCAATCCCATTAAAAGCATCAAAAGCACCCTTCAATATCTGCAGCAGGCCCTGACCGCCAGAATCCACTACCCCGGCCTCTTTCAGGACAGGCAGCATTTCCGGTGTCTGCGCGAGGACTTCCTCGCTTCGCGAAACTACCGCTTCCATAAGAGCCTTCATCTCTATATCCGGATTCTCTTCCAAAAGTTCAGCAGCGCGCTCCGCTCCTCCTCTTGCGACGGTAAGAATTGTCCCCTCTTTGGGTTTCATGACCGCTTTGTACGCAGTCTCAACCGCTTTTTGCAGAGCGGCGGTCAAAACCACCGTAGTGATCTCCTGTTCCGTGCGGATCACCTTGGTAAACCCTCTTAAAAGCTGGGAAAGAATTACGCCGGAATTGCCGCGCGCACCGCGCAGAGATCCCGATGAGACGGCCCTTGCAAAGGATTCCATTGTAAGAGAATCCAGCGCGGAGACTTCTTTCACCGCGGACATGATCGTGAGAGTCATATTCGTACCGGTATCTCCGTCAGGTACCGGAAAAACATTGAGTTCATTGATCCACTCTTTCTTTGCTTCAAGGTTTCCGGCTCCCGCCAGAAACATTTTTGCACACAGAGCGACATTTATTGTATTCGTATTCACTGTCTGGTTCCTCCATTAATCAATGACGCGTACGCCTTCGACATACATATTGATTTTTTCGACTTCCATACCGGTGAATTCTTCCACACGATACTTAACGCTGCTAAACAGATTATCTGCAACAGCTGAAATACTCACTCCGTAAGAAACAATCACATGAAAATCAATTGTGATCCGATTATCCTCAATTTTTACGCTTAATCCTCTCTCAAGACTGTCTTTTCTTAAGAGCCTTACCAGACCATCTTTCATATTCACAATTGCCATGCCGACAATGCCAAAGCATTCGACCGCAACGCTGCCGGCATAGGTGGCAATGACATTCGTATCGATCACGATTGAGCCAAGTTCATTACTCATGCGTCCCTTCATAGACAAAGAACCACCTCCGTATTCAAAATTCACGATGTTATTCTACCAGAAAAGAAAATATTTGCCAATCCTATTTTACAGGATTCGGTTACTTTTTTTCAATTTATACTTGCAAAACAGACTCTCATCTGTTAAAATAGCAACGTTGTGAGTCTGTCAAAGATATGAACGGCTTAAGACTTAATTCAAAGCGAGGAGGTGCAGTCATGGCAAAGTGTGCTGTTTGTGATAAATCCGTACATTTCGGAAACCAGGTGAGCCATTCTCACAGAAGAAGTAATAAAATCTGGAAGTCCAACATTCAGAAGGTCAAAGTAAAAACAGGGCCGACTTCTGCGAAGAAGATGTATGTGTGTACAAATTGTCTTAGATCTGGCAAGGTTGAAAGAGCCTAGGCTGAGCAGACGCCTGCGCTTACCGTACTTCTAAAACAGAAAAATGAGCAGCGGAACTTATCCGCTGCTTTTTTCATTCCGTCTTCCCTGCGCACATTTCATTCCATAAACAGATTATATCCGAGAATCAGTAAAACCAGGATAATCAGAATACTGATCAGAGCACTCTTTACAATCAGATCAAAAATCATTCCGACGGCAACCCAAAATACTGTATATCCAATCAGTCTTTTCATGATACCACAAAAATCCTGCAGCCATTTGAAGCAGCCGCAATGCTGTCACTTTTTACAGTATATGCGGAAAACCGGATTTTAACCCTTCCGGCACCAAAAACAGCGTTTTTTTAAATCAGAATGTAGATTCTTCCTCTGAGGCAGTATGAATTGCTTCATCGACATCCGGATCTGTCTCCTCATTATCCTTTTTTCCGGTAAACTTATTTATAATATCCGGCACCATATCCAGCACCTTGGTCACCGGATCCTGATTTTTCACATTCACCAGTTTTGTACATCCGTTCTGAATAACCAGAACAGCGCTCGGAGATATCTTGCCGCCCATGCCTCCGCCGCCGCTGTTCTTTTTGTCCTCTCCTTTTGCGGATGCGGCAACACCAAATGTCACATCAACCAGTGGAAGGATAATGGTATCGCCGACCGTGATCGGATCACCCACTACTGTTTTTGTAGTGATAAAGTCATCCATTCCCTTAAATAAAGAAGCTACGGTATTCTGAAAATTTTCTGCCATATCGTCATTCTCCTGTTTCTTTTTGCGTGAACAACTGCTATCCTCTATATCATATATTTCTATACCATATATTATTTGCTGTTCCGAAGCAGCCGAATCAGTCCGCGCAGCCTCTGATTACGAAATGCCCACCAGATGACTGTCACAAGATGAATCAGCCGAATACGGCCGGAAACCTTCAAATCCATATCCAGCATCGTCTCTGTAAACTGCGGTTCGATTGAAATTTCGCCGCAGGAAACCGGCAGGATCAGATACAGCAAACCGGTAAGTTCCCCTGTCAAAGCCGGGTCGCCGCTTCCAAAACGAAGGTATCCTTTTCCCTTGCGAATACGGAAATGCCGCAGAAGCTGTTTCAGTCTTGAAAAAGTCTCCTTCACAACCTCATCCGCTTCACATGCTTCCAGCTTTCCGCGGAAATCAGATACTTTCCGGCTTAATTCTCCCGGTGTTTTCAGAATCTTAAGTATTTTTCGTTTTATAGCTGTGAACCGCTTCGGTATACTACGTATTGTATCGCAAAATGTACGGATTTTATTCAGAAATCTTCTGCATATTCTGCGAAGCCAGTCCAAAATCTTATGATAAACAGACGGATCTGCCTGAGCCATATGAGCCTTCTCATCAGCCTGTTGTCCTGCTTCTGCCGGCTGGTCTTCTGAGATATGCGGAAGCTCTTTTAAATGCGGTTCCGGCTGCCCGTTCGGCTTACGCTGTGCTTTCTCTTCTGACAGCGTCTCTTCCTTTGACAGTGCTTCCTCTTTTGATAGCGTCTCCTCTTTTGGCCGATGGTTTTCTTTTTGTTCCTTTTGCAGTCTGCCTGTTTTCTTCTTTTTCCTTCTCCGGAAAAAAGATGAAACCCCGGCAGGGTCTATGCCCAGAATCCGGACCCTTATTTGAAACGGCTTCCGGTCCGAAGAAATACCGCCCTGAGGAGTCTGCAACAGTACGCGCACGGAAATCAGATGCAGCAGCCAGGTCAGACTGACCTGCGCATGCGTATCCTCCTGCGAATGAACGGCCGCCAGACGATACCGCAGGGGAACAAACAGAGCCGCCAGCACAAGGCCGGCCAACAGAAGAACCAGCACAAGAAGCAGGATGCCTATAATTTTCAATACGGTTAAAATAATATGAAGCATGTGCCCCTGTCAGCCCTTCTTGAGAAAATGGGTTCAACAAAATCCTAATAATATTTCCGGCTTCCCCAAAGATTGTTCTTTTTTAAGCTAAGATACTCGTTGTAGGCTTTTTCAAGAATCATCTTCTCATTCGAAAACTTGAGAAGATGATACGCTTCGTGATACTTATAGTATCCTGAATCAACAAAAAATTCTTCCCGCTGTGGTTTACTGTAATAGCTGTCTGCCATCATCAGGTACCAGTGCACATTCTTCGACACCGTGTCTTCGGGCACGTTAAATGTGTATTGGCTTTTCCCGACATATTTGATAATGGATGCCTTAACACCAGTCTCCTCAAGAACCTCACGCGACGCAGTTTCTTTAAAATCCTCGCCTTCCTCGACGGTTCCCTTCGGCAGAACCCAACCTTCATACTTGTTCCGATAGCTTTTGTACAGGACCAGTATTTTTCCCCTGAAAATCACCACACCGCCACAGCTTATTGCCTCGATCATTGCAATCCCTCCTGTTTGCGTGTGTCTAAATTAATAGAAATCCAGACGATAGTATAACTCTTTTTCAAAAAACACGCAACCGGAAATCGGATGAATTTACAGAATCCCAGGGTCAAAAATGCCCGTGTATGTCAGTCAGCCACATAATTATAATACGCCTGAAATACCTGAGAGGCAATCGGCACCGCCGTATCACTGCCCGCTCCTCCGTCCTCCGCGATCACGACCACGACAAGATCGACATCGTCACTCGAAGAATACCCGACAAACCAGGAATGAGTGCCCGAGTTGCCATCTGCGCCATATTCCGCGGAACCGGTTTTTCCGGCTACCGTAAAATCATACCAGCCAAGAGAGGTTGCTGTGCCGCTGATCACCGTCTCCTCCATATACTCATTCAAAACGCTGGCTTCCTCAGTCGTCATTAGCCGTTTATATTTGACAGCGCTGTTTTTGGAGACAAGTGTGCCATCAGATGCCTCAATATAATCCAGCAGATACGGCCGCATCATAATTCCGCCGTTGGCCACCGTTGAGGTGATCAGAGCCATGTGCAGCGGTGTCACCAGCGTTTCACCCTGCCCGATCGCCGTCTGCATGATTTCTCCGTAGGAAGCGCTGCTGCTTAAAGAAAATGAAGAACTGCTGTGCTGCAGCGAAGTCGGCAGGGAATCGTTAAACAGAAATTCTTCACACACATCCGCAAGGCTGCTGTTCTCCAGGCCCAGACCGATGCTGGCAAACGCGGTGTTGCAGGATTTCGCAAATGCAGTCTTTAAGTCAACCGTACCGTGCACCTTGTTGTTATAGCAATGGATCGAGGCGCCGCTCTCTTCGTATGTTCCCTCACATTCAAACGAAAAATTTGCATAGTCGGTCGAATTTTCCCGGATATAAGCAAGTGTCGTCAAAATCTTAAAGGTAGAACCCGGCGGATAGAGTCCCTGCGTCGCCCGATTCAAAAGAACACTGCTGGAACTGTCATTGACCACCTGCTCCCAGATTTCTTCAATCGCGTTGGGGTCAAAGTCAGGCTTTGATACCATCGCGAGAATCTTCCCTGTATCCGGTTCCATCGCGATCACCGCGCCATTGTAACTTCCCAGCGCGTCATAGGCGGTCTGCTGGAGTATGGTGTTCAATGTGGTATATACCGAATCCCCCATCTGCTTTTCTTCTTCTGCGTCTTCCCTCAGCTGTGTCAGCACAGAGGTATGCGATGTCATCAGATCGGAATTGCTCGTGGATTCCAGACCGGATTTGCCGTTGGAAGAATAGCCGATCACATGTGCAAACACATTGGCATACGGATACACACGGGTTTCTGTGCCATCATCACTCACATTCGTATAGGCAAGTGTCTGTCCGTCCGAAGAATAGATAGAGCCGCGGATGTATTTTTCCTCATTCGCGTCCTGCTTTGTGTTGTAGGAACTGGAATTCAGTGCGTCCGCTTTCCAGATATTCAGATAGACCAGATAACCGATCATCACGACAAAAAGGCAGACAAAAGCATAGGTAACGATGCCAAGAGCAGTATTCCGGCCTTTTTTGTCTTCCGGCTCAGTCTCCGGGTCAAAATGTACTTCCCGAACCTTTACGGGTACTTTTTGCTCCTTCCCGGGGTCTTTTTTTCGACGTCTGTTCGATCTCTTTTCAGTCATAAATATCGACACTCCCTTTGTTCAAGGTTTCATGCATATGATTATGATTTTTTATGTCTCTTTTTACCAAAAAACGATGTGCGGGATTTTGACGCATTCCCATCAGAATCGACCGGCATATCATTATAAGAAGCATCATACGGATATTCCCCTGGTCCGTAATAGCTTGCCTGTCCGGAGGAAGTCTTCCCCATACCGCGATAGCCTGTATTTTGCTGCGTATTCCCGCCGGAACCGTAATACCCGCCGTTTCGCCGTGCGTTCCCTCCAGAGCCGTAATACCCGCTGTTTTGCCGCGCGTTCCCTCCAGAGCCGTAATACCCGCTGTTTTGCTGCATGTCCCCGCCGGGGCCGTAATATCCGCCGTCCGGCTGCGGAGGATATCCATACGGGCCGTACAGTCTGCGCTGTTCTTCGGCGAAACGCTCGGCCTCCTTTTCATCCCGGATGACTTCTTCATCATTGCGAAGCATATAAAGTCCCTGAACAATAGAAAACATAATAATGGTACTGAGAACAGAGCTTCCTCCATAACTCACCAGCGGAAGCGTGACACCGGTAAGCGGAATCAGTTTGATCGTACCGCCGATTGTCAGGAACACCTGTACCGCATAGGTTGTGCCAAGTCCCACGGCCACCAGTCGGTAATAGCGATTGGTCAGCTGCATTCCGATATTGAGAATCATGATAAAACAGCTCATGCAGACAAGAATCAGGCAGATTCCAAAGACAGCGCCAAGTTCCTCTGCAATCGCGGCAAACATCATATCCTGCTCAACAATCGGAATCGCAGTCGGTGAGCCCTGAAAAAGGCCGGTGCCAAACCATCCTCCGGCCGCAATGGAAAAGAGCGCCTGCGCCGTCTGGTAGCCGGTCTGCTGGTAATCGGAAAACGGATCCCTCCAGGCCTGTACCCGGACCCGGACATGAGAAAACAGAAAGTATGCGCCTACTCCTCCGGCTCCTCCCGCGAGCAGACCCGCCAAAGTATAGAAGGGATTCTTTGTGGCAATAAAAAGCATGACCAGATAGGTAATAAAAAAGATCACAGCGCTTCCAAGATCCTTGGAAACGACAAGGATCAGCACATGAGCCGCCGCAAGTACAGTCGCAACCGCAATCCGCCTGAAATCCCTGGCGTGCGTCAGAAGACCTGCTATCGCAAATACATAGATGATCTTCACAAATTCTGACGGCTGAAATGTAAATCCGCCGATGGAAATCGACAGCTTTGCCCCATAAGTCGTCCGCGCCGCCACGGCAACCAGACCAAGCATACCGATGCCAAGCAACGTATATACATAATACATTTTCGTGATAAAGCGCAGCTTTCTTATGATTACAGGAATGAGCAGGGCGAGAACCGTCGCCGCAACCGCAATAAGGAACTGCCTGCGGCACTCCTCATAGTCAAGTCTGCCGATCATGATGAATCCAATGCAAAGAAGCATGCACATATTATTCACAAGAAGACGGGATGCCAGAGGGTACAGAACGCGGAACAGCACCAGCGTCAGCACAAAGTACAGCACCTGCGCGCCATAAAAAAGAATGACTTCAAAGTCGCCGTACTCAAGATAGATCAGAGCATATCCTGCAAAATGCAGAAAAAACATCAGCATATTCTGGCGCAGGAAAAGATACTGCCGGGAATCATCATCCTTATTGCGAAAGACGGTATAGCACTGCAGCGTATAAAAAGCCATTAAAATTATGATCAGATATTTGGAAACCTGATAGAGCAAATTTGTCATGTACTACTCCACTCCCCTTTTAAAATGACCTCTGGTTCCCTCTGTGTCCGGCCGTCCGGTTCCCCTTAAACCGCCTGCAGACTGACACTGGTCTCCTGTATGCATTAAAAACGCCTCGCATTCCCGCAAAATCCGCAGCGTTTCATCTTTTGTCTCCACCGTAAACAGAAGCCGGAAAAACGGAATGCCAAGACGCATCACCTGCTCCCGGCACCCGAACAGCCGAAGAGGCACCGAATTGTAAATCGTATTCGTGCAGAAACGGCAGCGGGTCAGCACAGGAAAGCTGGCATTTTTGCGGTCACGCAGATAAAGAACACTCCGTTCTCCCTCCTTGTCCTGCGGTTTCTTCACCGCTTCCTTTTTATAAAGGCAGCCGGAGGTATTCCTGCGAACACACTGTGCGGACTGCATTAGCGGCTGATATCCGTACAGGAGCATCTCCGAATCCGGGAATGCGGCCTCCCCCAGCTCTTTCTGGTTCAGTTCAGCCGGCAGAGTAAAACGGGTAATTCCCTCTTTACACAACAGGCTCCGTGCCTCTGTGTTAAATGTATAGAGACAATCCTCGGATGCAAACAGATGCTTCGGATACCGTTCTCTGAAAAATTCCAGTTCATCCACAGAAGAGACCAGAAAGCCATCCATCTGCGACAGCACTGCGCTGACATCCGGCTGTACCAAAAGCCTGCGTCCCAAAGAGTGAAGTACCGGCGGAGCGGCAAAAAAGCATCGAACGCCAACGGAGTGCAGAATCTCCGTAACCTGAACAAGAAACCGGCATGTTTTTGCGAGCGGCTCCCGATCTTCAAGAAGAAACGAATCCAGATACACCGTATCAATGCGCTGTGCCAGCCTGCCGCCCTCATTCTCTTTGAGCGTTGTCAGGACTGCATCCAGCTGTTCCCGCTTCGTAACGAGAATGCTGATACGCCGTTCCACAGAGTCCGAATTCTTTTTTACCCGGCGGTCTCTGTCGGCAGTGATATTCTCCGGACAGCCGCGGCCGTTATAGTGCCGCAGAGTTTCAGACAGAATATCAGCCCTCAGCTTTTGAAGCGCTTCCCGGCGCAGTTCATTCAGCATGCTCACCGGAAGGAAAAGCCCCTCTGCCAGATCAACCGTAAGATTCTCAAACTCGAAATCTGTGCCGCCGGTTTTCTTCATCCGGCGCGTCACTTCCTCCACTGTAGCCGCACTGGAGCGCGCTTTTTCCGGAATCCCGCCCTTTACAGTGACGCAGACGCCTTTGTCCTCTTCCCCGGCATCTCTCTGCCTGCGGCTTCCATATGGAATTGTCCATACCTTCAGTATAACAGGCATATCCGGATAAATCCTTAATACACCATTAATTTTTATCTTCGAATTTTCTTTCAGGAAACAGCGGTTTTTCTGATTCTTCAGCTGGGCTTCCTGCGCACTCTGTGATTTGGGACGTTTCATCACGACCATCGACGAACGATCCCCGCCGCCAGGCGTCCAGTCATAATATCCCTGTGAAAAACCGCCGCGGTCAAACAAGTCCAGAAGTGCGCGCCGGTCTGTCTCTTCCACACGATATCCTTTTCGTCCCTCCCGGGCATACAGATCGATATATTTCCGATAAACAGCAGATACTCCGGCCGAATACTGCGGAGGTTTCATACGCCCCTCGATTTTAAATGATGCAATGCCCGCGTCTGCAAGATCCGGAAGCAAATCGAGAGCGCACATATCCTTCATACTGAGAGGATACCAGGCAGAAAAAACACCGGTGTCCTGCTTTCCGCGGCTTTCACAGGAAGGAGAAATACGGTCCGACTCTACGGAATACGGCAGACGGCAGGGCTGTGCACAGCGGCCGCGGTTCCCGCTTCTTCCTCCAAGCATACTGCTGAACAGACAGCGTCCGGAATAACTATAACACATGGCACCATGGATAAAGGTCTCGACCTCAATCCCTGTCTCTGCAATTGCACGAACTTCAGAAAGTGTCAGCTCTCTGGCCGGGACAATACGGCTAACGCCCTGCCGTATTAAAAAGCGGGTGCCTTCCGGTGTCGTGATGCTCATCTGGGTACTCGCATGAATCGGCAGGTCAGGAAAATGCTCACATATCCACTTCATCACACCCAGATCCTGAACCAGAACAGCGTCAATTCCCTGCTGATACAATGGAGCGAGAAAATCCTCCAGCTGCCCGTAAAGCTGATGTTCCTTCAAAAGAGTATTGACGGTAAGGTATATCTTTCTCCCGCGCAAATGACAATATTCAATTCCTTCGAGGATCTCTTTCTCCGACGGGTTATCCGCGTAAGCCCTGGCTCCAAACTGCTGCCCTCCTATATATACCGCATCAGCACCCGCGTTGACAGCGGCACGCAGAGCTTCAATAGAACCCGCCGGAGCCAGAAGCTCCGGCATTTTGTCAGTTTTCATATGATGGTAATCCCTTTTGTCGTGCCGTGAAACCGGCCCTGTGCCGATGCGGCCGCGAAAATCACCGGCGATTTTTAAGCTGGGCTTCCAGCTGAATCACTTCCTTCTGCAGTTCCGCATTGCGGTCTTCCAGCTTTCGGATCTGCTTATCAGAGTTCTCCACGCGAATCTGTTCCGTAATCAGTTCATGACGCATCTCGTACAGGTCACGGTCTTTTTCCGTGAGGCTCTGCTCAAGCTCGTCCACTTTATTTTTCATTTTAAAATAATCATCAGCGGTATTCAGATTGAGCAGAATCCCTTTCATATCCGAAGACAGCCTCTGATAGCCGTCCAGATTACGAAGTTCTGATATCTTGCCGTTCAGATATGCCGCCACCCTCTGCAGGTATTCCTCACTCTCATACCCACTCAGCGTATAAATTTTGCCGGAAATAATCACCTGTGTACTGTTTTTGGCTGCCATATGTTTTCCCCCGATTCCCCAAATAACTGCTGCCGTCCGGTATCTTCACAGTTGCCGAATAAAGATATTTTCATTATATATATTTTCATGTAAATTACAACCGTTTCTTATCAACAGATTTCATGTGGTCACGGGCAAATTCCGTGACGACACGGCCCTTCGGCGTGCGGTTAAGAAACCCGTTTTTGATCAGGAACGGTTCATAGACATCCTCAATCGTACCGGAATCCTCACCGATAGCCGCAGCCAGCGTATCCAGCCCAACCGGGCCTCCGTCAAATTTTTCAATCATAAGGTTTAAAATGGAGCGGTCAATGGAATCCAGGCCATACCGATCCACCTCAAGCAGATCCAGAGCCTCCTCTGCCACAGCGGCTGTAATCCTCCCGTCATAACGCACCTGCGCGTAGTCTCTCACTCTTTTCAGCATCCGGTTCGCCAGGCGCGGCGTTCCCCGGGACCGGCGCGCAATCTCAAGGGCGCCGCGGTTGTCAATCTCGACCTGCAAAACCGACGCAGAGCGAAGTACAATCGTCTGCAGTTCTTTTTCCGTATAATATTCCAGATGATTGACCACACCGAAGCGGTCCCGAAGCGGGGCGCTCAGCATGCCGGCCCGCGTGGTGGCGCCGATCAGTGTATAGTGCGGCAGATCCAGACGGATGGAACGTGCCGCAGAGCCTTTCCCAATCATAATATCAATCGCGAAATCCTCCATGGCAGGATAAAGGACTTCCTCTACCTGACGGTTCAGCCGATGGATCTCATCAACAAAAAGGACATCTCCCTCCTGCAGATTGTTCAAGATAGCTGCAATCTCTCCCGGCTTTTCAATAGCCGGGCCGGAAGTGATCTTGATATTCACATCCATTTCATTCGCGATAATGCACGCAAGTGTCGTCTTACCCAGACCGGGAGGGCCATAAAATAAGACATGGTCCAGTGCTTCTCCTCTGGATTTCGCGGCTTCTATGTAAATCTTTAAAGTGTCCTTTACTTTTTCCTGACCGATATAGTCCTGCAAAAGCTGCGGCCGAAGTCCGGTATCCAGCCGGATATCTTCCTCTGTCGCATCTGTCGCGATTACTCTCTGTGCCATAGTGCTCTCCCACATAAGATGCTGTTGTTTTTCGTTTTCCGTCCGCTGACGTCCGGCGCGTTCATCATATCTTTTTTAACGCCATCTTCAGAATCGTTTCTGTGTCCGTCTCCTGCGTGATCTCACACCGGTTCACCGCGCGAAGCGCCTCCGCTGCAGAATATCCAAGCGCGGCAAGAGCCTGTACTGCTTCGTCCTTTGCTTCTGAGTGAATATCCGGAGCCGTATGAGCCTCCATATCGTCCGCACCTGCGGAAAGCCGATGTTCAAATGCCTCCTCGAGACTGAACTTATCTTTCAGCTCAAGGATTACCTTCTGCGCGCTTTTGCTTCCGATGCCAGGCGCTTTGGCTATCGTTTTCGCATCATCCGAAAGCACGGCAAACCGCAGATCATCTGCCGTCAATACGGAAAGAATGCCCAGTGCCGCTTTCGGTCCGACACCGCTGACATTGATCAGGAGACGGAACATCTCCAGATCATCCTCCTGTAAAAAACCATACAGCCGGATAGCGTCCTGACTGACGCTCATCCAGGTAAATACCTGCGCCTCCTGTCCGCGGCCCGGCATGGCAGAGGCATCCCTTGCAGAAACATATACCTGATAGCCGATCTGATTCACATCCAGAATCAGCAGATTATCGTAAACCGCTGCCACAATCCCTTTTAAATATGCAATCATACTGAATATCCCATCCTTACATTTCGTATCCTGAATCATTCTGACTGTTTTGTATCGTCGCTGCAGCTATCATTCATTATCGTTCTGCGGCGGATGCTGCACCGGATCTGTCTCTGCCTGCCGGTTTGGCAGACGTTTCAGGATCTCTGCTGATATCATTCCGATCACAAGTCCTGTCACAAGCCCGGATAACAACAGTACGGGCAGATAGTAAAACAGATTCAGATTCTCTACAAGCAGCATCGCTACCAGAAGCTGTCCTGTGTTGTGCGCCATTCCGCCGCACATACTGATTCCGGCGACAGAAAACACCTTTGTCCGCTTCATGGCAGCCATCACTGTCAGACTCATGATTGCCCCGGCTAAACTGTAAGCAATCGAAAACAGATTGCCGAAAAGAAATCCGCTGAGAACTACGCGCAGCAGAGAAACACAAAACGCCCCCGGCACACCGATCAGATAAAGAATGACGAGAGACATACTGTTCGCCAGTCCCAGCTTCACTCCGGGGATCCCATAAAAAGCCGGAAAGAGAGATTCCACATAGCTTAAGATCATGGCCAGCGCCGTAAACATTCCAAGATAAGCCGTCTTTGTCTTCATATGTCTGACCTTCTTCCCGCCCCGGCTTCTCATTCTTCTAACCGGTCACAGCATCATATCCCCCATCCGTCCCATTGTCGGATACGCCATCTTCCGTCACCTGCACGACAACACGGTTCGGAAGGCAGACAATCATCGTACCGCTCACTGAAATAGAACCCTGTTGTATACAAAGACCGTCCGGGCAGTCTGCCTCGAGCATGTATGCTTCTCCATCCTCTATGACCAGAACGTTGGTATCATTGATGTAGATTGTCTGATCCGTATTCAGGGAATAGGTGCCGTAAAGTTCACCGTCTGCCTGCACGACCACCGAAGCGCCTTCCTTTTGAAAAAAACAGCGCCCGGCCAGCAGTACAGCGCAGAACACCCCTGCAGCCAGAAGCAATTTGAAATCCGCTTTCTTCATATGTTCACTCCCGCCGCCAACCCCGGCTAACGCCGTTTACTATAACATAAAAAAAGGACAAAATCAATCATGTGTTCGATTTCATCCTTTTATTGAAGCTGCTGTTCTGCTTTGCTGTTCTGTTTTTCAGAATTTATCCAGTCTCATTTTCCGCCTGCTGCTTACTTCCATACAGAAAAGAATACATGAGAACCAATGGTGATATACGATGCCGTCAGTCCCTGGCTTTTATACGACGAAAGCGTCATGAAAAACAGATAGGGAAATTCCGTCTCTGTGCCATTGATCGTAAGTGTCGGTGTTGCGCCGGTCTGAAGCGCTTCATTCGCTGCCAGCAATTCTTCCGCCGCCTGTTTGCAGCCGTCAGTCATTGTAAGCGTGCCGGAAAGCACCTTATTTAGCTTACCGTTTTTGGCCGGCGAAAACTGTGACTTTGAATAGATCACCTCGCGCAGCGTCGATGCCGCAAATTTCGAACTGTTCACACGGTTCAGAATGACCTGTCCTACTGCCAGCTTCCCCAGATAAGATTGATTCCCGGCTTCGCAGTATATAATGGCAGCAAGGAGATCAACATCATCCGCCAGTACATCCGTGTAATACGTACTTTCCACGGATACCGTCGCCACCGGACGGTCATTCGCGCTGATAATTGTACCGACGCCGCTCGAATTAAACGAATAGATATAATCGCCCACAGCTACGGTCGTGCTGGTAACTTTCTTGTATGTATCTGGATCGAAATAATAGGTTTTCCCGCCGATCACACAGAGTCCGGAAACGCATTTTCCACTGCTTCCCAGATATTTGCCGCTTTTCCATGTGTTGGTAACACGCGCACCGCTGTTATTTACATAATACAGGCCTACCCAGCAGTTTTTCTTCATAACACCGTTGCTGCCGAAGTAATAATATTTCTTGCTGATGCAGACCCATTTGTTTGTGACCATCTTTGCGGTAGAAGTATTAAAATAATATGTCTTACCGCTCAGCGTTCTCTTTCCTGTCGCCCGCGCAGCCTTGGAATTAAAATAATAATAAGAGCCATTGATCTTTTTGATGCAGCTCCTGTAGAGTACGCCATTTTTCTGCGCGTAATAATAATTGCTTCCCGACTTAATCCATGTACCGCAGATCAGCTTTCCGGTCTTTTTATTAAAGAAATAATATTTCCCGCTGATCTTCTGAAGCCCGGTCACCCTTACTCCTTTGGAATTTACATAATATGTCCCATTGATCCATTTGCTTTTTGCCAGTTTTCCGCTGCTCGAATACCACGAATAGGTGCCGTTCGCATTCTTTTTCCAGGCGGCGTCCGCATCCGTGTGAACAGACAAAAGTAAAAAGATAAAAAGCAGGCTTAAGAGAAAAACGCGCTTTTTTCCAGTATTCTGTGCTTCCATACTTCTCCCTCGCAATTTTTGCGAAATCATAAGGTAACAACTTGTAACACTTTTTTCATATTATATGCTATGTTCCTTAAAATGTCAATCATTCAAACAGACGCATTCTTTCATTTTGAAGCGTTCATTATTTCCAGTCCTGTTCTTTTTCCGTCAATAAAGCAGGAAACAGCTTATCATTGAGCACCTCACAGCAGCAGTGTTTTGGTGCCTACAGCACCAGAATAAACAGTCTGCCCTTTGATTCATTCACAATTCGCTTCATGGCGCTCTGCAGTTTTACCTGACAATCCTCATTCACAGACATCAGTTTCGTGCGAATCCCGTCTTCAACCAGCTGTTCAATCGATTTTCCAAATATCAATGTGCTCCACGCTCCGTCTTCTGTTTTTTCATTTTCCCGGATATAGGCGATCAGATCGTTTGCCTGTTCTTCACTTCCCACAATCGGCGAAATTTCCGTAACGACTTCCGCACGTAAAAGATGAATAGAAGAAGCGTCAGCGGTTATTTTCACACCGTAGCGGTTGCCCTGCCGGATCACCTCAGGCTCCCGTATTGTGATTTCCTCTTTTTGAGGCGGAACCACGCCATAACCGGTCTGTCTCGCCGACTGCAGTGCTTCTGCAATGCTCTCATACTGCTTTTTATTTCCGGAGATCTCACTGATCAGCGAAATCAGCTGATATTCACTGTGGATATCGGCTCCTGTCATCTCACTTAATATTTCATAATAAAGGGAATCCAAAAGAGTATACGTCACTTCCGCGCTTCCGTCCGAGAGACTGGTATGCTCCAGCTTCGCACGCTTTATATAGGGGTTTTTACAGAGAAAATCCGCTTTTTCCAGGTCGCGCACCGTATGCAGCCCCTTCATGACAGTTCTGACGTTCTCCAGCAGAGACTGCTTCAGCCAGTGCTCCTTCGGCAGCAGTTCCGCCCATCCCGGAATTTGAAACGCGACACGCACAAGCGGAAATTCCAGAAGACATTCGCTTAAAATCTGACGGATATCCCCGGCCGTAAGACGTTCGCAATCATACGGCTTTGCATATACACCATAGGCCGCAGAAATGCGTTCTGCCGTATTTTTTGCCAGATCCGATTCCGGTCTCGCTGAATTTACAATCACCAGAAAGGGCTTCCCGATCTGGCGCAGCTGCACTATCGCCTGTTTTTCCGCTTCCAGAAAGCTGTCGCCGGAAAGTTCTCCAAAGCTGCCGTCCGCGGTGACCACAAGGCCAATGGTCGCGTGCTCTTCAATCACTTTCTCTGTCCCGATTTTTGCAGCTTCCGAAAGAGGAACCGGTTTCTCCTTCCATGGCGTCTTCACCATACGCGGATTTCCATCCTCCATGGTGCCTTCAGCTCCCGGAACAGGGAACCCGACACAATCCACTAACCGCACTGACATCGTATTACCGTCACTGACCGGCAATTTTACCGCTTTTTGAGGAATAAATTTGGGCTCCACGGTCGTAATCGTTTTGCCGGAAGCGCTTGCGGGCATTTCATCCCGTGCCGCACTTCTTGCAGGTTCCTCAAGAGCCGGCAAAACAATCTGCTCCACAAATTTTCTTGCAAACGTAGATTTTCCTGTACGCACGGGGCCGACAATACCCACATAGATCTCACCGTTCGTCCGCGTGCGGATATCTCTGTATAAATCAAATTTCTCCATAAATGACCCCCTGCATCCTGATTGGCACTGATTCAATATATGCAAAGGACTCTGTAATTATGAATAAAAAAGGCACAATCCCCGTTGGGCATTGCGGACTGCCCGTTGAAGATTGTGCCATTCGTACAGATCAGCTTGCGGAACGTCATCTGTACGTGTCTCAGAAAAATCTCCGGCTGTACCGCCAGCCGAAAACTGTCCTGACACAAGGAGGTATACTGTGTATTGCTCATTGCCTCGAGACAACATTCCATTTTAATTAATCGCCCGATTTTCATATCGGGGATGCGTCTGTTTCCCCATCACAGACAACAATCGTCAGATGCCTTTCTGATATGTCAGGCGCAGGGCGGCTACAGATATTGGCCAGCCATGCGAGTAAGATGACGGCATCCGGCAATCGGCGGAGTGTTCAGCTTTACTCGGAAGCTCTTCTCTCACACCAAGCAGGTTTCCTGGCTCGCAGATCATCGCTTCATCTCACCTTCTCGCGCTGTTATGTATTACAGAAACAGATCGGCATCAAAAGCCATCCTCTGCTCCCGCCTCTCTTTGAGACATACATATCGGGTACGCAATGGTATCTTTGAGATCTCGCTCCCTGCATACAGTGACCGGATCGCTCAGGCGTCTCACCTGATTCCCTCTTCAGACTCTTATGAGCCTGCACTTGATATGGCAATATTGAATTACACGCTGAAACTATAACATAGAACAGCAGGAACGTCAACCGGATTTTATCTGATTCCGGCTTTCTTTGCCGCAGCCTCAACAACATGGCTAACGAGCACAGATGTCGTCACACTGCCGACGCCGCCCGGTACCGGAGTGATTGCATCTACGATCGGCTCCACTGCCGCATAATCCACGTCGCCGCACAGTTTGCCTTCTGCATTCACATTGATACCGACATCAATGATGACCTGACCCGGTTTTACATAATCCGCGCCCACAACGCCGGCACGTCCCGCCGCTACAATAATAATGTCCGCTTCTCTCGCTACGGACGGCATATCCACAGTTCTCGTGTGGCAGATCGTGACGGTCGCATTCTTCTTAACGAGCATCATGGCAGCCGGCTTTCCTACAACCAGACTTCTGCCGATGACCACCGCCTTTTTGCCGGTGCAGTCGATCCCATAATGATCCAGGATCTCCATGCAGGCCTGCGGGGTGCACGGCGGATAACCGACCGCTTTTCCTGTAAACACGCCGGACATGGAACCGTCCGTCATGCAGTCCACATCCTTCGCCGGATCCAGAGCGTTCTCGATTACATTCTGATCCAGATGTTTCGGCAGCGGACGGAACAAAAGAACGCCGTGGATCGCGTCGTTTTTATTGACCTCATCAATCACTTTCAGAAGCTCATCCTGGGACACATCCGCCGGAAGCAGGATCTTCTCACATGCCACGCCAAGTGTCTCACAGCGCTTTGTCGCGCCTCTCTCATAGGAAATATCGCTCTCATTTTCCCCCACCCGGATAATGCCAAGCGTCGGCTTTACGCCCTTTGCTTCCAATTCTGCTACTTTTGCCTTAATGCGCTCATTCAGAGCCGCGGTAACCTCTTTCCCGAGAAGCTGTTTTGCCATAATACTGTTCCTCCATCTTTCATTCATTTCCTGACCATAAAGTTATGTCAGGCTTATGTACTTTTGTGCGAAAATTATAGTCAGCCTTTCAGTCTTGCGAGAACACTCTCGTAGATCTCATCTGCCATCGCCGGATATTTTGCCAGCATCGCATCCGCCTTTGCATTCAGTTCCGCGGCGTACTCTCTGTTCGCCATGGATTTCGTATTGATGTACACATTCAGGCTCGCGCCCTGCAGAGCGGCCTTACAGAACACCGCGCCTACGCCGGCATCGCTGATCGCCAGCGCGGAGCCTTTTGCCGCAAACTCTCTGATCAGTTCGATCGCCTCGCAGCACTTCTCCATGATCTCCATCGGAACGGAACAGGCATCCTTTAAGACAATCTCCATCACACGGGCTTTCTCCGCCTTCTCTTCTTCAGTCGCACGCGGCATACCGTACGCTTTGGAGAGCGGTTCAAACACTTCCGCGTCCTTTTCCACCAGAGTCAGAAGTTCCGCCTGAAGTTTGTCGCATTTTTCCTTCAGCTCCCACATCTCATCCTCGACATCCGCGTACTTTTTCTTGCCCACTGTCAGACTGCCAACCATGTTGCCAAGGGCTGTCCCCACAGCGCCTACCAGTGCGGAAGCTCCGCCGCCGCCCGGTACCGGAGCCTTTGACGCAAGTACCTCTACGAATTCATTGCATGGTACAGTTGAAAATCCCATATTGTCCTCCTTCTTCGTTCCGGCTCTCTGTGCCGATTTCTTTTTTTCCGGGCCGGAATCTGATCGTTGCAGTGAATAGTATTTGTTCTGAACCGCAGGCCACAGACCGTCTTGCTGTTCTGAACTGTTTCTAAACTTTCATGCCCGCTTCACGGGCAGCACTAAATATAAAAGTCGACTAATATCCATGCTCTCAGCCATGCAAGCATGGCACGATTTGTCCCGATTCGCACTGCGAATCGAGGACGCAGGCCTGTCTATTGACGACACTTTTATTGTAAATTATAAGTCGAACAGGCGGCTCACGTCAAGAAAAACCGCTGTTGTTTTCACGGGACACATCCTCTCGTCAGCCATTCACCGCTTTCAGCGAGCTGATGACCACATCGCAGACGACCACAAGATCCTCCGCGTGAAAGGCGGCCGCAAAATTATCACTGAACAGGATCTGCGCAGAGGGAGGGAATTCCTCATCTCCCGCCCAGAGAAGAAAACGCACCCGGTATCCGTCAAAAATTTCCATTTCATACGCGGCGTCTCCCTGATCCAGCTTTGCAGCCCCCAGTTTTTCCATGGCCCTGCAGAACTGATCCAGCTTATTCCCATAGGAAAAAGCCAGTCGGGACAGACATCGCCCGCTGAACTGACGGTAATAAACCTCTCCCCACGGCACCTCCCGGTAGGTCAGAAATTTCCCGGTGCTTTTCGCCGCGCAGCATTCCAGCAGAAACCGTATCACCAGAATCTGAGCGGCGTTCAACGATATCGGCAGCCAGAGGCCCTCCGCTTCTTTATCCGGCAGGATCGCGAACTCCGGAAATGCCACAGAATACGTATTTCCCATAAAATTCAGCCGAAACGTCTGCTTTTCCTCATCATAGACAGTCCCTGTGCGGGCACTCATCTCCAGCGGATCCGCTTTTTTATATTCTGCGAGATAATGTTCAAAGGGCACTCTCTCTTTATTGTCCTTTTCGTAAGCAATTTCCATAATTCCCGTTCTCCCTGATTTTTCTGTAATATTCTCTCAAAGACACTTCCTGACGCATTGCCGGGCTGAAAGCCATCCGATCACAGGCCTGTCCATGGCTGTCGCTTCCATGCCGGATATTCCTTATGGAAAAAGGGAACGAAAGCGTTCCCTTTTTTCTTATGCGATTCCGGCCTGTTCAAGAAGCGCCGGTACTTTGGATTCCCAGCCAAGCGCCATGATATGTACGCCCTGGCAGTACGGCCTGCACTCTTTGATAATGCGCGCCGCAATCTCCACACCAGTGATGCCCGCCTTGGTCTTTTCCTTGTCTGCGCGAAGTTCATCGAGCATTTCCTGCGGAACATGAATGCCGGCTACGTTGTCATTCATGTACTTCGCCATGCCGGCTGACTTCGGGATGACAATGCCAAGCTGTACCGGTTTGCCGAACTGCTTCGCCTTTTCCATAAATTTGATGAATTTCTCCGGCTCATAAACAGCCTGCGTCTGGAAGTAATCCGCTCCGGCAGCCACCTTGCGCTCCATCTTCGCCAGCTGTGCGTCTACGGAATCGCTGCACGGAGAAACGACCGCGCCCTTCGCAAACTTCGGCGGTTCGCCGACCAGCTGATTTCCGCCAAGATCCACACCGGATTCCAGAAGTTTCGCCGTGTGAATCAGCGATACGGAATCCAGATCGAAGACCGGCTTTGCCTGCGGATGATCGCCCAGCTTTGTGTGGTCGCCGGTCAAAAGGAGCACGTTCTCAATGCCAAGCATTGCTGCGCTCAAAAGATCCGACTGCAGCGCGATCCGGTTCCTGTCGCGGCAGGTGATCTGGAAAATCGGCGTCAGGCCCTCGTCCTTTAATGCCTTACAGGTAGCCAGAGAACCGAGGCGCATGACGGACGACTGGTTGTCTGTCACATTGACAGCCGTGATGCCGCTTAAATACGTCTTCGCCTCTTCCAGCAGATTCTCAATGTGGCAGCCCTTAGGCGGACCGACTTCTGCTGTGACTACAAACTCACCACGTTCAAATAATTCTGTGATTTTCATGATCTGTCACTCCTGTTTCTATACAATTTGTGTAATAGTTCAGAACAGCATCGAAATGAAAAGACAGGCGCTGAGCGCCAGTGGCGCTCGTTTAGCGCCGACCGAAGCGACAGCGGAGATGTGCAGGTTTATCTGCTAAAGGCTGTATTTTCATTTCGGGATGGGCGAAACGCCCATCAGCCTCAGACATATGACGCGTAAGCGACATATAGCCTTCGAAGAAGGCGGTCTGTGGCCTGCTGTTCTGAATAGCTACGATAGCTACGTATTATTTAGCAACTTCCTGATCTGTCGCAAAATTACGGATCTGCGTCGGGCACTTCAGCGCATCCAGACGTCCGATCTTTTCCAGTCTGCGGTAGATACGCTCCCAGCCGCAGTCCATATTCGGATCAACCTCGCATTTGCCGTTCTTGGAACCGCCGCACTGGCCGTTGACCAGGCTCTTGGAGCAGGCCGTGATCGGGCAGATGCCTCCGGTCAGATTCAGATAGCACTCGCCGCACTGGCCGCAGTCATACTCCAGCGGTGTAACGCCCTGGAAGCCCGGCAGACGGCTCGTGTCGCAGCACGCACAGACTTTCCTGTCTTCCAGATAAGAAGCTACCGTCTGCACGCCGACGCCGCAGGAAAAGACCAGTACCACATCCGCAGCCTCAATCTCAGCCTTATGGCTCTCCAGGCGTACTTTCAGGTTGTCCGGGTTGCAGATATAATCCGTCGTCAGAATTCCGGTCACGCTTCCGCCCGCATACAGCTCTTCCTGAAGCTGTGCCGCCTCCTCAAGAGGGAAGTAGACTTCTCTGCATCCATGGCAGTTGATGATAAACGCTTTCTTTCCATCAACAAGGGAGAGGATCGTTTCTTTTGATTTTAATTCGGTAATCAGCATATCACTTCATCCCCCTTACTGCCGCTTTTCCGGCCTTGATCTTTGTCACCAGCGGAATCTTGGAGGAGCAGATATACTCGCAGCAGCGGCATTCCAGGCAGTCCATCACATGCTGGTCTTTCATACCCTGCCAGTTCTCCTCATCCGCGTACTTCGCGAAATAGAGAGGCTTCAGTTCCATCGGACAGACATCCATGCAGCGCCCGCACTTGATGCAGGGCTGTTCCACCGTGTGGTCGGTGTCCACACAGATGATGCCGTTCGAGCCTTTCATGATCGGAACGTTCAGGTCATTTAAGACAAATCCCATCATCGGGCCGCCGGCCTTGTATGTAATCTCTCCGTCTCCGACGACACCGCCGCAGTAATCGATCAGATCCTTTGTGTTCGTACCGATCTTCACGATATAATTGCCCGGGTTTTTCAAACGCTCGCCTGTCACGGAAACTACTCGCTCGATCAGAGGCATCCCCTTCTGAATCGCATCGGAAATCGCCTTGGTCGTACTGATATTGCTCACCACGCAGCCAACATCCGCAGGAAGTCCGCCGCTCGGCACCTGACGTTTCATCACACGCTTGATCAGCATCTTCTCAGCGCCCTGCGGGTATTTCGTCTTTGCGACAACCACATCCAGATTGTCATAGTCCGCGACTTTGGCTTTCATGACTTCGATCGCGTCCGGCTTGTTGTCCTCGATCACGATCAGTCCCTTTTGGGCGCCAACTGTCTTCACGATCGCGCGCAGACCGAATACGATATCATCCGCGAATTCCAGCATCACACGGTGATCTGCCGTCAGATACGGTTCACACTCGCAGCCGTTCAGCAGGATCGTGTCTACCGGCTTGGCAGGTTTGAGTTTTACGGATGTCGGGAAGCCGGCGCCGCCCATGCCGACGATTCCGGCCTCTTTTACGATGTCGATAATCTCTTCCGGAGTCAGCTCCTCCAGAGATTTGTGCGGCTTCACGGATTCATCCAGCGTATTCTTTCCATCCGACCGGATCACAACGGCCGGGCAGGTGCCTCTGGTCGCGTGTCCGCGGTCCTCAATCGCGATGACCGTACCGCTCACGCTCGAATGTACCGGGCTGCTGATAAAGCCTGCGGATTCGCCGATCTTCTGACCGACCTTTACGGTATCCCCCACTGCCACGACAGGCGTCGCCGGAGCGCCCGCATGCATGGAGAGCGGAATCACTACCGTCTCCGGCTCCGGGAATTTCTGCAGGGCAATCTGCTCGGTGTATTCCTTTCTTTCAAGAGGATGCACTCCTCCGTAATAGCCGTCGAGCCTGTTCTCCCGAATGGAAGTCACATAGTCATGTACAAATTTGAAGCTGGTCTTTGAATAATCCCGCATCTGCACTGGCTGATTCAGGAATTCTTCCAGTCTTCCCTGCTTTTTGAGTCTCTGGTAAATCTTCTCCCACGCGCAGTCCTTGTTCGGGTCAACCTCACACTTGCCGTTCTTCGCGCCGCCGCACTGGCCGTTGACCAGACTCTTGGAGCAGTCCACGATCGGGCAGATACCGCCTGTCACATTCAGATAACACTGTGCACATGCGTCACAGGCCCTGTCTGTCAGCGCCATGCCATGGTGTCCGGTGTAATTCAGCGAATCCGTAGCGGAATAGACCGGGATCGGCTTCGATTCGGAGCACTCTGTCTGCATATCCGCAATCGTCTGGATACCCAGTCCGCAGGAGACTACAAAGATGCTCTCCGTTCCTTCCGGAACGATGTCAGAAAGCGTTTTCGCTGTCTGCGTTTTGTTGCACAAAAAATCGACCCTCGCGCTTCCCGTGATGGTCTTTCCTTCTTCGGCAGCAATCTTCTCAAACTCTGCAAGTTCCGGCTCTTCAACCGTATCGAACTCCTTAAAGCATTTATTGCAGGAAATCACAAAAATATGATCCGTCCCGGATAATGCCTGCGCCAGTTCCTCGCGGGTTTTCAGCCTGTACTTTGTGTAGTCTTCCAAACGCTCACCTCCTTATGTAATTGATGTGCAGCCGCATCCGAATTGTACAGCTGCAGGTGTTTCTCATTTTTCAGAATCGGCTTCTGAAATTCTTTATCATTGTATCTCTTCAAGCGCTTTTTTTCAAGCAATTTCTGTATTGCTTTCGTACTTTTGTGTAAACAAGAATAAAAAAGACGGTTGACTTTTTCACCGGAATTGAGCACAATGGACATCAGCGAAAAAAAGAGGAAACAGCAGCTTCATTCTAACACGGCATAAGGAGGAAAATGACATGAACCTGATGATTGCATCCGACATTCACGGCTCCGCTCACTTCTGTGAAAAAATGCTGGAAGCCTATGATCGTGAAAAAGCGGACCGTCTTTTGCTTCTCGGCGATCTTTTATACCACGGACCGCGCAATGACCTGCCGCTTGAGTATGAGCCCAAAAAGGTCATTGCCATGCTGAATGCCCGCAAAGAGAGTATTTTCTGCGTCCGCGGCAACTGCGACACGGAAGTGGACCAGATGGTGCTGGAATTCCCTGTTCTGGCCGATTACTGCCTTCTGACGGCAGGTGAGCGTCTGATCTTCGCCACCCACGGGCATCACTATACGAAACTCACACCGCCGCCCATGCAGCCGGGCGATATCCTGCTGCATGGCCATACGCATATTCCGTCCTGGGAGCCATTCGGTGACCGTAACCTGTATCTCAATCCCGGCTCCGTTTCGATTCCGAAGGACGGCAGTGCGAACAGCTATATGATGCTGAAAGGCACCGATGTATACTGGAAACATTTAGACGGCAGTGTATATCATTCCCTGTCGTTGTAAGAATCAGATAAATTTTTTCAGATAAAGCTAAAAAAGCGGCAGAACACTGCTCTGCCGCTTTTTCTGTTAAATGATTTCCCTTATTTCATCGTCACAGTCGGGAACAGCCCCGCGTCCGTGTGCGGCAAAAAGCAGCTTGCCACAAATTCATCCATATATGTCGGCTCGTTGCTGAGTTCGAGGTAGGTCATATTGTGCGCCACCTCGGAAACCTTTGCCTCCGCCTCGTTCGACAGCAGGATTGCGTAAGCTCCGGACAGGGAAGAATTGCCGATATAGGTAAATTTCTCCATATCGATATCCGGGAACATGCCGATGGAGACAGCGTTGCGCATATTGATGCCGCTGCCGATCCCCCCCGCCACATAGACATGGTCGATCATGGATACATCAAAATCAAGCGACTGCAGCATCACACGGATGGCGGAGAAAATCGCGCCCTTTGCGCGGATAAAACTGTCAATATCAACCTCCGTGATCTCAATATCCTTTACGGAAGCCGCATTTTCTTTGAATTCAAGTACAAAGCTGCCCATGCCATACTGGTCATGGCGGACACGCGCACCCTCGCGGATGAACTTCCCCTTCGGACTGATAATGCCGCAGCGGAACAGTTCGCTGATCACATCGATAATACCGGAGCCGCACAGACCAACCGCCTTCTGTCCTTCGTCACCGATAATGGAAAAGGTCGGTTCCATTGTATCCTTATCGATCACACATGCCTCGATCGCGCCGTCCGTCGCGCGCATACCGCAGCTGATGTCGCCGCCCTCAAAAGCGGGACCCGCGGAGCAGGCACAACTCATCATAAATTCCGAATTGCCAAAGACAAGTTCGCCGTTCGTACCCAGATCGATAAACAAAGACATCTCCTCTTTGTTCCAGATGGTGCTGGAGAGCGTACCGGCGGTGATATCGCCGCCAACGTAGCTGCCAATGTTTGGAGCCATGATCACACGGGCATGTTCGTAAAGATGAAGCCCCAGATCCCGCGCAAAGACAGAATCTGTCTCGAAAAAGGTCGGGATAAACGGCTCCATGCGAACCGGATCCGCGTCCACGCCGAGCAGCAGATGGTTCATCGTCGTATTGCCGGCAATACTCGCCCGGTATATCTGCCTCGGTGAAATGCCGATCGAGCCGCACATCTGATGGATCATCGGATTGAGTGTCTCCTTGATGATGGCGTCCTGCAGCTTTTTGCGGCCGCCCTCCTTCTGCTGTTCGATGATACGGTTGATGACATCCGCGCCGTAACGGATCTGGCCGTTTCCGGAAGACCCTTTCGCAAGGATTTCACCGGTCAGCATATCAATAATCAGCGCCGATACGGTCGTCGTACCGATATCCACCGCAAGGCCGCATACCTTCACGTCGTCGGCAGCCGGATAGATATCCAGCACTTCGACCTTATCTGCCTGCGCCTTCCGAATGACGCATTTTACCGCAAATGAAGCATTTCTAAGTGTTTCCGCCAGCTTTTTGAGCACAACAAAAGTCAGCTTCACCTTTGAAACACCGCAGGCCGCTTCCACTGCCCAGATCAGGCGTTCGTTATCCGGCATGGTGTCATCCAGAGACGGCTCCTCCATCTGTATCGCAACGACTTCCAGATCGTTGCAGAAGGAGATTCCGGCTTCTGCCATGTCGGTTTTTGTCTTTTCAAATATCTGTATTTCCTCTGCCGAACTTAAGTCCGCCACTTTCATCCGGCTGCGATACGCAGAAGCGATGTCAGGAACCAGCACTTCCACATCCGCGTTAATCTTGCTCACACAGGCTAACCTCCATCCCTGTGCAAACTCCTCATCTGAGATATGGCTGGTCTTTTTGGTGTCCAGATCTCCTCCAACCAGCTTTACTCTGCATTTTCCGCAAGCTGCATTTCCATTACACGGCGCATCGATCGCGACATTCATCTTTTTAGCTACATCCAGCAAGCTCTCTCCTTCCAGAGCATAGCCTACTGTCTCGCTGCCGTTCTCAAATTGAAAAGTCACCTTAAACATAGTTTTTCTCTCCATAAATGTTCGGTTTTTACCTAATAGCAGGTACATGATTGAAAATGCAAGCTATAGAAAGCGGCAAAAAATTTTGTCGTTTCCTATACATATATACCCGGAGCAGTATACAAACAGAATAAAAAACTGTCGTATACTCCCCGGGTATATGGATAATACAAGGGACAAAAGGTCAGGAATGGAACGCCAGCGTTCCTATTCATGACCTTTGGGACCGCAAAAACATGAGGAAGTAGCCATTTGCCATAGTCATGGAATCTTCTCGAACATTAGTAGTTCGAGAAGCATCGCAGCAAAAAACGCTGCTCAAATGAGCGAATTCCGAATGTTTTTAGGATTGCGAAAGTGCGAAGCACGAAGCAATCCGTAGTATCATCTTCTTACTGTAATATAGCACGTAAGCCAGAAAATCTATCAGATCTCCAGATAGGAATCCGCATACAGCGTATTGCTCTTGAACACGTCGCAGGACTTGATGGTCTCCATCAGACGCAGGTCGTTCGGGTTTACGATTGCAGAGGTAAGACCCTGCATCATAGCCATTGCTACCAGAGCGGAATCCATGATCGGACGGATGTGCTTCGGCATACCATTGGAGTTATTGGAAAGACCGCCGGTGGAGTTCAGACCCATGTCGGAGAGCATTTTGATAAATTCCAGGATCTCCATCTGCTTGTCCTGCATACCCTTTACAACAAGGAACAGCGGGTCAAACCACATATCGGTCGGTTCCATGCCAAGCTCCATGCCTCTTTCCAGAAGCATCTGGCAGTAACCCATACGCTCATCATTGTCCTTTGCGATTCCCTCGCCGTTGCAAAGCGCGATAACGATGGCGTCATTTGCCGCAGCCAGATCAATGTTCTCAATTCTTCCGGATGCATCCGCGGAGTTTACAATCGGCTTGCCTTTGGAACGGTTGTAAACCGAAATGCCAGCCTCGATTGCCTTCTTGTTGGAGGTATCCAGCGCAAGCGGAACATTATCAAAATTACTCTGAAGGAGCTGTACCGCCCACTTCATCAGATCTTCTCCGTCTGCCTCTGCAGGTCCGATGTTTACATCCAGATATACCGCGCCGGCATCGAGCTGCTGTTTTGCTCTTTTGAGAATCGGCTCCGGGTCTCTCTCGGTAAACGCTTTGTTGACTGCCGGAGCAGTGGTGGAAAGTCTCTCACCAATCGTTACAAATTTTGCCATGATGGTTCTCCTTATTCGTTATTATTTGCTGTAACAATTCAGAACGAAAGCAAAAGAAAACTGCAGCCTTCCGTTCTGAATCGTTACATTTACTTTTACAGTTCTTTCATAAACTTCACAAGCTGTACAGCTTCTCTCGGAGCGATGATGATCTCCCATCCCGGAAGTTTCGCTTCCAGTTCGCCCTTCAGCACGGCTACCTTGCCGGGGATCACGAGTTTTCTGGATTTCACCTTGTTCTCGATATCCTGTTCTTCAAAGAACTTTGCGATCGTACCCGCTGAGAACTTGCCGGCTGCCCAGCTTGTCAGAACGGAAAGTCCGCCCGCATCGTTGATGATGAGATTGCACGGTACGCCGGAGCGCTCCAGCTCGCCGGATACCAGGAAATAGGTCAGAGCGAAGTCCACCGTCGTCAGACAGATGGAATTTTCATCCGCGCCGTTCAGCGGGTAGATGCCCGGCTCTACTTTCATAGGCTTCTGCGGGTCAGTAAACAGGTTCTGTCTTAAACCGTATACCGGGTTTGCTTCCGCATAGGTCATCTGATCCAGCACGATAATGGAACCGTACTTCATCGTGAACAGGGAAAGCAAAGCTGCCTGCAGGTGCTTATCTCCGCCGCTTAAGCGGTCCAGACGCACGATGGACGGATACCCGCAGGTACGGTTGCTGTCCTTGATGGCAGCCTTACGGAACTGTACTGCGATCTGATATGCTTCCTTGACAGAATTCACGCCGCAGTCAAAGATCAGGTTCTTGTTGCCAAGTTTCTCAAGGGCTGCCAGCGTGTCATACAGTTCGTTGATGTCCGCGCCCTGTACGCCAAGGGTCACGCCTGCATCGGCCGCGACCTTATTCATCGCCTCATAGTTGGATGCGTTTGCGCCGTTCAAAACCGGCTTTTTATCCTTTACAAGCGCAACCGCTTCTGCAGCTACGTCCGGATCGTCACAGCCAAGGATCAGCACACGGTCAAGCTCCGCTGCCTTCTTAACAACTTCCAGATACTTGTCCTTTCCAGCATTCGGAGCATAGTTTACATAAATCATTTCTGTAAACATACGCTCACCGATACGTTCATAATCTACGGACTTGATCTCCTCAAGTTTTGCGTCGATCGCAGCGTCGTCCATGCAGCTGCATACGGTAACTGCATAGCGTGTTCTGCTCACAAAGGTTTTCTCATGACGGAACAGAACCGTCTCACCGCCGAGCGTGTACTCATTGTCGCCGGTACCAACCTTGATGGTCTTCATTGGCGGAGCAGTCGCCTCATTCAGGGAAGCCTTTGCCTCCTCAGAGAAATACGGACAAGCGTCGATGGATGCGGAACCCTGAGCGACCTTCATGGAGAATGCCATACAGGTCGGGCTGCCGCACTCCTTACAGTTTTTCTTCGGTGATAATTTAAAAATATCCAAGCCTTTTAATGCCATTTTATTTTCCTCCTTACGCTTCTGGCAGAAATTACATCAGTTCTGAAATCATGGTTTTGATGGCTCTGACAGATTCCGGATGCTTCAGAATCACAGCGTCTGAACCGGCAGCGAGAACTGCAGCCGCAGTCTCCACTTCCATATCAATGCCACGCTCCTCAAGGTTGCCCCATTCAGGCATATCCTCCTCAGAAGCGGTAGACTCTTTTACAGTCCATGTCTCAGATGCGACAGGAGTAATGATCGGCATCTGCAGTGTCGCGTCACCCTGCGACAGCGCAGCCGCTTTTACACGGTCAAGGGTCGATATCACATAGTCGAAGCCATATCCGACTGCTGCGGTACCGGCATTCATTACAATGGTCTTGCTGTCAACGCCAAGCTGTGTAAGAAGTACATTCAGCTGTTTTGCAAGGTTGATATCCACAGCCGACTCGGCACCAACGACCTGCTTATAAGCAAGTCCTGCAGAAGCGCCGATGGTCTTGTAGTTTTCTTCCTTCGCTGCGAGGATAATCGCATTTCTGCCATCCAGAGCAGCTGCAGCCTTGTCGAGAAGCTCAGCGTCCTTTTCTACGTTCTTGCAGCCGCAAACAACAAGCGGAACATCAACAGCGTCAGCGACATCTTTGACGACCTGAATCAGTTCCTCCGTAGATTTGTTCTTTCCGTTCGGATCTCCGCCTTCCAAACGAATGCTTAAGAAATCAACGCCCTCAAATGTAACCGCTTTCTTTGCCATGTCAACGACCGTCGTGCAGCCCTCATACAGCTTCTGTACGCACTCCGGCTCGCTCTCCATACCGCCGTCCGTGATCTCGATACCTACCTTCGGCGCGTTCTCTACCGCGTCGTCAAACGTGTAGAACGGGAAAACATTTTCCCCGCCAATCTTGATCGCCTTATCGCCGGTACCGACTTCAACGGTGTTGATCTTCGCGTTAAATTTTCCTGATTTTGCAGTAAACGGCATTTCCTTTTTCCTCCTTGTGGTGTTGCTGAAATTGAAAAAATAAGACTCGAAAAAATGCTGCGCATTTCATGTCCCGATTTTCGCAGAAAATCGAGGACGCGGGCTTCGTTAAAGAATCATGCTCTTCCTCGCAGGATTCCTCGCAAGCGAGTAAATTCCTCTGCTTGGCTTACATTGTAGACTCGAAAAAATGCTGCGCATTTTTCCTCGTTAAAGAATCAATGCTGCCCTTGTGCCCAGCCACATAAATGTGCCTGTGCACTACGGACATCATACGGGAATTTCGCCGTAAGGCGAAATTCCCTGAAATGCGGCTGCGCCGCATTTCTGATTCTTTACATCATTGGCTCCATGCCGAGTGCCGGATGGCCTTTCTCGGTCAGGAACTCAAGCAATGCTTCCGGATCATCGCTAACTACGGTCTCGTCCGCAATCATGTCCGTAAAGTTATCGATTCCGTAAAGTTCTTTTGCCGTCTCATTCAGGCGTTCCGCAACCTGATCTTTGAGATCCTTCGGCATCCAGACGATACGTGCGATTCCGCCCTCTGCCTTCATGAACTTCTTCGAGGAGATGAAGTGCTTGCCATGTCCCATGAAGCCCGGTGTCTGAACACCGCCGCCGGTCATGGATGCCAGCTCGGAGAAGGTCATACCGATCGGGGTCATGCCCGCGTACTCACGGTTCGCGATGCAGACACCGTTGGAAAGCGGCTCGATACCGCAGATGCACTCGAAGCAGCCGCAGCTCGTCATCGGCTTCTCGATGATGGAGTACAGGGATACATCTTCCAGTGCACCCTGAGAGAACTTGCGAACCGCCTCATTGACGTCTTCGTACTCACCGATACGCTCATCAATGACTCTCTCTTTGGTGATCACCTGGCACGGTCCCTGCGGATCCAGCTCGTTGGTCGCCTTCGCATCCAGCCATGAAACAGCACCGCAAAGGCCGAGACGTTCCGGAGTAACCACGCAGACATGGCTCGGAGAGAATGCCTGGCACATAATGCAGCTATAGTAAACATCCACGCCCTCATCTGTCAGAGTCGTCAGACGCTCGTCACGCTTGTCAAACATCGGCACTGCCAGCTCATGGCGAAGATTTGTACACATCTCCGGATCCGTGATGACTTTCACCTGGCACTTGTCTACAACCGCCGCGAACTCGCTCTTTACCTTCGCGTAAAGAACCTCGCCGATATGTTTTGCACGGAAGCCTGCGTTAAAGGTATCCTTGCTGATACGGATACGGATCATATCACGCTGTCCGGTATGCATCACACCCTCGATGCAGTTCAGATAAGAGTGGAATTTACGCTCAAATACCGGTTCGAAGTCCGACTGCATGCTCTTGCCGGCAACCTCTACTATGTAGCCGATGGAGTGCTTGCTGCCTACCTCAAACTCGTCAATGTCCGGTCCGATGACTTCGATCTTGTGATCTTCGACTTCGGAAGCCTCTTTGGTATGAACCAGCTCGAAGCAGTCCACTCTGGAACCGTCGAACTCAACCTGCATGTCGCCGCGGCGGATGATCTCGCCCTCGAATGCGGAAGCGAACGCTACCGGGATGTCGATGTTGGTAATCTTAAGTTTGATATCGCGGGCTTCCAGAGAAGTCGCGTTGAATTTGGAGATATCCTTCTGTACGATCAGGCTCTTCGGTACACGGAAAGTTTCTTCATTCGTGATAACCGGGAAGCCAAGGGCGATCGCGCCGGCACCGGCTGCTACGATCACTTCATTCAGCGGAGCGAATGCGTTCACAAATGCCGGAACACGCTCCATCGTATACTTCATAAGACCAGCTGAGTCGCCCGGTGTGATATTACCGAAGATCAGTGCCGCTCTTACAGCAACAGACACAACATGGATTACAGCCGTAATGTCCTTGCCAAGCGGGATCACGCGTACATTCGCGCCAGTCTTGTAGCCCTGCTCTGTACACTGGTCAATAATGTCGCCAACCAGAGTCACCAGAATACCCTGTGCCTGATAGCTCTTTACAAGAGCAACGCCTTCCTCAGCGGTCGGAGCAGCACCGATGATAACCGCAACGCCCGGAATATCGCCGGTAACAAGCGGTACACCCAGCTCACGGATCACAGCATCTGCGAGATGACCATAGCACGGCTCCTCGTACGGAGTCGGGTTGTCGATATACTTCAGCACTTCAATAAACTCAGCGCAAAGTGCGGTCGCAATACCGGACATGAACGCATCGTTCATCCTCGGATTTCTCGTCATCAGGCTCTTTACAACGCCAAGGGCCTCTTTGAGTTCTCCCAGATTGCCGACCTTAGTGCCGGTCACACCGTAATAGCACGGGATGCTGTAAGCAGTATCCGGAAATGCTACCGGCTTATCTGCGCCATATTTTGCGATCGCGTCGTCAATCGCGTTTTCTGTGAGACCATATACTGCGTCATTTCCTTTAAAAATAACATCAAATAAAGTCACTTTACTACCTCCTGTAATTTGTCATAGATTCGTCAGATCTCTATAGCCTGACGTTTTTTCTCAATATCCGCGATCAGCGCGTCCGAAAGTTCATCCAGATTTGCCGATACGGTATGCTTCGCCTCAGCTCCGTCCTTCAGGCCGCTTGCAGCGATCACGTCCTCCAGTGCCCCTTCATACGGCATAATGCCGATAAAGGTATCCACCCCAAGACCGACAAACGTATTGCCAAGCTCAACTGCCTGTGCAGTCACGCCAGCCGGATCACAGCCCACAACCGGAAGCTGCGGTACGGTAAGACCGGAATCTGCACAAAGTGCCTGCGCGATCGTCACCACATTTCCAATGTTCTCCAGTCCGCCAAGCGGCAGCACCGGAGGAATCTCAGCCAGTTCACAGACACGCTTCAGTCCTGCGCCGCACAGATCCTTTGCCTCCGGATTTAAAAGTCCTGCATCAGCTGCCACTGTGACCGGATATCCGATCGCCAGTACCACGATATCATTTGCAATCAGCTTTTTGATCAGAGCCGTATACTCGTCCCTGTTCCGTACGTCTGAACCATCTGTGCCAAGCAAAACTGCCGCGCCGCGGAGTACGCCGGACACAACACAGTCCAGCAGCGGCTTAGTCGAGCCGGTCGTATCCACCTTCGAATTACACACGCCATCCAGCGCCTGGATGATGTCCGCCACTTCAAGTTTCGGTAATGCAGAATCACTCATTTCATTCGCCTCTTTTCTTACATGTTGAATATAATCTTCAGGAAACGATCAAAGTTCACAGGAAAAGGCCGAACGCATGGCCGCTTCGCTGCAGGTCGTTACTTATATTTATACCAACAGATTACCGTTTTTGCAACTGAAAATAATACATTCCGCACAATTTTCTTTTAAAAAGAGTCCGACCGGTCCAGAATTTCCTTGATGGCGCGAATCTCGTTCACAGCAGCCGCGCTGTAATCATAAGGGGAAGAACCGTTTCTGTCTGCATCGATGATCTCCGTATTGTAATGGATGATGCCGAGCAGATCCTCTTTGGGAATCTTTTCCCTGACAAATTCCTCGTCCTTTTCATCACGCACCTTGTTGGCCACCACATAAACCTGCTTCACGCCGAGGTCATCAGCCAGGCGCTTTACATTGCGGTAAGTCTGTACGCTTCTCGCGCCCGGCTCAATGACGACGATAAAAGCATCCATTCCGCTGGTCGTCCCCCGTCCGAGGTGTTCAAGACCGGCTTCCATATCAAGGATGACCACGTCATCCGAGCGGAGCATCAGGTGATTGATGATCCTTTTCAGCATGACATGTTCCGGACACACGCATCCGCTCCCGCCGGTCTCCACCGTGCCAAGGACAAGGAGTTTCACGCCGTTGCATTTCTTCGCGTATTTGTCAGGAATGTCATCCACCTTCGGATTCAGCTTGAAAATCTTGTTGAATTCATCTGCGCCGGTGCGTTCCTGCACCAGCTTCCGCATCTTGGTAATCGGCACGATCGCATCCAGATCCTCTTCATCAAATCCAAGCGCCAGGCCAAGATTGGCATCCGGATCGGCATCCGCCGCCAGCACGGAGCGGCCCTCGTCCGCGTAAAGCCGTGCCAGTGTCGCCGCAAATGTTGTTTTTCCTACTCCGCCCTTTCCGGTAATTGCAATCTTCATGAATCCCGCCTCATTATCCTTTACTTTTTGATAATACCACGGTCCAAAAGATCCGGAACCGGAATGCAGGCATTCCAGTCCTGACCTTTTGTTCCATCTATTATCAGATGCCTAATGCCGTTCTCTTTTCCTCGATCCGCTCGATCATCTTGTCAACCAGCTTATCGATATCGGTCTCTACCGTATAAGCAGCCTCTACCCAGTCGCGGATGCCGTTCTGCAGCAGATCTTCTACCTCAGAAGAACCGGCAGCGTACGGATCTACGCCAAGGAAGGTGTCAAGACCGGTCGCTACTACATAGTTGCCGATGGATACAGCTTTCTCGGACATCCACTCCGGTGCACAGCCGACTACCGGAAGCTGGGAAATGTTCCATCCGGAGTCCTTCGCCAGATCTGCTACCAGAACCATCATACGGCTGATGTCTACACAGGAGCCCATGTGAAGCACCGGCGGGATGTCAGCCAACTCACAGACTCTCTTAAGTCCCGCGCCGCAGAGATCTTTTGCTCTCTTATCCATCAGACCTGCTCTAGCCGCTGCCTGTGCGGAGCAGCCGGAAGCCACGATAATGATATCATTCTCGATCAGCTTCTTCATCAGAGCGATATGTGCGGTATCCGGGCGAACCTTCGGGTTGTTGCAGCCTACCATCGCAACAGCGCCGCGGATAACACCGGAATTAATGCACTCAACCAGCGGCTTCAGTGTGCCGGTCTCATCAACCTGAGAGTTGGTAACGGTATCCAAGGTCTTCTTAATCGCCTCTAACGAATAGCCAACTGTCGCTTTCTGCTTCAGCTGCGGGATATGTACAAGCTCCGGCTTGCGGTTCTTAAAGTTCTCGATTGCCATCTTTACGATCGCTTTTGCGTTCTCACCAGCGTTCTCAGGCGAGAAGCGGATGTAATCGCTCTCCGGCATCTGAGCAATCGGAGAAGTCGTGATAAACTTGGTATGGAAGCATTTTGCCAGCGGTCCGATTGCCGGGAAAATACACTGTACATCCACGACGATTGCCTCACAGGCTCCGGTCAGAATAACGTTTTCCTGCTGAAGGAAGTTGCCTGCCATCGGGATACCACGGCGCATCGCAACCTCATTCGATGTACAGCAGACACCCGATACGGTGATGCCCTTCGCGCCCATTTCTTTCGCATAGGCGATCATTTCCGGATCATCCGCGTACTCGCAGATCATCTCAGAAAGCGACGGGTCATGACCATGTACAACGATGTTTACATTTTCTTCAACCATAACACCAAGGTTGGCCTCGGTGTCGATCGGCTTCGGCGTACCAAACAGAACGTCGGAGAACTCGGTACCTGCCATGGAACCGCCCCAGCCATCAGCCAGACCTGCTCTGAGCGACTGACGAATCAGCGCTTCCGGCTTGGAAGAACATCCCATATGGGTCATATGCATCGAGCAGGATACCTCTCGGTCAATCGCGCGCGGTTGAATCTCCGCTTTCTCCCACAGATCCTGTGTATGCTGCGGTGCACGTTTCAGGAAATTCTGGAATCCAAATACCTTACCATACTCGCCAAGTGCCAGGACTGCCATCTCATGAGCCAGATCATAGATGTCCTTGCCTTCGGTCTCCACACCCCACTCATGAGCGATGCGGATCAGCTTCTCCGGATCCTTTACCTTGTAGTTGCCGTCCGGAGATGTGCAGTACAGCGTGTGGCAGATCTCACGGCCGTGATCAGAATGTGTAGCGGCTCCGCCGGCAGTAAATCTCAGGAAATTGCGTCCCACGATGCCGTGTGCGTCGCAGCCGCAGATTCCACGCGGTGCCTTCGGTGTAATACGGCACGGTCCCATCGAGCAGATACGGCAGCAGACACCCTGCTCACCAAATTTGCAGTGCGGCGTCTGGTTCTTCACACGGAACTGGTAAGCGTCCGCTCCTACCTTTGCACCTGTCTCGAGGAGTCGGTTCGTAGCTGCCTCGAACTCCTCAATTGTTGTCAGCTTAAAGTCTCCCATAGTAACCTCCATGTTATATAATATTTACAGGAAATGACATCAGTCATTTCCTTCTGCGCCCGCCGCAGAGCTGCAAAGCAGCCGTTCCATATGCGGTGGCGTGCATTTTATAAACCAATCTTACTCATAATCTCCTCCAGTGCTCTGCGCACAGGAGAATCCTCCGGCAAAGAGGAGGTAGGCCGGCCGTCGCAGTCATATTCATATACCTGCTCGTCCTGCGGAACGATTCCAAGCAGCTTTAATCCGCTTTTTTCAATCTCCTCTTTGGTGCCGGCATTCAGAACACCGCCGGGTGCCCGATTCACGATCAGCCCAATCGTCTTCGGGTTCAAATGACATTCTTCCACCAGCTCCGCGATCCGTTCTGTAGCCTGGACGCCCCGTCTGGAGCAGTCGCTTACCAGAATCATCGTATCCACTTTTGGCAGAATGCCGCGGCTGATGTGCTCCATCCCCGCTTCATTATCCACAACCACATATTTATAGTTCGGGATCAGCTTTGCCAGCTGTGCCTGCAAAAGACCATTCACATAGCAATAACAGCCCTGTCCCTGTGAGCGTCCCATCACCAGAAGATCATAGTCGTCGTCCTCAGCAAGACATCGCTGAAGCATCATCTCCGTATAATCCGCCTTTGTCATGCCGGATGGAATGTTCTGATTCAGCTTGTCCGCATCGTGCAGAACCGTCTCGCGGACATCGCCGAGCGTCATCTCCACATCCACGCCAAGCACTTCGTTCAGATTGGAATTTGCATCTGCATCCACAGCAAGGATCGGCCGCTCTCCCTTCCTGCACATTGTCTGGATCAGAAGGCCTCCCAGAGTGGTCTTCCCCACACCGCCTTTACCAGCAATTGCAATCACATGTGCCATATACTATCTGCCTCCTTACCTGTATCTGTACTGTGAGCCGAATCATTCGGCATACACAGGCGCATAACAGGTCCTTCCCTGTTATTCGGCAATCGTTTGCCGACGGAATGACAGTCTTGCATTGCCGCATACCTCCATGAAATTCATAAAAATAAATCTCAGGCAACATCCTCGCAGTTGATCTCAACCTTTCCGCCGGTCAGATCCGCCATCGCGATCGTGCCTTCCACAACCCTCGTGTCACCCATCACATCCGTAAGTGTAATAAGTCTGCCATTTACTTCAATCTTGCTGACATACTCCAGAATCACACTGTCCGGCTCATTCTTTTCATAAACTGTTGCAAGACACACAACTGTCACCTCTTTTCCAAACACAAAACCGAATGCGGCCTGACGCATTCCGGCATCAGGCGCAGTCCTTCTGACAGCAGAAATCATCCGTCACTGAATCATTACGATTCCTTTTGAGAATCTTCAGAAACCATGGAAAGCGCAAGCCGCAGATAGAGATTGCCTTTCTGGAACTCATCAACCGCTTTCTTAATCTGTTCGGCAGCATCCGCTTTCCCGTTTGCACGGAACTGCTCTGCCACCTGGTCAAGTTCTGCCGCATGATGTTCGTTGTGCTTAAGCATATAGTCAAGCACCGCCGTCATCTTATCCTGCGGCGGATCCTCATGTAAGTGTTCTTCACAGGAACCGCAGTGTGTGTGTGTTCCATCCGCAGCAGGGCAATGTGAGCCGCCATGCTCATGCGCATGCCCGTGCGGAACCGGATTCCCGTTTTCGTCCTGAATCAGATGCATAGCTGATCCCCTTTCTTTTGATTGTACTTTTTCCGGAGGATATTCCTGTCAAATAAAGCAATACAACATCCATCTGTTTAACCGCTATAAACATTATGTTTGTTAAATTTTTCACGTTCAAGTGCGCAAAAATAGCAAACCACCGGTAAGGATACTTCATCCTAACATAAATGCCGGGAAAATACAATGATTTCCCCGGCATTTTCTTATAAAGTATTTAAAAAAAACAATGATTTTTTATATACGTTTTACTGATATTTAAAAATAAAAAGTCCCGTGAAAACAGGCCGTCGCGTACAGACTGTTTAATTCCAGGGAACCAGAGAATTCTCCACTCCCATATCGCGCAGCATCAGTGCAGATACCGCTTCTTTCGGGTCTTTTCCCTCAAACAGGACCTTGTTCACCTGCTCAATGATCGGAAGCTCCACATCATATTTTCTGGCCAGAGCGACCGCAGATCTGGCTGAGTATACGCCTTCCACAACCATGTTGACTTCCTTCATGGCTTCCTCCATGGTATATCCCTGTCCCATAAGGATTCCGGCCCGTCTGTTGCGGCTGTGCATACTCGCGCAGGTTACGATCAGATCGCCAATGCCGGTCAGTCCGCAGAAGGTTTCAAAATGTCCGC
The DNA here is from genome assembly GCA_020860715.1 of Clostridiales bacterium. Taxonomy (GTDB): domain Bacteria; phylum Bacillota; class Clostridia; order Lachnospirales; family Lachnospiraceae; genus Choladousia. The sequence continues at coordinate 69,897 of JAJBTU010000015.1, read as the reverse complement.
CCATCTTTGTGCCGAGTCTGGCGATCTCCACAATGCCGCGGGTGATCAGAGCCGCTTTTGCGTTATCGCCATAGCCCATGCCGTCGGCAATGCCGGCTGCCAGCGCGATAACGTTTTTCAGTGACCCGCCGAGTTCAATGCCGATCATATCTGAACTGATGTATACGCGGAACACCGGACTCATGAAAAGTTTCTGCAGCATACGGGCTGTCGCCTCATCTTTTGCGCCGATCACGATGGTTGTCGGCATGGAGCGGGCAACTTCCTCCGCGTGGCTCGGCCCGGAAATCACAGCCGCATTGGCCTGCGGAATTTCCTCCTCAATAATGTCCGTCATGGTCATAAGCGTGCCTTCTTCAATCCCCTTTGCCGCGTTCACGATCACCATGCCATCCAGGACAAGCGGACGCATCTTCTTTGCAGTCTCGCGCACGACCGCGGACGGGCTGACAAGCACCAGAAGATCCTGCCCCGGTACCGCTTCCGCCAGATCAGACGTTACACGGATCTGTTCCGGAAGTTTCACACCGGGAAGTTTACTTTCAAGTTCATGTTTCGTACGGATCAGTTCCGCATCCGACTCCAGAAAAGACCAGAGTGTCACTTCATTTCCGTTCTCATACAGCAGCTTTGAGAGGGCGAGGCCCCAGCTTCCCGCTCCTATCACACCGATTTTCGCCATGTCCTGTACCTCCTTCGCATTACTTCTTTTTCAATTTATCCATAAAGTCCGATCGTCTCTCTTCTCCTTTGCGCAGCCGGTCAATGTTTCCCCGGTGCCTGTAAATATCCAAAGCAGTAATAACCGCCACGACAACATAGAGTTCCATCAGGTATCTCTGCGTCATCCCCAGGATCCCAAGCTGGCCAAAAACAATCGATTCCACAAGAAATCCGCCCGCCACAATCAGAGAACCGACAGATACATATCCAGTCAGGAAAAAGCCCGCGCAAAAGCCAATGATTGCGAGCAGGCAAAGTGCCGGATGAAGGGCAAGTGTCGTCCCGCCGGTCGTCGCGATGCCCTTACCGCCGCGGAATCCAAGATAAAACGGAAAGCTGTGCCCCAGCACCGCTCCAAGACCGGTGTACACACACAGCAGCGGCCAGATGTCCGCACAGGTTTTTCCAAAGATCAGCCAGGAAACCAGTGCCGCGGCAACCGGCTTAAGCCCGTCTCCCAAAAAGGTAAGCACCCCCCAGCCTTTTCCTAATGTGCGCATCATATTTGTCGTGCCGGCGTTTCCGCTGCCGTAATCACGAATGTCGATCCCGTGCAGACGGCCAATAATATAGCTGGTCTGAAAAAGTCCAAACGCATAACCAATCACAAGACATGCCAGACGTTCCATTTAATTCTCTTTATCCTTTCGTTCACGAATAATAAATTTCAGCGGAGTCCCGCGGAATCCAAAAGCATCCCGGATGCGGTTCTCCAGATATCTCGTATAAGAAAAATGCATCAGGTCCTTATCATTGACAAACACCACAAAAGTCGGCGGTTTTACCCGCGCCTGTGTGATATAAAACAATTTCAGGCGACGGCCTTTGTCAGACGGCGGCTGCTTTAACGCTACCGCCTCCGCCATGATCTCATTGAGCACACCTGTCTTTACGCGCATCGAATGGTTCGAAATCACCACGTCAATCGTCTCAAACAGCTTCGGCAGCCGCTGTCCGGTCCGCGCCGATATAAAAATGATCTCGGCATACGGCATAAAGGAAAGAACCTGACGGATTTTCTCCGTATGACGGTAGATGGTCTTATCATCCTTCTCAACCGCATCCCATTTATTGACCGCGATCACAATCCCCTTTCCGCGTTCATGCGCGATTCCGGCAATATGTGCGTCCTGCTCGGTCACACCTTCGGTCGCATCGATCATGATGACAACCACATCCGCTCGTTCCACCGCCGTCACCGTGCGAATAATGCTGTAGCGTTCGATCTGTTCTTTGATTTTACTCTTTCTGCGCAGACCCGCGGTGTCAATAAACACATACTCGCGGTCCTGCCATTTTACTACCGTATCGACTGCGTCCCGCGTCGTGCCTGCGATGTCTGTGACGATCAGTCGCTCCTCTCCCAGCAGCTTATTGATCAGAGAAGATTTCCCGACATTCGGCTTGCCGACAATCGCGATCCGCGGTCTTTCGTCTTCCTCGGTACAGACCTTCTCCGGATCAAAATACGAAGTCACCGCATCCAGCATGTCACCGAGCCCCTGCCGGTTTGCAGCAGAGACGGGTATCGGATCTCCTATCCCAAGATTGTAAAATTCATAGACGTCCGACTGATATTTTTTAAAACTGTCCACTTTATTCACAACCAGAACGACCGGCTTGTGAGAGCGGCGGAGCATATCCGCCACCTTGGCGTCCGAGTCCACCAGTCCCTGCTGGCAGTCCACAAGAAATATAATAACGTCCGCCGTGTCAATCGCAATCTGAGCCTGCTCACGCATCCGGGAGAGCATAAGATCCCTGCTCTCCGGCTCAATCCCGCCGGTATCAATCAGGGTGAAATTCAGATTCAGCCACTCCACATCCGTATAGATCCGGTCGCGCGTAACGCCCGGCGTGTCCTTCACAATCGCTATGTTGGAACCGGCCAGCGCATTAAAAAGGGTCGATTTCCCGACGTTCGGCCTGCCGACAATCGCAACGATCGGTTTACTCATAACATATCCTCACTCTCTTCAGAGAGCGGGGATGCAGGCCGCGCCATCGGCTGCGCCGATCTTATTTGCGCGGCTTAACATATCCTCACTCTCTCACTATTGCATTTACAAAATCGTGCCCGTCTGATTCTACAATACGGACCGGAATTTGTAAAGCGTTTTCCAGATCGCTGACACTCACATCATCCAGGAATACCTGCTCCTGGCTGCGCAGCATACTGCACGGGAGCAGCAGCGCATCTCCCAGCTTTCTGCCTTTCAGCTGGGCCAGCAGATCCGTCCCGGTAACCAGACCGGATACCGTGATCTCTTCACCAAAAAAGTCATTGCGAATCTCATACACCTGCACACAGACATTCGGATACCGTTCACATATGCGCCCGCACAGTTCCCGGAGAAACGGGCCTGCCAGCTTTCCGGTCGCTATGGATACCTCCCGCGGATGCTTTCCGGCACATTCCGTCTCCGGATCCGATGCTTCCTCCTGCTTGCTGAGTTCTTCCTCCACTTCTTCATAAAGCAGGCGCATCATACCGACTCCGTTCTCCAGCTGGAGATATCCGTCATAACGCTCCGCTTCCGGGAACGGCCGCCCGGCAAGGATATACCATTCATCCGATGCATGGATAAAATGCAGGCCATATTCGCTGTAAATCTTCTTCTGCCATCCTTCGATCAGATCAATCACCTGCCCGGCTTCTTCCGATGTGAACATTTCAAGCGGATACAGCCCCTCACGATGCTTTGTCAGCCCGACCGGCACCACGGAAACGCTGCGCAGATGCGGCAGATATCCGGTCAGCTTTCGGATCGAATCCTCCAGTTCCGCCCCGTCGTTGATCCCACGGCAGAGTACAATCTGCCCGTTCATTTCGATCCCGGCGTCCGCCAGCCTCTGTACTTTCGGAAAAATATCCCCGGCAAATCGGTTGCGCAGCATTTTGCAGCGAAGTTCAGGGTTCATGGTGTGGAAAGAGATGTTGATCGGTTCCAGATGATAGCGGATAATGCGGTCAATGTCGTGATCGCTCATATTCGTAAGCGTTACATAATTTCCCTGCAAAAAAGAAAGGCGGGAATCGTCGTCCTTAAAATAAAGCGTTTCCCGCATTCCTTTCGGCATCTGATCTATAAAACAGAAAATACAGTGGTTCCGGCAGGAACGGTATTCATCCATCAGGGAAGACGCAAAAACAATACCGAGATCATCCTCAAATTCCTTCTCGATCTCCAGTTCCCATTCCTCCCCGTCCGCCTTGCGCACCTGCATGGTCAGATACTCATCGTTGATCAGATAATGATAATCAAAGATGTCCTCGATCTCCTGATCATTCACAGAAAGCACCACGTCTCCCGGTGCAAGCTCCAGTTCTTCTGCAATACTTCCCGGTTCAATTTCCTTTATAATGTGTTCTGTCACTTTTTCGTTCCTAAACTCTCATGCCCGTTATTCGCTCTGAATCTTTGAAAGCAGCTCGTGGATCTTTGCGGTCGGCGTCTCAATATTGCTGAGCGTCGAGTCATGATTCAGCGTCTCAATGATGGTCGCAAGGAATTTTGTCATATCCGCCTCCGCGTACCATTCCTTAGTCAGCAGTTCCGGATTCCGGTAGTGAAGATTTGTCGTCACAACCCTGGAAATATACCCTTTCTCATAATAGTCGTCAAACTTTGCAAGCCCGTCCGTGAACAGGCCGAACGTCGTGCATACAAATACACGCTTCGCGCCGCGTTCCTTCACCTGCCTGGCCACATCAAGCATGCTCTCACCAGAGGAAATCATATCGTCAACGACGATGCAATCCTTGCCTTCCACGGAATCCCCCAGAAACTCATGCGCAACAATCGGGTTCTTTCCGTTCACGATGACGGAATAATCGCGCCGCTTATAAAACATGCCCATATCAACGCCCAAAATACCGGAAAAATAGACCGCACGGCTCATGGCTCCTTCATCCGGGCTGATGATCATCAGATGGTCATTGTCAATCCGAAAGTCCTTCACATTGTCTACCAGAGCTTTCAGAAACTGATAGGTCGGCATGAATGAATCAAACCCGCTTAACGGAATCGCGTTCTGCACGCGGGGATCATGCGCGTCAAACGTGATAATATTCGCAACGCCCATGTCCTCCAGCTCCTGCAGGGCAAGGGAGCAGTCCAGCGACTCACGCTTGGAACGTTTGTGCTGGCGTCCCTCATACAGGAAAGGCATGACAACATTAATGCGCTTCGCCTTGCCGTTCGCTGCGGAAATGATGCGTTTCAGATCCTGAAAATGGTTGTCCGGAGACATATGATTGATATGCCCGCAGACCTTATATGTAAGGCTGTAGTTGCAGACATCAACCAGAATATATAAATCCGTGCCGCGGACAGAATCATTGATCTGCCCCTTCCCTTCCCCCGTACCAAAGCGCGGGCAGCTGCAGTCCAGCAGATACGTATCCGCAATATAACCCGGCTGCGAGATCACGCTGCTGTTTGCATTGTTTAAGCGGCTGTTCTGTCTGGACTCCACCAGATGAGCATTCACTGCCGCGCCAAACTCACGGCAGCCCTCCAGGGCAGCTATTTTTAACGGACCGACCGGCAGGATCGAATCCAGCGTTTGTAATTCCGACATAGGCTCCTCTCTTTCCTGAAAGTGGTGTAAAGTGGTGTAGATATGATAAATACTGCAAAACCGGTCAAAACCTGTTTCCTATAGGCCCGCGCACAGGGAACTGCAAAAATCCGTCGGGGCGATTTGATAAGGAGTATAGCATTCAATTACCAATGAGTCAATCTGTCATTTTACACGAATCACCGTTTCCCTTTCCCCGCTTCATACAGGGCATTTACGGCTCCCGAATTGACAAAAACGCTGCCAGATTGCCTCGTTTCCCGTGCGAGGCACGGTGAGAAAAAAAGATGGTCGGATTGCAGCAGGTACAAAGATCGGTGACAAGGATCTGCTCCGCCGGCAATCCGGCGCGCAGAAGATTCTGCCGGCAGGCTTCCCAAAGGTTCAGCTGATACTTTTCCCTGCTTTTCTGTTCAAAGAGCAACGGCCACAATTCTTCGGGATAGTGTGCACGGAACTGTTCAATCACATCTTCGCTGACTTCATAACAGTCCTGGCAGATCGACGGTCCTATGGCCGCGATCAGATCCGAAGGGCTGCTGCCATAGGCACGGCGCATTTTTTCAACGGTAACGCCTGCAATGTCATGGACTGTGCCGCGCCAGCCGGAATGAGAAAGACCGATGGCGTGATGAACCGGATCTACAAAATAGAGCGGCACGCAGTCTGCGTAAAATGTTGTGAGCACAACGTCAGGCTCATTTGTAATCAGACCATCCACATCCTGATAATCACGCGCTTTCAGATATCCCTTTCCGCAGTCCGCGCCGGACACTTCCCGCACATTTACCGTATGCGTCTGATCCGAAAACACCATTCTGTCATAGGGAAATCCGATCGCCTCCGAAATGCGGCGGAAATTTGTCTGCACCCGCTCAGGTACATCCCCGCGGCTAAAACTTAAATTCATGCCCGCCAGTTCATTTTCACTGACTCCGCCCAGCCGGCTGCTGAATCCGTGGATACAAAAAGGAATCTGATCCAGGGCCGGAAACGTGAAATAAAGCACACCGTTGTTCTGGTGTGCCCGCATTGGCTGATTTCCTTTTTTTCTCAGAAATTCATCCATATCCATCCTCATTTCAGGTAATAAATCCTTTTACCGATACAGGACCTTTCTTTTATGTCCAGAACGCATCCCGGACAATCTGAACCTCTTTCCCGTCAAACGCAACAACATCGAACCGGACAGGCTGGTTCTCCGGAATATGCCGTTCCATCAGGAACCATCTGGCTACGCGGACGATGCGCTGCTGTTTTTTTAAATCTACGGCTTCGAGCGCGTTCCCGTCCCGCTCATTCGCACGGTATTTGACCTCAATAAACACCAGATATCCTTCATGTCCGGCAACAAGATCGATCTCTCCCATTCTGCAGCGATAATTGCGGCAGAAGATGCGGTAACCGTGTTTCTCCAGATATGCGGCTGCCTTTTTTTCATATTCCGTACCGACGGCACGTTTATTCATGCAGTTCCTCCGTTTTTAAGTCAAACAGCCAGACAGACGCCCATCTTGCAGCGATGCGGGCATCCGGGTGTCTGACCCTCGCGGCAGCCTCGGAATAGCTGTGCGGGCAGGGCTGCCCGGGTTACTGCTTTCCGGGGAAAAAGTGCCCGATAAAGGTGGTCCTGTGAATCGGTGTCGGCCCATATTTTTTTAACGCCGCAATATGTGCTGCCGAGCCATAACCCTTGTGGGAAGCAAACCCATATTCAGGGAAAATACGGTCGTATTCTACCATAAGCCGGTCCCTCGTCACTTTCGCAAGCACGCTGGCCGCCGCAATAGACAGACTCTTTCCGTCACCGCCGATAATCGGCACCTGGCGGATCGGGAGTTCCGGAATGGTGACCGCATCATTTAAAAGGACGGAAGGCTGCGGATCAAGCAAAGAAACAGCCTCTCTCATGGCCTCATATGTAGCCTGCAGAATATTGATCTCGTCAATCCGTGCCGGAGAAGCCATACCGATGCCGTAAGCAATCGCTTTTTCCTGAATTTCATCAAACAGCTCCTCCCTGCGCGCAGCGGAGAGTTTTTTGGAGTCATTCAGATACAGAATCTCACAGTCCCGGGGCAGAATCACCGCTCCGGCAACTACCGGACCCGCAAGGGGACCCCGTCCGGCCTCATCAATGCCGCACACAAGGCCAAGATCCTCATACTTATGTTCGTAAATGCGCATGCGTTCCAGGCGTTCCCGCTCAGCCAAAAGCCGTTCCTGCTTTCTGCGGTACTGTGCGATCAGGTTCTGCACGCCGCTTCGGCTGTCGCCCGCATATGCTTCAAACAGCCTCGATAATTCCGATTCATCCGCCGATGAAAAGCGTTCTTTTATTTCACTGATACGCTGCATGACTCCTCCTGTTCAGACCGGTTCAGGCTGCAGGCATACATCCATTCCCATAAGAATCAACCCCAGTCAAATCATCGGCCCCGATTCAGCGGATCAGTCCGATTTCCGAAAACGGCCAGATTCGGGCAACCGCTTTTCCGATAATCTTATCCCTCGTGATATTTCCAACACTCGGTTCCCGGCTGTCCGTACTATTGTTGCGGTTATCGCCCAGCACAAAATATTCCTGTTCTCCAAGAGTGATCGCTTCGGAAGCCAGCCCGGCATTTTTTATTTCCTCGTATCCGTAGGATTCCTCAAGCACTTCTCCATTGATATAGATCAAGCCGTCAGAAATCTGAACGGTTTCTCCCGGCAGACCTATAATCCGCTTAATATAATAGGTGTCTTCCTGATACTGGAACGGGAACACAATCACATCAAAACGCTGCGGATCCGTAAATCGGTAGGAAATCATATCCACAATCAGCTGGTCCCCGTCATTCAGCGCCGGATACATCGAATCTCCGCGAACCTCCGTGCGCTCCCCCACATAATTCACAACCAGATAGACCGCGGCGCAGATGACCGCGATATAGAAAATCCAGCTGAACGCCTCACGGACAATACTCTTTTTCTTTTTACTCCCCTTTTTCAATGCCTTTTCCTCTATTGATGCGTCAAAAGCCCGACGCTGCCAAGCGGCCAGATCCTCACCCAGGCCTTGCCGACGATCGAATCCCGGCTTACATTCCCCACTCTTTCGGTACGGCTGTCCATGCTGTTTTTCCGGTTATCGCCCAGGACAAAATACTCATCCTCCCCAAGCGTAATTTCCTCAGAAGCACGTCCCGGATTCTGAATGGTCTCTTTTCCGTAATCCTCCTCCAGCAGCTCTCCGTTGATGTAAATATTCCCTTCATCATCAATACGGACCGTCTCTCCGGGCAAACCGATGATACGCTTGATATAATATTCTTTTGAGTCCTCATACGGCTGAAAAACAATGATGTCAAACCTCTGCGGGTCGCCAAAGCGATAGGAAAGTTTCTCCACGATCAGGTTATCGCCGTCCGTCAGCGTATCATTCATGGAAGAACCGTCAACCACGGTTCTCTGGCCAACATAGTGCAGGATCAGCCATGTGGCCAGAACCACAAAAGCGATATAAAAGATCCAGCTTAGGATTTCTCTTTTCGGATCCACCTTTTTTTCCTCATCCGCAGAACTGCCCTGCTCTTTTTCTCTGCTCATTTTTTCATCTTCTTTCCATCATAGTACGTAATTGCAAAATGCGCCGTATCTTTTTCATCCCACGCTCTTTTCCTGAAAAAAAGCCCGGAAGGAAACAAACAGCGTCCGTCAGATTCCGGTTTCAGGAGGCGCCTCCAGCGTGATGCGTCCAAGCCTTCCGCTGCGAAAATCATCCAGCAGCAGCGCAGCCGCTTTCGCATAATCCGGTTCGCCGCCTTTTTGAAGACATCCGCGCACTCTTGCGATCTCTCCAAGCAGTTCTTCTGCCTGACCGTTTTCTCCGATCGGATACCGGGAAGATAAAAATCCCGGATAATTCTCACGGATATAATCCAGCACCCAGCAGGAAAGCTGCTCTTCCTGTAAAATTTCATCCCGGATAGAGCCGAGCGCAGCCAGTCTGACGCCAGTCATCTGATCGTCAAACTTTGGCCACAGAATGCCGGGCGTATCCAGAAGTTCCACATTTTTATGCAGTCGAATCCACTGCTTGCCGCGTGTGACGCCAGGTTTATTGCCGGTCTTTGCGCAGGCCTTTCCGGCGAACGAATTGATAAACGTAGATTTCCCGACATTCGGGATCCCGGCCACCATTGCACGCACAGGACGGTTCTTTATGCCGCGCCTTTGATCCCGCTCCAGTTTTTCCCGGCAGGCTTCCTGAATCACATTCTGAATCTGTTTCATTCCCACACCGGATCTGGAATTGACGGCAACCGCAAAAAGACCGGACTCCTTAAAATAAGCTGTCCATCTGCGGTTCAGATTCTCATCCGCCATGTCTGCCTTATTCAGCAGGATCACGCGTGCTTTATTTTTTCCAATCTGGTCAATATCCGGATTCCGACCGGAAAGCGGTGCGCGGGCATCTGTCAGTTCGATGACAAGATCAACAAGTTTTATGTTCTCCTGCATCATCCGCCTGGCCTTCGTCATATGACCGGGGTACCACTGAACATCCATCTCGATCCTCCTGTCTTTCGCCGCAGCCGGCATCTGTTGCATGTGCAGAGTCTTTCATCGGCAGGGCGCAGGATCTGTCCTCACCTCACAAAACCGCGGTGTCCCGCCGGAGAAAGAATAAACCAGACCTTTCCTTCAATATAGTCGCTCTTTACCACGCCCACATCTGCGAATCGGCTGTCCTCACTGTTATTCCGATTGTCACCCAGAACAAAATATTCCCTGTCTCCGAGCGTAATCCCATCTTCAGCCATACCGGCGTTTGTAATCGCGGGATAACTTTTTTCCTCCAGATACACGGCTCCATCAATATAGATAATCCCGTCTTTGATCTGAATCGTTTCACCGGGAAGGCCGATCACGCGTTTCATGCTTGTATACGCGGTGCTGCTTCCGTTCGGCTTAAACGCAATCACATCGCCCCGCTTCGGCGAACTGAACTGATAGGCAAGCGTATTCAGAAGGACGGTGTCGCCTCCGGAAATCGTAGTATCCATGGACTGACCGATATTCGTCCTCGTCTGGCCAAAGAAGTACACAACCACGTAAGCAAAAAGAATGACTACCAGAATTTCAAAAGCCCACAAAAGAATTTTTTTAAGCAGGGATGATTTTTTTGTTTTCATAAAGACTCGTCTTTCTGTTTTGAGGCTGTTTGGAACTGGTGTTTCAAAAACAGGGAAATTACATAGCGTAATCTCCCTGATCCGTTCCTTATTTCACCAGTTCTTTTACCTTGGCTCTCTTGCCGACACGTCCTCTCAGGTAATTCAGCTTCGCACGTCTTACTTTACCGCGGCGAACCACTTCTACCTTCTCAACACTCGGTGAGTGCAGCGGCCATGTCTTCTCGACACCAACGCCGTTGGAATTCTTACGAACCGTGAAAGTCTCGCGGACGCCTCCGCCCTGCTTCTTCAGTACGATGCCCTCGAATACCTGAACTCTCTCCCGGTTGCCCTCTTTGATCTTTCCGTATACGCGAACCGTATCCCCTACAGAAAACTGCGGCACCTCCGTTTTCAGCTGCGCATCCTCAATCTGTTTGATAATATCGCTCATTGTGTTCCTCCTTCTTCTATTCGACGTTCTTAATACATGCAATACCAGAGGACCGTCTTTTCTCACAACGTGTTTCAGTCTACCATGATTCTATTTAAATTGCAAGATGTTATTGTATCGATTCCCGTATTTTTTTGTCATCTGCTCAGAGCGGCCGTTTATTCGGATGATATGCTTTTAAGAAAAGCGATGTCCCCGCTGTCCAGATCCGCATCTTTCAGAAGCTCCGGGCGGCTTTTCAGTGTGCGAATCAGAGACTGTTCTCTGCGCCAGCGTTCCACATTCCCATGATGTCCAGATAAAAGAACCGGCGGCACCGGCTGTCCCCGCCAGATCTCCGGGCGGCTGTACTGCGGGTATTCCAGCAGATGATCAGAAAAACTCTCCGACTGCCCGGACTCGGCATTGCTCAAAACGCCCGGCACCATGCGGGAAATCGCGTCCATCATCACCATGGCCGGAAGTTCTCCGCCGGTCAGCACATAGTCCCCGATCGAAACCTGATCCGTAACAACAGTCTCGATCACGCGCTCATCGACGCCCTCATAATGCCCGCACAGGAAAACCAGATTTTCTTCCTGTGCCAATTCCTGCGCCATTTCCTGATGAAAAACCCTGCCCTGCGGAGTCAGATAAATGACACGCAAATGTCCTGTATCAACTGTGATCCGGGACTTTACTTCTTCATAGGCACGATAAATGGGCTCCGCCTGCATGACCATCCCTGCTCCGCCGCCGTATGGGTAATCATCAATCCTCCCGTTTCCGGCAACGGAGTAATCCCGGATATTCACCGTCTCCAAAGAGAGCAGTCCTTTCGCGATAGCCCGGCCGGTAATACTGGTGTTCATCCCCTGCTCGATCATTTCCGGAAACAGGGTCATCACGTAAAAATTCATTCCAGCAGTCCCTCCAGCAGATGTACAAGTATGGTCCCGTTCTCCAGATTCACATCCAGAATGCATTGACGGATAGCCGGAATCAGTGCCACTCTCCCGTCCTCAAGAGTCACCTCGTAAACATCATTCGCACCGGTCTGAAGGACATCCGTGAGCCTCCCAAGCAGATACTGTCCCGGTTCCCGCGGCGAAGGCGCCGCGTGCCAGTCCTCATCCGCGTAAACAGTAAGACCCAGCAGATCCGCAATGAAATATTCTCCTTCTTCCAGCTTCACAGCATTCTCCCGCGTCACATAAAGAGAACAGCCGCGAAAACGTTCCACATCCTCGATACGGTCCAGGCCGCAAAATTTCACAATTACCAGGTTTTTAAAAAAGCGGACCCGTTCGACTTCCAGTTCGTGCATGGCACCCGCGTCAGGCATATCCGCATTGTTTCCCGTTTCAATCAACACAGACTTCAGGCCCCGAAAACGTGCCGGATCATCCGTTGTCGGAAAGACCTTCACTTCACCGGCCAGTCCATGTGTCGACGTCACCACGCCGACCCGCAAAATATCCTGCATTGTTCATCCTCTTCTATCGTAACTGTTCCGTATTTTCACAGTTACCATTTATCAGAAAAAGGAGCTGTAAGAAATTCCAACAGCTCCTCAGCCTGAAAACCACGTTTATTGCCGCGAATCATTACTCCAGAATGTCCACAACGACTTTCTGGTCTTCCCTGGTCGCCGCAGCTTTCACCACCGAGCGGATTGCTTTTGCGATTCTGCCCTGCTTGCCGATCACCTTGCCCATATCCGAAGGGGCAACCTTCAGCTCCAGCACGAGTGTCTTGCCGCTTTCCCTCTCTGTGACCTCTACCTCATCCGGATTCTCAACCAGAGATTTTGCGATTACTTCCAATAATTCTTTCATTTCCGCTCACCTTTTAACTGTTCAGCAGCCTCACAGCTACGCTTATTTTTCGATGCCGGCCAGCTTAAAAAGCTTTCCGACCGTCTCTGTCGGCTGAGCGCCGTTTGCGAGCCATTTTTTAGCGAGTTCCTCGTCAATCTTGAACTCACTCGGGTTCGCGTTCGGGTTATAAGAACCAATCTCCTCGATGCATCTTCCGTCTCTCGGGGATCTGGAATCTGCAACTATGATTCTATAAAAAGGATTTTTCTTCTTACCCATTCTTCTTAAACGAATCTTTACTGCCATGTCATTCACCTCCTGTGTAATCTGAAATGATATAAGAACAGATATCCTCTGTCCTGTGCGCCGGATGCGTCATTCTGTAATCGTTTCCGCACCCGTCCGCATCTTAAAAGGGAAGTTTAAACTTACCTCTTTTAGCACCCTTGCCTCCGAACATTCCGGAGTACTGCTTCATCATCTTGCGGCTCTGGTCAAACTGCTTCACCAGCCGGTTCACCTCTGCGATATCGACGCCCGCCCCCGCCGCAATCCTGCGTTTGCGCGACATATTCAGAATATCCGGATTCGCACGTTCTTTCGGAGTCATGGAATAAATGATCGCCTCTGTCTGCGCCATCTTTTTCTCATCCACCGCATCCTCAATCTGCTTCATCTGCGAACCGCCGATACCGGGCATCATACTTAAAACACTGGAGATGCCGCCCATGTTTTTCATCTGGTTCATGCTCTCGAGGTAATCATCAAAGCCGAAGGTTGCCTTGCGCAGGCGCTGTTCCATCGACTTTGCTTTCTCCTCGTCAATGTTCTCCTGCGCCTTCTCTATCAGAGAAAGTACATCCCCCATGCCAAGAATGCGGGATGCCATACGATCGGGATAAAACTGTTCCAGATCAGATAGTTTTTCTCCCATGCCGACATAGAGGATCGGCTTGCCGCAAGTCGCCTTAATGGAGAGCGCCGCTCCGCCTCTCGTATCGCCGTCCAGCTTCGTCAAAATCACGCCGTCAATGCCGATCTTTTCCTCAAACATTGAAGAGACATTGACTGCGTCCTGCCCGGTCATTGCATCAACCACAAGAATGGTCTGATCTACAGAAACCGTCTCTTTGATCAGCTGCAGCTCGCGCATCATATCTTCGTCAATGTGCAGCCGTCCTGCCGTATCCAGAAAGACGAGATTCAGGTTATGCTCCTTTGCGTAGCGAATGGATTCTTCGGCAATATGGACCGGATCCTCCCTGTCTCCCATGGAGAAGACCTCAACCCCCTGTTTCTCACCGTTGATCTCGAGCTGCCGGATCGCCGCCGGCCGGTAGACATCACAGGCCACAAGCAGAGGTCTGCGTCCTTTTGACCTGAACTTGCCTGCCAGCTTTGCCGCAGTCGTTGTCTTGCCTGCGCCCTGAAGGCCGGCCATCATAATGACAGTCACCTCATTGGCCGGACGCATGGCGATCTCAGTCGTCTCCGAACCCATCAGGGAAGTGAGTTCATCGTTTACAATCTTAATCACCATCTGGCCGGGGTTCAGGCCATTCATGACGTCCTGACCGATGGCTTTTTCTTCGACCGATTTGACAAACTGCTTCACGACTTTGAAACTGACATCCGCTTCCAGAAGCGCCATCTTGACTTCCCTGAGAGCAGCCTTAACATCCGCCTCCGTGAGGCGTCCCTTGCTTCGAAGGTTTTTAAAAACATTCTGCAGTTTTTCTGATAAACTGTCAAAAGCCATTCGAATACTCCTCTAAATACGGCTGTATCATATACAGTTTCATACGTACCCCGCAGTAAGTGATGGCGACTGTCCTGAATCATTACACTGTATCAAACTGCATGGTATGTCAGATCTTAAAGTTCTTCCAGAATCTTTTCAGATAATTCGGAAACCTGATGGGCAAGTACCGCTTTGTCCTTCTCTTCGTATCGTGCGGACAGTTCCTGAATCTTAAGCACATTCGCGCGGATCTTCTGAAACCGCTCAACCAGATGTAATTTGGACTCGTACTCCTCCATCAGCTTCTCACAGCGCTTCACCAGTTCATGTACACCCTGACGGCTGATGTCAAACATCTCCGCCGCCTCGGAATAAGACAGGTCATCCTGAACAACCGCTTCATAAACCGTCCTCTGATGCTCTGTAAGCAGTTCCCCGTAAAAATCATACAGAAGAGACTGCCGTAATACCTCGTCCATGTCGAATCACCGTTGCCTATCTTACTCGCAAAAGATAAGCCTGTCAAGTATTTTTTGTTGACAGGCTTAAAATTCTTTCTTTTCTTATTCTTTTCTTTCCATCACACTTAAGTAAGCCGGACGGATGATCTTATCCGTGCAGATCAGTTCCTCAATGCGGTGCGCGCTCCAGCCGACGATTCTTGCGACAGCGAAAATCGCCGTATACAGTTCAATGGGAATCCCCAGCATGTTATATACAAAACCGCTGTAGAAATCAACGTTCGGGCTGACGCCTTTGTATATATGGCGCTTCTGCGCAATCAGCTTAGGAGCCAGCTCTTCAACGGTCTCATACAGGTGCATGTCCTCGTCACAATGCTTCTCCTGTGCCAGCATTTCCACATACTTTTTGAAAATGCGCTCTCTCGGATCAGAGAGGGAGTAGATCGCGTGCCCCATACCATAAATCAGACCCTTGTGATCAAATGCGTCGCCGTCCAGAATTTTGGAGAGATACGCTTCCAGTTCCTCATCATCGCGCAGATCCCTGACATTCGCACGAATGTCATCCATCATCTCCATAACTTTGATGTTCGCGCCGCCGTGTTTCGGTCCTTTCAGAGATGACATCGCCGCCGCTATCGTCGAGTACGTATCGGAGCCTGAGGATGTGACCACACGGGTTGTAAATGTGGAGTTGTTGCCGCCGCCGTGCTCCATATGCAGAATCAGCGCGGTATCCAGCACCTTCGCTTCGACCTCTGTGTATTTTTTGTCCGGACGAAGCATCATCAGAAGGTTCTCCGCCGTGGACAGCTCCGCTGACGGGCGATGAATGTACATACTCTCGTCATTCTCGTAATGATTGTACGCATGGTAACCATATACCGCCAGTACCGGGAAAAGAGCGATCAGTTCAATGCACTGGCGCAGACTGTTGTGCACGCTCGTACTCTTAGGATTTTTGTCATAAGAGGCAAGCGTCAGGATACTGCGCGTCATGGTGTTCATGATATCCGAGCTCGGCGCCTTCATGATCACATCGCGCGTGAAATTCGTCGGCAGAGTTCTGCTGTTGCCGAGGATGGTTTTAAATTCCTCCAGCTCCGTTTCATTCGGGAATTCCCCCATCAAAAGAAGATAAGCCACCTTCTCAAATCCGTATTCCTTCGGACCAAGATCCCGGATCAGATTCTGTACATTGTAACCACGGTACCAGAGTTCCCCGTCGCACGGAACCTTCTTACCGTTCTCTTTTTTTGATGAAACAATCAGCGAAATATTCGTCAGACCCGTGAGTACACCGTTTCCATTGATGTCCCTTAAGCCTAAATTCACGCCGTATTCTTTATAAAGTTCACGCGGAATGCTGTCATTTTTCCGGCAGATCTGCGAACCCTTTCTTGTATAATCGCTCATATCAATCATACGCAAGTCCTCCCTGTTCAGACATTAGGGTTATCATACCATATTGATTTTTTTCGTCAATAGTTTTTAGATTTTTTTAAGAATTGTCAGACTATATACGCCGTTATTTATGATAAGGCTCTCCACGGGTAATACGGAAGCTGCGATAGATCTGTTCCAGCAGGATCACACGCATCAGCTGATGAGGAAAGGTCAAACGGGAAAAGCTGATCTGCTCATCCGCACGCTTCATTACTTCATTCGACAGTCCTAAAGAGCCGCCGATCACAAAGCAGAGACTGCTCTGTCCCTGAACGGCAAGCTGCTCAATTTTGCGGGCCAGGCCAACGGAATCAGGCATCTGCCCTTCTATTGCAAGCGCGATCACATAATCCGTATCGCGAATGCCGGCAAGCAGCCGCTTCCCCTCCGTTTCTTTTATACGGCATTCCTCCGCTTCCGATGCGCCGTCCGGCGTCTTCTCATCTGCCACTTCCTGTATCTCCAGTCTACAGTAACGGGAAAGACGTTTCGAATATTCCGCGATGGCGTCGCGAAGGTATTTTTCCCTGATTTTTCCTACGCATAATATTTTGATTTTCATATCTGGTCTGTTCCATCCAATAAATGTTCCGCACCATGCTTTGTTTTTCACTGTTCTCAGATCGTTCTGTTGACGGAAACATATTTCATTTTTGAAGCGCCCTCTCCTGTATTTCCATACTCATAATTATGTGCTGTTTTCAACCATTCTGCAGGATAAAAAACAGGCATCCGTCGACCACAGCAGCACTAGTTTCTGCCAGACCGATGCAAATGCCTGTTTTATCATTCGTCAATGTGAAGATACGAAACCGTTGCGAATCTTATTTCGCGCTCAGGAATTCGTGAATGCCCTTCGCCGCCGCTTTGCCTGCGCCCATCGCGAGGATCACGGTCGCTGCGCCTGTCACAGCGTCGCCGCCGGCAAATACCGCTTCCTTAGAAGTCTTTCCGGTCTCCTCATCCGCGATGATACACTTCCTGCGGTTCACGTCAAGGCCGATCGTCGTGGAAGAGATCAGCGGGTTCGGTGAAGTACCGAGCGACATGATAACAGTATCCACATCAAGATCGAACTCTGAACCAGGAATTGCTACCGGACGTCTTCTTCCGGACGCATCCGGCTCGCCAAGTTCCATGCGGATGCAGCGCATACCGCAGACAGCATCGTTCTCGTCCACAAGGATCTCGGTCGGGTTGGTCAGAAGGTCAAAGATGATGCCCTCCTCTTTCGCGTGGTGTACTTCCTCCGCACGGGCCGGAAGCTCTGCCTCGGAACGGCGGTACACGATATGTACCTCTGCGCCAAGACGAAGCGCGGTCCTCGCTGCGTCCATCGCCACGTTGCCGCCGCCGACTACCGCGACTTTTTTGCCCTTTACGATCGGGGTATCGTAGTCCTCGCGGAACGCTTTCATCAGGTTGTTTCTGGTCAGATATTCGTTTGCGGAGAATACACCTTTCGCGGTCTCGCCCGGAATGCCCATGAACATCGGAAGTCCGGCGCCGGAACCGATAAAGACAGCTTCAAAACCTTCTTCGTCGAGCAGTTCGTCAATCGTCACAGACTTGCCGATGATGACGTTCGTCTCGATCTTTACACCGAGAGACTTGACATTCTCCACTTCCTTCGCAACAACGTCCAGCTTCGGAAGACGAAACTCCGGAATACCGTATACAAGCACTCCGCCCGGCTCATGCAGAGCCTCGAAAATGGTCACATCGTAGCCCAGCTTTGCGAGGTCGCCCGCACAGGTCAGTCCGGACGGGCCAGATCCGATCACCGCGACTTTACGGCCGTTCTTTGTCTCCGGAGCAGGCGGCTTGATACCGTTCTCTCTCGCCCAGTCAGCGACAAAACGCTCCAGTTTGCCGATGGATACCGCATCGCCCTTGATACCGCGGATACACTTGCCCTCGCACTGGCTCTCCTGCGGACATACACGGCCGCAGATAGCCGGAAGCGCGCTGGATTTGGAAATCACTTTGTAGGCTTCCTCGATGTTGCCTTCTTTTACTTCTGCGATGAAATCCGGAATATTGATATTGACCGGGCAGCCTTCGATGCACTTCGCGTTCTTGCAGTGCAGGCAGCGGGTCGCTTCCTCCATCGCTTCTTCTTTGTTGTAGCCAAGACATACTTCCTTGAAGTTTGTCGCTCTCACCTTTGGCTCCTGTTCTCTTACCGGAACCTTAACAAGTCCTGCTGCAGCCATTATTTGTCACCTCCGCAATTCCCGCATCCGCCGTGATGCGTATCTCCCTCACGCAGCTTCAAAAGCGCCCGGCCTTCCTCAGTCTTATAGAGAGTCTGGCGTTTCATGGCCGCGTCAAAATCTACCAGATGTCCGTCAAATTCAGGACCATCTACGCAGGCGAATTTCACCTCATCGCCCACAAGGATACGACAGGCTCCGCACATGCCGGTACCGTCTACCATGATCGGGTTCATGCTGACAACCGTCTTCAGATTGTACTTCTTTGTCGTCAGGCAGCAGAACTTCATCATGATCATCGGTCCGATGGATACACAGTGATCATAGGTCTTGCCTTCATGCTCGATCAGATCCTCGATCACCTTGGTCACCATACCGCTTCTTCCGTAGGAACCGTCGTCGGTCGTTATGTAAAGGTTGTCACAGACAGACTTGAACTTGTCCTCCATGATCACGAGATTCTTCGTCTTCGCACCGATGATCACGTCGCAGCCCACGCCATGCTCATGCAGCCATTTTGCCTGCGGATATACCGGAGCCGTGCCGACGCCGCCGGCTACAAACAGAATCTTTTTCTTCTTCGTCTCTTCCAGTTCGTTCTCAAGACACAGATCGGAAGGCTGTCCCAGAGGACCCACGAAATCATGGAACGAATCTCCTGCCTTAAGGGAAGCAAACTTCTCTGTGGAAACGCCGATTGGCATAAATACGATCGTGATCGTACCCGCTTCTCTGTCATAATCGCAGATGGTCAGCGGAATACGCTCGCCTACCTCATCCGCCTTCGCGATGATGAACTGTCCGGGCAGACAGCGTCTCGCCACGCGCGGCGCGTCCACAACCATCTCGTAGATGTTGTCCGCAAGCTTTCCAGCTTTTAAAATTTTGTACATATCCTACCTCCTGAGGTTTCTGCTCCGGCCAGACAGCACTGAATATCCCAGCCGGGTATGTGTGGAGCATCTGTCATAGTAAGCATGTTCTCCACAAAACATACTATGCGAAGAAAACACTTCGCATAGCACTCCAGAATCCTTACGATTCTGTCGCTGACCTGAAGGGAAAAGCCTGTAAGCGCGCCTCTCTTCCGACAAGTCACATTGTTATAAGTATAAATCAATCATGCAGAGAATTCAATCATTTTTTCGGGGTTTTTCATACAGTTTTTGGCACTTTTCTCATTCTGTTCAGCAAATAAGCATCCTGTTTCCGTACGGCTCCTCTAATTCTCCTCCAGATAATTTTCAAATTGTTCCTGAGACATCAGAATCTTTCGCGGCTTGGTGCCTTCCTCCGGTCCCACTACTCCGGCGTCGGAGAGCTGATCCATGATGCGTGCCGCCCGGTTGAAACCAATCTTGAAAACCCGCTGCAGCATACCGATCGACGCTTTGTCCTTTTCAATAATAAATTTGCCGGCATCCGCAAACAGTTCATCCGTGTCAGCCGCAGTCTTTGCAGACGCACTTGTCTTCTGCGCTTTTGCAATTTTCTGTTCCATATCCGGATCATAGGAAAAACCGCTGTTGCTGTTTTTCAAAAAGTCAACAACATCCGCGACTTCCTCATCGGTAACGAACGCGCCCTGCACACGGGCCGGTTTCTGATATCCCTGCGGGTAAAAGAGCATATCCCCCCTTCCAAGCAGCTTTTCCGCGCCGTACATATCAATAATGGTGCGGGAATCGACGCCGGAAGACACCGCAAATGCAATCCTTGAAGGCATATTTGCCTTGATCAGTCCGGTGATAACATTGACCGAAGGGCGCTGCGTCGCAATGATCAGGTGTATGCCCGCCGCCCGCGCAAGCTGAGCCAGGCGGCAGATGGAATCTTCCACCTCTCCCGGAGCGACCATCATCAGATCCGCTAGCTCGTCGACAATGATCACAATCTGCGGAAGTTTCTCCGGCTTATTCGGGTCATCGACGTCCTTCAGCGCGTCTATTTTCTGATTGTAGCCTTTCAGATCACGGACACCGACATCAGCAAATTTCGCATAGCGGTCTGTCATCTCCGCAACTCCCCAGTTCAGCGCTCCGGCTGCCTTTTTGGGGTCGGTCACCACCGGAATAAAAAGATGCGGAATCCCATTGTAAACACTCAGTTCCACGACCTTCGGGTCAATCATGATCAGCTTTACTTCTTCCGGTTTCGCCTTATAGAGAATGCTCATAATGATCGTATTGATGCAGACGGATTTACCGGAGCCGGTCGCACCCGCAATCAGCAGATGAGGCATCTTCGCGATATCAGAGACAACCACCTTGCCGCCGAGATCTTTTCCGGTGGCAAACGCCAGCTTTGATTTATGATTGCGGAACTCATCCGACTCCAGCAGGTCACGCAGCGGCACCGTGCTGTTTTCCGCATTCGGCACCTCGATCCCCACCGCAGATTTCCCCGGGATGGGCGCTTCAATACGAATATCCGCCGCAGCCAGATTCAGCTTGATATCATCGGCAAGAGACACAATGCGGCTGACCTTGACACCCTGCTCCGGCAGAAGTTCATAACGGGTCACGCTCGGCCCGCAGCTCACGTTCGTCACCGTCACATGCACGCCAAAGCTGTTCAGCGTCTGCTGCAGTTTCATGGCTGTCTGGCGGATTTCCTGTTCCTGTCCTTTCTTGGTTTTGTTTTCACCTTTATGTAAAAGATCCAGCGGTGGAAAAACATATTCCGGACGGGGCGGCTTCGCCGCCTCGATGGCCGCCGCTTCCGCTTCCACGGAAGCTATGCCCTCGGCAATTTCTTTCTCAGACGAGCGCGGATTGCGTTTGATCTTACCGCTGGCCGGTCCATGGCCGGAAGCGGTCTGCCCGTCTGTTTCCTCCGGATCCGTACTTTCATCCGGAAATTCGTCAGGCCGTATCGTATTTGTCCGCGCATCCGAAAAGTTTCCGCCTGTTACAGTTTCCTCCGAAACCGGAATCGGAGGAAACTGCTCCTTTGCCGGTTGCGGTTCCTCTATTCCTACGCCTTCGATATGCAGAGATTCCATATCCGGGTACTGCTCAAACGCAGGCGCATCCTCTTTGGCAGCGTCCTGACGGCCAGCCGGACGTTTAGCGGCAGATGTCTGCGCGCCGGTTTCTTCCTCAAGGTTGATAAAGCCCGATTCCTCCGCCGGACCCGCAGATACAGAAGCCGGATCGTATGTCTTAGGCAGAATCTCATGCACATCCGCTCCGACCTGTTCCGGTTCTCCCGTAATCTTTGTATTCATCGTGACGCCGTTCGCGTGACGGTGTTTTCTCCTTGTCTCTGTCTGAGTGGAAAACATAACGGAAACATCCAGCTGACGATCCCTGGAATCCCTGCGGCCGGATGAATTCGGCCGAACGACAGAATCTGTCCTCGCATGGTTTACATTTTCATAAGTATATTCCACACCGTGATTCTGCGGGATCTGCTGAATCTCCATGTCAGAGCCCACATATCCCAGATCATCCGAAAAGCTGTCAGAATCAGCAGGAGCGCTCATCTTTTCAAACTGCTCCCATTCTTCCCGTTTCTTTTTTTCTTCCCTGCGCCGTTCGGACGATTCTTTCGCAGAATGATAGACACGGTCTCCCTGCCTTTTCACACCGCGCAGCAGCGACTTCTGCGTAATGAGTACCATTGCGATCAGCGCAAGCACGCCAAGGAGAACTCCCGTTCCAATCGGTCCGAGCGCAGGCTCCAGAACATGGCAGACAGTGCCTCCGATGACTCCGCCGCCCTGCTTCATGGATGCACAGCGTGCATAGAGCCTGCCGATATCAAACGCATCTGTGTACTGTCCTTCTATAAGAGCGGCAAAACAGCAAATGCAAAAATACAGCACTGCGCAGGCAGCAAATTTTTCTCCGGCCAGATGACTCCCGCGGTTTGAGATCAGGAAAGCGGCAGCCAGAAACATCAGGAACGGGAAAATATAAGCAGAAATGCCAAAAACGCCAAAACAGATGTCTGAAATCACCGACCCAATATAACCGCCAATTCCAAAAAAGCTGATAAAAACGAACAGGCAAACGGCAAGAATCAGCCAGAGAACCGCCTCTCTGGCAAGCTGCGGATTCATTTTATCCTGTTCTCTCACCGGTTCCACAGTCATATTGCGCGATACTGACGTACTGGAAGCCGCCGCTGATTTTTTGCGTCCTGACGAAGACGAAGTACCTGTCTTTCGGGCGGCCGGCGCGGATGAAGCACCTGTCTTCCGGCTGCCGGAGACAGCTGCCTTCTTTGATGAAGCCGCAGGCTTCTTCGAGCCTGCGGAGGTTTTTTTCTTTGTTGTATTGGAAGCTGCCAAACTAAATACTCCCCTTTCCGGTATATACGCAGTGTTACGCTCCCTTCCGCGTCACCCACTGCGTTTTCAGCCCCTGATCTCCTGCATGAAAACTCACAGGAAGAAATGTCCTGCGATCGCCAGCAGTCCGACAAGCGTACAGTACACTGAAAAATAAGAAAACTTCTTTTTGCGGACCACCACAAGCATCGTTTTAATGCAGATATATCCGACAACCGCGGCAAACACCATCCCAATCGCATAAATGCCAATCTGACCCATATCGACGACCGGCTCGGCAATCACATCCTTTACTTCGAGCAAAGCAGCGCCAAGCACCGCAGGAATGGACAAAATAAACGAATATTTCACGGCAAAGCGCCGATCCATCCCGCACAGCAGGCAGGCCGCGATCGTGGTTCCTGAACGCGACAGGCCCGGCAGCGTCGCACAGCCCTGAGCGCAGCCAATAACCAGCGCATTCTTATAGCTGGTCTCCCGCGGCAGTTTCTTTCCTTCCTGCACAGTATCCGCCATCAGAAGAAGCACGGCCGTAATCAGCAGACAGATGCCCGGGATCAGAAGTGTCTCACTCGCGTCGGAAATCAACTTTTCTCCAAGATAACCGATGACTGCAGTCGGAAACGTTGACACCAGGATCAGAACCACAAACTTACGATAGCTGTTGTGAACCACTCTCTGGTATTTCAGAGAAGTCTTATGTATTTTATTTAAAAAGAAAATTCTCAGGTTTCGGCAGATATCCAAAAACATAAAGACTGCCTCGCAGATCATTTTCCAGATGTCTTTTCGATAGACGACAAACACCGCGACAAGCGTGCCGATATGGAGCATGATATCAAAAAGCATGCCTCCGTCCGTCTCGATGTTGAAAAGGTTCTCCAGAATTGCCAGATGACCGGAACTGCTGACAGGAAGGAACTCTGTCAGTCCCTGTACAATGCCGAGAAAAATAGACTGTAATACTGTCATAGCTGCCTCCAAATAATATACGGAAATCGGACAGGAGGAGTCCTCGCAGCTCCTGTCCATCCAAACACACATTTGGATTTATTATAGCAGAGAATTTTCAGCGGCACAAGATTTTTTTGCAGAGCTGCCGTCACTTTTGGATCAGTGCGCAGAGTTTCCGAAAGGCTTCCCCGATTCCGCCGACCTCATTGATCAGCCCTTCCCGGACGGCCTCTTCACCAACCAGAATGGTTCCCAGGTCCTTTGTAAGGATTCCGGTATCCAGCATCAGTTCTTCCAGCCGCTCTCGTCCGGCATGGGAATGCTCACTGATAAATCCGAGGATCCGGTCCTGCATCTGCTTAAAATAATCATAGGTCTGCGGGGCTCCGATCACGGTTCCGCTCATGCGCACCGGGTGTATAACCATGGTTCCTGTCTTTACGATAAAGGAGTAATCCGTGGATACGGCAATCGGCACCCCGATAGAGTGGCTGCCGCCCAGTACCAGAGACACGGTCGGCTTGCTGAGAGAGGCAATCATCTCAGCAATCGCGAGTCCCGCTTCCACATCACCGCCAACCGTATTCAGCAAAATCAAAAGTCCGTCGATATCCGGACTGTTCTCGATTGCCGCCAGCTTTGGAAGTACATGTTCATATTTCGTAGTCTTTGAATGATTCGGAAGGCATTCATGTCCCTCGATTTCGCCGATCACGGTCAATAAATGAATCCGGCCGTGCAGCGTCAGTTCTCCGGTATCACGAATAGCCTCCCGCTGTTCTTTTTCCGTGTTGTTGTTATTGTCACCGTTTTCCTGCTGCATTGTATTCATAGTTTCCTCCAGGCTTTCCTGCCGTTGATCTCCTGCTCCTTAGAATGCCCTGTTGCCGTAAAATCATTCACCGTATTTCCGTCTCATACTAAAATAAAAACCGGAGCATAAATGCTCCGGTCTGATCTCTCTGGGCGTTCCATCTGCAGTCTTACTGACGAAAATACTTTTCCTGCAGCGTATGTACCATGTCAATGTAATGTTCGCGGCACTCTTCCTTCTGATCCGATTCTATCATGGATATGCAGGGAGCAAGCCATTCATCCCAGATTCCACGGTAAATCTCACCGGAATCCGGCTGCTGGTCAATGTGCTTCACAATGCTTGGCGCCACATCATAATAAGTCGATATCAATTCTTCTCCGCCGGGACTTTCCGCGAGGTAAGTATCTCTGTAATCGCGAAGAAGCGTCAGCTCATAACAGTCGTCCGGCTTCTCAAAGGTCCGGCAGACAGCGGTCGTAATATAACACCACTGCTTATGAAATCCCTCTTCAATGGATGTGTAAGTAGCCGCACTGATATTGGACTTTGGAAACCGGCGCTTCCATGAAGCGATCAGTTCTTCTGAAAGCGGCTTCGAGGAATCTCCGTTGAATTCCAGAACCATGGGAAGCACAAAAACCGCCATCGTCAGATTCAGGTCCATCTGGAGATGATCTTTTTTGCTTTTGCCTTTGCATGCTTCCAGCTTTTGCGCTGCGTACGCGCTTACCTGATCCGCCATATCGGTCAGGAACTGTTCTTTGTCTTCCGCTTCCTCATAGCCTTTTTCGACTGCATCCAGAGTGGGAAGATGCTCCTGATACATCCGCTGAAAAGCATCCGTATAGTTTTTTTTCTGAAAATAATCCATCACACGGCCATCGCAGCAGTCAAGCAGCTTTGGCATACCTTCCAGTCCGATCTGATAAAAACTCATCCTTTTATCCTTCTTCCAGAACGTATTTTCTTCTACTCTTCCAGATTCGTATAGACAGCCTGCACGTCGTCATCATCATCAAGAAGATCCAGCGTCCGGTTCAGCTGCCGGATATCCGCCTCATCCGTCAAAGCCACATAACTCTGCGGAATCATCGTCACTTCTGCGGATGCCATGGGAATCCCCTGATCCTCCAGCGCCTGTCTTACCGAGCTGAATTCCTCCGGGTCGGTGAGAATCTCAAAGCTGTCTTCTTCCTCCGAGAAATCTTCCGCTCCTGCGTCCAGCGCCGTCATCATCAGATCATCCGGATCCATTTCACATTCTTCACGGTCAATGATGATCTGACCTTTCTTGTCAAACATATAGGAAACGCAGCCCTGTGTGCCAATTGTGCCGCTTCCCTTTGTAAACGCGTTGCGAACATTCGAAAATGTGCGGTTCTTATTGTCCGTCAGCGCTTCTACGATAATCGCGATCCCGCTCGGTCCATATCCCTCGTAGGTCACATATTCGTAGTTCACATTTCCCATCTCTCCGGCTGCCTTCTTAATGCCGCGGTCAATCGTGTCATTCGGCATATTGTTCGCCTTCGCTTTCGCGATCACATCTCGCAGGCGGCTGTTGTTCGCCGGATCCGGGCCGCCTTCCTTTACCGCTACGGCAATCTCACGTCCGATAATCGTGAACACCTTGCCCTTCGCAGCGTCATTTTTCTCTTTTTTGTGCTTAATATTCGCAAATTTTGAATGTCCTGACATAACCGATTGTACTCCTTTTGCTAATTTCACAGGATAGAATACCATTTTCCGCATGGTTCGTCAAGACAGGATATCATCTTATGTATACAGTTCCAGACTTACCTGCAGCGCTTTATCCACCCGTTCCAGCAGTTCGTAATCCACATGGCAGACACGGTCTCTCAAACGTTTTTTGTCAATTGTGCGCAGCTGTTCCAGCAGGATTACGGAGTCCTTCACAATATCATATCTCCCGGCTTCGATCTCAACATGAGTCGGCAGCTTCGCCTTGTTCATCTTTGACGTGATCGCAGCGCAGATGACGGTCGGGCTGTGCCGGTTTCCCACGTCATTTTGTATGATCAGTACAGGTCGGATTCCCCCCTGTTCCGAGCCGATCACCGGCCTTAGATCCGCGTAATAGATATCCCCTCTGCGAATATTCACAAAATCACACTCCCGTTTCACCCCGCTTATAAAGCAGGGCAGAATATACAAAAATCAGTCCTGTACGCAAAGAATATTCCGGCGGCTGTCTTTCTGTCGGCCGGTAATCTCTTTACACTCACAAGTATTCCCTGATTTCATTTGTATATTCAGGCGCATGATTCATTTTTCATCATATATCCGAGGCACCCGCTTCCCGATATCGCAGACAAACTCATATGGAAACCGCCCGGAAAGGGCGCCAAGTTCATCCACTGTAATCTCGTCCTCTCCGTCTTTTCCCATCAGCGTCACTTCATCAAGCACATGAACATCCATCCCGGTCACATCCACCATAAACTGATCCATGCAGACGCGCCCAATGATCGGAACCCGTTTCCCGTGAATCAGTACGCTGCCCTTATTGCTTAAGCTGCGGGGGTATCCATCCCCGTAGCCGACCGGCACAGTCGCCACATCCGTCTCACGGTCAGTCACAAACGTACCGCCATAGCTGACCGGTGTCCCTTTCGGAAGTGTTTTGCAATATACCACATGCGATTTCAGTTCCATTGCCGGATGCAGCCGGTTTCTCTCCCGATCCATCTCCTCCGACGGATAAATACCGTATACCGTTATGCCGGCGCGCACCATATCCATGTTTGCCTCCGGCAGTTCCAGAATTCCGGCGCTGTTCGAGCAGTGGCGCAGAAAGCCGCTCACTCCGGCAGATTCCAGCCGGTCACAGAAAGTGGAAAATTTTCGGAGCTGTTCCCTTGCCGCGCTTTTATCCTTTTCATCTGCCCGCGCAAAATGGGTAAAAACGCCCTCTATACAGATGGGACCGGCTGCGGCAATCGCAAGTGCCGTCTTCAGCCCTTCCTCATTCGCCGCCACCCCTATCCGGGACATGCCGGTATCTACGGCAAGGTGAACCGGAACGGCTGCCGGCAGTGCCGCTGCCTCCTGCGCAAATTCCTGCGCCATCTGTATAGTAAATACCGTAGGACGAACGCCGTTCTGCGCCATCCAGGCATAGTCTTCAGAAAAAGTATAACCCAGCACGAGAATCGGCTTCGATATTCCGGCGCTCCGCAGAGCACGCGCTTCCGAAACCGCCGCCACGGCAAAGCCCCAGATATACTCACAGGGTTCAAGCATCTGCGCAATTGGTACAGCTCCATGTCCGTATCCGTCTGTCTTAATGACTGCCACCATCTGCGTTCCTTCCCGGATATTGCTTCTCATCACCTCAAAGTTGTGCCGGATTGCACCCATATGGATGTACGCGGTAATTCGATTGTGTTTGCTCATTTGTCCCTCCCTGTAAATATCCCCCGGATCGGATCCGGTCATCTTCTTTTGGCCATTCCTTTCATTCTGTCGTGAAGCACCCTGCCAACGCAGTCCGCGATGTCTCCGGCTGTCATTCCATACGCACCGATCTCCCTTTTTGCCAGATCGCCTGCCAGGCCATGCAAAAAGACGCCGAGCGCGGCAGCCTGAAAACACGGCAGATGCTGCGCGAGCAGCCCGCAGATCACACCGGTCAGCACGTCCCCGCTTCCGGCAACGGCCATACCGTCATTCCCGGAAGTGTTCAGATAAATCTGTTTCCCGTCAGACACAGCAGTTCTGGCATCCTTCAGAACACAGACAACTCCCTGTCCGGCGGCATAACTTTGCGCGGACACTGTCAGTTCCGAAGCAATATCGGCCCGGCTTTTGCCGGTCAGGCGCGCCATTTCTCCGATATGCGGAGTCAGGATTACATTGCTGCGCTGTACGGCATCCTGGCGCTTTGCGAGCAGATTCAGCCCGTCCGCGTCTATCACAAGAGGCTTCTCAAAATATTCCAGAACAAAATCCAGCAGACAGGCGGCCATCGGCGAAGTTCCGAGTCCCGGGCCGATCCCGGCCACATCTGACCATGCAAGTGCGTCCGCAAGCCGTTTTTTTACGGTTTCCTCAGGTTCATCCGGTCTCCACACACTGACCATCGCTTCCGGAATACCCGTCTGAAGGACGGCGCGGTTGCATTCAGGCGTAAAAATTCGCACCATGCCGCAGCCGCTCCGGAAGGCAGCCCTCGCCGCAAGAAGCGCGGCGCCATTCATCTCCTCGCTGCCCGCAATCAGAAGCACCTTTCCATACGTGCCTTTGTTGGAATAGGCCTCCCGCTGCGGGAGCAGTCCGAGATCCTGTTCCGTATATGTAAAGACGGGCACTGTATCAGTAATCCTTCCGGTACGGTCTCCACAACAGTCAGCGGCTGTGCAAAACCATCTGTCCGCTGAAATTCCGATATCCCGGCACACAAGCCGGCCGCAGTATTTTGCCCCTGGATAAAGGATCTGCCCGATCTTACGGCAGGCAAAGGTTACGGTAAGATCCGCATTCACACACACATTGCACACCCGGCCGTCATCCGCGCTTACGCCAGAGGGCATGTCTACAGAGACCACCTGTGCCTTCTGGGCATTGACCCAGCGGATCACATCCGCGTAATGCCCTTCTACCGGGCGGGAGAGTCCGATGCCAAAGATCGCGTCTACTATAACAGTATATTCATCATTCTGGAAATACCTGCTGACTTTCAATCCCAAATTTTCGCAGATTTGCCGCTGCAAAGCGGTGTCTTCCGTCATGGAATTCTCTTTTCCGACAAAAGCAGTCGTCACCTGCTCTGAAAGTCCCTGCGAAAGAAGCCGCGCTATGGCAAACCCGTCGCCGCCGTTGTTGCCGGAACCGCAAAGTACCAGCACCCGTGTAAGATCCATGCCTGCACTTTTCATTTCCTCCACCACAGAAAGAGCGGCGCGTTCCATCAGCACCGCGGACGGGATTCCGATTTTTCGGATTGTCCGGTCGTCACAGGCTTTCATCTGTCCCGCATTGAGCAGCCGTTCCATGTAAACCATTCCCCTCTGTATAAAATTAACTGTTCCATGTATCGATATTCCTGCGTCCCATAAGCGCAGAAAAGAGACGGCACCCGGGCAGTCTCTTCCATTTTATCCTTGCGTTTTCCGGTGGTTCAGATCATAAGAGAGCTGCATCAGGCTCTCAGAGAGATGTACGTTTTCGACGACGACATCTTCCGGTACTCGCAGATCCGTGTGAGCAAAATTCCAGATGGCTTTCACGCCATTCTCCACAAGCACCGAAGCCGCGACTTCCGCACCGCTCTTCGGAAGGGTCAGCGCCGCGATCTGTATGTCATTTTCCTTCAGAAAGCGGGGCATCTCATCCGTCATCCGGATCGGGATCCCGCGAACCAGCTTCCCATCCAGCTCCGGATTAATGTCAAAAATACCTTTGATGGAAAAGCCCCTTTTTTCAAATTTTACATAATTGGCAAGCGCCTGCCCTAAATGACCGCCGCCGACAATGACCATATTGTAGGACCTGTCAAGTCCGAGAATTTTCCCGATTTCATTATAAAGATATTTGACATTGTAGCCATAGCCCTGCTGGCCGAAGCCGCCAAAATTGTTCAGATCCTGACGAATCTGTGATGCAGTCACATTCATCAGGTCGCTGAGTTCATTCGAGGAAATCCGTTCCACCTTCGCGTTCAGGAGATCCCCCAGATATCGATAATAGCGCGGCAGCCGCTTTACCACTGCCTTGGATATTTCATGTTCAGCCACAACAATTCCTCGCTTCCTGTTCCGATAATTCTTCCCATTTCTCATAGAGCTGCTCCAGCTCTCCTGTCAGGTCTGCTTTTTCCTGTGTCAGACGTGTGCACTGTTCCACATTCGTAAACGTCTCTTCCTGTGAAAGCAGCTGATCCAGTTCACGGTCACGCGCTTCCAGAGCCGAAATCTGCTCCTCTGTGCGTTTCAATTCGTTCAAAAGCCGCCTTTTCTGTGCCTGTTCCTCCTTGCGGCGCGCCCAATCCTCCTTGGATGAAGACTGGGGCTGTTCTGTTTTCACCGCTGCCGGCTCCGTTCCGGAATGTGAGAGTTCTTCTGACTTTTCAAGATAATAGTCGTAATTACCGATATACTGTGTCAGCCTTTGGTCTTTCAGTTCCAGAATCCGGGTAGCGGTCTGATTGATAAAATAACGGTCATGAGAGACGTAAAAAACCGTTCCCGTATAATTAGAAACAGCTTCTTCCAGAATCTCTTTGGAAGTAATATCCAGATGGTTGGTCGGCTCATCCAGAATCAGGAAATTTGCTTTGGAAAGCATCAGCCTCGCGAGAGCCAGCCGCCCGCGTTCCCCGCCGCTCAGATCGCCAACCCGCTTGTAAACATCATCGCCGGTAAACAAAAATGAGGCAAGCACACTGCGTATCCCGGTCTCTGTCATATCCGGATAAATATCGGATATCTCCTCAAAAAGTGTCTTTTCCATATGAAGCTGCTGATGTTCCTGATCATAATATCCGATCTGCACACGGCTTCCTGTCGTAAGCCTGCCCGCGTCCGCCTGTTCCAGACCATTGACGATCTTAAGTATCGTCGTCTTTCCCGTGCCGTTGTCCCCAATCAGGGCAACCCGCTCTCCGCGCCGGATTGAAAAATTCAAATCCGTAAAGAGCACGTTCGCTGAATAGGATTTGGAAAGATGCTCCGCTTTCAGCACATCGTTGCCGCTTATCACCTGCGGCGAAAAGCGAAGGTGCATATCCGCCCGGACTTCGGACGGCTTTTCCAGCACATCCATCTTATCGAGCATCTTCATACGGCTTTCCGCACGTTTGACGGATTTTTCGCGGTTGAAAGATTTCAGTCTGCGAATCACCTCTTCCTGATGGCGGATCTCCTGCTGCTGGTTGAGATATGCTTTCCACTCCGTTTCACGAAGCTGTGCTTTTTTTTGCGCGTACGCCGTATAGTCCCCGTCAAAGGTCCTCACATGTCCGTTATCCAGTTCAATGATTTTCTTAACCACCCGGTTCAGAAAATAGCGGTCATGCGCAACGATCAGAACCGCTCTGTCATAATTCATCAGATAGTTTTCCAGCCAGGCAATCGAATTCAGATCCAGATGGTTCGTCGGCTCATCCAGAAGAAGGATATCCGGTTTCGTCAGAAGCAGCTTTCCGAGCGCCACCCGGGTTTTTTGTCCTCCGGAAAGAGTACAGATCGGCTTGTCAAATTCCCCCTCGGAAAAACCAAGTCCTTTCAGGACACCGACGACCTCGCTTTCAACCGCATAACCGTTCCGATTCTCAAATTCCGTTGAAATTCGGTTGTAGCGTTCCATAAGAAGCGTATATTCTGATTGCAAAGCGGCAGGGGCCTCCTGCGCAAACTGTCCTCCCTCCGATATCGGTTCCCGGGAAGAAAGCTGCTTCATTTTCACTTCCATCCTGCGCAGATCCTGCTCCATATCCAGAAGATCCCGCTTCACAGACAAAAGTTCCTCATAAATGGATGCAGTGCTGTTGACGTCCTGATGCTGTGCAAGATAACCGAGCGTTTTCCCTCTGGATATCGAAATCACGCCGTCATCCGGATGCAGATCTCCGGCAATCATACGAAGAATCGTCGTCTTCCCCGCTCCGTTGATTCCGACTATGGCGGCTTTTTCCCGATCCTCTATGTGAAAGGATGCGTTGGAAACAATCACATCCGTGCCAAACGCCTTTGTAATATTCTGAACGGAAAGTATCATACCGGTACTTATCCTCTCCACTTTCTATAAGATAGTCTCTGAAAACCAGAACACGGAACCACTGCCCGCAATCCGGCGCCATATCACAAAAAAGCGGCTCCGTTACTCAGAGTCCGTCTCTGATTCTCCAACGAACTGCGCGCCTACATAACCGACTGTGCCATCAATCTTTACTTTTGTCCAGCCGCCGGAATATTCAAGCACCTCCACCTGCGTGCCTGCCTGACAGGTTCTGATCGTCGTATCATTTCCGTCGGCGTCCTCATACCCTGCCTCACTGCGGAAATTGCAGGCAGCATTCAACGTAGAATATACGCCGGTGGATTCATCGGATGTGTCCTCAGAAGCCGTTGGCTCCTCCCCGATAATGACTACATCACCGTCCACTGACTGGACCGGGGCCGCGTCCTGCGATGTATCCGGCAAATTTGCTTCATCCATCCCGGATGCCGTCTCCTCTGCAGTCCCGGCTGCCGCAGCGGATGAAGACTCCGCGTCCGCATCCGGGGAAACCTCCGTCTCCGCCGGCAGTTCAGTCTGCACTTCCGCTGCCGTCTCCGCTTCCGCGCCGGAAACCGCATCCGTCTGAAGTTCTGTCTCAGCTAAAGTCTGTACTTCTGTCTCTTCCTGCGTGATGGCTTCCGTATCGTCCACGATAACGAGATCCGAATCCGTAATTTCTCTGATGGAACTGCGGTATATGCCAAATATCAGCACGCCCAGAAAGATCAGAAGCGCGATCGCCAGTCCCAGAAAAAAGAACCGAATAAAATTAATTGCCCTGTCATTTTTGTTGTTCATCTGAATCTCCCCTCTACCAGAACTGCTCGATCGCCTTTTTGGAGGCACGTCCGTACCAGACGCACAGGACGAGAAAAACGACCATTGACGCCAATGACAGGTACATATTGTATACTCCCATCAGATCCTGCACCAGACTGATCGTACCGCAGATCGTGGCCGCAAGGCCGAAGACCAGCTGTTTTACACCAATCGCCTTAATATAACCTTCGGCATCCCTGCAGTGATCCGCGGAGATATCCTTCGGCAGCAGCGCGTTCTGCCGGATTTTCCCTGTTTTTATCATAAGCAGGTACTGCACAACAACATAAACCCCGCAGGCCGCCACAAAGAAATCAATTATGATATAAAATGAATTGTCACTCATTTCCTGCTCCCTTCCGTTCCTTTTGTCTTTCCGGATCTCACGCTCTGCCGGCTGTCAGAAAACGCTTCACGGCCGTTTTCATCTCATCCTTCTCAATCACAGTGTCATGCAGCACGGGCGCATTTCGAATCTCTTCAATCGCGCGGGGTACCGGAACCCGAGAAATGGCATGAAGTTCGTCGATCAGAGCAAAATCTCCCATCTCTGCGTATTTCGGATCAACAGCTGTCATAACGCTTCTGGCAAACTTATACGGACTGGCCGTGGAGACGAGCACTGCCGGCGTATCCGCACATTCCTTCGAAAAATCTCTGTGATAAACGCTCGAAGCCACTGCCGTATGCGTATCCAGAAGATACCCGCTCTCACCATATACCCGCTGAATCTCGGCAAATGTCTGTTGCTCCGTGGCATAGCCGCCCGCGAAATCACACATAGCCGCCCGCATCTCATCCGACACCGTATAGTGCCCCATCTCCGTAAGCTGCCGCATCAGAAGCGCATTCTTCTCCGCGTCCCTCCCGGACGCATGATAAATCAGTCTTTCCAGGTTGCTGGAAATCAGAATATCCATCGACGGCGATGAGGTCAGGACAAATTCGCGGTTCCGGTCATAAGTGCCTGTCTGAAAGAAATCATAAAGCACGCGGTTCTCGTTCGAGGCACAGATCAGTTTTCCAATCGGAATCCCCATATTTTTTGCGTAAAAAGCCGCAAGAATGTTGCCGAAATTACCGGTAGGCACAACCACGTTCATCGGCGCTCCCGCCTGAATCCCGCCGTTCTTCAGAAGGCGTCCATACGCATATACATAATAGACGACCTGTGGAACCAGGCGTCCGATATTGATGGAATTTGCCGAAGAAAAACAGAAACCTTCTTTTTGAAGTTCTTCTTCCAGCTGCCGGTCAGAGAAGAGACGCTTTACCCCTGTCTGCGCGTCATCGAAGTTCCCATGAATTCCGATCACGCAGGTATTCTTTCCTTTCTGGGTCACCATCTGCTTTTCCTGAATCGGGCTGACTCCATTCTTCGGATAAAAGACTATGATCCGCGTCCCCGGCACATCCGCAAATCCGGCGAGCGCAGCTTTTCCGGTATCTCCTGACGTGGCCGTCAGAATCACAATCTCATGCTCCTCATGGTTCTTTCTGGCCGCGGCAGTCATCAGATAGGGCAGAATGGAAAGCGCCATATCCTTGAACGCTATCGTTGAACCGTGAAAGAGTTCCAGATAATACACGCCGCCCTCTTTCCGAAGCGGTGCGATCTCTTTCGTGTCAAATTTATCATCATAGGCTTTGCGGATGCAGTCCTTCAGTTCTTCCTCTGTATAGTCCGTCAGGAAACGTTTCATTACCTCGTATGCCGTCTCCTGATAAGACATCCCGGCTAAGGATTCCAGCGGCAGATCCAGCGCCGGGATCTTTTCCGGCACAAACAGGCCGCCGTCCCGTGCAAGGCCTTTTAAAACTGCCTGCGACGCTGTTACCCGCTCGTCTGCGTTTCTTGTGCTTACGTACATTATGTTCATTGATCTGTCTTCCTTTTTTTGTTTTGTATTATCATAGCACAACGAAAAAGCTGTTGCAATGAAAAATGCAACAGCTTTTTCCGTTTCTTTTCAGTCCTGATACGTGTAGAAGTCATGCCCGCCATATTCAAACAGCCAGACCAGACTCGAATCAAACCAGTCAAGTTTTGATGTGTCTGCGGCGTCTCTTGCCACAAAGAAAAGCGCGCCCTGCGTGTAATCCTCGCCGGCAAGCACACGTTCTACCGCTTCTACCGTTTCGTCCGTCACCGTACAGGAATTGATCCTTCCATCCACGGTGGGCTGGAACTGCGAATCCTGATATACAACATTATAAATGGTATCCGGGAATCGGGAATCCTTCGTCCGGTTCAGTACAACGCCCGCCACCATCATCTTACTCATAATATCTTCACCGGTGGCTTCCGCTTCCACAATCCGAAGCAAAGTGTAATAATCAAGAGACGACATTTGATTATTCAGAACTGTCTGCTGTGCAAGATAGCCCAGCTGACGTGCTTCTGACGTGGCCTGCCGAAACGTTGACTTGCGTACGGCTCTTCTGTCTACACCGCTGGCACCGGCCAGCACATCCTCTTCTGAATCCGCCACGCTGATCACTCTCGTCACATCAGAATAGCGCTCCATATTTGCCACACCGTTCACAACGCCCATCAGCCCGGCCTGAATTTCCTGGCCGGTACCGTCCTCTGAGGCAGCGTTCTCCGCATATACACGGCTCTGCCCCCCGATGTTTATCTCTGAGATCATCCATGTAATACAGCCAGTCAGGAAGGCGCCCAGCAGCAAAAGTGTGATCGCTCTTAAGATGCGCCAGAGTTTCATGAGGCGATCCAAAGACCTTTCTCCGTTTACTAACAGCATATAAACAACTCTCCTGTGGTTATTTTCGATTCTTCTCCCCTGATGGAATCGTTTGTCCCCTTATTGTTTATACTCGCCGCTTTCAAGTGGTTTCATTATATAATTATACATTCTATATGTCAACACTTTTTTCATAATTTTGTAATATTTTCGTTCGACATGATTCGAATTATGATTGAATTTTTCGACATTTTAACGTGTGTTTTTGAAGAAATATGGATTTTACAGGGATTTTTCGAGGATTTTTCGAAGCCGGAAACAGGTGTAAAAAACGAGCAATGTCGAATTTTCCTTTATTTTCGCGTTTTTTTGAATTTTCAAACAGATTGGTTTTATTATATTTCAGTATTTAATATTTTTGTAACATATCGTAATATCTTTTATTCTATTTCGAAGATAATGTACCCAAACAACCCGATTTCCACAAGATACAGTAACACTGCCTGCGGAGAAGTTTTCAGAATTCTGTCCTTTATGAGAGCCGTCTCCTCTCATATTTCAGGAATCGGTATTCCAGATCAAAATAAGTCTGTTCTTCACTGTCCGCAGTGATCATCCAGTCCTTATCCTCATCCAGATTCGGAAAATAAGCATCCGCTTCAAATTTCTCATTGATTTTTGTGATGTGTGCCACGGTACACAAAGGCAGGAACTCCCGGTATATACGTTCTCCGCCAATCACATAAATATCCTCATCCCGGTATTTCTGAAGTTCTCTCTGCGCCTCTTCCACAGAATGAGCTACCGCCGCGTTGCGAACCTGATAATCCGTGCGGGTTGAAAGCACAAGATTTGTGCGGCCTGCCAGAGGAATGCCGCCTGGCAGACTCTCCAGAGTCCTCCGCCCCATTACAACCACTTTTCCCATCGTCATCTCCTGAAACAGCTTCATATCCTTCGGAATACTGACAAGCAGCCTCCCTCTGTAGCCGATTCCCCAGTTTTCATCCACCGCCGCTACCAGATTCATTTTCATTCCCTTCCTTTTCAGCGTATTTAATACAGCAGTTTTGCCAGAGACGTATCCTCGGCAAATCCGGAGACATTATACAAAACCAGAATGTCCGTATACCCCTCTTCTTCTATCAGGGCGCTTAACTCCTGATTATAATAACGAATGTCCAGCACATCAATCCGGTCAAATTCCGGGAGCATAAACGGCACAAAGCAATGCGCATAGGAATCTTTAATTACAAGGATTTTCCGTCCTGTTCCGGCCTCCGTCTCAATGCTGGTCAGAGCATTATTTCCGCCCAGAAAGATATCGTATTTACTCTTGGTCTCCAGCGCCGAATACTCGTACAGGCTGTCGGTCTGTTCCCCATTTCCGTCTTTCACCACCGTATAGGCTGGTGCGTCCGGGTCCAGATAAAGCTGAATCGAGTCCGTTACCGTATGAATGCCGAGTTTCGACTGAATAGTCCCCTCGAACGCCTCTGTTACAGTCTCAATCTCATAGGAATCAGCAGCCGGGATCTCATATCCGCGGGATTTTGCCCATGCCTGATAAACATAAAACGCGCCCAGAGTCGTCCAGTGGTGATCCGTGCGGTAGAAAATTTCCTCCTCCCTGTGTTCCCAAAGGACCTGCCGTGCGTTAAACCATACCGTATCGGCGGCCGAAGAAGATCGTTCCGAGACCGCTGTTTCCAGCCCACTGAGATATTCCTCTTCCTCATAAGTGTCCGCAAACGCGGGCAGCTTATCCTGCAGAATATCTACCGCGTTGGGGATAACCATCACCGTCATGTGTCCCGCGTCAAACTGCTCCGCATAAGTTTCCACGAACTGCGCCAGAATCTCCATATTTTCTGCCGCCTGATCCGTGTCAAAGACACCGGTATGTGCTTCAATCAGATAATCATCCTCCGCAAAGTAAATATCATTGATCTGTGTGCGGAACGCGGCCCGCTCCACGTCTGTCTTCAGCGCAATCCAGCCATCCCGGCATACAAACTGGTCCGTCATATATTCCTCATAATCCGCTTCAAAGCTGCCGTCCAGAAGCGAATCCAGGGAAAGCGCCGGCATCTGTGCAAGAGTCCGGTTCTCCGTCTCGGAATACTCCGCATCCGGGCTTACCAGACTTGCAATGCCAAATCCAAAAATCATCACGCAAAACAAAATTGTCATGCCAACAGACTGTGTTTTGTTCATATCAGATACTTTCATTTCCTTTCCGCAGTCAGAACCGAAAATACAGGAACGGGTTATAAGATGCATCCACAAGCCACGCCAGAGACAACAAAAAAATCCCGGCCAGCAGCAGCGTTCTTGCCGCTGTCATTACCCGATTATCTGCCCCAAAGCGGGCGCAGAACCGTTCTCCCAGCCTCTTAGGCGCTCTGGTACATCCCAGAATCAGACAAATGAGCAGCACAAAGTTGTTGCAGAGGAGATAAACCGTCTGTGTATTCAGAACGCCGGCGCCAAAGCCTCCAAACAATGCCCGCATATAGGCCATACTTTCTGAAAGGCTGCCGAATACAAACAGGTCCCAGCCAAGCATCACAAACAGCATACAATACATATGCCGCAGTATGGACGGAAGCCGCTCCAGATATTTGCCGAAAATATATTTTTCTGCCACGAGCAGAACCCCGTAATAGGCGCCCCACAAAACAAAATTCCAGCTCGCGCCATGCCAGATCCCCGTCAGGAGCCAAACAATCATCAGGTTCATGATATGACGCCCCACACTCACGCGGTTGCCTCCGAGCGGAATATACACATACTCGCGGAACCAGGTGCTTAAGGAAATGTGCCATCTGCGCCAGAATTCCGTAATACTTTTGGAAATATAGGGATAGTTGAAATTTTCCGGAAATGCAAAGCCGAACATATGGCCCAGCCCGATTGCCATATCGGAGTAAGCAGAAAAATCAAAATAAATCTGCATGGTATATGCGGCAAGGCCCAGCCAGGCGGTCAGAGCCGGCATCTCCGAAACCGTCATCGCGCTCACTGTCTCCCAGAGTTCGCCGGCGTTGTTCGCCAACAGTACTTTCTTCCCCAGACCGATCAGAAAGCGCTGCGCACCCAGCGCAAACTCTTCCACGCTTTCCTGTCTCGAACGCAGTTTTTCATCGATTGTTTTATAGCGGACAATGGGGCCGGCAATCAGCTGCGGGAACATCACCACGTACGTTCCGTAGGAAATCAGGTTCTTCTGTACCCGGGCGTCGCCTCTGTATACGTCAATCGTATAGGACATCGTCTGAAACGTATAAAAAGAAATGCCGATCGGAAGTGCCAGATTCAGAAGCTGAAATCCGGCGCCGGTCAGCATATTGACCGTATCAATCGCAAAATCCGCATATTTAAAAAAAGCCAGCAGAGAAAGGCTGGCCGCCAGTGACACGATCAGCGCAGTCTTCGCTGCCGCAGGCCGATCCGCACGTTTCATCGCATCCACCGCGATTCCACCGGCATAAGATACCAGAATGGATACGATCATTAAAATAATATAAACCGGCTCCCCCCAGGCGTAAAATATCATACTGAAAAGGAATAAAACAAAATTGCGCAGAGGGCGCGGCACAAGATAATAACAGAGCAGCACTGCCGGCAGAAACCGGAACAGAAAAAGCAGACTGCTGAATACCATGTTTCCTATCCTCCTGCAATCAGAACCCGTAGGACTGTAAAATTTCTTCCGCCGCGTCGGTATCGTCGCAAACGCAGAGTACCGTATATGCGCCGGCGCTTTTTATGATCGCCGAATCCAGCCTGTCTGCCTCGCTCTCATTGTATGTGGCATAAAGCTGCTCCTGATTGTCCACGCGGGTCCGGAGTTTTTCCTCCACTTCCGTCACATCATCCGCATCCGCGCTCTCAATCACCGCAATTTCACAGGAAGTGGCCCCCGAACTGGCATAAGCGACCGAAGAAGCGATCGCGTCCTCATCCAGATAATAAATAGACGCAATCAAAGAAGACGCCGTCTCACTTAAGCTGTCTGATGCTACCGTCTCCAGCAGGTCTTCCGCCAGAGCGTCTATCTCAATGGATACCGTTTCATCTGTTTTTGCCCCGCAGGAAGTCAGCATAACCGCTGCCGAGACCGCGCAGAGCACCCCTGTCATTCGTTTCATATTTCTCCCCTTATCCGTCTTAAATATCCTCTTCCGTCTCACTCACATAGTGCGTCTTCAGATAGTTCAGCATCACCTTACAGTATTCTGCCGAAAGATGCACCCCATCCGTGGACGCATCCTCAATCAGGGAACCATATCCGTCGGAAAGCACCTCATTGAGGTCCAGATAATAATAGCCCTCTTCCTCGCATACCTCAAGCAAAACCGCATTCAGGCTGTCCACATTTTGATTATTGATATAATCTCCGGTCGCAACCTTATCCTCTTCCACGTAGATGCAGCTGCAGACATAGAGAGTCGCGTCAGGCTGAATCTCAAGAAATCGTTCCGTCACCGAGGTAAAGCCGGACTGAAATCCGCTCCAGCTGTATTCACCGAGGTCATTCGCGCCGAGCATAAGGTATATCTTCCCGTAGGTACCGCCGGAAAGTGCTGCCGCAACGGTAATCATATCCTCCCCGTCGGATATAATTTCCTCCGACGTCATAGAATCCAGCGACATCCCGACGCTTGTAAAGAAGGTTCCTTCTTTAATACCGGAGGTATTGCGAAAGCCTTCCATCCTGGAATCTCCGATAAACACGGCGTCCGAGAAATAAGAGTCGTCTACAGCCTCTTCCTGCTCTCTGACAATGGCAGAACTGTCCGGATTGGTTACGGTGTCATGCTCCGTCAGTGGTTCTGTCTCTGATTCCGTCTCCGGTTCCGTCGAAGACACGGCAGGCCCTGCATCCGCCAGACCGGCCAGATACATGCTGTCACTCACCACCGGTTCCGCGCTTTGCGTACTTTCCTGAATACTCCCGGACGCATCCTCCGTCTCTACGGCAACGGTTTTATCAGAGGAATCAAATGTAAACATTGTATAGATCAGCCGCCCCTCAAATACAAAAATAACGAGTGCAACTGTAATAATCAGCTTTAAAACAAACGCAAACTCTGATCTTCGGCGTCTGCGTCTGCGTCTTCCCTGTGCCATACCCGCTCCCCTTTTACGATGTTTCGCAAGTAATAATTCTATTATCATTCGGCAGCAAAGTCAAGTAATAAGGAAAAAGATGACGAAAAAAATAATTTCCAGTCGAAAAGCGGACGATCGGAAAGACAAAACAGCCATTCCGCAGATTTCGCGGAATGGCCGGAATACAGTCATATTATTGTGTCTCTTTTTATCTCAAACGGTCCGTTCTTCCTGACCGCAAAAACAGCATCACACCTCCGGGCGTTCTGTCTCATAATCTGCAAAGGTATCTGTCACAGATGCGCCTGATGTGTCCGCACTGTCACTGTAGGAATCCACCGTAACGGTATATTCACTGGTGCCCTCCACATAGACCGTGCCATCTGTTCCCTGAATCGTCACCGTGTTTCCGTCGGCGTCCGTAATGGTTCCGCTGCAGGAAAGGCTTGTCAGCGTACTGTCTCCCGTCACGATCCAGGCGGAATCCCCGCTGATGATCACATTGCAGCTGCCGCTTCCGCCCTGGCCCGCCCAGGTCTCATCATCGACGACTGCGCCGGTCAGAGTACTGCCGTCTGTCATATAGAAGTCAAGTGTGCTGATAGAATCCCAGATCACATCTCCGGACATTTCCTGACTGATCGCGGTAAACAGGCAGTCAGATCCGTTGCTTCCTGTGCTTCCCCAGCCTCTGGAGTTTGTATTGCCGGTACACTGCAGGAAAAATTCACAGTCCTCCGCCGCTGTAATTTCTACGTTCTCCAGTGTAATCGTACATTCTGTGTTAGTCGTGTAGAAAAGGCCGCCGTTTGTCGATGTAAGCGTGCCGCCTGTCATCTGGAAGGTGCCGTTTCCGACTTCAGAATCACCGGACATGCTCTGATAGACAATCACTGTCCAGGTCACATCGTTGCGTTCATCGTCCGGTGCCATGCCGGTCAGATCACAGTCGTAGAGACGAAGTG
Organism: Clostridiales bacterium; assembly: GCA_020860715.1. GTDB lineage: Bacteria > Bacillota > Clostridia > Lachnospirales > Lachnospiraceae > Choladousia. Next base: position 27,893 of record JAJBTU010000015.1, on the reverse strand, counting down.
TGTTCAAGCCTTCAATGCAGACTGCTTCTGCGCCGGTTGCCGTCAGCGTGGCATCACTGACCGAGATTTCCGCTGTGCAGTACACAGCCGGTGAATCCGATCCATTGGAGGTATAGGTTCCGCCGTCAATCACCATGGTGCCGCTCCCGCGGTCGCTGCGGACCGCTGCTGATGAAGTGCCATTCGTGGTCGCTGTCACATCCCACGCATAAAGAGTGCCGCCGCCGGCCACATGGATCCCCCCCGAAGTATTAAGCTGGGTATCAATAACCGTATCCATCACATAAATAACACCGTCTCCATAGGCAAACACACCCGCGCCGCCTTCTGCGTCAGTGGAAATCGTACTGTCGCTGATGGTAAGCGTGCCGTCCGTGGCAAGAACCGCCGCACCCACGCCGTAGAAACTGGAATTGTCGCCGCCCGTGCTGTCGTCGGAATCCCGGATAATGGTATCATTCGTCAGCGTCACATTTACATCAGAAGATACGAGAATCGCATTCTCATCGGTGCCGGAAGATGTGATCTCCTCAGAATCAATGGTCGTATCCTCCGTAACCGTGTTGGCAGCGTCATAGCTGTCCACTCCGGAAGACTGGCCGCCTCCCATATCACCGCCGCCCATGGTTCCCATGTCAGACGGTGCTTCGCCATCCATGCCGCCTCCCATAGCACTCATGGACTGTACTGTGACCGTGGCAGCCGATCCATCATCATTTAACGTAATGATAACCATATCTCCAACTTCGATATCCGCGAGCGTGATTTCCTCCGTCTCCGCAGCGCCGGCCATGCCGCCTATACCGCCGTCTCCCATGCCGCCTTCACCGGCTGCATCATTGCTATCCGACGGCGCTTCACTGTTCTCACCGTCCGGGATCTCCGGCGCCTCTCCGGCATCCGCCGGTGCTTCCGCGTCTTCTCCGTCCGGGATCTCCGGCGCTTCTTCCCCGTCCGAAGAGGCATCCCCGTTCTCACCGTCCGGCATTTCCGGCGCTTCTCCGTCTCCGGCACCCATACCGCCTGTACTGCCGCCCAATTTGAGATACTGTGTCTCATCCGTCAGGCTGATGGTCTGAGTCTCGCTTTCCGCATCCTGAATAGCGGCATCCGTTTCCATTGTTTCTTCTGTTTCCGCTTCTGAATCTTCGGATGCCTGATTCTCTCCGGCGTCCATGCCGCCCATTCCGGTCGAAACAGAGATGGTAATAGAATCTTCACCGATTTCCGTAACCGTTCCCATGATCATCTGAGAGGCATCCGCCATATCTGCCATATCTTCCGGCATCGCATTTTCATCCTGGTCTGCTGAATCTGCGGCCGTATTCTCATCTGTAACCGCTGCCTCTTCTTCCGTTGTATCCGACGCCGCTTCCGCAGCGTTCTCCTGTGCGTAAACTGCTGTCGGTGCCAGTGAAACCACCAGTCCCATCATCACTGCAATCAATTTTTTCTTCATAATTTTCCTGCCTCCATAATCTTTGTTTGCCATGCGCAGGCTGAATGCAGCAGCCCTGCGAACGTTACTAACTATATTTTCTAAATATGTCATCGGTGTGAAAAAAAGCTGAACGAATTATGTTTTGCAATTGACTTTTGCCAAAATCGGCTATAAAATGAGGGCAGTATAGCGGACAGGGACGTCTGGCAGGGTGCCGGAACGTCCCTTTTTCGAAGTGTTTCTCTGTTTGTTTTCCAATTTGGAAAGGAGCCTTCTTTATGGATGCAATTGATCAGAAAATTATTTTAGCTTTAAAAGAAAACGGCCGCCGCAAGGCTTCCGATATCAGCCAGGAGATTCATCTGTCCGTATCCTCCGTGATCGAACGTATCCGCAAGCTGGAGGCAAATGGAATCATCCGGTCCTACACCATTATCATGGATGACGCCAAAATCGGAAACGATCTGACCGTACTGATGGAAGTCAGCCTTGAGCATCCGCGTTTCACCGAACAGTTTGTCGCATATGTCCGGAAAAATCCTTACATTGTTTCCTGCTACTATCTGACCGGTGAATTCGATTATATGTTAAAAATCTGCTGCCATTCTTCACGGGATCTGGAAGAGATCCATCGCGAGATCAAGCAGCAGGAAGGTGTGCGCCTGACAAAAACGCACTATGTGTTAAGCACGGAAAAAAATGACTTTTCTTCTATGCCTGTTTTTCCACCATGTGATTGATCGCAGTCAGCAGCGCGTCCACAGATGCCTTGATGATATCGACGTCCAGACCTGCGCCCCAGTGCAGATTGCCGGTCTTTTTCTCGCGGATCCCGACATAAGCGATTGCCCGTGAACTGGAACTCTGTTCAAGCGCATGCTCCTCATAGGTCACCAGATCATATTCCAGACGGAAATGCCGCTTCATCGCATTGCTCACCGCATTCAGACGGCCATTGCCGGACGCCACGATGACACTGGTCCTGCCGTCATATTCTACCGTCACCTCAGCGATAATACCGTTATGCTGTTTAAAATGCATTTCCTGAATCCGGTACGGCTCCGTAATATTCTCAAATTTATCCTTGAACAGCTGGAAAATCTCCTCCGGCAGCAGTTCTTTATGCAGCTCGTCAGATACTCCCTTCGCCGCATATCCCATCGCCTCACGCATTTTCTTCGGAAGTTTCAGGCCGTAATTCTGTTCCAGGATATAACCGACTCCGCCCTTTCCGGACTGGCTGTTGATACGGATCACATCCGCATCATAGGAACGTCCGATGTCGGTCGGATCAATCGGCAGATACGGAACCGTCCAGGTCTCGCACTGGTTTTCCTCACGGTACTTCATGCCCTTTGCGATCGCATCCTGATGCGAACCAGAGAAGGCGGCAAATACAAGTGCTCCCGCGTACGGGCTTCTCTCATCCACTTTCATCCCGGTATATTTCTCATAAGCCTCGGTGATCTTTGTCATATCGTTGAAATTCAGCTTCGGATCCACACCCTGCGCGTACATGTTCATGCCAAGCGTCACGATATCCACATTGCCGGTTCTCTCCCCGTTTCCGAACAGAGTGCCTTCAATACGGTCCGCGCCTGCGAGCATTCCCATCTCCGCGTCCGAGATCCCGCAGCCGCGGTCATTGTGCGGATGCAGAGAAATCACAACATTGTCACGGTATTTCAGATGGTCATTCACATACTCGATCTGGCTGGCATATACATGCGGCATCGACATCTGCACCGTACTCGGAAGGTTGATGATCGCCTTGCGGTCCGCGGTCGGCTTCCATACATCCAGCACCGCGTTGCAGACCTCTACCGCGTAGTCCACCTCCGTGCCGGTGAAACTCTCCGGGCTGTACTCAAAGCGGTACTTCTCCCCCGCCTCGTCCGTCAGCTGCTGCAGAAGTTTCGCGCCGTCCACGGCTATCTTCAGGATTTCCTCTTTCGACATATGGAAGACCTGCTCGCGCTGCGCCAGAGAAGTCGAATTGTACACATGCACGATCGCGTTCTTCGCACCTTTCAGCGCCTCAAACGTCCGGCGGATAATGTGTTCTCTCGCCTGGGTGAGCACCTGAATCGTCACATCGTCCGGAATCAGATCTTCCTCGATCAGACGGCGGAGAAACTGAAATTCGGTATCGGAGGCAGCCGGGAAGCCGACCTCGATCTCCTTAAATCCCACATCGACCAGCAGCTTAAAAAAATCAATCTTCTGATCCAGAGTCATCGGCACAACCAGTGCCTGATTGCCGTCCCGCAGATCCACACTGCACCAGACGGGTGCGTGATCCACATATTCCTTTTCCGCCCATTTCATGCATCTTTCGGGCGGCATAAAATACTGACGGGTATACTTCTTCGGATTCATCATGATGTTCGTCTCCTTTTTCAAAAATATGATCACTATTCAAAACAAAACCGCCCCTTAAGGCATCTGCCCTAAGAGACGGAAGATTACAAAATCCTGCGCGGTACCACTCTCATTTATGATCGCTCATACACTCTGCGGATACGGACGGGAAACTGCTTCGGAAAAGTTTCAACTCAAAAAGAGATTCCAAAGACTGAGTCCGGTCGTCTTATATCCATCCCATGGTAACGGTCGGGTGCCGTCTGCGTCTACTCTCTTCACGATACAGCATATAACGGACGTGAAAAAAATTCCTGTACTGTAAAGCAGAGATTTCGGGCAGCCGCTCGGGAGCGAGTTCCCCTGATTTCTTCTGATGCCTCTCACCGGCCGGCATCTCTCTGAAAAAAGAATATCAGCGTACTATTCTCCGTCCTCGCATTTTGCTAATCCGGTTTTTCAACTTAAAACAGTCTAGCATTGAAAGTGATGTTTGTCAACATAAAAAACCTGTCATCTTTTTAACTTCAGAAAGACAAATTCCTCGGTCCTGTAAACCGTAAACAAAAGAACGACAGCCAGTCCCGCGCCAACGCAGACACAGCAGTCCGCAATGTTAAACACAGGAAAGTCAATCAAGGAAAAATAGAGGAAATCCACAACATAGCCTCTCATGAGCCGGTCGAGCAGATTGCCTCCGGCTCCGGCGGCAATTAGAACACAGACCGCCCGAAGCAGATCATAATGTTTTTCCACGGGAAGCCGGCTGTAGACAAAGGCTGATAATACGATGATAAGCACGGCAATCACAACAAACAGCATCTGCCTGTTATTCAGCATGCCAAATGCCGCGCCGCGGTTTTCAACATAAAAAAGCTCGAATACCCCGGGAATCAGTGTTATACCGGAGCTGTTTTTCAGATAATTGCAGGCCAGCAGCTTTGTGACCTGATCCACGCTCAGCAAAAGCAGCGTCCAAAATACGCCGGCCGCACAACGGATTTTATATGACTTCATTTCTTTCATGCCTGTCCACTTCTCTCATAACGAATCGAACGGACGGCGTCTGCCATCTCCTCATCCGTCACATCCGGCACAACGACTGCATGCCCGATTCTCTCGAGCAGTACAAACCGTACTTTTCCGGCATTCATCTTTTTATCCTTTTTCGTAGCCGCTACGATCTCTTCCGCGGTCGGTCCCTCGAACGAAATCGGCAGGCCGAAGCCCACATTCATATCGCGGATTTCGTAAAATTCTTCCTCTTCAATCATGCCCCGCTGCCAGGAGATCCAGGCTGCAGCTACGATCCCCAGCGCCACACACTCGCCGTGGAGGAGCTGGAAATTCTTGAGTTTCTCAATCGCGTGCCCGATTGTGTGTCCAAAATTCAGCAGCGCGCGGTCACCGGTCGTCTCTTTCGGATCTTTTTCGACTACAGACTGCTTCAGCTCACAGCTTCTGGCGACCATGGTAAGCAGAATGGAAAACTTACGGTCCTCGATCTCACTCATATGGTCGATCGTCCACTCATAATAATCCGCGTCCAGGATCAGCCCATGCTTCAGGAGTTCACCCATGCCGCTCGCGAACTGTTCATCCGGGAGAGTATGCAGCGTCCTGATATTGATATACACCAGAGAGGGCTGATGGAACGCCCCCACCATATTTTTGTAGGAATCAAAATCCACTCCCGTCTTGCCGCCAATGCTGCTGTCAATCTGCGAGAGCAGGGTCGTCGGCACCTGAATAAAACGGATCCCGCGCAGATATGTCGCCGCCGTAAATCCGGTCAGATCTCCGACGACTCCTCCTCCTAACGCAAGAAGGAAATCATGGCGGTCAAACCCGTTCTGAATCAGTTCCTCATAAAGTTCGCGCACATGATTCAGCGTTTTGCTTTCCTCTCCTGCCGGAAGTTCAAAGACAGCGACCGCACTGCAGCAGGAAGCCAGCGTCTGCCGTACTTCTTCCAGATACAGAGGCGCCACATTCGAATCCGTCACAATACAGATCCGGTGCCCCTCACAGCCAAGCTGTGCCAGATAAGCGGGCAGTTTCCGAAAAGAATCCTGAAGGCAGATCTTATAAGGAGCATTCGCCTCCGTTTTCACCGTGATTTCCATTCCCGTTCTGTATTTTCCCGTATTCATGAATTTATACCTCTCTTATTCTGGGTGTCTCTCCGGTTATCTGCTTCGCCGGTACAGGCGCCAGTCTCACAATTGTTCCCTCTTCCAGTCTGCGCCGTCCACCGGAGAACTCTCACACAAACCGCTCTGCTTCCACAAAGATACGCCCTTTCCTCGTCTGTCCGCCTGCGCCAATATAACGGAATCTGCCCAGCCCACGGGCGGAGACAATATCGCCTTCTTTGAGTGTATACGCATTCGAAGTGACCAGCTTTCCGTTTACATAGACACTCCCTCCCTCGATCAGCGAAAGAAGGCTGCTGCGGGACGCGCCAAAACCGAGTGCCATCACCGCGTCCAGGCGCACGGAGGCAATGCTGCCGCGCAGTTTCTCTGTTGGAGGCGTATATTCAAATCCTTCCATCTCACATAGCGTACACACGACCTGCGTGCGCCGCACCTGCGTCAGTTCCGTACAGATCAGCTCCGAAAATCTGGAAATACAGAAAAGGTACGCTTCCGTATCCGTGACAGCAATATCTCCCAGTACAGAGCGCTCAAAACCAAGGTGCATCAGGGCTCCGAGAAAATCCCGGTGTGTCAGCTTCTCGGCAAATTTCAGGCTGCGGGGAGCAATCCGGATACAGCAAACCGGCCAGGAGATTTTCTCCGGCGGCATATCCGGCGGGATCAGCGCAGCCATCCGGCGCTCCGCTCCCTCATAACCGCCAAAAGTTTCCCCTTTGACAAAGGAAAACTTTTGTATGGTTTCAAAAACGATATTCTGTTCATTCAGATTCAGAAAATCCGTAAAAGCCGGACACCCTCTGGCGTCCGCTCTGGAGGCAAGCTCCCGGATCCTCTTTTCAGACAGCCCTTCCTTTTCCATTAGAAGCGCCTAGAATGATGTCCCAAAAGAGGGAACATCATACACGCCATTCATCATTTCCTGAAAATCTCCTGAAATATCAACATTCTGCGGCGTAATGATAAAGATATAATTGCTCACCTTCTGGAGTTTGCCATGAATCGCAAAGCAGGAACCGCAGGCAAAATCAATGATGCGCTGAGCCAGTTCAAAATCAATGCCTTCCATATTCAGAATCACAGTGCAGTCGTCAAGAAGAGTATCCGTCACCTCACGGGCGTCTTCCATGTTCTTCGGACGGATCACGCAGACTTCCATCCCTCCCGTCCGTCTGCCGGTACCAGGGCTCCGCATGGGTGAAATCTTACTGGTATTTGTGCGGGATGTCCTTGTCTTTGTCGACTGTCTTGCCGTCTGTGAAGCAGACTTACGGGATTCTTCCGCCGCCTGTTCGTCCTTTACGGCATCCCTTCGCTCCGTGTCTTCCTCCCGGTTTCTTCCAAGCAAACGTTTCCGTGGAGCTTCTTCCTCCATCTCATCGTCAAAATCATCGTAGTCGTCATCGAGGTAATCGTCGTCCAGAACATCCTCATCATTCATTTTCATAGCATTCAGAAACTTATCAATTACACCCATTTTATAATCTCCCATTTCTACACGAAGCCGGCCAGTGCATTCACACTGTATGACCCGCTGCATATCTGTTTTATATCCGGAAGTAAGGATGCAGTCACCTGCTGTAATCTCTCACTCCAAATATACCGGTGCCCACACGAACCATTGTGGCTCCCTCTTCAATCGCGACCTCATAATCGCCGGTCATGCCCATACTGAGATCACACATATCCACATTATCAATGTTTTTGCCCGCAATGTCAACAGATAATTTCTTCATATCACGAAAATATCTGCGATTCTCTTCCGCATGGTCCGTATAGGGTGCGATCGTCATCAGTCCATTCACATGTATTCCGGGCAGGGAAGCAATTTCACGAATAAAGCGTTCCGTATCTTCCGGCATAATACCATATTTGGATTCCTCTTTCGCCATGTTTACCTCGACAAGAACCGGCATCCGGCGTCCGCGGCTTTGCGCAGCCCTGCTGATCGTTTCCGCGAGGCGGACAGAGTCTACCGAATGCACCATACAGGCACGCTCAATAATATATTTGACTTTATTTGTCTGCAGATGCCCGATCATATGCCACCTGATGTCGTCCGGCAGCTGCGGAACCTTGTCACGGATCTCCTGAGGGTGATTTTCGCCAAAATCCCTTACACCCTGCTGATAAATCTCCTCAATCATCTCCACCGGTTTCGTTTTGCTTACCGCAATCAGCAGCACTTCATCCCGGCTTCTTCCGGCCCGCGCACACGCACCCGCGACACGTGCCTCCACTTCCTGTAAATTATCTTTTAACATGCCGCTCTCCTTAATAAACAATCTGTTCGTCAGTCACGTTAGACGCATCCAGCGCAATGTAATCATACGCAGCCAGTCCGTATGTATTGTTGCTTTCGACGATGCAGTACTCTTCATTCTGATCGATAATCGTAATCTCCCGAAAAACCGCGTACCCCTTATTAATATTGTACACACCGTACAGTGTCTCAATATCATCCTCTGAAAGACGTTTGCGCGTGGTGGTCCCCTCTATACGTATATAGTCGTCTTCTGAGAGCAGTTCGGAATCCACCAGATAATAGCCGTCCGAATAGCTGTATACCGTTGCCGTCAGATATCCGGATACCGAAGAACCGTCCTCCGCAAAGCTGTCCACAAGCAGAGTCACCTCATCATCCGTGCTCTCATTTACAATCGCATATTCTTCCGGAATCCGGTAGAACGTACGGGAAGCGATTGCGGAAATCGGAATTTTCAGCCCGGATTTCTTGTCCATGACAAGTTCAATCTCAAGGAAACGATCCGTCACATAGCGCACCAGAGAATTGTCAAGTGTGATTTTGCCAAACGATTCCTCTCCATTGGTGACGATCTCAAAAGAGGAGGTAAATGTGACATTATCCTTCAGGAACCGGAATTTGATCGTTGCGGCATCCGCGAGCTCAGTGACGAGGGTGGAATCCATTGGAAAATACAGCGTCCACTCCTCACTGGTTGCCAGCTTAAAAAGTGCGTCTCCGGACTTTACCGTCCCCTGCGCCCGAAGGTTCGTGGCAGAATAATTGCTCTGAGAAAACATTGAGGAGGTAAGGTCGGATTCCTGTGTATCCTCAAAACCGTCAATCTTGTACAGCACAAAGCCAGACACCGGAGCATAACAGGCATTGCGGCTCGAAGAGACACTGTCCGAATTTTCCTCGATCACCTCGGATATCAGGCCTTCCACGCTTGCCTTCAGGTCATAGGCTTTCTGGAAATTGTCCGAAGAAAAATTGATGGTAAAACTGGAAAGAATCTCCTGCAGCCGGTCTTCATCATCCGTAGTCATGGTAAAATCGCTGACCGACTGAACTTCTGTGCTGCCGCTCTCATCAATCGCGCATACCGTGCTGCCGGCAGACGTTTTCGCCCCTTCCCGTTCAAAATAGCGTACACTTCCGGACTGCGTCGCCGTCACGATGGTCTCTTCACGAAGCGCCAGAGCCTCATAGCGATAATTGCCGGTCAGCGTTCCTTTCCGTACCTCATAAGATGTGATATGCGTCTGTGTCAGGTACATGACCAGCATGATAATCATATAAATGAAGACAAGGCTGAACAAAAGCGTTCCGATATTAAAAAAAGAATACCTTTTGTATTTTGTTATTTTATTTCTGCTTCTGCGTTTATTCAAAAAGGCCTCCCAAAACCAGAATTCATAAACGGTATTCTACCATGTTCCATCTTTCGATACAAGGTATTTTGAATAAAAAATAAAGGAACGGATATGCTATAGGCAAAGACAAAGCCGAAAGGAGAAATTACAATATGAGCAAAGGTTTGGATTACACAGCAATTACACTGGTCATCATCGGAGCAGTCAACTGGGGGCTGATCGGCTTTTTCAAACTGGATCTGGTCAATCTGGTCTTTGGCGACCTGACCTGGATCTCAAGACTGATCTACGCGCTTGTAGGGCTTTCCGGGCTATATCTCTTAAGCCTGTACGGACGTGTTACATCCCTCGGAGAAAAATAAGCGGTCAGAAAAGCCCGGCACAACCGCCGGGCTTTCTCTTATGTATTCCAGAATATATCCTGATATTGCGGTCCGCAGCATATGAGCCGCCGGATTACAGCTCCGCAATGATATGTTCTCTGTATTTCGAATCAATGTCATCGGCCTGTAAGGAAATGCTGATGACGAACGTAACATCAAACTTCTCGCCGATCCCGGTAAGTGTTTCAAGAAGTGCGTTTACTGCAGCGGGATCCTCCGCTTTTGAAATTGTGAGGAAACTGTCGAGGTACATCTGCTCCAGATCATGATCCTGCGAAAGGATACCATAGATGAAGCCGATAAACTGGTCGCTGGAAGTCAGCGGAAAACCGGAAATATCAATAAGCCTTACTTTATTGTTGAGTTCATACATATGCTTCGCACTTTTATCAAGATACACGATACTGCCATGCGCTGTCTTAATCTCGGTATTTACCCTGTCAAGTAATACCTTCGTTTTGCCTTTCCCCTTATTACCTAAAATTAACTGTATCATGGGCATCTCCTCCTTTAGTAGCGGATATTTTTACATGGGTCAATTATAGACTATCCGCGCCAAAAAAACAACACAAATTTACACAGAATCCGATTACGCATACAGAATCCGTTCATTGAATCTGATGACAGTCAGATCAGTGACAGCAGAGAATTCATCTGGCCATACAGATTCTCCTTGGAATCCGCATGGAGAATAATGGATATAAACGGATTTCCATAAATATCCTTCGAAAGCAGCGCAAGACAATAGCCGGCGTCATCTGTCGTACCGGTCTTGCCTCCGTATACGATCACTCCGTCCGGGGCCGTCTCATCCCCGGTAAAATACTGGTTTGTCGAGTCCCAGGTAACGGCCACATCATTGCCGTCCGCATCCGTGTACTCCGCGTAATAATTTTCCCTGTTGATGATATCCATGAATGTATCATACTTCATTGCCTCATTAAAGATGAGATAAATATCATACACAGTGGTGTAATGTTCGGAATCCGTCAGACCATGCGGATTGGTAAAATGCGTATCGGTCGCGCCTATCTCCAGAGCCTCCTCATTCATCAGCTCAACAAACGCGTCCACACTCCCCGCAATGTGTTCAGCAACCATCATGGCGGCATCATTGCCGGATACCACCATCATGCCATAAAGCATCTGACGCAGGGAGAGCACATCCCCCACCTTAAGATCCGCGACAGAAGAACCCTCTTCAATATCCAGAATCGTGGACGTCACGGTCACCTGATCATCAAGATTGCCGTATTTCAAAGCAACAAGACATGTCATGATCTTTGTGATACTGGCCGGCGAACGCTTTGTAAAGACATCCTTTGCGTATACCGTGTCCTGAGCATTCAGATCAAACAGTGCCGCAGAATAGGCATCAAGGGAAACCGCCGAGGTGTTGGTATCTCCCGTTGTCACACAAAGATCAGCGGCGGCTCCGTCTTCTGCCTCAAATCCATCCAGGATCGTGCCGGTCCCGAACACCATATCCGTACTGTCATAAGCAAAAGAGAGGGTATAGTCATGAGACCGAAACACCGTATAATAGACCAGGAATCCCATGCATAAGACGACTGCAAGCAGACCGGACAGCACTGCAGCCAGTCTGCGGTTTCGCTGTTTTTCTTTCTTTTCCTGTTCCAGTATTCTGGCCCATTCGCGTTCCGTATAGCCGAGGCGCTTACGGGCTTCTTCGTTACCTGTACATTTCACGCCACTCAAGGTCTCCTTTTTCCAGAGATTTTAAAAGCATTTCCGCCGAAGCGATGTTGGTGGCCAGCGGCACATTGTGCACATCACAAAGCCGGATGACCTTATTGATGTCCGGCTCATTGGGTCTGGCCCCGAGCGGGTCCCGGAAGAAAATCATCAGATCGATCTGTCCCTGCTCGATCATCGCTCCAAGCTGTTCTTCTCCGCCGACATGCCCGGCCAGAAGTTTGTGAATGTTAAGACCGGTCGCCTCTTCAATCAGCCTTCCTGTCGTACCGGTCGCATAAAGGGTGTTTTTCACCAGAATGCTGCGGTAGGCGATGCAGAGATTCTGCATCAGTTTCTTTTTCGAATCATGTGCGATAAATGCTACATTCATACAGGTATTCCCCCTTTTTTCATGTATAGCCGTCAATAGCGCCTCGTCTGCAGTCCGACGTTAAGCACAAACCCGATGCCGATGCAGAAGCTGACCAGTGATGTCAGTCCATAGCTGACAAACGGAAGCGTCAGACCGGTATTGGGCAGCAGCCCGGTCGCCACAGCGATATTGATGAAACTCTGAAATGCAATCAAAATCCCGACTCCGCACGCTATCAGCGTGCCGGACAGAGATTTGGCTTTTCTCCCGATCATCATGCATTCCAGAGATATCAGAAATTCCAGTGCCACAATGATACAGCAGCCGATAAAGCCAAGTTCTTCCCCTGCCACCGCAAAGATAAAGTCCGTCTGGTCCTGTGAAACAAAACCGCCGTTTTTCACCGACTCCACATCATCATTATCCAGTCCCTTCCCGTAAAGCTGTCCAGATGCAATCGCCTTAATAGAATTCTGCTGCTGCATGGAATCAGACGGATATTCGTCCGGGTAAAGCCAGGCATAGATACGTGTCATCTGATATTCCGGAATGACCGACTGTTCCGGCTGCATGACCAGACTGACCAGTATGATACCCACCGGTACGCAGACGATCAGAATGCCTGTAATGATTTTATAGCTCAGCCCCGCGGTGAAAAACAGGCCGCAGAAAAGCAGTGCAAGAACAATCGTGGTCGACAGATCCGGTTCTCTTAAAATGAGGATCAGAGGAATGGCCATCAGAACAATTCCTGTCATGATGGTGCGAAAAGTATTGATTTTTTCCTCGCGGTCTTCAAAAAATCGGGCAAAAAACAGAATCAGCATGATTTTCGCAATGTCAGAAGGCTGAAAGCGAAATCCGCCAATATCCAGCCAGCGGGTCGCGCCGCCGCCGGAAGAGCCAAAACTGCTGACAAGCACCAGCAAAAGCAGTACGATCGCCCCCAGATAGATAAACCAGCTGAAATTCAGTATCCAAGTATAGTCCATCAGTGAAATCACAATCATCAGAACCAGTCCGAGTACCAGTCCCAGCGTCTGTTTTGACATATAGCTGGGTTCTGCGCTGCCAACGACAAGAATGCCCAGGACAGAAAGTACCGTTACCCATAAAATCAGACGAAAATTGTAATCACTTAATCTGTATTGTCTTAACATCCGATCTTCCCCGTTTCCCGATCTGCCCCGATTTCCTTATCGTATCGCAGGCAAATGTAATGCTTACTTTTAAGTTGTCATCCTCTGTGTTGATGTATTTCGCAAGAACAGCCGTCACTTCCCGGCGCAGCTCGTCCATCCTTTCCGGACGGGAATCCAGCCGGTCCGCGGATACGGTAAGCCCGGTGCGTTCCTTTGCGATTTCTCCTGACGTAAGAAAAGTTCTTTTCGGGTTCCTTTTCATCTGCGCCCCCATTGTCTGCTTATTCACAGCGGTTCAGAGTCTTCGCTGTTTATTTTGCGCCCAGCATTCCCGCAATTCGGTGAAACAGCGATACATGCTCCTCCAGATGCTCCAGCGGTACTGCCTCACCCAGGATCCGCCTCGCGATATTCAGGTACGCTCTCCCGGCAATGGTATCGCTTCCAAGCACCGGATCCCCGTGGTTCGCCGCTATGACGACACTTTCCTCGTCCGGAACCGCTCCGATCAGGTTTACGGAAAGGATATCCAGCACATCCTCCACGGACATCATATCTCCCCTGCGGACCATATCCATACGGATACGGTTGATAATAAGGTCGATCCTGCGGATCCCTGAAGATTCCAGCAGGCCGATGATGCGGTCCGCATCCCGTATGGCGGATACCTCCGGCGTCGTAACAACGATTGCGCGGTCCGCAGCCGCGATCGCGTTGCGGAACCCCTGCTCAATCCCGGCCGGGCAGTCCATAATAATGTAATCAAACGTCTGCTTCAGCGTGTCCGCAAGTTTCACCATCTGCTCCGGAGAAACCGCGCTCTTATCGCGTGTCTGCGCAGAGGGCAAAAGGTACAGCCCCGAATAATGCCGGTCGCGGATCAGAGCCTGCCGGATACGGCAGTTTCCCTCGACGACGTCAACCAGATTGTAAATGATCCGGTTCTCCAGTCCCATCACAACATCCAGATTTCGAAGTCCGATATCTGTATCCACAAGTACGACCTTTTTATTCAGGCGCGCCAGACCCGCGCCAATGTTTGCCGTGGACGTTGTTTTGCCCACACCGCCTTTTCCTGACGTAATCACAATCACTTCGCTCATTTCATCCAATCCCTTCCATATGTCATGATTCGCCATCTTTTGTACCTTTGCGGTTATCCGCGGCAGACTGTTCTTCCGGACTGTGTTCGGGCTTTGTCCGCATTATGTCAGATACTCGCACAGCGTCTCATTTGTAATGGCTTTAATCTGAAGATGACCGTCTTTGGCAAAAGCGATTTCCGGTTTCACCGGATAGTCTCCCGGATCTTCTTTTTTTATAATTGCACTTCTCTTCGGTGCTGCTCCGGCAATTCGGATAAGAGCCGGCTTCAGTGTGAGTGCAGCGACAAAACAGTGTTCGTCTCCGCCGGCGCCGGCATAAACGCTTCCCATACAGCAGCCGAGGACGACAATATTTCCTTTCGAGGTTACCTGCGCGCCGGGATTGACATCCCCCAAAATAACAAGGCTGGTTTCGCTTTCCAGGGATTGTCCGGAACGCAGCGTGCCCCGGCAGAACATACCGTCATCGTCCTTTTTCTTTTCAAGAGCGTGCGACAGGGCTTTGCGGTAATACTCCGCCGTCTCCCTTTCCTCATCCACGATGCAGATCACCTGAATCGAAGAATTCTGTACGATAGCCTCCACTATACGCGTCTCCTGCTCTTTTGTAAGGGTTCTTCCGCGAAAGGTCAAAGCCAGACGGGCATTCTTAAAAAAGCCCGCGGAGATCCGGAATTTTTCACCCACAGCATCAAGAAGTTCTTCAAACGGCAGATCCGGTGAAAGATTCACAATCAGACCATATGGATTGCTCTTTAGTATGACCGCGCTTTGTCCCATGCCAGCTTTCACTCCTCTCCGGGAGATCAATCCTCCCATTCCGTATCCGTATCCACATTGTAGGCGCGCCCTGTGATCAGAGTATCGGTGTCATCAATCCCATAATAATAGGAAATCACATTCCTCGCCAGCGCAGCGGCGTTCGAAGAGGTATATCCGTTCGCGATACGGACGACAATGCCGATCTCCGGGTCGTCATACGGCGCATAACCGATAAACGTCGCGTGGTTCGGGATACTGGTCGTGACCTGCGTTGTACCCGTCTTACCCGCTACGGCAACGCCGGTAAATCCGTCAAACGCATCGCTGTTCTTAACCATCCCGCGCATGCCTTCATGGATCGCGTTCCAGAGGGAATCTGTCAGTTCCACCGTGCTCCCCACCTTCGATTCATTCTCCTCAAGGACGCTTCCGGAGGAATCCGTGGTATATCTGACCAGCGTCAGATAATAGCTGGTCCCGCCGTTCGCGATCGTGCTGACATACCGTGCCAGCTGTGTCGCCGTAAACGCGTGATCCGACTGCCCCATCGCCGCCTGCGGAGAAGCCGATGTGGCAAAATGCGGAGAGGTCTCCGATACCTCAACGCCCGACTTTTCCGTCAGGCCGAACATTTCCGCATATTTTTTCAAAAGTTCCACGCCTGCGTCATCGCTGTATGTTCCGCTCATCGCGCTCAGGCGGTAGCCCACCGTGTTAAAGAAATAATTGCAGGATTCCGTGATCGCTGTCTGCAGGGTGATCGAACCATGCCCCCATTCTTTCCAGCAGTTGATCACCGGATCCACCAGATCAAATGTACCGGTGCAGTTGATATATTCGTCAACTGAGACGACTCCTTCCATCACGCCCGCGGCTGCGGATACGATCTTAAATGTAGACCCAGGCGCGATCGACTCCTGCGTTGCCCGGCTGTAGAACGGCGAGGAGCTGTTGTTCAGCAGGGAGTAATAATAATCATCATCCATGTCATTCGCAAGCCGGTTGTTGTCATAACCCGGATAGCTGACACAGGCCAGTACTTCTCCGGAATTCACATCCGTAATCACAACAGTACCGGAACAGGGCGTCAGTCCGAGCTGTGAAGGCGTGATCTCAAGGTTGGATATCTTGTCCATCAGGAATGTATACCCATCAAGGGAACCGCTTTGCAGGCGTTCATACTGGCTTTCATTCATATCCAGCACACCCTGGTCAAAGAGCAGCATACAGATCTGCTCACCGGTGATACGCTGTTCTTTCAGCATATAGCGGTACACCTGACGGCAGAAATCGTCATCGTCATACAGGTAATCGGCAATGTAATCCGCAATCACAGAATACATCTCATCCGAATCCAGATATTCTTCCTCTACGTTCAGCTTGGACACATCGATCCAGTTCTGAGAAATCGCGTAGGTCAGGTAATCCTTCAGGCTGATGCTGTGATCCTCAGACCACGCGATATAGGTCGCGTCTGTCTCGTCGATTGCCTCTTCATTCAGAATACCGGTATCCTCCGTCAGCATGTCGTCGACAATGTAGGAGACATAGACCTGGTATTCCTCATCAAGATCACTGTAAACAGTCGGGTCATCCGAGAGCAGTTCCTGGCGGATAACCTGAAAGATTTCCGCCGCCTTCGTCTGGAACGCCGCATAGACCGTCTGCTCATTCTCCGTGGCGTCTGCTGTTTTCAAATGGCTGACGCTTAAAATATTATTCTCAAACAGAGCATAATAAACATCATAATACGCAATGTAGACATCATCTGCGGAGGTCAGGTTCTCTGTGTTGTACTCCTCAACAGAAATAACCTTGGACCAGAGAATACCGGCGATCTCCTGTTCCAGCATCTGGTACGCAGCCTGCTGCAGTTCAACATCCAGTGTCAGATAGAGATCATTGCCTGCCTGCGCATCCACCTGTGAGATCACTTCCTGCGTCTGTCCGACATAGTTCACATAGAGCTGTTCGTATCCTTTCGTCCCCTGCAAAGTCGTCTCGTAAACGCTCTCCAGTCCGGATTTCCCGACAATATCCGTCGCCGTATAATCATCGTTCACCTTCTGGAGCTCCTCCAGCTCTTCAGCGGACACCTGACCTGTATAACCGATCAGACCGGCCATACATTCCGCGTAATCGTACACACGAATGTACTCCTCCGTGACATCAATTCCCGGATAATCAGAAATATTTTCCAGAATGCGGGTCACAGTCTGTTCACTGACGCCCTCCGCTATGGTAACCGCATTATAGCGCTGGTAGCTGTAGGCAGCGATATTTGCGCGCAGAGCGACAAGCTGAAGGATTTCTTCACTTGTATACGCTGCCGGAAGATCATATTCCTCAAGTTCTTCTTCTGTGATCGTCTCATCCAGAATCCCATAGCCATAAAACGTCTCAGAGGCGAACGTCGTGGTACCGCCGCACAGAAGATCCATCAGATCCCCCGCCTCAATATTCAGCTGTTCCGCCTCCAGATCCCCGATGTCGGACTCCCCGAAAATATCCGCTTTAAACCGATTCAGCGTATATCCGCTTGCCGTATATTCCCAGGTGCCGTCATCGGACAGGGCAATATCAAAATCCTCCACAATGGAGTCCACGGAGTCGCCCTCCTCCTCAATCAATTTGATAATATGATAAAGTGTGCTGTTGATGGAGAGATTTTTTTCCTTTGTCGTCTCATAAGTCTGACTGTCTTCAAAAGTCACGCAGTTGGAAATCTCATTGTAAGCAAGCGGCACGCCATTGCGGTCATAGATGTTGCCGCGGGCGGCGCTGATCGTCTTTTCCTTCAAAATAGAAAGAGAAAAATTCTCCTGATAAGATTCCCCCATCACGATCTGCAGATAAAACAGGCGCTGCAAAATCACAGCTGCGAGAAGAGCTGCGATTACTGCAAGTATGACAATCCGCACATTTGTCGATGAGCCTGCTGTTTTTTTCCGAAATTTTCCAAACAAAATATCCAGTTCCTCCTCTTAAGCATCCGTCAGGCTCAGCCAGCGGTTGATCCGGTAAAAGATCTGGTAGCAGACAAAAGTCAGTATCAGGGTATACACCACTTCCGGCAGGATAATGCGGCCAAGATAGAACGGAAAATGGATGCGGCCGCGCAGCAAAAACCGGAACACATACTGGACGATGCCGTATACAAAATCACTCACCGAAATCAGAAGAAGCGGGGTCTTAATGTCGTCATCATAAAAGATGCGGAAGAAATAGCCGCTGAAATACCCGACCCACAAATACATCAGCGCATTGAAGCCCAGAGTACTCTCAAAAAAAATATCCGTAAGAAGTCCGCAGAAAAAGCCGGTCAGCATTCCTTCCCGGCGGCCCCGCATCAGGCCGAAGGAAACCGTGAGTACAATCAGAAGATTGGGTTTGATATCCCCGATCGCGATCATAGGACATACCGTTGCCTGAAGAAGCACACAGATCACGATCAATACGGCCAGGACAATTCTGCGTTTCATGATACTCTCCGATCCGCCGCAAACATGCGGCATTCATGCATATTGCAAATCAAATTGCCGGATACGGCTCCCGGAAATCATTCGGATACCACCGGCGTCTCACTCTCGTATTCCGTCTCCTGTCCTTCCGTTTCCACTTCCGCAGAATCTTCCTCCTCTGACACGGAGTCCGACGAAACATATTCTTTCTTTTCCAGAATGACCAGTACCTCCTGCAGATGGCGGAAATCCACCACCGGCGTGATATATCCGGACTTCGTCAGGTTGTTCGAGTCATTATTCAGCTCGCTGATGTAGCCAATCAAAATTCCGGGCAGATAATTTTCACTGATATAGGATGTCACGACCTTGTCGCCCACATGTACGGCATTGTCCGTGTCTGTCAGCCGAGACAGTTCCAGAGAGCCTTCATCAATCAGAGTCAGATCCCCGCTGATAATGCACTGGTCAGAGGTCGTGGAAACCATCGCGCTGACGTTGCTCTCATCGTCAATAATGGAACGCACAGTCGCCCAGCCGGCTCCCACCTCGGTGACGATCCCGACCAGACCGCCGTCCGCTATGACATTCATATCCTTCTCAATCCCGTCATCAGAGCCTTTATCAATGGTGAAAATATGGAACCAGTTTCCCGACTCCTTCGCTATGATATTCGCGCCGACCTTTTCGTAATCGGAGTATTCTTCGTCCAGTTCGTAGAGCTGCTGAAGCCGTTCCAGTTCCTCATGCTCCTGTACAAGGAGACTGTTTTCCTCGGTCAGCGTCGCCACCTGTTCTTTTAAGGATTCATTCTCTTCACGAAGTGTCTCCACATCCTCCAGATTCTCCGTAAATCCGCTCAGCCAGCTTCCGAAACTGTTGATGCCTTTCTGCACCGGTGTGACCAGATAGCCGCTCACCTGTTTCACAGGGGCAGCCAGATCACTGTTCACAGAAGACAAAATGATCAGCAGCACGCAAAATACGGACAACCCGATCAGAAGGTATTTATTTTTTAACGTTTCATTTGCATTCTTTTTCATCGCAGTTGTATTCCTCTGTCAATACTACCGCATTGCGGCGAGATCATTCAGGGTATAGGTAAGAGGTTTCAGGTCTTTGTTATTCATGACCTCAACCAGCCCCCGGATGGTGCTGTATTTCGGATCCTGTATATGGTGGAGCGGGATGCCGATCTCTCTTCGGATGTATTCCGGCAGATTCAGGATCATGGAAACACCTCCGCTTAAGTAAATTCCCTCGTGTGAGATATCTTTCATCAGCTGCGGAGGGATACGGTTGTAAATGGAATTGATACTCTCAACAATGGAGTCTACGGTATCGATGATAGCCACGCTGACCGCGAGAGAAGGAATCACCTCCGCTTTCGGCAGACCGGAAAGAGTGTGTATGCCAAAGACCTTCTGCTCCAGCCTTGGGCCGTTGATCATAAATGCAAGGTTATTCTTGAGCGATTCTGCGGTTTTCTGGCCGATGCTGAGGTTGAACTTGCGGCGCACCATCGTGGCGATATCCGCATCCATGCGGCGGCCACCGATCTTAAGCGTCTGCCCGAGGATCACCTTTCCGGATGAAATTACGGAAATCTCCGTCGTATCCGCGCCGATATTCACAACCATATGGCCGCGGCTTGACAGCACAGGCAGAGACGCACTGACTGCATCCGCAAGGCCCTTTTCTATAAGACGGATTCTCCCGGCCCCGATCTGTCCTTTCATCACCTGAAAGAATGCGCGTTTCTCCACCTGCGTAATCTCGGTAGGAACCGCAATCAGAAGGGAGGAAGCTCCCCCAAACCGGCGGATCAGATAGTCAAGAAGAATATCCATCTCCGTCAGGTTTGCAATCACACCGCTTTCCATCGGCCAGACGACCCTCACCGTGTCCGGCTGTTTTTCATATACGCTGTAGGCTGCATCTCCGCAGGCAAGAACACTTCCGTCCCTGCGCACCGCAACCACATTTCTGCTGTAGAGAAATTTTTTGCCGTTTTTATCTCTTATCTTGATCGTGTCAGTTCCAAGATCAAGTCCGCATGCCCGTTGCAACAACATGTCTGTTACCCCTTATAACTCTCCTCTAGTCCGCACTGCCATGCGCCCTGCTCCCTCATGCTGACAGCCTGGCAGTCTCCTATAATAATATGATCCAGAAGTTCAATCCCCAGCATTGCTCCCGCACGCCGGACACGTTCGGTCATCCGGATATCTTCCTCACTCGGATCCGGATTTCCGCTCGGATGATTGTGCAGCAGGATGATACTGACTGCCTGATGTTTCACCGCCTCGATAAAAATCTCCCGCGGCGATATCAGAGATGCGCGGACCGTGCCTTTTGAGAGAACCTCATCCCTGATCAGCTTTCCCTTGCTGTTCAGCATCACAAGGATCGCATTCTCCTGCTCCAGATGGCGCATATCTTCCATATAATACTGCGCTACCGCCACCGGATCCTGAAAAGAAATCCCTTCCGAAAACCGGCTGCGTGAAATCCGTCTCGAAAGCTCCACGATGCATTTCAGCTGTACCGCCTTGACTTTTCCCAGGCCGCGTACACGCATCAGTTCCTCAGCCGACAGATGATAGATGCCGAGGAGGCCGCTTTTCTCCCCGTTCAGCGAAAGTATCTTCCTTGACATCTCCAGCGCCGATTCTCCATGCGTGCCGGTGCGCAGAATAACGGAAAGAAGTTCGGCATCTGAAAGACTCTCCGCTCCCCTCTCCAGACATTTTTCATACGGGCGCTCCGTTTTGGGCATACTCTTCATCGTACGCCCCGGCACAGTGCTCTGGTTCTCTTTCTTTTTTTGTTTTTCCATACCCTTTTGCAGGAACAGTTTCCGGAGTTCCGCGCATAAGGCCGCTCCCGGCGGGTTCCACGCAGAACTATTGAAACATTCTAACACAAAAATTCTGCAAAGTACACACCCGAAGCCGAAAAACTTATCTTAAATATTTCGTAAAGCGGCTACTGCACACTGCCTCCGCGACGCGGATCCCGTCAACTGCGGCGGATGTAATGCCTCCCGCGTATCCGGCTCCCTCGCCGCAGGGAAAGATTCCGGGAAAGGTAAGGCTCTCGCAGTGATCATCGCGCAGAATGCGCACCGGCGAAGAGGTGCGGCTCTCGACACCGGACAAAAGAACATCCGGCCCGTCAAAACCGGGAATGATCCGGCCAAAGGAATGCATTCCCTCCATAATGCAGCGGTTCAGTTCCTCCGGGAGGATCTCCCGCACGTTTGCCATTCCCCACTGTCCTTTGTTCTCCGGAAGAAGGCTGCCCGGCGCTTCCGACGGCCTGTTCCGGCAAAAATCATCGAATCGCTGAACAGGGATCCTTCCTTTTCCGCAATTCCAGGCTGCCCTTTCCAGCATCTGCTGATAAGCAATGCCCGCGAGCGGGTCGTCCTTTGCGCTGTAATCCTTCGGGGTCACCGTCACAACGATCGCACTGTTGGCATTTTTGCCGTCCCGCCCGCTGTAGCTCATACCATTTACCGCGGTCATCCCCTGCTCCGAGGAAGCGTTGACGACATAGCCGCCCGGGCACATGCAGAACGAATACACGCCGCGGCCATCTGCGCATTTATGCGTCAGCCTGTAGGAGGCTGCGCCGAGCTGTGCGGTATCCGAAGTTCCATACATAGACTGATCGATCAGACTCTGGCTGTGTTCCACACGCAGTCCCACCGCGAACGCTTTTTCCTTCATCGCAAAACCGGAGGCGTACAGCATCCGAAACGTATCGCGGGCGCTGTGTCCAATCGCCAGAACGACCTGATCCGCCAGAATCGTATCCGCGCCGCCATTCAATTCCAGAGCATACCGGGGCTGCTCCATCCGGCGGATATTCGTCAGACAGCTCTCAAAACGCACTTCCCCGCCGAGGCGAATAATTTCCATACGGATATATCTGACCACCTTAGCCAGCACCTCCGTGCCGATATGCGGCTTTTGATTCCAGAGGATTGACGGATCGGCTCCGGCTTTGACAAATTCGCGCAGGACAAAACGAATCCGGCCCTCCGGATCCTTAATCATGGTATTTAATTTGCCGTCCGAAAAAGTCCCGGCTCCGCCCTCCCCGAACTGCACGTTCGATGAAGGGTTCAGTTTTCCCGTCTTCCAGAACTGCCGGACAGTTTCCGTGCGCCTGTCCACATCCTCTCCCCGCTCCAGCAGGATCGGGCAAAGCCCCGCCCGGGCAAGCATCAGTGCACAGAACAGACCGGCAGGTCCGCTGCCGACAATGACAGGCCGGCTGTTCAAACTTTCCCGGAAGCCGGTTCCGCTTTGACAGGGAAACTGGTATTCTTTCGATTCCACGGCTGTCACATGCCGGTTCCGCAGTTTTTTTACAAAGGCCTGCGGATGTGGGATCTTTACGTCTATCGTATAAACATAAAATAAATCCGGCTTTTTTCGCGCGTCAATGGAGCGGCGGATGACTTCATACCGCGGGATATCGTGAATGTCCCGTATATGAAGAAGCCGGCACAGTTCTTCCTCCAGTTCGTTCTGGCTGTGTCCCACCCGTAATTTTAATTCACTGACTCTGACTGTCATATCCGCCTCCGGTATTCGATTTGAGCGACAAAAGGGATTTCTCTGTATCATTATATAAAATCATGCTGAAATAAACAATCGTATCTCCGCCGTAATGAAAAGTCAGGCCCGTCTCCTCCACCGTCTGCATCACCAGGATCCCATGACTTTCCATCGAAGAAAGCCGTCCTTCCGGATGTCTGCAGGGCTCATCCGGACAGGCGCATACTTCACATTCTGTACAGCCCGTAGAGAGCACATAAAAATCAGAAACTTCCTTTTCCAGTGCCTCCCGGATATTCCGGGTCACTTCCTCATGCTGCCGTTTCACACTCAGATTTGCATTGTTATCCCATGCATTTTCTGTCTCCGTGACCGTAGAGAACAGACAGAAAAAAGAATAGTCCAGACATTTATTCATCAGATCTTCGAGCCGCCCGCAGTGCGGAGGACAGGCCCAGGAGTGTCCATACCGTTCGCAGTCCTGTTCACAGATATACCAGACTTTGTCCGAAAAGATCAGTTCCTCTGTTTTGCCGAAGTAATATTCACAGATCGGGTACTGAAGAATGGTGTTTTCGATGATTTCTTTGTTGTTCATTCCGACTCACATCCCTGCATATAGATTTCTGCCGTTGATCCGCTCCACGAACATGAACTGCCGCCGGTCTGCGGCCGGCCTGTTTCAAATCGTCATGATTCCGTGCGGCATATTGTCCCGAAAGATATCCGCTTGTCCATGCCCACTGCAGATTATAGTCTCCGCACGGTCCGTCTACATCCAGCATCTCCCCCGCAAAATACAGTCCGCCATGAATGCGTGACTCCAGTTCATCCGTAATTTCACGGCAGTCCACTCCGCCTGTGCAGATCTGTGCCTGATCAAAGGATTTCGTCCCGGTCACGGGCAGAGGAAATGCTTTCATTGTATGACAGATACGAAAAATGTCCGCCGGTTCCAAATCGCCGCAGGCCTGGGGCAGCTTCTTCCCCTGACTGAGAATCACCGGTATCAGTTTTTCATTCAGCAATCCGCGAAGCAGAACCCGGACAGACTCTCTTTCGAGTTCCGCCGCTCTTTTGATCAGCAGCTCTTCCAGTTCCTTCTCACCGCAGTCCGGGAAAAAATCAATGCTTAAACTATAGGCTGTCTGCTCTTCCTTATCTGTTTTATCCGGCTTCTTTATTTTTCTTTCCGCTTCAAATGCCGTATAGCGCGAAAGCTGAAAGATCACAATCCCCGACACGCCATAAGCTGTCCACTGCAGTTCCCCGATGTCCCGCGCTACCGGTTCACAGAACAGGGCATGCCGCAGCAGGGTCACCCCTGCGCGGCAGCGTACGCCCGCGGTGCGGTTTAAAAACGGAGCATTGCTGGTAAACGGCACAAGCGCGGGCCGCGGTTCCAGAATGGTATGCCCAAGCGTCCGTACCAGAAGATAGCCTGTTTCGGATGCTCCGGTGGCCGGCGCGGCTTTTGAGCCGCAAGCAAGGATCACCGCGTCCGCATGATAAGTCCAGGTGGATGTAACTACGGCAAAACGGGCCGCTGACGGTTCCGGAACATCCGGCCGGCAAAATGCAGCCTGTACGGGCTCAGGCGTTTCATAAACGGCGATTTTCACAATGTCCTGTGAAAATTTCAGTTTTACTTTCAGCCGGCGCAGTTCCGCGAGCAGCACCTCCAGGACAGACGACGACTGCGCGGTATGTGGATAGACATATCCGTTCTTTTCCTGTGTCAGCAGCCCCAGCCCGTGAAAGAACTCCAGCGTGGCCGTTGTATCAAACCTCTGAATCAGCTTCGAGGCAAGAGGAGCACCGGTCCCCCGGTACTGCTCTGCCAGATGTTCTGAAGTGTTCGAAAGATTGCAGCGCCCATTTCCGGTGACAAGCAGCTTTCTGCCTGGTCTTTCCTGCGCTTCCAGCACGGTTACATCCGCGCCGGCACGCGCTGCCGATATTGCGGCAACAAGCCCTGCCGCACCGGCTCCGATAACGATTATGTTTTTTGCCATGTTTTTTCTCCCAAACAGCATAATCCGCCGGCTATCCTTTTGCGCGGCTGAACCGCAAATCATCGCGCTAATGAGCGGACAGGCATCAGGGGAGTTTCACCAGCCCCTTCTCTGTCAGCTTCTGCAAAGACATCATAATCCCCAGCTTCGCGTGCGGCCAGGTCAGTCCCCCCTGAAAATAGACGGCATACGGCGGTTTGACCGGGCCATCCGCGCTTAGTTCAATGGAGGATCCCTGCACAAACGCCCCGGCCGCCATGATCACGTCGCTGTCGTACCCGGGCATCGCCCACGGCTCCGGCGTCACGTAGCTGTCTACCGGGGCCGCCGCCTGTATTCCCTCGCAAAAAGCGATCACACCCTCCGGAAATCCGAACGTGACAGCCTGAATGATATCATGCCTCTCCTCCGAACCGTTCGGGACGACATCAAAACCCAGCTTTTCATAGACATTGGCGGCAAAGACGGCACCCTTCAGCGCGGCGGCTGTCACGGTCGGTGCCAGAAACAGCCCCTGATAAAAGGACTGCATGACGCCGAAATTTGCCCCGACCTCACGTCCAAGTCCGGGCGAGGTCAGGCGAAATGCACACTGTTCGATACAGGAAAGTGTCCCCGCGATATAGCCTCCCGCCGGTGCAAGTCCGCCGCCGGGATTTTTGATCAGGGAGCCGACGACCATATCCGCGCCCAGTTCTCCCGGCTCTGTTTTCTCCACAAATTCCCCGTAGCAGTTGTCCACCATACAGAGGATGTCCGGCCGAATGCTTTTGACAAATGCGATGACTTCCCCGATCTGCGACACGGAAAGCGTCGGTCTGGTCTGGTAGCCCTTGGAGCGCTGAATCTCCACCATCTTTGTCTGCGGCTTTATCGCCGCGCGGATCGCATCATAGTCAAAACTCCCGTCCGGCTTAAGATCTGCCTGCGCATAGGTCACGCCGTACTCCGCCAGTGAACCGCGGGACGGCCGGATACCGATCACCTCTTCGAGCGTATCATAGGGCTTGCCGGACACGGAAAGCAGTTCATCTCCCGGGCGAAGATTGGCGGACAGCGCAACAGTGAGCGCATGCGTGCCGCAGGTGATCTGCGGGCGCACCAGTGCGGCTTCCGTACGGAAGATATTCGCGTATACCTCTTCCAGCGTATCGCGTCCGCGGTCATTATAGCCATAACCGCTGGATGTTTCAAAACATTCCGCACTCACGCGGGCATCCTGCATTGCCCGGATCACCTTCAGCTGATTGTATTCCGCAGTCTCATCTATCTTCTGAAAACGTTCCTGTAAGCCGTTTAAAATTTTCTCTGAATATTCATACACTTCCCGGCTGATGCCGAGCGATTCATACATCTGTATCATATTTTTTGTGCTCCTGTTTTTCTACGTTCCTGTCAGCCGAAAGAATGCCTTTCCTGTACAGCAGTGCCGACATATGCTCCAGGATCCGCTCTTCGTCGTGATCAAATTCAGACCTGTCCAGCCAGATCACATCCTGCTCTCTGCGGAACCAGGTAAGCTGGCGCTTCGCAAAATGGCGGGTATCCCGCTTCAGGATGCGAACCGCTTCATCAAGCGGATACCTGCCGTCAAGATAATCCAGCATCTCTTTGTATCCGAGTCCCTGCATCGACACCATATCCCGGGTACAGCCGGCATCCCGCAGCCGTTTCACTTCATCAAGAAGTCCCGCCTCCATCATCTCATCGACCCGGCGGTCTATCTTTTCATAGAGAACTGCCCGCTCATCGTTCAATACAAAATAAGCGAAATTGTAGGGAGACGGTTTTGCCCGTTCCTTTGCATTATGCTCAGATATCTTCGTCCCGGTCTCATGGTAAAACTCCAATGCCCGAATGACGCGCTTCACATTGTTCGCATGAATCGCATCGGCGGATTCCGGATCGACCTCGCGCAGCATATCATGGAGTACCTGCGGATCCTGCTCTTTCGCAAGCGTCTCCAGCGACTCCCTGTAGGAATTGTCTGAACCATGCTCCGTAAAATCAATCCCGTAGAGCACAGCCTGAATATAAAAGCCAGTGCCTCCCACAAGAATCGGGATGCGTCCGCGCGCATGGATTTCCTGAATATACCGCGTGGCATACTGCTGAAATTTTACAACGTGAAATTCTTCCCATGGTTCAAATTCATCAATCAGATAATGCGGGATCCCCTGCATTTCCTCCTTCGTTACCTTTGCGGAGCCGATATCCATTCCCCGGTAGACCTGCATGGAATCCGCCGAGATAATTTCCCCGCCGATGCGTTTGGCGAGTTCCACGGACAGGTGTGTTTTTCCGACGGCAGTCGGGCCTGTGAGAACAATGAAAGGTAGCTTTTCCTGATTCATATATGATTGCCTCTATACAACCCTCTTAAACTTTTTTTCCAGTTCATATTTTGTCATGGCAACAATCGTCGGACGGCCATGCGGACAGTTATACGGATTTTCAAGCGTCAGCAGTTCCCCGATCAGCGCGTCCGCCTCCTGAACGGACAGGCGATGATTGCCCTTGACCGCCGCCTTGCAGGACATGGAGGCGATTTTTTCACGAATAGCCTGGTCAGAAGCACGTTCGGAAATATCAGTCAGTCCGTCCAGCATTTCCAAAAACAGAGCGCGGTCAGCGATGCTGTAAAGATTGCCGGGCACCGCGCAGATCGCGTATTCTTTTCCGCCGAACGGCTCAATTTCAAAACCGGTCTCCGTAAAACGATCCATATACTTTTTCAGCATTTCCTCCTTGTATGATGTTTATAGAGGTACAAACACCATGTTTCCTTTCTTTTATGTTG
>JAJBTU010000011.1 GCA_020860715.1 Clostridiales bacterium | reverse complement strand
ACGAGCCCTTATAGGGCGGAAATCAAACCACCGGCTTAGCCGGTGGTACTGATTCGATACTTTTATACAGAAATTGCATAAAAATAACGAAAAATCCATGATATATACGATGACATATAGTGATTATTGCAAAAAGCGAATAAAACTTCCAGTTTTTCCGTGTTGAAAATGCACAGAACGGCCGGTAAAATGTGAGCATCAAATGTTTCTGTCTGCGCGGCAGACCTGAGACGAAGATAAGCTCCGACAGGTATTGATCCGGAGCGAAAGCAGGCTTCGGTCCGCCGGAATGGAAAGGGCGGGACCGGGGCGGAAGCAGGGAATCCGGAGGAGACGTCCGACGGTTCCTGTTCCGTGCTTTCCGGACAAAGTCTTGACCGGTCCGTCCGGGAAGCAGGAAAATCACCAGTCAACAAAGCGCAGTATGCCAAATCAGCCGGACACAGGCATTTGTTTTTGGAATACTGCGGGATATTCAGAAAGGGGAAATACAATACCATGAGGAAGAAATTTTTAGCAGTATGCATGTCTGCGGTTCTGGCAATGAGCCTTGGAACAGTTGCGTTCGCAAGCGACGATTCCCTGCATGACACCGCCAATATCGACAATACCGTAACACGTTCCTCCCTGACGGTAGGCTGGAACACAGCAACGTCGATTGAACCGTGGGGCACGGACAACAACGTACCGGGCAATTACGAAGTCTACGAGATGCTGTTTGAGACCTCCGCGGACGGCGAGTTCTACGCACTGCTGGCGGACGCGAGCCGCGGCGAGTACGGCGGATATGATCATGAGGAAGGCAGCACGGAGTACCGGGTTTACATCTATGATTATATTTATGATCATGAAGGCAACCACATCACGGCATCCGATGTAGCTTACAGCTATATGTATCAGTATGAGAATGCGACGACCTCCAACTGGCAGACGCTGGTTTCCGTGGAAGCGGAAGATGACACCACGGTTCTGTTTACTTTCTCAGAGGAACTGAATTCTCTGGGCGCTCTGGAGAACTTCCTGTCCCGCTGCTTCATCGTTTCCGAGAACTGCACGGCGAACCTGACCAGCTCCATGTGCGGCACCGGTCCGTATAAGTTTGTATCCTATACCTCCGGTTCTTCACTCGTGATCGAGAAGAACGAGGATTACTGGCAGACAGATGAGTCCCTGCGCCGTCAGGAATCTCAGGCAAATGTACAGACCATCACCTATCAGTTTGTAGACGAGGGCAATTCCCGTGAGACCGGCCTTCAGTCCGGCGCGCTGGATATGGTTTATGATATGCCGCTTGAGAACATTGAGACCTTCACGGATGACGGAAGCTACGGCGATCAGTACAGCGTGTACAGCTATGTACAGAAGTTCGTTTACGGACTTTGCCTGAACTGCAGTGACGATGCTGTAACGAGTGATGTGAACCTGAGACTTGCGATCCTGAACGCGATCGATCAGGATGGTCTGATCACGGCTCTCGGCGGAACCTATACCAGACTGTATGCGTACGCAACGGATTATTACTCAGACTACAGCTATGTAGACTGGGCAAGCCTTGACAATTACAACACGAATGACGGCGCGGATCTGGAAGCGGCAGCGGAGTATCTGGCAGCTTCTTCTTACAACGGAGAAACTCTGACGATCCTCACCCAGAGTGATTACAATGATGTAGCTACGATCATTGCTGCACAGCTGGCGGCAGTTGGCATCAACGCAACCGTAAAGGGCGTAGACCAGGCGACACAGACCACCACACTGGCAGATTCGACCGCATGGAATATGATGTTCGGCATGATGGCCGGCGACTACAACGTACAGGTATGGAGCCACGGCTTTGATTACAACAGCAACGGCGGTACCGGTACAGCGAACGGCTACTTTACCGTAAATGATGAGTGGCAGGAGCTCCTGGAGCTTTGCAACACAGCGGAAGGCCATACCTCTGAGAACATGCTGGCATGGTGGCAGATGTGTGTAGACAACGGATATGCTATGGGTCTCTATGCAGGAAACAATTATGATATCGTTCCGGAAGACTGCACCTATGTCTGCCTGTCTGACCGTCTGAACCTTCTGCCGGGCGCATGCTGCTTCGACGGTTCGGTGGAGTGACGACCCAGACGACATGAGCAAGCAAGGCGATAGCCCGGATTGCGAATGTTGGCGGCGATTGCGGGAGTACGAAGTACGGAGCAATCGACTTTCACTAATAAAATTATAGAATAACTCCTCAGGGCGCCGCTCCGGCTGTTGCGGGGCGGCGCTCATTTTTTCAAACTGTTAGAATAAAAAACGAGAAAGGCGTAACTATGTGGAGATATATAGTAAAAAGACTTCTCTGGCTGATCGTGATCATGGCCTGTGTGGGTGTCATTATCTTTACGATCATGTGGTTTGTACCGGGCGATCCGGCACAGATCATTCTGGGGTCCGGCGCCACGAATGAGGATATCGCGCGTGTACACGAGCAGCTGGGGCTGGATCGGCCGTACATGGTACAGCTGGGTGAATTCCTGATCAATGCCTGTCGTCTGGACTTTGGCGAATCCTACGTTTACGGAATTCCTGTCATACAGGAATTCGCGACCCGTCTTCCCCGTACGCTGGGGCTGGGACTGATCTCGATGGCACTGAATATCATCATCGGCATCCCGCTCGGCGTCAACGCGGCAATTCACAGAAATACAATCTGGGATCAGGGCGTTCTGGTTCTGGCGATGGTATTTATCTCTGTGCCGCAGTTTTTCCTCGGACTTCTGATGGTAGTCCTGTTCTCGGTGCAGCTGGGCTGGCTGCCGCCGTTTGGCATCAGCGGCTCCTATCCGACCTGGATGTACTGGATCATGCCGGTGCTGGCAAACTCCTTATCCGGTATGGCCATGAACGCAAGACAGACGCGGTCTGCGGCGCTTGAGACTATCCGTGCAGACTTCGTTACGACAGCGCGCGCGAAAGGACTGCCGGAGCGCACCGTTATCTACAAGCATATGCTGCCGAACGCGCTGATCCCCGTAGTAAATTCTCTGGGCATGCAGCTCTCTATGGTAGTCGGCGGCACGGTCGTGATCGAGACGGTGTTCTCTTTCCCGGGCATCGGGCAGTATCTGCTGACCGGCGTCAATTCCAGAGACTACCCCGTGGTCCGCGGTTCGGTCATGATCCTGGCACTGTTTTCAGCAGTGATTACGCTGCTGGTCGATCTGGTCTATGCGTACCTTGATCCGCGTATCAAGGCGCAGTATGTAAACTATGCCGCGAAAAAAGGCGGCAGTAAGAAAGGCGGGAAGAAATAATGGCGAATGCAGCAACTGTTACAAAGGCCTCTTCCGTGCCGAAACGGAAAAAAGATACCCAGCTGCGCCAGATCACGCGGCGGCTGGTAAAAAGCAAAACGGCCATGCTCGGCCTGATCGTTCTCGTGATTATTGTTCTGGCCTGTGTGTTTGCGCCGCTGATCGCGCCGTATGATCCGAACTATATGGATTACACTTCCCTGAACGCGGGCTCCAGCCTGGCGCATATCATGGGCTGTGACAATCTCGGGCGTGATATTTTCAGCCGTATTCTCTATGGTGGCCGGATGTCCCTGATGCTAGGCTTTACCGTGGCCGTCGTCGGCATGGTGTTCGGTGTATTTTTCGGCTGTATCGTCGGCTATTACGGCGGCCAGGTCGACAACATCGCGATGCGTATCTGTGACGTATGGATGGCGATTCCGGGCACCCTGCTGGCAATCGTGATCTCCTCGGCTCTGGGTTCCGGTTTTGGATATACCGTGCTGGCACTGTCGGTTTCCGGCCTGCCGGGCTCGGTACGCGGCACCCGTGCGATGGCCTTAAAAGAGCGTGAGATGGAATATCTGGAAGCGGCGAAAGCGATGAACTGCTCCAAAATGAAGATTATGTTCAAGCACATGATGCCGAACATCATTGCCCCGACGATCGTCGGTACGACCGGCCAGATTGGCGGCACGATGATGTCCGCGGCAGGACTTTCCTACATAGGACTGGGCATTCAGCCGCCGACCGCTGAGTGGGGCGCGATGTGTTCTTCCGCGAGAGAGTATTTGACAAAATATCCGCATGAGATGCTGTGGCCGGGATTTGTGATTCTGCTCACGGTGCTGGCGATCAACCTGTTAGGCGACGGCCTGCGTGATGCGATGGACCCGCGCCTGAAAGACTGAGAAGGAGGAGAAAAGGATGAGTGAAGAATTTTTGAAAATCAATGATCTTGTCGTAGAGTATTCCTCCGGCGGACAGATTGTCCAGGCAGTCAATCATGTGGATCTGACTGTAAAAAAAGGCAAGACCCTCGGCCTTGTAGGCGAGACGGGAGCAGGCAAGACGACGATCGCGAAGACGATCCTTCGCATTCTGCCGATGCCGCCTGCAAAGATCAAACAGGGTGAAATCTTCCTTGACGGACAGGACCTTTTAAAACTTCCGGAAAAGGAAATGATGAAGGTGCGCGGCAATAAGATCGCCATGATCTTTCAGGACCCGATGACCGCTCTGAACCCGACGATGACGGTCGGCGACCAGATCAGTGAGGTGGTCCTGCAGCACAATGATTATACAAAACAGCAGGCGCAGGAGCGCACGATTGAGATGCTGGAGCTGGTAGGCATCGCGAGCGTCCGTTACATGGATTATCCGCATCAGTTCTCCGGCGGCATGAAGCAGCGTGTCGTGATCGCGATGGCGCTGGCCTGCAACCCGGAGCTGATCCTCGCGGACGAGCCGACGACGGCGCTGGACGTGACGATTCAGGCACAGGTGCTCGACATGATGCGCGAGCTCCGCGAGAAATTTAATACCTCCATGATCCTGATCACACACGACCTTGGCGTTGTGGCGGAAACCTGCGACGACGTTGCGGTCATCTACGCGGGCGAGATCGTGGAGTACGGCACGCGGGAGCATATTTTCCGCAACCCGCAGCATCCGTACACGCTCGGCCTGTTCGGTTCACTGCCGAAGCTGGACGACGATTCGAAGCGGCTTTCCCCGATCCACGGGCTGCCGCCTGATCCGACCAATCTGCCGGACGGCTGCAAGTTTGGTCCGAGATGTCCGGAATGCATGAAGGGCTGCGGCGAGAAGAATCAGGAAATGTTAGAGATTGAGCCGGGGCATTTTGTCCGCTGCTGCAAGTTTACAGCAGCGCAGAGCGCCAAGGGCGGTCAGGCAGAAGAGAAAACTGCGTCAGGGAGCCCCGCAGAGACGAAACAGAGAGGAGGCGTGTGAGTATGGCATTACTTGAGGTAGAACATTTAAAGAAATATTTCAGCGTAGGCGCCGGTACGAACCACGCCGTTGACGATATTACGTTATCGATTGAAAAGGGACACACGATGGGCGCCGTGGGCGAGTCCGGCTGCGGCAAGAGTACGCTGGGGCGCACCATCATCCGCCTGCTGGATGCGACTGACGGCGTCGTCCGTCTGGACGGTGAGGACATCACCTACGCGAAGGGCAAAAAGCTCCGTGAGCTGCGTGAGAAGGTCAGCATCGTTTTTCAGGATCCGTATTCGTCCCTGAACCCTCGTTCCAGCGTGGAGGCGACGATCAAGGAGCCGCTGCAGGAATCGCACCGTTACACGAAAGCACAGGTGCAGCAGCGCACGGAAGAACTGATGGATCTGGTCGGCATCGAAGAACGTCTCCGTCTCGCGTATCCGCATGAGATGGACGGCGGCCGCCGACAGAGAGTCGGCATCGCCCGCGCCCTGGCACTGAATCCGCAGTTTATCATGTGCGACGAGCCGGTGTCGGCGCTGGACGTTTCCATTCAGGCGCAGGTACTGAACCTGCTGATGGACCTGCAGGAGCAGATGCAGCTGACTTATATGTTCGTGACCCATGACCTTTCAGTCGTCCGCCACATTTCGGATGACATCTGCGTCATGTACTTAGGACAGCTGGTCGAGACCAGCCCGTCCCGCGAACTGTTTCGTCGCCCGCTGCATCCGTATACTAAGGCTCTGCTGTCGGCGATTCCGTCGACGGATCTGGACCATCCGATGCAGCGTGTGCAGCTGAAAGGCGAGATCACATCGGCCATCAATCCGGAGCCGGGCTGCCGTTTTGCGGCGCGCTGTCCGTATGCGTGCGACAAATGCCGCGAGCCGCAGGTGCTGGAGGAGATCGAGCCGAGACATTTCGTGTCCTGCTGTCGGGTGAAAGAAATCAATGACTGACAGGTAATACAATGAAACCATGTAATTGTGAAAATACGGAACAGTTACAATATCATCGGATTTAAGAGGATGTGAGAGCAGTGTTCAATAAATCTGTGAAAAAAAAGGAAAAGAAAGGACCGGAAAAGGTCGGAAATGATATCTACGGTGTGAACTCGAACTGGAAGCTGGACCAGAAGATGGGAAAGAGTACGGACGACGACATTCACCGTAGCAGGTATTTCCACAGGTATTTTCGGGGCTATACGGAAATCCGCACAGAGAAGCCCAATGGAGGAATTAAGATCGAGCGGTTCTATACGGAACCATGGCTGTATCAGGATGTTGAACCGGCCATGTATATCTGGTACCGCCTGCTGTATGTGCTGCTGGTCGTAGCTGCAGTTATCGGGTATGTCTCTTTGATGTGCATGGATGGGTTTGACGCGACCAGTTCCCTGCTGGTGGCAGCTCCGGAACTGATATCGGTCGTTGCCCTGGTCCTGCTGGCTGCCGCTGCCATCAACTATGTGTTTATGAGAAAGCGGATGACATTGTATGACCATCAAAGCTCCTCGGACAATCTGAAAAAAGCGTCGCTCATCGCGTCTGTCTGCCTGGCGGCGACGGCGCTGATGATCGTCGTCAATATCTTTCTGGGTGTGACGTCTCCCCTGCAGGAACTGAAGCTGGCGGGCGGTGTACTGCTCTGCGCGGCCGCGGTGCTTGCCGTGTATCTGATCGAAAGAGGGATGCCGTATCGGGAAGAGGAAAATCATACCGTGCTTCCCGCCGGGGAGGCACATGAAATCTGGTAAAATAATGATACAAGGGACAAAAGGTCAGGAATGGAACGCTTGCGTTCCTATTCATGACCTTGGGGACCGCAACAATATGAGGAAGTAGCCATTTTGGCTAAAAGAAAGGTGGAATCTTCCCGAACCTTAGTAGTTCGGGAAGCATCGCAGCATAAAATGCTGCTCAAATGAGCGAATTCCGAATATTGTTAGGGCGCTGGACATCCAGTGGATGTCCGTTTAGCCCTCGCCGGGGGGCATCCCATCCTCTGGATGGGTATTCGCCGACCGGAGCGGCAGCGGAGATGCGAGAGTGCGAAGCACGAAGCAATCCGTGGTATCATGTCCCTTTTGTCGCTTGAATCATATAACGTAAAATTTTACGGAGACAAACATGAACAACAAACACATTTTACATATTACGGCTGTGACAGAGGTAGGACCGGACGGACAGAAGTGTACGCAGGCCGAGTTGGAATATGACCGGCCGCTTGCCGCGGACACGGCGGCAGACGCGTTTGAGGTGGAGAACAGGACGATTACCAGTATCGAAGTTTCCGGAAATACGGTCACACTGCTTCTCTCACAGGACGATGAGACTGCTTCGCTCTTTCATCCGGGGAATCCCTGGCAGCATACGTCTACGGTACTGGAGGAGGCCGTGGTTGCGGTTCGCCAGCGTCAGCCGATTAAGGCGGAGGACGGCAGTGTTGCTGCGCCGATGTGCACCGCGGCAGACCGGAATGACCGGGTGCGCAACCTTGTCGTGGATGATTTTATACAGGGAGAATTTGATGGACTGTCCTACAATCTTTACATCCCGAAGGACTGCGAGCCGGGAAAAACATACCCGCTGGTGCAGTTCATCCATGACGCGGGTCCCTGCGGAAAAGAACCGAAGCTAACACTGACACAGGGCGTGGGCGCGATCGTCTGGGCAAAACCGGAGGAGCAGGCAAAGCGCAAATGCTTTGTGCTGGCGCCGCAGTTTGACGGGCCGCCGATCGTAGACGACGACTGGAACGTCGATCCCCGTCTGGAGACGGAAAAACGTCTGCTGGACTGGGTGTGTGAGCAGTACCCCGTGGATCGCAGAAGGCTTTATACGACCGGACAGTCAATGGGCTGTATGTCCTCAATCGTGCTGAACGTGCGTTATCCGGACCTGTTTGCGGCTTCTTTTCTTGTGGCGGGGCAGTGGGACGACCGGCAGATACAGGGACTGGAAAAACAGAACCTCTGGATGCTGAATTCCATGGGCGACGCGAAAGCGTTTCCGATCATGAACCAGATGGCCTGCGAGATGGAATCGAAGGGCGCGCTGGTGGCGAGAAAAGTAATCGAAGCCGGAGCTTCGCAGGAGGAATATTTCGAGATCGCGAAGGAACTGACGGCGACAGGCGCGAACGTTATTTATACGCCATATAAGATTGAGACGGTCGCAAATGGCTGGAGCAGCCGCGGCGGCGAACACCATATGAACACCTGGAAAACCGCGTATGATATCGAGGCGATCCGCGAGTGGATGTTTGCACAGGAAAAATTGTAAAAAAGAATGCGCGGCATATTGCGAAGCGGATAATAATCTTTTGGAACTGCCGGACTGGCAGGCTCACAGAGGCGCGCGGCGTTCCGCAGTGTAGTTCACAAACGCGCTGACGATATCTGTCAGCCGCTGGTTTGCCGGGTAGATCAGGTAGAGATCCGTGTGGATGCGCGGCTCCAGATCAACTACGGCAACATGGACATTGCCCTGAAGTTTGTCTGCCAGCCCCTGCTTTACGAGGGAGACCTCGTTGAAACGGTTGATGACCGAATCCTCCCAGGTATTTTTGCTGGAGGACAGCTTTGGGGTAAATCCGGCGTTTTTTAACGCCTGAATCTCAAAATTCCAAGGCGTTGAACCCTTCTTGTGGCGGATGAAAAAGACCTCGTCTTTCAAATCCGAAAGACACAGGGATTTCGCCTTCGCGAGCCGGTGTTTTGCCGGGAGACTGACCGAAAGATAGTCCTCGCGGTATGGAATCATGGTATAATCCTCGTTCAGACTGCCGGTATCATGGACAAACGCAATATCCAGGACGCCGGACTGCAGACGGCCGAGCATTTCCTCTGCCGAGCCCATGCTCACGTCGATGATGGATTCCGGGTACTGGTTTTTAAATTCGGAAAAAAGCGCGGTGATGCCGTAATATCCCGGAAAACCGCAGACCCCAAGAGAAATGCGGTGCGCGGTATCCCGGCGGATAGCGTCCGCAGCGAGTTCAAACGATTTTTCGTGCTCCTTAATGGAGACCGCATGCGGAAGAAACGCGACGCCGTAAGGCGTCAGTTCGATCTTCTGTGTAGTACGCGAGAAAAGCTGCACGCCAAGTTCCTCTTCCAGCTGCTTGATGTGCCTGGAGAGTGCAGACTGATTGATGCCGAGCTTTTTCGCGGCATTGGAAAAATTCAGCTGATCCGCAAGAACGAGAAATTCATTTAAAAAAAGGGTTTTCAACTCCAGCCTCCGGTCCGTAATAAGGGATGTCCATCGTGTGATCCCGGTGAATGAGTTTCGCGTAATCAAAAAAGCTGCGTGCGGGCCGAGACAACGCCCGGTCGCTGCGATAGTACAGATTCAGGTAAACAGAAACGGGCGGGTCAAGCGGCACGATCGCTATCGTATCTGAGTAAACCCATTCGGGAATATCGTTGGCAGTGGAAATGGAAATGCCAACATTTCCGGAAACAAGTTCCGTCAGATTCGCGCTTCCCTGAATCGTGAAATTGACATGCGGGTCAAATCCTGCCCTCTGACAGACTCCCACGATCAGCCGGTACAGAGAAGTGTCTCTGGGCGGCAGGACAAAGGACTCTGCTGCAAGTTCAGAAAGATGAATGCTGTTTTTTGCGGCAAGCGGATGCGACAGCGGAAGAAGAGCGACCAGCGTGCTTTCCGCCCAGGTAAAACATCCATATGAGGAATCGTCCGGTTTTGCAGAAAGACCGAACACCAGCTCATAGCCCATGGCAAATAGATCTTCCCGGCTAAGCGCACCTGCCTGGTACTCAATCGTGGAGAGATGATACTGCGGATGTGACGGGACAAAATGATCCCAGAGCATATTCATCATGTGATCGCAGTTCATATGGAGCGAGACGGCGACGCGCACCTCGGAGGAAGTGTCTTCGTCAAAAGAAGATCTCGCATGCTTATATTCTTCGTCCAACGCTGCAAAACGTTCGGCGTAGTCCAAAAAAAGATTGCCGAACTCGGTCAGCACAAGATTGTGGCCGGACAGGGCAAACAGCTTATGCTCCAGACTTGCTTCCAGGTCTTTGATGTGTTTGGTCAGAGTGGTCTTCGAGAGGTAGAGCTGGTCGCAGGCTTTCGTGTAATTGCCGGTATGGGCGAGTGCAATAAAATCATTCAGATATTTTATGGCGCTGCTTTCTAACATATGGATTCATCCTTTTGAAAAATTGCCTGTTACAGCAGTTTGTACAAAATATTTTTAAGAATTGATGTATTATAGCATTTATAAACAAAAAAAGCAACGGGAGGGACACATGAACGCGATAGATTTTTCTCCAAAACATGACATTCTGATCCGGCACAAGAATGGAATTCTGACTCCGATGGATGTTCCCTATTATGAGGAGAAGCAGATTGACGAAAACACCTGGCAGATCATGAGCTCAGGCGACTATCATTATCTGCTGGTCGGAGAGGAAGCCGGTGTGGCGATCGATACCGGATACGGCGCAGGCAACTTAAGGGAATACCTTGAAAAACTCTGCGGAAAGCCGGTTCCCTGGGTGATCAACACGCATCACCATTTCGACCATACAGCGAATAATTTTTATTTCGATATGGCATATATGGGGAAAGAAGCGCTTCCACTGGCATCCATTCCCTATCCCAGCTTTGACGGGATCCGGTTTCCGGCGCCCGATTATCCGAAGACGGCGGTCGGCGACGGAGACATCATTCCTTTGAAAGGCCGTGAACTGGAAATCATCTGCATTGGCGATCATACGGCGGACGGAATCGCGATCCTTGACAGGACACACCGGCTCCTTTTTACCGGAGATGAGATCATGGAACGCGGCAAGACACTGAATAACACCGTCAGCAAATGGAAGAATGATCTGGAAAAGCTGCTTGCGCATAAAGAGGAGTTTGACGCGGTCTACGGCGGCGCGCAGAAGGTAGCCGATGATGCTCTGGAGATTTTTTATGAGGCTGCCTGCAGGATCCTGAAAGGGGAAGAACTTGTAAAACCCCGTCAAAGCGGGAAACGCCCGCCGGTGACGGATGAGCGGGATGCCAGCGGTCATATCATTTATGACTGCCAGTTCCCGCACAGCGCGGATGTTCCGAAGAATGGATTTTTCAAGGAGAACCAAAATATGGCAGACGTCGTGTACAGAGGTTATCAGTTTTCCTATGATAAAACGATGCTGTAGTACAGTGCATTTGACCCGCGATTACGGAGAACCGTGCAGGAACCGGCTGCGGGGCGGATGACAGGAACAGGGCGCAGATAATTTCCTGCAGGAGGAGTTTTATGGCTGATTTTACAGAAAAACATCAGGGCCTGGTAAATATGCTGAAAATTCTGGTCGGGGTCATCGTGATCGTGATCATCGTAAATGCACTCGGCATTTTCAAATCTGCCGCTGTGACGGTGAAGATTGAGGACGAGGTGTTTACCATCACATATGAAGATGAGACGGTGGTGCAGTTTTCAAAGGAGGAAATCCAGTCAGCCGAGCTTGTGACAACCTTCACGATGGGAGATGCCGTAGAAAGCATTTCCGAGAAAAAATATACCGTTGGTACGTGGGAAAATGAGGACTGGGGACAGTACACGCTGTGTATCAGACAGTCTGTGGAGAGTTATATCGTTCTGACTACGACAGACGGCGCAGTGTGCGTGTTCAACTACGAGAGCGCGGATTCCACCGAGGCGATGTGCAGCGCGCTGCTGGCGTGGTGATGCTGGCAGCGGTTTTATGACATGATTCAAGCAACAAAAAGGCGTGATATAGAAAGGGGCGCATAATATGGCAGCAGGATTAGAAGCTGGAGCAGGCAGGCGGGAGATTGAGATCCCGCGGGAATATCTGGCGGTCGAGAATTTCGGAGTGATCCATGATCCGATTCACGCCAGGGCAGCGGCAATTCGCGGCGGAGAGACAATTATACTTGTCTCGTTGGAGATCACCTCCATGCCGGGCGAGGAGACAGCGGTGATCCGCACTCTGATCGCGGAGAAAACAGGCGTAAAAGAGACAAATATCTGGGTGTGCGTGACGCACTCCTTTTCTTCCCCGCATCTTTTGCCCGACCATATGATGAAGTCGGAAAAAGAGATCACACTGAAAAAAGAATACCGCAAGGCTCTGCAGAACGCGGCTGTGGGCGCGGCGGCAGATGCCGTGAAACAGCTGCGGCCTGCCCGTCTGGGCGTCGGCACCGGCGAATGCGGAATCGTCGCGAACCGCGACATTGAACTTTCTGACGGCTGGTGGATCGGCACAAACGGCGACGGCCCGACGAACCGGACCGTGACCGTGCTGCGTCTTGATGATCTCGATGGGAACCCCATTGCCCTGATCAGCCATTTTGCTATTCAGTCCTCTGTGATGGATCAGTCCGAACTGACGGACGGCAAAAAGCCGGTGACTTCCGACATCGCCGGGAACGCCTGCCGGAAGGCGGAAACAGCTCTGGAGCACGAATGTGATAATCCGGAAGAAACAGTCGGCAATACCGGGAAGGCGGGTGCAAACTTCCCGGTCGTGATGTTCTTGATCGGCGCGGCGGCGGACCAGGCGCCTGTTGAAAAAACAGTAAACGAGACATTTGAAAACGGCGAGAAAATTCGCACAGATCTGCACGAAGCTGGTTTTGCCATCTGTGATCGTCTTTCCGATACCCTGAAAGACAGCATCATAGAGATCGCACAGGCAATCGACTGCGACCAGTGTGCAGATCAGGATGCAGCATTTATCCGGACGATTTCCGCAACGCTGACCGTGCCCGCAAAGCAAATGAACCGCGACCTGCACAGCCTGCGGCCGACAAGAAACGCCATTTATGAGCCGGACGGGGAAAGCGAGACGGAGATTGAGGCAATCTGTATCGGCGACATGGTCTTGCTTGGGGTGAAACCGGAACTGACCTGCCGCACGGCGGAGAATATCATGGAGCGGTCTGTATTTCATACAACCCTTGTCTGCACGCTGGTAAACGGCGCATCCAAGTACATGGCGGATGCCGCAGTTTATGACCGCAGCTGCTACGAGGCGCAGAACTCTCCGTTTGGGCGCGGCGCAGCAGAGATGCTTACAGAGCGGGCAGTGGAGATGCTGAGTGAACTGCATTCACGAATGTGAGGACAGGTGACTTTAGACATCCAACATTATATAGCTTTGCAGGAAAGGAAGGTATCAGAAGATGGTAATAGACGCAAATTTATACTGGGTTCCGGAGCAGCTCTTTACGGACGACGCTCTGATGGAGCGATTCTTGGGAGAAACAA
Organism: Clostridiales bacterium; assembly: GCA_020860715.1. Classification (GTDB taxonomy): domain Bacteria; phylum Bacillota; class Clostridia; order Lachnospirales; family Lachnospiraceae; genus Choladousia. Next base: position 59,755 of record JAJBTU010000011.1, on the reverse strand, counting down.
AATTTGACTGGGTCGGCCGCTGTGAAGAGATTCCGGGCGCAAATGGGAAAAAGCAGATTGTGCTGGAAAAGCCGGAAGGCAGTCCGAATCTGAATTATGTGCAGGGCGACTATAGATTGGAAGGCATGCTGGCCGATCTGGACGCGGCAGGTGTGGACAAGGCGGTGCTCAAAGTACCAGGCTGCCATGAATGGATGGATCTGGATTTTTGCCGGCAGTTCAACGACGGGATGGTTGAGTGCGCACAAAAAAGCGGCGGCCGTCTGATTCCGCTTGCAGTTATTCCACCCTACGGCACACCGGAGAGCCTTGCGGAGCTGGAACGCTGTAAAAAGGAATTGGGCATGAATGCAGTGCAGGTCAGCGCACATTATGGAGAGGCGTATCTTGACGACGAGCGATTTTCCGCATTTTTTGCAAAGGTCAATGAACTGCAGATGAACGTATACGTTCACCACACTCCGATCCCGGCAGAGCCGCAGTCCTTCCTGGCATACAATAATGTAAGACGTTCCTACGGCCGATGCGTCGACCAGGGGCTCGCGGTGGGGCGTGAAGTGTTCAGCGATTTCTTTATCCGGTTCCCGAATATCAGGATGGTGCACTCCATGCTTGGAGGCGGCTTCTTTGCTGTTTCGAATATGATGTTTCCGCAGCAGGCGAAACAGACCGAGAATGTCAGCCGCTTCAAATCCGACGGAGGCGAGACGGCGGCCCGCTTCCGTGAGCACATCTATTTTGAGATGTCCCACGCGCAGCCCTGGGGCAAGACGCAGCTGGAGTGTGCGGTGAAAGTGCTTGGTGCCGACCACATCATCTGGGGGACATCTTATCCGGTCCGCAAAGAGTGGCTGACGGACGGACCGGCTTTCGTGCGCGCACTGGACGTCACGGACGAAGAGAAAGAGATGATGCTGCATGGCAATGCGGAGAAAATCTACAGAATTTAAAAAATCGGCAGCAAATGCTGATTGAAAATCCAAAGGAAAGACAGGCATATGAAAAGCGTCCCGGTAAGCCGGGACGCTTTTTGCGCGTTCACAGAATAGACACAGTTTTGTCATATAAGAACCACATATTCAACACAAATCGGTCAAACCGGGATTTTATACTACAGCCATGATAAACAAAACGGCGGCAGCCGTACTCATCATAAAAAATTATTACGAAAAGAGGGATTGCTATGAAGAACAAAAACGTGATTTCAGCAGTTTTAGCAGGAGTATTGACAGTGGGAGCAATCGCCGGGCTGACCGGTTTTACTTCGAAGGATACGGAGGTAGCAACGACATTTGCATCAGAATCTGAGGATGATACGGTTACACTGACGACAGTATCGGACGACAGCGTGACGGAGGAGAGTTCGAAAGACGACAGTTCCTCTTCGACACTCACTGTCGCGGAGGTAGCGGCAAAAGCGCTTCCGTCTGTAGTGACGATCACAAACACATCCGTGACGGAACTGGAAAACATGTACGGTTATTACGGATACTATTTTGGATACGGAAACGGTGGTGACGGAGGAACGACCACTTATGAGAGCGTGAGTGTCGGATCCGGTATCATCATCGGAGAAAATGATACGGAACTTCTGATCCTTACCAACTATCATGTGGTAGAGGACGCGACGGAGCTTTCCGTAGGATTCATCAGCGACGATGAGGATGACGCGGAGGCGGCGGAGGCAGTGATCAAGGGCACGGACGCATCCATTGATATCGCGGTGGTTGCGGTGCAGCTGGATGACATTTCGGATGAGACGATGTCTGAGATCGCGATTGCGGAAATCGGTAATTCTGATAATCTGCAGCTGGGCGAGCAGGTCGTGGCGATCGGAAACGCACTCGGCTATGGCCAGTCCGTGACGACCGGTATTGTCAGCGCCCTGAACCGTACGGTGGAACTGGATACGTATACCGCGGAAATGATTCAGACGGATGCGGCGATCAATGGCGGCAACAGCGGCGGCCCGCTGCTTGACATGAACGGCCGTGTGATTGGCATCAATACCGCTAAGGTGTCTTCTTCGACTTCTTCAACCGCAGTAGAGGGCATGGGCTACGCGATTCCGATCTCCGATGTGGTTTCCATCATCGAGGATCTGATGAATAAGCAGACCAGAACGGAGACTGTCAGTGAGGAAGAGAGCGCGTATATCGGCATCACCGGACAGGAGGTTTCTTCTGAGATGTCCAGCGTGTACGGCATTCCGGAAGGCATTTATATCACAGAGGTGGCGGAGGACAGTCCGGCAGAGGCCGCAGGCCTGCAGACAGGTTATATCATTACCAGGTTTGACAGTACGACTGTAAGCTCCATGACTGAACTGAAAAAACTGCTTGCATATTATGCGGGAGGAGAGACCGTTTCGATTGTAGTGAGCTACCAGTCGAATGGAGAATACGTTGAGGAGACGATCGAGCTGACGCTGGGACTGCTGTCGGATTATCAGACAGAGACAGAGGATTCGGCAAATGAACCCGCGGTAAATGAACCTTCAATAAGCGAATAAAGACGAAAATATGTATTTGCCGCTGAAAACTGATTGCAAATCAAATTCCATGCGTGTATAATAACATCGCATGTGTGCGACGGAGCAAACATTATGGATGCTGGTTTGCGCCTGGAAGCTGAGCAGGCTTCAGGATTCGTGATAAGGCGAAATAAATACCCGTGGCTTCTGCCACGGGTATTTTGCGCACGGCGACGGAAAAGGTTTTCTGATCGCACACCACATGGCAACCGCCGGGAAAGCGGCCGGAGAGGATTGTGAGCCGCACCCCGGGGAATTTTAGCAAGGGGGATAACCAACATGTCTTACACAGAAGAGATCTATGATCGGGTAGTCACACAGAATCCGGGCGAGCCGGAATTCCATCAGGCAGTAAAGGAAGTGCTGGACTCGCTGAAACTCGTGATCGACGCGAACGAGGAAAAGTATCGTTCCGTCAGTCTGCTGGAGCGCCTGGTAGAGCCGGAGCGCATCATTTCCTTTAAGGTTCCGTGGGTGGACGACGACGGCAGGGTACAGGTCAACAAGGGCTACCGTGTACAGTTCAACAGCGCGATCGGACCGTACAAGGGCGGACTTCGCTTCCATCCGTCGGTAAACCAGAGCATCCTGAAGTTCCTTGGATTTGAACAGATTTTCAAGAACTCTCTTACCGGCCTTCCGATCGGCGGCGGCAAAGGCGGCTCGAACTTTGATCCGAAGGGCAAATCAGACCGTGAGGTGATGGCGTTCTGCCAGAGCTTTATGACGGAACTTTCCAAATACATCGGAGCGGACGAGGACGTTCCGGCCGGTGATATCGGCGTGGGCGGCAGAGAGATCGGTTATATGTATGGACAGTACAAGAGACTGACCGGCCAGTACGAGGGCGTGCTGACAGGCAAGGGCCTGACCTGGGGCGGTTCTCTGGTGCGTACACAGGCGACCGGTTACGGGCTGGTATATATTCTGGACGCGATGCTGAAAGACCATGGTATTGCGATCGAGGGCAAGACGGTAGTTGTGTCCGGTTCCGGCAACGTGGCGATCTATGCGACGGAGAAGGCACAGCAGCTCGGCGCGAAGGTTGTGGCGATGAGCGATTCCAACGGCTACATTTATGACGCGAACGGCATCAATCTGGATGTGGTAAAGGAGATCAAGGAAGTTCGCCGCGGCAGGATCAGGGAATATGTGGATGAGGTTCCGACTGCGGTTTACACCGAGGGCAAGGGCATCTGGAATATCAAGTGCGACATCGCTCTGCCGTGCGCAACGCAGAATGAGCTGAACATTGATGATGCGAAGGCGCTGAAGGCAAACGGCTGCATCGCGGTGGCTGAGGGCGCGAATATGCCGACGACCCGTGAGGCAACGGATTTCCTCCTTGCGGAAGGCGTGAAGTTCCTGCCGGGCAAGGCTTCCAACGCGGGCGGCGTAGGTACTTCAGCTCTTGAGATGTGCCAGAACAGCATGCGCAGAAGCTGGAGCTTTGAGGAAGTAGACGAGATGCTGCAGAGAATGATGAATGAGATCTATGAGAAGATTTCCGACGCGGCAGCCCGCTACGGCGTAGAAGGCAACTATGTGACCGGTGCGAACATCGCAGGCTTCGAGAAGGTAGCGGACGCGATGATGGCGCAGGGTACGGCGCTGTAATTCTGAAATATGTTTTTACAAACAGCCTTTTTCTGTGATGGAGAAGGGCTGTTTTTTGCTTTACAGGAACCTTCGTTTCTATAAATCAAAAACGCTCCGCGGGATGCGCACTTGCGCGTATGAAAAAAATTCTGAAAATTAGCACTCACCTCTTGACTTGGCTAACAAACAGTGTTATAGTGCGGTTGTATAAAAGAAATGTAACTGTGAAAATATGGAACAGTTACGAAGAAACAGAAAAACACATGATCCTGCGGAAAACAGGGCGGCAATCATGTTGTAAGTAATAAGGAGGCAGCTTATGAATATTACCAAATTTACACAGAAGTCGATTCAGGCGGTCAACGATCTGGAAAAGACCGCTTATGAGTTTGGCAATCAGGAGATTGAAGAAGAGCATCTTCTGTATGTGCTGCTTCATCAGGAAGACAGCCTGATTGGCAAGCTGATTGAGAAAATGGAGATCCAGAGGGAATATTTCGATGACCGTCTGGAGCAGGCACTGAATGCCCGGGTAAAGGTATCCGGCGGGAATCCATACATCGGCCAGTACCTGAACAAGGCTCTCGTGAGCGCGGAGGATGTGGCGAAGCGGATGGGCGATGAGTATGTGTCCGTAGAGCATCTGTTCCTGTCGCTGCTCGACAACCAGAGCCCGTCGATGAAACAGTTTTTTAAGGAGTTCGGCATTACGAAGGAGCGTTTCCTGCAGGCGCTTTCGACCGTTCGCGGTAACCAGCGGGTGACGACGGACAATCCGGAAGAGACATATGATACGCTGAATAAGTACGGCGAGGAGCTGGTAGAGAAGGCACGGAACCAGAAACTTGACCCGGTGATCGGGCGGGATTCGGAGATCCGCAATGTGATCCGCATCCTTTCCCGTAAAACAAAAAACAATCCGGTGCTGATCGGCGAGCCGGGCGTCGGCAAGACGGCGGTCGTGGAAGGGCTGGCGCAGCGGATTGTGCGCGGCGATGTGCCGGAAGGCTTAAAAAATAAAAAAATTTTTTCCCTGGATATGGGCGCGCTGGTGGCTGGCGCGAAATACCGCGGCGAGTTTGAAGAGCGTTTAAAGGCCGTGCTGGAAGAGGTGCGCAAGAGCGAAGGGGAGATCATTCTTTTCATTGATGAGCTGCATCTGATTGTCGGCGCCGGTAAAACAGACGGCGCGATGGATGCCGGGAATATGTTAAAGCCTATGCTGGCACGGGGGGGGAACTGCACTGTATCGGAGCAACGACCCTTGACGAATACCGCAAATACATCGAGAAGGATGCGGCGCTGGAGAGACGTTTCCAGCCGGTGCTGGTCGATGAGCCGACCGTGGAGGATACGATTTCCATCCTGCGCGGCCTGAAAGACCGCTATGAAGTATACCATGGCGTGAAGATCACGGACAGCGCGCTCGTGGCGGCGGCGACACTGTCGCATCGCTACATCTCGGATCGTTTCCTTCCGGATAAGGCGATTGATCTGGTGGATGAGGCGTGTGCGCTGATCAAGACCGAACTGGATTCAATGCCGACCGAACTGGATGAGCTGCAGCGGAAGATCATGCAGATGGAGATCGAAGAGGCAGCTCTGAAAAAGGAGACTGACAAGCCGAGCCATGAGCGGCTGGATGAACTGCAGCGTGAGCTGGCCGAACTGCGGGATGAGTTTAATTCGCAGAAAGCGCAGTGGGATAACGAGAAAAAGGCTGTGGAGAACCTCTCTGCGCTCCGTGAGCAGATCGAGGCCATGAATAAGGAGATTGAGCTGGCGCAGCGCAGCTATGATCTGGAGAAGGCGGCAAAACTGCAGTATGGCGAACTGCCGAAGCTGCAGCAGCAGCTGGCGATCGAGGAAGAGACCGTGCAGAAGCGGGATATGTCGCTGGTGCATGAGAGCGTGACCGAGGAAGAGATTTCGCGGATCATTTCCCGCTGGACCGGCATTCCGGTGGCGAAGCTGACGCAGGGAGAGCGTGAGAAAATCCTCGCGCTGGACGATGAACTGCATAAACGGGTGGTGGGACAGGATGATGGTGTGGAAAAGGTGACAGAGGCCATCCTGCGCTCGAAAGCGGGCATCAAGGATCCGACGAAACCGATCGGTTCCTTCCTGTTCCTGGGACCGACCGGTGTCGGTAAGACGGAACTGGCGAAGGCACTGGCGCAGAGCCTGTTTGACGATGAGCAGAATATGATTCGCATCGACATGAGTGAATATATGGAGAAACATTCCGTCTCCCGGCTGATCGGAGCGCCTCCCGGATATGTGGGGTATGAAGAAGGCGGACAGCTGACGGAGGCGGTGCGCCGCAAGCCCTATTCCGTGGTGCTGTTTGATGAGGTTGAGAAGGCGCACCCGGATGTCTTCAATGTGCTGCTGCAGGTGCTGGACGACGGCCGCATCACCGATTCGCAGGGGCGCACGGTGGACTTTAAAAATACGATCCTGATTATGACGTCGAACATCGGCTCACAGTACCTGCTTGAGGGCATCGAGCCGGACGGCAGCATCCGTCAGGACTGTCAGGAACAGGTGATGAGCCAGCTGCGGGCCAGCTTCCGTCCGGAGTTCCTGAACCGGCTGGATGAGATCATACTGTTCAAGCCGCTGACGAAGGAAAACATCGGCAGTATCGTCGACCTGATGATGGATGACCTGAACCGCCGTCTGTCGGCGCAGGATGTCAGTCTGGAACTTTCCCCGGACGCAAAACAGTGGATCATCGAGGGCGGTTATGATCCGGTGTACGGCGCCCGCCCGCTGAAGCGCTTTCTGCAGAAAAACGTGGAGACGCTGGCGGCACGGCTGATTCTTTCGGGCAAAGTCGGCATGGACGATGTCATTGTATTTGGCACGGAGGAGGGCCATCTGACCGCGGATGTGCGGAAAGTGGCGGAGACAGTCGAATAAGACCAGCCTGGAATGGCAGGAATGTATAAGACCGGAAGAACCGGATAAAAGGGGCGCGGATGTGCGCCCCGACAGAAGGAAATTATCAGAAAGGCGGACGATAAGGATGGACTTGCCCAGTGACCCGATGATTTTGCTGAGTTATATCAATACGCAGCTCCGCGACAATTATGCGTCGCTCGATGATCTGTGCGCGGGGCTGAATGTTTCCAAAGAAACGATTATGGAAAAACTGGCCGCGGCTGAGTACGAATATGATGCGGGAAGAAACGCGTTTGTGTAAAAGAAATTTCTTGCATTTCTTCAGGAACTATGTTATTCTTCTCTTGCTGTGTAAAATTGTTCGTGTTTCTCATCCGCAGATACCGTTGTACTGCGTGGGATGAGTGCCGGAATGCTTGCCCGGCGAACTGCAGGGACTTGCAGGGATAGCCCGGGGAGACTTGCCGCGGTAACAGTCGAGCGGCATTGACCGGGAATTTGTGATGAGTTGAGCGCGGGATACAGGACATCCGCAGAAGCTGCGGCAGTATCAGCCGGTCTGGATCGACTCAGGACAGGCAGTTCACAAAATTGAAAAGAAGAGGTGAATAAGATGAAGGAAGCAATTCAGCCGAAGTATTATCAGGCGGAGGTGACCTGCAACTGCGGCAATACGTTCGTGACAGGTTCGACAAAGCCAAGTATCCACGTGGAGATCTGCTCCAAGTGCCATCCGTTTTATTCCGGACAGCAGAAGGTAGCTACCGCACGCGGTCGTATCGAGCGTTTCAACAAGAAGTATGGCCTCCAGTAAAAATAGACGGGGAAAGAGTGGGTTGGGGTTCGCAGGATCTCAACCTGTTTTTGCTTTATGGGAAAGATTGCTTCCATAAAGCAGCGCAATGCTCCGCGAAGGCAGTTTCGTTTTGCAGGATGATATACGGGGCAAAAAGGCCAGGAAAGGAACGATTTTATGAAACCATCCGGTATCGGAGGACAGGCCGTGATCGAGGGCGTGATGATGCGCAACCGCGGCCGGTATGCCGTGGCTGTGAGGACACAGGACGGCAAAATCGTGGTCGACACGCAGGAGTGCTCCAGCGAAAAACTTCAAAAGAATAAATTCGTAAAACTGCCGATTATCCGGGGTGTGGTGAATTTCTTTGATTCCATGATCCTGGGCATGAAGACGCTGATGTTCTCTGCGAATTTTTTTGCGGAGGAGACGGAGGAGGAACGGGTCGAACGGGAAGGCAAGGCGCGCAAAAAGGCGGCGGCAAAGGCTGATAAGCTGCGGGCGAAGGGAAAGACGGAAGCAGCGGAAAAGGTTCTTGAAAAATGCGAAAAAAAGCTGGAAAAAGAAGCGGCCGGCGGGGATGCTTCCAGCGACGACGACTGGCTGATGACATTGACGGTTGTTTTTTCACTCATTTTTTCCGTCGTGCTGTTTATGATGCTGCCGTATTTTCTGTCACGTTTGCTGCGCCCTTTGATCAGCTCGGAGACGATTCTTCTGATGATCGAAAGCGCGGTGAAGCTGCTGATATTTTTCGGCTATCTCTGGCTGATCTCGCGGATGAAGGATATTCAGCGCACCTTTATGTATCACGGCGCGGAGCATAAGTGTATCAACTGTATTGAAAATGGTCTGGAACTGAATGTGGAGAATGTGCGGCAATGTTCCCGCGAGCATAAGCGCTGCGGCACCAGCTTTCTGTTTCTTGTGATGTTTATCAGTATCATTTTTATTATGCTGTTCAGTATCCCGCTGTTTGCTGTGCTCCATATCAATACGGCTTTCTGGAGGATCGTACTGCGTATCGCGCTTCTCCCGCTCATTGCGGGCGTGTCGTATGAGTTCATCCAGCTTGCAGGCAGAACGGATAACAAGGTGATCAATGCTTTAAGCCGTCCGGGCATGATGCTGCAGCACATGACGACCAAAGAGCCGGACGACTCGATGATCGAGGTCGGCATCGCGTCCGTGGAGGCGGTGTTTGACTGGAGAAAATTCGAGAATGAGCAGTTTGGGACACACTATGAGCGGAATGATGAGGCAGACGCAGAGCAGGAAAATGCAGAGACAGCGCCGGAAGCTCAGCTGAACCGGAATGTTGGAGCGGATGCATGAGCCATATGGTGGACAGAAAACATTCAGAATGCAGGGATACCGGGCAGCTATCCGCGTTTTCGCTGGATGGAGAGACTTCTTTTTTGCACGCCTGCAAAAAGGCGGAGCAGTATCTGATGTCCTATGGGATTGAGGATGCGGCGGTTGACGCGTGGTATCTTTTGGAATATGCAACAGGCATCAGCCGTACGGCCTATCTGGCTGACCGCGGGCAAAATATGAGTAAAAAACAGAGGGATGCGTATGCTGCGCTGGTCAATCGACGCGGTGCACACATCCCGCTTCAGCGTCTGACCGGAAAACAGGAGTTTATGGGCCTGTCATTTCGGGTCAACGAGAATGTTCTGATTCCCAGATGGGACACGGAGACACTTGTGCAGCTTGCGCTTCAGAAACTGGAAGCGTATGCGGCCGCGATGAAAAACGGCATCGGCGGGGATTTATCGGAAACAGTGCCGGAGAAAGAGGAAACATCCGGGCGGCAGGGCGGGCAGGAACTGCGGGTTCTCGATCTGTGCACCGGGTCGGGCTGCATCGCGGTGAGTCTGGCAAAGCATTGGGAACAACTGCCCGGGCAGGCCGCAGGCCTGCGGATTACGGCTTCCGATATTTCAGAGGAAGCTGTTGCAGCGGCGCGAGAGAATGCAGAACGGCTGCAGGCGGATGTGCGCGTTATCCGAAGTGATATGTTCTCTGAATTTGAATCGGACGGCCCGGAAAGCAGCAGGTTTCATATGATTGTTTCCAACCCGCCATACATCCGTACCGCGGTGATTGAGGAACTGTCGGAAGAGGTGCGCTCGCATGAACCGCGCATCGCTCTGGACGGAGGCGAGGACGGGCTGGATTTTTATCGGAAGATCATCAGGGAAAGCTGCGGGTATCTGATGCCGGGCGGATGGCTGCTTCTGGAGATTGGCTTTGATCAGGGAAACGCTGTGACGCAGCTGATGCGGCAGAACGGTTTTTCAGAAGTGGCAGTTGCGAAGGACCTGCCGGGGCATGACCGGGTAGTGTCGGGGAGGGTTCGTTATGTTTGATAAATTGGACGATTTGCTGATACGTTTTGAGGAAATTCTGAATATGCTCAATGAGCCGTCCGTGATTGCGGACCAGGCGCGGTTTCAGAAGCTGATGAAGGAACAGGGAAGCCTGCAGCCGATTGTTGATACTTACCGCGAATACAAAGAATACAGACAGACGGAAGAGGAGTCTCTGGCGATGCTGGAGGAAGAGTCTGATGAAGAAATGCGCGAACTGCTGAAGGAGGAACTCTCTGACGCGAGGACGCAGGTCGGGGAACTGGAACGGAAGCTGAAGATTCTGCTGCTTCCGAAGGATCCGAATGATGAGAAAAACGTAATCATCGAGATTCGTGCGGGAGCGGGCGGAGATGAGGCGGCTCTGTTTGCCGCGGAGATTTACCGCATGTACGTTCACTACGCGGAGAGCCGCCGCTGGAAAGTGGAGACGATGGATGTGGAGGAAATCGGCATCGGCGGGATGAAATTTGTCAGCTTTATGGTGACCGGACAGGGCGCGTATTCCATGCTCAAATACGAGTCCGGTGTGCACCGCGTGCAGCGTGTGCCGGAGACGGAATCCGGCGGGCGTATTCACACTTCGACAATCACGGTGGCAATCATGCCGGAGGCGGAAGAAGTGGATGTGCAGCTGGATCTGAATGACTGCAAATTCGATGTGTTCCGCGCTTCCGGAAACGGCGGGCAGTGTGTCAACACGACGGATTCGGCGGTTCGTCTGACTCATATACCGACCGGCATTGTGATTTCCTGCCAGGATGAGAAATCCCAGCTGAAAAATAAAGATAAGGCTCTGAAGGTCCTGCGTGCGAAGCTGTACGACCTTGAGCTGCAGAAAGCGCATGACGCGGAGGCGGAAGCTCGCCGCAGCCAGGTGGGATCCGGCGACCGCTCCGAGAAGATCCGTACCTATAATTTTCCGCAGGGACGTGTGACGGATCACCGGATCAATCTCACACTGTACCGGCTGGACAAAATCATGGACGGGGATATACAGGAGATTATCGATCACTGCATTGCGGCCGATCAGGCGGCGAAGTTGAGCCGTCTGGAGAGTGCGTGAGAGGGGCAGACGATGTCTGAGCGGACTTGCTTTAACGGAAACATCAGAAAAGACTGGGAAAACGGACATGAATAAGAATGAATTTGTACGGACACCGCCTATGGGCTGGAACAGCTATGATTATTATGATACAACCGTGACGGAAGACCGCGTAAAGGCGAACGCGGTTTCCTTCCTCTGCCGACGGAACTTTAGGATAAACCATTGATAAAGGAGTTAAGATTATGCCGAACTTGAAACAGATTTTCGACAAAAACGCGCGCACACAGACAGAGGCAAAGGAGCAGGAGAAACGCCCGGAAAAGCGTCCGTGCAAAAAATGCGGTGCGACGTTTACCGCGCAGGAGCTGAAAGACAATTATTACATCTGCCCGAAGTGCGGCTATCATTTCCGTGTGCATGCGTACCGCCGGATTGAAATGATTATCGATGCCGGAACATTCGAGGAATGGGACGCGCAGATGGAAGAGGTCAATCCGCTGGATTATCCGGAATATGGAGAGAAGCTGGCGGCTGTGAAAGAAAAGACGTCCCTGAATGAAGCGATCGTGACCGGGTGCGGAAAGATCAACGGCATTGAGACGGTGATCATGGTCTGTGACTGCCGTTTCCTGATGGGAAGCATGGGCTACAATGTGGGCGAAAAGGTGGCGAGAGCGTTTGAGCGCGCGACCGAGAGGAGACTGCCGGTGATCGCGTACGCGGCGAGCGGCGGCGCAAGAATGCAGGAAGGCATCGTCTCGCTGATGCAGATGACGAAGACATCCGCAGCGGTCAAAAACCATTCGGACGCGGGCCTTCTGTACATCAGTGTGCTGACCGACCCGACGACCGGCGGCGTGACAGCCAGCTTTGCGATGCTCGGCGATATCATTCTTTCGGAGCCGAAAGCGCTGATCGGATTTGCGGGACCGCGCGTCATTGAGCAGACGATCCGCCAGAAACTTCCCGAGGGGTTTCAGCGGGCGGAGTTTCAGCAGGAACACGGCTTTGTGGACCGCGTGGTGGAACGCAGGGATCAGAAGGCGATGCTTGGCCTTTTGCTGAAGCTGCACTGCGGCGAGGAATCCTGGCAGACCTGGTCGGAGGAAAACAATCTGCATACTTCCTCGGATGAAACGATTTCAGAGACCATGCGCCGCCAGCTTGAAAGCTGGAGAGATCATGCCCCGAAGAGCCGCCGTGCCCCGTTCTCCGGGACGATGCGTCAGAAGACACTGAACAAGATCGCAAAACGCCACACGGAGCCGCTGGAGGCAGTGCATCAGGCGAGAAAGAACGGGCGTCTGGTAGCGGGAGATTATATCCGGACGCTGTTTCAGGATTTTATTGAATTTCACGGAGACCGCTATTTTGGGGATGACGCCGCGGTGATCGGCGGTCTCGCCACCTACTGCGGCGTGCCGGTCACTGTCATCGGCCAGGACCGCGGCAAGACCATGGAGGAGACCGTCGGCCGGAATTTCGGCATGGCATCTCCGGAAGGCTATCGCAAATCTCTGCGGCTGATGAAGCAGGCGGAAAAATTTAACCGTCCGATCATCTGCTTTGTCGACACGCCGGGCGCGTATCCGGGCATGGAGGCTGAGGAGCGCGGCCAGGGCGAGGCGATTGCGCGCAATCTCTATGAGATGTCGACGATGAAAGTTCCGATCCTTTCCATTATTATCGGCCAGGGAGGGAGCGGCGGCGCGCTGGCGCTCGCAGTGGCAAACGAGGTCTGGATGCTGGAGAACGCGACGTATTCGATTCTCTCTCCGGAAGGCTTTGCCTCTATCATCTGGAAGGATGCGAGCCGTGCGGATGAGGCTGTGAAGCTGATGAAGGTGACCGCCCAGGAACTCTACGAACTCGGCATTATCGAGCGCATCATCTGTGAGGATGAGCCGGCGGAAGAAGAAAGCCTGGAGGAGATAGCAAAGATTATTGACAAACACATGAGGGAATTTTTCCATGAGTGTGCGGATAAGAACCCGCAGGAGATCATGGAACAGAGACAGAAACGGTTCCGTCAGATGTGAGACACCGTATAGAACACGGATACCGGGCGCTTGCCGGAAATGCGGCGCCGAAGACAATGAGCAGAAGAATCAGCCGGGAAACTGATCGATCCCGGCTTTTTCTGCGTCTTCTTTTGTCTCATCCGGGAGATATTTCCGAAAGACGGAGATATAGATGCAGGAAGAAATATATCCGTACAGTCCCACACCGCAGATCAGCATCAGTCCCATGCCCGGCGTAAAGCCGATGCCAAGGATGACAAAGGAGGCCAGAATCACCAGGATCAGAAGCTGGTCGCGGTTGCGATTCTGTGGATGTGGGTATTCAACTATGATTACGGTCTTCTGAACAGTATCTGGAAAGCGCTTACCGGGCATCATGGCCCGAACTGGCTGGGCGACGACTTCTGGGTCAAGGTGGCCATGATCATCTTTATGACATGGAAGGGACTTGGTACTTCCGTTATCCTGTACCTGTCCGGACTGCAGAGCATTCTGCGAGACTATTATGAAGCGGCAAAAATCGACGGCGCAAGCGCGTTTGCGTTGGCCTCCGATTTCTGTTTTACGGAAAACGACGGAACTGTTCACAAAAATACATCTTTAACCAGAGCCGGCAGGGATTGCATATTATGGAAAAAAACGGTATAGTGTTGTTTAGAGAAATCTAAACTAATCGGAATCCGGTTTATAACATGGATCCCGAGGAAACTCTGGAAAGTGTGGATAAAGATATGCTGCATATAAAGAAGCTGGATGAAGGTCTGGATGTGTTTAAGGCGCTGGGATCAGAACTTCGAATTCGCATTTTAAACCAGCTGCTGGAAAATCCGGCGATGAATATGAATACACTTGCGGCCAGCCTTGGGATCACGAACGGCGGGCTGACGCTGTTCGGCAGCGGATTTGGCAACTATGGTCAGGACATACGGACACGGATTTCCTACAGTCCATCCTGACAGAGCATCATAATCATATGAAGGAGACTAAAAACAATGGCTAAGCTGAAGATTCATGCGGATCATGTCCTGAACAGGATCAATAAGGAGATTTACGGTCATTTTTCCGAGCATCTCGGAAGATGCATTTATGAGGGACTGTATGTCGGAGAAAATTCCGCGATTGAAAATGTAAACGGGATGCGCACGGATGTGGTGGAGGCGCTCAAAGAGATCCGCGTGCCGGTGCTGCGCTGGCCGGGCGGATGCTTTGCGGATGAGTACCACTGGAAGGATGGTATCGGCCCGAAGGAAAACCGTAAAAAGATGATCAATACCCATTGGGGCGGCGTTGTGGAAGACAACAGCTTCGGAACACATGAGTATTTTGAACTCTGCCGTCAGCTTGGCTGCGAGACCTATGTCAATGGCAATCTGGGAAGCGGCACGGTGCGGGAGATGTCCGAGTGGGTGGAATACATGACGTTTGACGGCGTCTCTCCGATGGCGGATGAGCGCACGAGGAACGGGCACGAAGTGCCCTGGCGGGTGAATTACTTCGGCGTTGGCAATGAAAACTGGGGCTGCGGCGGAAATATGACCCCGGAATTTTATGCAAATGAATACCGGCGCTATCAGACCTACGTGCGGGATTATCATCAGGACTGTAAGATCCGGAAGATCTGCTGCGGACCGAATGTGGATGACTATGAATGGACCCGCAAGGTCCTTGCGACCTGTTTTTCGCGCAGTCAGGAAGAACAGCACGGCTTTATGGACGGACTGTCGCTGCACTATTATACGATTCCCGGGGATGACTGGAACAGTCATAAGGGCAGCGCGACGGAGTTTGACGGAAAAGAATATTACAAGACTCTTCACAGGGCATATTATATGGAAGAACTCGTGCGCAGGCACAGTGAAATCATGGATGAGTTCGACCCGCAGAAGAAGGTCGGCCTGATGGTTGACGAATGGGGGACCTGGTACGATGTGGAACCGGGGACGAACCCGGGCTTCCTCTATCAGCAGAATACGATGCGTGACGCGATGGTGGCGGCTTTGACGCTTAATATTTTCAATAAGCACAGCGACCGTGTAAAGATGGCAAACATCGCGCAGATGGTGAATGTCCTGCAGGCTGTGATTCTGACGGACGGCGCGCAGATGATCAAAACGCCGACCTGGTATGTGTTCCGCATGTATCGGGATCATCAGGATGCGCAGCTTGTGGAGAGCAGCATTGACGCGGCGCCGATCGGGGCTGAGACGGAAAACTGTGTGCCGAACCTGTCAGAGTCGGTATCTGTGGATGCGGACGGTGTGCTGCATATCACGGTCGCGAATCTGTCGATTGAGGAATCTTATGAGATTGATACGGAGATTCAGGGCAGGACTTATGAAGACCGGGCTGAGGGCGCCGGGAAAGGCGATGATGCGATTACCGGAGAAATCCTGACCGGAGCGATGGCGGCCAGAAATACGTTTGAGTCGCCGGAAACGGTAAAAATGACTGCCTTTGACGATATAAAACGCACAGAAAACGGTCTTCGTTTCACGATTCCGGCCTGCTCGGTGATACACCTTGCGGTACGCTGAGAGTACGGAACGGCAGCGAAGATGAAAGAACGGGATCGGTGGGCGTAAATGACGGAGAGGACAACACGGGTCTGCAGAAGATGCCTGTTGCGGGACATGCCGGATCAGGAGCGGTATGCGAATCTGTATGCGTATCTGGACAGCCTGTCGGCGGACGACCGGGTTCCGGATGCGGTATACGCAGAAAGACTGGCAGTTTGCCGCACATGCGACAAACTGCTTTCCGGTATGTGTATTTTGTGCGGCTGTTACGTTGAACTGCGCGCGGCAATGCGCGTGCGCGGATGCCCGCATGTGCCGCCCAGATGGGAGCCGGAACGGGAAAGCGCCTGGCAATGAGTATGGCGTGCCGCAGTCAGAAAAGCGAATGGAAACGTTCTGTATAAAAACGGAGAAATGATATGAAAAATAAAATAAAGAAAAGGGCACTGGCGATGGCTTTAACAGTTAGCATGTGCGCCTGCGCTTATGGTGCGCAGTCGGAGGATCTGATCCAGTGGACACAGTTCTGTTCGGACTACGGCAATGCGACGGATGCACCGTGTTGATAAGATAATGAGGATTTTCTTATGTTATAGAAACTTAATTTGGGTAGATATATCAACGCGAAGTCACGACATTTTATGTCGTGGCTTTCGCGGCGTTGATACTAAGCGGGGTTACGCTCCGATCGCGTTTCCCGTATACAACTGGTAGTAGCGCCCTTTCTCCTCAATCAGCTGGTCGTGCGTGCCGCGCTCAATGATGCGGCCCTGTTCGAGCACCATGATGCAGTCGGAATTTCGAACGGTGGAGAGGCGGTGCGCGATCACGAAGGTGGTGCGCCCTGCCATCAGGTGATCCATGCCCTCCTGAACGATGCGCTCGGTACGGGTATCGATGGAACTTGTCGCCTCATCGAGGATCAGCACCGGCGGGTCTGCGATGGCCGCGCGGGCGATCGCGAGCAGCTGCCTCTGGCCCTGGCTTAAGTTCGCGCCGTCGCCGGTCAGCATGGTATCATAGCCCTGCGGGAGGCGACGGATGAAGCCGTCTGCGTTCGCCAGCTTCGCGGCTGCCACGACTTCTTCATCGGTCGCGTCCAGCTTGCCGAAGCGGATATTTTCACTGACCGTACCGGTGAACAGGTGCGTATCCTGCAGCACGATGCCGAGCGAACGGCGCAGGTCAGCTTTTTTGATCTTATTGATATTGATGCCGTCATAACGGATCTTGCCGTCCTGGATGTCATAGAAGCGGTTGATCAGATTCGTGATCGTGGTCTTTCCGGCGCCGGTGGAACCGACGAACGCGATCTTCTGACCCGGCGTCGCGTAGAGTTTGATGTCGTGGAGGACGATCTTGTCGTCCGTGTAGCCGAAGTCCACGCCGTCAAAGACGATGTCGCCGGTCAGTTCTTTATAGTCCACGGAGCCGTCCGCCTGATGGGTGTGCTTCCATGCCCAGCGGCCGGTCCTGGCCTCAGACTCGGTCAGCTTTCCGCCAACCTCTTTTGCGTCAACGAGCGTCACGTAGCCGTCGTCTGTCTCCGGCTTTTCATCCATGAGACGGAAGATACGGTCCGCACCGGCCATCGCCATGATGATGGAGTTGAACTGCTGGCTGACCTGATTGATCGGCATACTGAAGCTCTTGTTGAACGTCAGAAAGCTGGCGAGTCCGCCGAGCGTGAAGCCGCCGACACCGTTCAGAGCGAGGATGCCGCCGACGATCGCGCAGATGACATAGCTGACGTTGCCAAGCTGTGCATTGATCGGGCCTAAGAAGCTGGAGTACGTATTGGCTTTGTCCGCGCTGTCGCGGAGCGCTTCATTCAGCTCTGAAAATTTCTCAATGCTTTCTTCCTCATGACAGAAGACTTTGACGACCTTCTGCCCTTTCATCATTTCTTCGATATAGCCGTTCACGATGCCGAGATTTCTCTGCTGCTCCATAAAATATTTCCCACTTAAGGAGGTGGATTTTTTGGTACAGTAGAGCATCACGCAGACCATGACGAGCGTCACCAGTGTCAACGGAATGCTTAAGATCAGCATGCTGATAAACACGCTGACGATGGTAAATGCCGCGTTGATGATCTGGGGGATACTCTGACTGATCATCTGGCGCAGCGTGTCAATATCATTCGTGTAGACGGACATGATGTCGCCATGCGCGTGGGTGTCAAAATATTTGATCGGAAGTGTCTCCATATGGGAGAACAGATCGTCCCGCAAATGCTTCAGCGTACCCTGTGACACCGTTACCATGATGCGGTTGTACAGGTAACCGGAGACGACGCCGACCGCGTAAAAGCAGGCCACCCGGCTGATTGCGCGTGCGAGCGGACCAAAGTCCGGATTGTCCGTCAAAAGAAACGGCGTGATGTAATCATCGATCAGGTTTTTCATAAAAAGCGTTCCCTGCACATTGGCCAGTACGCTGAAACAGATCAGTATGAATACGGCAATGCAGTGAAATTTATAATCGCGGAAAATGTAGCCCATCAGTCTTGCAAGCAGCTTTCCGGGATTTTGTACGTTTGATTTGACTCCGCGCGGAGTTCCCTGTCCTGGTCCTGGCATAATCAATCACCTGCCTTTTCATCAAAATCGCCGCCGCCGTTCGTCTGAGATTCATATACCTCGCGGTAGATCTCATTCGAGGCAAGCAGCTCCTCATGAGTGCCGAAGCCGTTGATCCGGCCTTCCTCCATGACAATGATCCGATCCGCGTCCTGCACGCTGGAAATACGCTGCGCGATGATCAGCTTCGTCGTGTTCGGGATATCCTCGCGGAACGCGCGGCGGATCTTCGCGTCGGTGGCAGTATCCACGGCGCTCGTGCTGTCGTCGAGGATCAGGATCTTCGGGTTTTTCAGAAGAGCGCGGGCAATGCAGAGCCGCTGCTTCTGTCCGCCGGAGACATTGGAGCCTCCCTGTTCAATGTGTGTGTTGTAACCGTCCGGGAAGGAACGGATGAAATCGTCCGCGCAGGCGAGCCGACAGGCCTCCTGGCATTCCTCCTCTGTGGCTTCTTTATTGCCCCAGCGCAGGTTCTCATAAATGCTGCCGGAAAACAGGACATTTTTCTGCAGCACGACAGCTACCTGGTTGCGCAGCACTTCCATATCGTAGTCGCGCACATCGGTACCGCCGACTCTGACAGCGCCGTCCGACACATCGTAAAGGCGGCTGATCAGGTTCACCAGACTTGTCTTGGCGCTGCCGGTGCCGCCGATGATGCCGATCGTTTCACCGGAATGGATGTCGAGACAGATATCCGTAAGTACATGTTCCTGGCTTCCTTTATGATAAGAGAAGTTTACATGCTCAAAGCGGATGCTGCCGTCCACCACTTCCATGACCGGATGCTCCGGATTGGCAAGTTCCGGCTCCTCGTTCAGCACTTCGCAGATACGCTGCGCGCTGGCCATGCTCATGGAGATCATGACGAAGATCATCGAGAGCATCATCAGACTGGAGAGAATGTTCATACAGTAGGTCAGAAGACTCATCAGCTCTCCGGTCGAGAGGGAGGACGCTACGATCATTTTGGCGCCGATCCAGCTGATCAGAATGATGCAGCAGTATACGGTAAACTGCATCAGCGGTCCGTTGATAATGACGTTGTGCTCTGCTTTTACGAACAGCTTATAGATGTTTTCGCTTGCCCGATTCAGCTTTTTCGTCTCATGGTCCTCACGCACATACGCCTTGACAACGCGGATGGCGGAGACATTTTCCTCGATCGACGCGTTCAGGTCGTCGTATTTCGGGAAGACCTGCTGGAAATACCGGGTCGCGTGCTTTACAAGAAAAATGAGAGCCGTACCCAGGATCAGGGCGGCCACCAGATAGATGGAAGCCAGTCTGGCATTGATCATAAAGGCCATGACCAGGGCGCAGATGATGCTGGCCGGAGCCCGCATCGCCATTTTCAGGATCATCTGGTAGGCGTTCTGGATGTTGGTTACATCCGTCGTCAGCCGGGTCACAAGACCGGCAGGACTGAATTTGTCAATGTTGGAAAAAGAAAAGGACTGGATGTGTTCGAACATCGACGCGCGAAGATTCTTCGCCAGCCCGGCGGAAGCCTTTGCGCCAAACCGGCCGCCCAGCATACCGCCGGCCAGCCCGATCAGCGCGCAGACGATCATCAGGCCGCCGACGCGGTAGATGTGTCCGATATCGCCTGTATTAACGCCGTTGTCGATGATGGAGGCCATCAGGAATGGGATCATTGTCTCCATCAGGACTTCCAGAAGCATGAAAAGTGGTGTGGCGATTGAGGCGTTCCGGTATTCCTTTACCTGCTTCGCAAGTGTACGAATCATGGGAATCTCCTTTCTGCTTTCTTTGTTACTGTTCAGAACAGCAGGCCGCAGACCTGTGCTGTCGTTTCAAAGATGTTCTGAACTGTTACAATATAACGTGTAAAAGCCGATTGCTCTGCCCAAGCAGAGCTGCTTTTACACGAAAAGACACCGTCGTGTCAAAAAGATTCTTTTTTCGCGGACGGCATCTCAATCCTAAGACATGATAGGAGAAATAAAAAACAATGTCAAGTGAAAAAAGCATGAAATAATGAAGCGAAATCATGCAGCGGGGGCTGATCAAACAGGGAAAATCTCCGGACGGTGACAGTGCGTACTGTAAGTAAGAGGAAAAAGAGAAAGAGCATGAAAACAGATACGAAAATACGAAGAATTCGTTAAGTGAAAATACACAAAAACGGAAAGAAAATCATTTGATTTCACAAACGGGACACGTTTTTTCACGAAAAAGACAAAAAGCCACAGAAAAGAGTTGACAAAAACCATGGAAGAGGTGTTTAATAATACTAACGTTTTGAGAACGTAAACTTGAGAACGTAAACGTTTGAAAAAGGCAAATTGAACAAGACATACTGTTCAGACGGTACGTTGGGAACGGATGTACATAGACAGATGTTTTGTACTTTTGTACATTTATGAGGATGGTCACACACCTTTGCGGGGGCGTTTTTCACCGGCACTGGTTTTTGACATATTAAAATAAGGAATGAAGACATTCCAATTTATTAAGGAGGATGAAACATGAAAAAGAGACAGGCAGTAAGTGTAGTCCTGGCAGCGGCTATGGTTGCATCTCTCGGCGTGACAGCGTATGCTGAGGAGAGCGAGAAGGAAGTAAAGAACCTGGCTGTGAATGACCTGGCTTACACAGGAGAGCTTACCATTTTCCACTATTCCACATCTGAGGAGTCTGAGGGCAACGGCGGTTCCGACGGCTTCCGCAGCGTGCTGGCAGCATGGGATGAGGCGCATCCGGACATCACACTGACACAGGAAATCCTGGCGAATGACGAGTACAAGACCCAGATCGCGACGCAGGCAGCTGCAGGCGACCTTCCGGACGTATTCCTTCTTCAGGGCATGAATACGGTAGCATGGGCGGAGCAGGGTCTGATCATGGACCTGACCGACATCATCGCAGAGTCTCCGTATTATGATGATTACAATACCGCTTACTTCACACCGTTCAGCACGTCGGACGGCAGCATCTACGGCTATCCGGCACTGACCGGCGGTACCTGCACGGTTGTCATCTATGACAAGGCTATGTGGGCAGAGGCTGGTTATGATGAGTTCCCGAGCACATGGGAAGAGGTTGAGGCAGCAGCTGAGTACTTCAGCGAGCAGGGCATCGATACGATCGCGTTTGGCAATGGCGGTCAGTGGCAGGCAAACTCCGACTTCCTCTCCACTCTGGGCAACCGCTACACAGGTCCGGACTGGTTCCAGAGCCTGATTCTTAAAGACGGTGCTGCTTTCACGGATGAAGAGTTCGTGGCGGCTCTGGCTGAGATGCAGTATCTGTTCTCTGAGACAAACATCTTCAATGAGGACTTCAACGCAGTTACAAACGAGGATGCTCGTGAGTACTACATCGCTGGCGACGCAGCAGCGTTCATCGGCGGCAACTGGGATGAGTCCTACATCGCGGCTACTCTGCTTGAGAGCGACGAAGAGAAATACAACAACATTGGCTTCGCGGTTCTTCCGCAGCCGACAGACGCGACCTACGCTCCGAATTCTCAGAACATCGGTCTTGGCTACGCGGTAGCGTTTAACGCGAATCTGGCGGACGATCCGGACAAACTTGCGGCAGCGATTGACCTTGCACAGGAGATCACCGGACCGGCATTCGCTACATTCGTAGGCGAGTACTATGCACTGGGCGGTCTGACCGTAGTTGACGACATTGACCTTTCCGCATTCGATCAGATCACGGTAGACTTCTACAACTGGTCTTATGTTGACACAGAGACCTGCGAGATCTATGACTCCTACATCAGCAGCGCTGTATGGGATGTTCTGAACACAGATCTGCAGACCCTTATGAACGGCGACATCACTCCGGAGGAAGTAGCGGCGAATGCACAGGCTGCTTACGAGGAGAACTACTAAAAAGCAAGGCGTAAGCCGAACTGAAAAGTAATAATATGTAACCTGGAAACCGTTCTGCTCACAGCAGTGGGTAGGACGGTTTTCTATACGGGACACGTATAAGGATTTTCCGGTCTGTACCGGATGTGAGCCTGTACGATAATAAAGACAGGAGAGCGAGGGAAGTAAGATGTTAAATGCGACCAGACCGAAGAACAAAACGATTTTCCTGTACCTGCTGGTTCCGGTGGCCATGTTTGTATTTACCGTATTTGTGCCGCTGGTTACAGCGCTGGTGTACAGCTTTTACGAGTGGAAGGGCGGCCCGAACAAGACCTTTAACGGGCTGGCAAACTACATAAAGCTGTTTCACGATACCACGTTCTGGGAAGCCTTTGGCCACAACATTTACCTGGTGGTTGCCTGTATCATCGGCCAGGTGGGTATCGCGTTTATTCTGGTCATGATGGTAAACTCCAAGCTGGTAAAGTGTAAGACGATCCACCGCACGTTCGGCTTTTTCCCGAGCACGATCTCCGCTGTCTGCATCGGTATGATCTGGACGATGGTTTACCACAACAAATATGGTATTCTGAACTGGTTTTTAAAGGCAATCGGGCGCAGTGATCTGACGCAGGTGTGGCTGAATAACACGAAGCTGGTCATGCTGCTGGTCACGATCCCTTTGATCTGGCAGTTCATCGGTTATTATATGGTAATCATCCTATCGGCGATTTCCGGCATCAGTACGGATATTTTTGAAAGTGCTGAGATCGACGGCGCGAACGGTGTGCAGCAGGCGCTTCACATCACGCTTCCGCTGATCAAGAACACGATGCTTGTCTGCATTACGCTGTGTATTGCAGGTAATATGAAAGCATTCGACAGCATCTATGTCATGACGAGCGGCGGTCCCGGTACGGCATCCATGGTTATGGCCATGTACGGATATCAGGTATCGTTCGGTCAGAGCAACATGGGCTACGGCAGCTGTATTTCCGTCGGCATCTTTGTGCTGTCCCTGATCGTCATCGGCGGTTCTCAGGCACTGATTAACAGAGCAACAAAGGGAAAGGGGGAGGACTGATATGGCGAAGAATAAAAACGTACCCGCTGCTCACAAGGTGAGAAGGGGCGTACTGGGCTTTTTCATGAACGCGATCCTCTGGATCTTTTCCCTCTCCTGCATCTTTCCGATCGTCTGGATGTTTTATTCTTCACTGAAGGAAAAGCGTGTGTTCAACGCGGACATTATCGGACTGCCGAAGGACCCGACCCTGTACAATTACATCCGTATCCTGACCAATCCGGACTACCATCTGGCACAGTCCATGTGGAACAGTGTACGTACCACGGGTATCTCCATTGTACTGATCGTTGTTTTCAGCTTCATCGTTGGCTACATCCTTTCGCGTGTGCGCTTTAAGCTGAACCGCGTGCTGTATGTGATGTTCCTGATGGGCATGCTGATCCCGATCCACTCCCTGCTGGTTCCGATCTATGTCGTATTTTTACGGTGCGGAATCTCCAACAAGTGGTTCACCCTGATCCTGCCGTATGTGTCATTCGGTCTGCCGATGGGCATTTTCCTGGTGGAAGGCTACGTAAAGACGATTCCGGTTTCTCTGGAAGAGGCTGCTTCTATCGACGGCAGCAGTTTTTCCTACACACTTTGGCATATTATTTTCCCGATCTGCAGGCCGATCCTTGTGACGGTCGCGATCATTCAGGTATTCAGCTGCTGGAATGAATTCTCGTTCGCGTTGGTACTGATTCGCGATTCCGCTCTGCAGACCGTACCGCTCGCGCTGACCCAGTTCAAGGGGCAGTTCGCGTCGGACTATCCGAAGCAGATGGCCGCCATGCTGATCACCATGTCGCCGATCATCGTGCTGTACTTCGCGTTCAGCAAGCAGATCATCAAGGGTATGGTAGCAGGCGCTGTGAAGGGCTGACGGGAATTTTATGTAATAAAATGGAACGCGGCTCTGGTCAAACGGTTGTCATACGTTCCTGTAAGTGAATGTGAGTAACTGTGAGGGTACTGGACAGCTGCGAATGTGAAAGTGAAAACGGGATCTGTATTTCGGATCCCGCTTTTCTTAGTTCAGGGAAGAGGCGCTGTTACATATAAAAATGGTTTGAACGTCAAAAGGGATTGATGAGGAGGAGACGATGAAATTTACAGAAGGCTTCTGGCTGCGCTCTGAGCGCGCGAACGCCCTGTTTGCGACAGAGGCGTATGAGGTGGAAAAGATACCGGGAGGTATGCGCATTCTTGCGCCAACCCGTCCGATCCGGGGGCGCGGAGATACGTGCGATATGCCGGCGATCCGCATGGAGTTTGTGGCACGCGGTCCGGAGATGATCTCTGTGAGGGCGTGGCATTATGAGGCGTATGACAATCATGTGCCGGAGTTTGAAAAGTATGAAACCGGCACTAAGCAGGATGTAAAAGTGACGATCACCGATGAGGAAGCGGTTTTGGATACCGGACTTATTCAGGTGCGTGTAGACCGCAAAAACTTCCGCTATGCTTTTGAGAAGGACGGACGGGAACTGACCTCGTGCGGGTTCCGGAATCTGGCTTATATGCGCTGGAACCGTCAGCCGAAGACGGTGCTTCCGGCGGACAATTACCTGATGGAGGTCTGTGAACCCTATATGGTAAATGAACTGTCGCTCTCGCCGGGGGAGTGCGTGTATGGCTTAGGCGAGCGCTTTACGCCCTTTGTGAAAAACGGACAGGTGGTTGACATCTGGAATGAGGACGGCGGCACGGCTTCTCAGGTAGCCTACAAAAATATTCCGTTTTATATGACCAACCGCGGCTACGGCGTGTTTGTGGACAGCACGGACCGGGTATCGTTCGAGGTGGCGAGTGAGAAGGTGGAATACGTGGGCTTCTCGGTTCCGGGAGAAATGCTTTCTTATTATTTCTTCTATGGCCCGTCGCCAAAGGAGATTTTAAAGAGTTACACGGGGCTGACCGGCCGTCCGGCCCTGCCGCCCGCATGGACATTTGGCCTCTGGCTCTCGACTTCCTTTACGACCAGATACGATGAGGAGACGACCAGTTCCTTTATTGATGGGATGGCTGAGCGTGGGATTCCGCTCTCTGTATTTCATTTTGACTGCTACTGGATGCAGGCGTTTCACCTCTGCGATTTTGAGTGGAACAAAGAATTTTTCCCGGATATCCACGGCATGCTTGCGCGGTATCATGAAAAAGGCCTGAAGATCTGCGTCTGGATCAATCCCTACATTGCGCAGGGAACGGATTTCTTCCGCGAGGGCGCCGCGAACGGTTATCTGCTGATGCGCGCGGACGGAAAGGGCGTCTGGCAGACGGACAACTGGCAGTCTGGACTGGCTGTGGTGGACTTTACGAATCCGGCGGCCACGAAATGGTACACGGATAAGCTGCGTGAGATTCTGGACTGCGGCGTAGACGCGTTCAAAACGGACTTCGGCGAGCGGATCCCGATCGATGTGAAATACTATGATGGCAGCGATCCGCAGGCGATGCACAATTATTATACCTTCCTTTATAATCAGGCAGTCTTCAGCCTCTTAAAAGAGGTAAAGGGAGAGAAGGAGGCGGTGCTGTTTGCGCGCAGCGCGACGGCAGGCTGCCAGCAGTTTCCGGTGCACTGGGGCGGAGATTCTTCCGCGAACTATCCGTCCATGGCGGAGACACTGCGCGGCGGCCTCTCGTTTGCCATGAGCGGCTTCGCGTTCTGGAGCCATGACATCTCCGGCTTTGAGAACACGGCGACGCCTGATCTTTACAAGCGCTGGGCGGCGTTCGGCCTGCTTTCTTCGCACAGCCGTCTGCACGGTTCGAGTTCTTACCGTGTGCCGTGGGTATTTGACGATGAGGCGAGTGATGTGGTGGCGTACTTTACGAAGCTGAAATGTACCCTGATGCCATACCTTTATGACAGGGCGCTGGAGGCACACGAGGACGGCACGCCGCTGATGCGGCCGATGGTGTTTGAATTTACGGAAGATCCGGCCTGCTCGTATCTGGACATGCAGTATATGCTCGGCGACGCGCTGCTGGTCGCACCGGTGTTCCGGAAAGACGGTGTGTGCGACTATTATCTGCCGCAGGGAACCTGGACGCATTTACTGAGCGGAGAAGTACAGATGGGAGGCTGCTGGAACCGGGGCACATATGACTATTTTTCGCTGCCGCTGTTTGCCCGCGAGAATACCCTGCTTGCGATGGGAACCGTCGAGACACGTCCGGATTATGACTATGCCGGCAATCTGGCGCTGCGCCTGTATCAGCTGCAGGATGGTGCGGCGGCCTCCTGCCGCGTGGTTACGACAGAAGGAACGGTCGCAAATGAAATCTGCGTGACAAAATGCGGCGGATGCCGGAAGCAGAGTTCGCAGGACAGCCCGACGGCACAAAAGGAGGCTGCCGGCGCGGCGCTCACCGTAAAGCTGACGGCGGCGCTGCCGCAGGAAGTGCAGCTGACCGTGTATGAAGGCACGCAGGTGAGAGAGCGCGTGATACCGGCGGGTGTGACGGAGTATGCGTTTTTTGACTGATTCTCATGGGAAATCAGGATAATGATACAGGGAACTGTCAGGTGGGGGCTGCGCTATGGAAAGAGAAGAAAAGAAACCGTGCACAATTGACGATATTGCGCGTGAACTGGGTATCAGCAAGACGACGGTATCCAGGGCAATTTCCGGGAAAGGACGTGTTGGCAAGGCAACGCGGGAAAAAGTGCTCTCCTGCGTGGAACGGCTGGATTACCAGCCGAATGTGATCGCAAAAGGTCTGGCGCAGAGCAGAACCTATAATATTGCCCTGCTGCTGCCGGACGACTATTCGGACATTGATTTCCCGTTTTTTAAAGAATGCATGAGCGGCATCTGCGAAAAGGCCGCGCAGCATAATTATGACATCCTTCTTTCGATGGTGGACGGAAAAGACCTGACCGGGCTGAGACGGCTGACCGCCAACCGCAAGGTGGACGGTGTGATCGTGACGCGGGCGCTGGTTAATTCTTCTGTACGCGAATACCTGAAAGAGGAGAAGATACCGTTCGTGGCGATCGGCACGCCGGAGGAGGAAGAGCCGGGTCTGATCTGGATCGACAACCAGAACCGGGAGGGCAGCCGGGAACTGACCGGTATCCTGTTGATGAAAGGGCTGCGCCATATCGCCCTTTTGGGCGGCAGCCGCGCACATCTTGTGACAAAGAGCCGGGTACAGGGATTTGAAGACGCTCACAGTGATTACCGGGTCAGACTGGACGAAAATCTTCTGTTTCTGGACAGGAACAGCTACGCGGAGATCGCATCCGCGGTGGATACGATTCTGACAGCAGGAGCGGACGGAATTGTCTGCATGGATGATTTTATCGCGAATATGCTGTTGGGCTGCCTGCGCGAGCGGGATGTACGGATTCCGCAGGATATAAAAGTGGCCAGCCTGTACGACAGCTCTCTGCTGGAGTATTACATTCCGGCCATCACCAGTCTGCATTTTAACACAAAGACGCTCGGCATGAATGCCTGCCAGCTTCTTCTGGATCAGCTGGGTGAAAATGTGAAAGGAGAATTTATGCCGCTGAATTACCAGGTGATCCTGCGGGAATCGACGAAGTGACCGGATTCTGTCGGATCCTCCTGCGGCGCAGAATAAGGGATCCGATCATTTGAAAGGAGTTGTATCCCTTGGGCGCAACCGATTGCGCACGCGAAAAAACAGCGAAAAAACACATGTGCAATTTGCACAAAAAATAGAAATGAATACTGTATAATTAGTATAGTTGACATGAAGAAACAGATAAGGTATACTGTTCTCATGAGCAAACGGTTGCGCAACGGTTGCGCAACGGTTACATATTAATCCATAAGGAGGATAAACACATGAAATTAAAAAAGGCTCTTGCGGTTGCACTGGCAGCCGGTATGACGATGTCCTGCGCAATGTGTGTAAGCGCGGACGAGCTGGAGACGATCTCACTGACAGTCTGGGGCGCTGAGGAAGATCAGGATCTTCTCGGTGAACTGGCATCCGGTTTTGCTGAGACCTATGCAGAGTACGCGAACTTCGACATCCAGATCGGTGTTGAGTCAGAGTCTACGGCGAAGGATACGATCCTGACAGACGTTGAGGCTGCTGCGGATGTTTTCGCATTCCCGGATGATCAGCTGAATGCTCTGGTAAGCGCCGGCGCGCTTCTGAATCTGGAAGAGTACGATGAGATGCTTCAGGCTTATGCCGGCACATCACTGGAGACGATCAAGAGCGAGAACGTTGAAGGTTCCGTAGACGCAGCTTCGATTGACGGCAGCCTGTATGCTTTCCCGCGTGCGGCGGACAATGGCTACTTCCTGTATTACAATGCATCTGTTCTCTCTGAGGAAGATGTAGCATCCTGGGATTCTCTGCTTGCAGCAGCAGCTGAGGCAGGCGGAAAAGTCGGCATGGTTCTGAACTCCGGCTGGTACAACGCATCGTTCTTCTATGGTGCCGGCTTTACGACAGGCCTGAATGATGACGGCACGACCACGATTGACTGGAACGGCACGAGCGAAGACGGTTACACCGGTGTACAGGTTACACAGGCTATGCTTGAGATCGCAGCGAATGAAGCATTCATGGCGATCGCAGATGGCGACACTTCCAACCAGATCGCTTCCGGCGACCTTGTAGCGGTTGTTTCCGGTACATGGGATGCTGAGGCTTGCCAGACAGCGTTTGGCGACGGCTATGCGGCTACCAAGCTTCCGACCTACACGATTGGCGAGGATCAGGTACAGCAGGGTTCCGTATCCGGTTATAAGTATGTTGGTGCAAACGGTTATTCTGAGAATTCCGGTTGGGCGGTTCTTCTGGCAGCATATATGACCAGTGAGTCTTCTCAGGAAGAATACTTCACACAGCGTCAGAGCGGACCTTCGAACATTGCAGTTGCTTCTTCCGACGCAGTGTTGGAGAATGTAGCGCAGGCAGCGCTTGCTGAGCAGTCTGCTTATGGTCAGGTTCAGAGAGTAGGCGACAAGTACTGGGATCCGACCGCTACCTTTGGTGAGAACATCGCTCAGGGTACTCTGGCAGTTGACGACGAAGCTGCAATTCAGGAGGCTCTGGATACTCTGGTAGAAGGCGTTACGGCGGCGATTGAGTAATAATCAGGGCGGCAAGGTTGAAAATGCCTGAAGTATGATAATTTAGGGGACGTGCAGCGTGCGCCTGCACGTCCTCTTTTTACAGAAAAGGGTGTAACTGTGAAGATACGGAACAGTTACAAAGGAGTTGCCGTGAAGGGAGGTTTCTATGGCCGAGATTGAAAAAAAGGGAAAACGAATCCCGTGAGCGGCTTCTTTAAAGCCATTGGGAAATGGTTCTCCACATTTGGAGAAGCAGTTGTTCACGGGGATGCTTTTGTTAAGCTGTCGCTGCTTTGGATGGGAGCAGGATATGCCAGAAGGAAACAGTATATAAAAGCGCTGATTATGACGGTCCTCGAAGTGGCGGTAATCGCGTTTACTTTTACGTTTGCGGTTCAGTATGTATCCAAATTTGGCACACTTGGAACAGTCCAGATGGAAAAAGTTTTCAATATGGAGACGATGAAGAGCGAGTTTAATGATTATGACAACTCGTTCCAGATTTTGCTCTATTCTCTGATCAGCTTTGTCGTCTGGTTTGCGTTCATAGTGATCTGGATGAGAAATGTGGTAAATGTGAGACGCCTTCAGGTCGAGGCGGAACTGGGACATCACATCAATACATTCCGTGAGGATATGAGAACCTATCTGGATGAGAAGTTCCATATCACACTGCTTACGCTTCCGGTGCTGGGAATTGTTATTTTTACTGCGATCCCGATTTTGCTGCTGATCCTGGTGGCGTTTACCAATTACGATCAGAATCATATGCCTCCGACCTCCCTCTTCTGGTGGGTTGGATTTGACAACTTTATCAGTCTGTTTGGCGGCGGCGGCCTTACCAGCACGTTTGGATATGCGTTTGTCCGTGTTCTCGGATGGACGCTGGTATGGGCGTTTTTCGCAACGTTCACAACGTACATCGGCGGCATTTTGCTCTCACTGCTTTTGAACAGTTCGAAGACGCGGCTGCCAAAGCTGTGGAGAACCCTGTTTGTAGTCACGATCGCGGTGCCGCAGTTTGTATCGCTGCTTCTGGTCCGGAACTTTTTCTCCAACGGAGGCATTGTCAATACGATCTGCGCGAACATCGGGCTGACCGGATTCTTAAGGAATATCGGTCTGATATCGACCAGCTATATTCCGTTTTTGTCTGCACCCGGATGGGCGCATGTGATGATCATACTGATCAATATCTGGATCGGTGTGCCATATCAGATGCTGATCGCGACAGGCGTGCTGATGAATCTTCCTTCTGATCAGCTGGAGAGCGCGCGGGTAGACGGTGCAAGCCCGTTCCAGATTTTCCGAAAGATCACGATGCCGTATATGCTGTTTGTCACAGGACCGGCACTCGTCACGGATTTTGTAAAGAATATTAACAATTTCAATGTTATTTATCTGCTGACAGAAAATGTTTACACAACGACGAATCAGGCGATGGCAAACTCGCAGGCGAAGGAAGTCGACCTGCTGGTGACCTGGCTGTTCCGACTGACACAGGATTACTATAACTACAAGATGGCGTCTGTCATCGGTATTATGGTGTTTATCATATGCGCGGTATTTACCCTGTTTGCATTTAACAAACTGATAAGCGGAGACAGAGAGGAGGAATATCAATAATGACTGGATCAAAAAAGAAACAGAGAGGCATTTTCCTCCACAATCTTCTGATCGCGGCGCTGGCAATCTTCTGGCTGATTCCGATTATCTGGCTGGTGACGACCTCGTTCAGCGCGTATTCCGGAATGAATACGAGTACCTTTTTCCCGCAGGAGTGGAGTCTGACCCATTATAAGCAGTTATTATTCGAGACGGATACGGTACAGCAGTTCCCGCAGTGGTTTATGAATACGTTCATCATTGCCTGCTTTACCTGTGTGATCTCAACATTTTTTGTGCTGATGGTAGCGTACGCGACTTCCGTCATGCGCTTCCCGATGCGCAAACCGTTGATGAACATGGCCGTGATCCTGAACCTGTTTCCGGGCATGCTGGCCATGATCGCTGTGTACTTTACACTGAAATCATTTAACCTGACCAACAGCTATGCCGGTCTGATCATGGTATACTCGGCGTCCTCTGGACTCGGCTACCTGATCGCGAAGGGCTTCTTCGACACGGTGCCGCGGGCTCTGTGCGAGTCGGCGCGGATCGACGGCTGCAATGAGGCAAGGATTTTTACAAACATCATCATTCCGATGAGCCGTCCGATCATTGTATATACGGTTATCAGCAGCTTTCTGACGCCGTGGATGGATTTCGTTTATGCCAAGATGATCCTGAACGCCGGTATTTCATCGAAGTATACAGTGGCTATCGGACTTTATAAGATGCTGGATAAGAGCCTGATCAATTCCTACTTCACCATTTTCTGCTGCGGCGGTGTGATCGTGTCGATCCCGATCTCGATCCTGTTTATGATCATGCAGAAGTTCTATGTGGAAGGAATCACTGGTGGAGCGGTGAAGGGCTGATAAGAAAGGGACAGTTATGGATAAATTTGTAGTGAATATTATCCACCGCCCGGAAATGGTGCCGGAGTATGCCGAAAAGGTGACCGGCCATGGGAAAGCGGAGGATATCGGACGCAAGGAGCTGCTGACGGAAAACCTTGATATTTTTAAGACGCAGCAGGAGTGCGCGCACAAGAACGGCTTAAAAACAACAATTGAGATGACCTACGCCAGCCTGTTTAATGAGGAGGCGATCGCTCTTGCAAAGGAGCACCATGAGAAATACGGCGATGAGATCGCGCTGACGCTGCTCGGTCTGCCATGCGAGGAATTCCGCGAAAAATACAAGACAAAGGATTTCTGCATCTGGATGTTCTCCATGGAGGACAAAAAGGCGATCGTGCAGGATGTGTTTGAAAAGTTCCATGAATGCTTCGGTTTCTATCCGGAGTCGACCGGTTCCTATTACATGGACGCGGAGCTAACAAACTACATCAAGGAGACCTATCCGTCTGTGAAGTGTGCGGTGGCGACCTGCTGGGAGGAAGGCCCGAAGGCCTATCACACCTGCAACAACAGCTGGTATACCTTCATGGACGGCGGCCCCTGGGCTCCGTGGATCCCGTCAAAGCAGAACACGCACGCTCCGGCGGCGAATGAGGCGGAGGATTCCGGCATTGTGGCGATCCCGCACCTGAGCCGTGACCTGATCGCCTGCTATGACGGCAACGGCTCGAACTTCGGTACCCATCCGCAGAACGTGCTGCGCGGCATGATCTACGACACCGAGACCTGGGAGTATCCGTATCTCTACAATCTGATCGATCAGTACCGCTATCAGGCGAAGTTCAACAACGGCTATTCCTACAATATGATGTTCGTAGGACCGGGCTGGATGAACAAGATGGGCCGCTGGGAGGCGCCCTATGAGCTGCTGCTCAAATCCTATGAGGACGGCTGTGCATATTATGGCAAGCTGAAAAAAGAGGGCAGGCTGATCGACATGACGATGAGTGAGTTCGCGGACTATTATCGTCAGAAGAAGTCCTACACGGAGCCGGAATGCGCGCTCTGGAGAGACATTCTTTACGGAAGCAAAAAGCAGGTGTTCTGGTACTGCGACCCGTATATGCGCGCGGGCGTCAATATGGATCAGGGCGGCGCGATCGTTGACCTGCGTCCGTATGTGGCAAAGCTGAACTGGCCGGTCGGCATCGGCACGCCGCACATCCAGGACGCGAGCTATCCGTTCCTGATTCAGGAAAAATACCGTGCCGGATACTTCACCCATTACGCGGGAGAGGGCACGATCCGCAGCGCGAAGATCTGTCATAACGGCGAGGAGGTTGACCTCTGTCTCTGCCGTACAAAGGCGCATTTTTCGGAGGGGGTTCTCTCCGGCGAAGAAACAGCGTCAAAACAGTCTGCAGATGCCGCAGTGAAAAACGAAACCGCGGGAATCGGATGCAGCGGAGTGAATGTTCCGAAGAACCGTATCCTGACGCTGGATCCGGTGGAGATCGAGTTTTCTGATCTGACCGTGAAGCTGCAGACAGTGATGACCTTTACCGAGGGCACCGGCAGCATCCGCATCGACCGGAAGGTGCTGGAGATCACGCCGGCAGACGGAGTGGACGCATCAGATATCGCAGCTGCTGAGATAACGATCAATGAGTACATGGTAGGCTGCTACGGTACGACCGAGTATACGGAGGATATGTCCAGCCTGACGCTGAGCCTGAAGAAGGGCGATGAAAAGACGGAGATTCCTTATGAGTACAAATGCCGTGAGGCGTCTCTCGAAGGAGCAGACCGTGCGGCCTGCGTCGTACCGCCGATCGAGACGGCAGTCTCCATGACCTGTGAAGGCAGGGATAAGGCCGGTTACATCAAAGAGGGGTACGCGTTCAGCCCGATGTTCACGATCGGCTATACCGGTAAATTATGTGAGAAGGAGGTCTTCACGACATGGCTCAATCTGGAAAAGGCAAATTAAATTACCGCTGTCCGTCGTGCTTTATGCGTGATCTGGACCTGGATATGTTTTACGATAAGGAAAAGAAGGAATATTATTGCATCCGCTGCCAGTACCGCGGCAGCGAGGAGGATGTCCTGGAGAAAAATCAGATTGCGCGGTTCCGCTACGGCGCGATGATGCGGCGGTTCGAGGAGAAGGATTTCGAGGATTTTTCGGAAGGGTGAAAGAGAATGAAGGAAGAGAGGAGCCGAAACACCGATACGTCAGCGTGCGGCTCCTTTTTTCCCAATTCTTCTCTTTTTGAATACAGGTGATAAAAACGTGCTGTATATATTCAGGAAGGAATTGACCGATTCAAGAGAAAACCAGATGAAAGGAGTGTCAGCTGGATTATGGCCTCAGGAATGGGACGGCAGGGCGTTCATTGGAATCTGCCGGGATTTACGGTGGACGGGCTGAAAAATTTTGCCTGTGTCACGATGCTGATTCAGAATATCGGCATAGCCATTGTGGAAAACGGACTGATTCATCTGGATCAGTATACACAGGAGGAATTGTCTGCGGCGATGGAGGCGGATTCACACCTGATGGTACTTGCGGGAGTGGGTTCCGTGATGCAGATCATCGGCGGTCTGGCGGTGCCGATCTTTGCGTTTCTTCTGGTGGAGGGATTCCTGCACACTTCGGACTATGCAGCTTATCTTCGGCGTATGCTGCTGTTTGCAGTGCTCAGTGAAATCCCGTATGATTTGGCGTGCAGCGGCAGGCTGATGGACTGGAGCAGCCAGAATGCGCTGATGGCTATGTCTGTATGCCTGCTCATGCTGTATTTTCTGCGGATGGCAAAGCCAAAAGACGATGGAAGCGGAAAGAAGAGCGGTCGGTTTTGGTCGGTTCTGATCCAGCTGCTGATCGTGGCCTGCGCGGTTTTCTGGGTGTCTCTGCTGCGGGCAGGCTATGGCTTCTGTCTGGTGCTCCTGACCGCGGTGTTCTATCTGCTTCATGACAGAAACGGATTAAAAATCATATTGGGTGCGGTCATCAGTCTGCTGTATGTGGTCGGCCCGTTTGCTTTTTACGGGATCGGTTTCTACACAGGGGAGCGGAAGGACAGGCTTCCGAAATATGCGTACTACATTTTTTACCCGGCGCATCTGCTGGTGCTGGGAGTGATTCTTTTGTTGCTCAAATCATGACAAACACAGGTGACGACTATGAACAACTGGATTACAGGAATGGACCTTTCCACGCTGCTGGCAGTGGAAGAAAACGGCGGTAAATTTTACGATAATGGGAGCCAGGCGGACGCCATGGAGATTCTGCAGGGCTATGGCATGAATCTGGTGCGGCTGCGCCTGTGGAACGATCCCTTTGACGAGAATGGGAATGCGTATGGCGCGGGCGGCGGAGATATCGAGACGACACTGGCGCTCGCAAAGCGGGCGAAGAAGCTGGGCGTCGGCTGGCTGCTGGACTTTCATTACAGTGATTTCTGGGCGGATCCCGGAAAGCAGCGTGTGCCGAAGGCATGGCGCGGCATGAATGAAAAAGAACTGGAGCAGGCGGTGTACGAATATACGTCACAGATTTTGAACCGCTGCCGCGAGGAAGATATTGTACCGCAGATGGTGGCGGTCGGGAATGAACTTTCGAACGGGCTGCTGTGGCCGCTGGGACAGCTGCCGCCATGCAGGAAACAGGAAGAACTGCTGCAGACGGATCAGGCGCTTGAGCACGCGTATCAAAACGTGGCGGCGTTTGTAAGCGCGGGCATCCGCGCGGTAAGAGATTTTGAGGATAGTCAAAGCAGTAGAAATAACCCGGATAACAGAAACGAAGCAGCAGCTGGTATGACAGGTGAAAAAGAGGCGCAGAGCATTGCCCGGGATGCGGAGAATCGAGCGGATCGTGCCACAGAAGCTGCTGTGAATAAAATTCCCGTCATGCTTCATCTTGACAACGGCGGCAATAACGCACTTTACCGCAGCTGGTTTGATCATTATTTCGCGAACGGCGGGGAAGATTTTGAATACATAGGACTGTCTTATTATCCGTTCTGGCATGGAACGCTGGATATGCTGCAGAACAACATGAATGATATTGCGAAGCGTTATGGAAAGAAACTGATCGTGGCGGAGGTCTCGATGGGATTTACCATGGAGGATTACGCCGCGTATGAGCATCTTGCATCCGGGGAGCGCAAGGGGATGGCGACAAAACCGGAGATTGCCGCGAATGTGCCGTATCCGATGACCCCGCAGGGACAGGCGGATTTCATGAGAGACTGCATCCGGGTGATCCGGCAGGTGCCGGACGGGCTGGGCTGCGGCTTTATCTACTGGGAACCGGCATGGATTCCGGTGCCGAATGTCGGCTGGGCGAACGCGGCCTCCTGCGCTTACATTCAGGAGCCGGGACCGTATGGAAACGAGTGGGCCAATCAGGCACTGTTTGATTATGAGGGGAACGCGCTGCCGACGCTTCAGGTGATCGGAGAAGAGAACTGACTCAGCAGCTTTCCCGTATTACCAGGCGGCTGGGAAATTCCACGCGCAGGTGTTCCGTGTGCCCTTTTTGTATGCGGTCAAGCAGGACTTTTACGGCTGCTTTCCCCATGTCCTCATGGGGAATATGAACAGTGGTCAGAGCGGGGGTAACTTCTTCAGCTGCTGTAATATTGTCGATAGAGATCAGCGCCGGCATTTTGCCGGCGTTTTGATATTCTTTCCAGCCCTGCAGGGCGCCGATGGCCGTGGCGTCATTGGCACAGAAAACCGCCTCCGCTGTATTGCCCGCCAGCAGTTTTTTCATTGCGGCACGGCCGCTTTTGACTGTCTGATCTGTGGGAAAAATAGCGGCGTAATCCATAGGGAGCCCATTTCGGATCATGGTATCGCAGTATCCGACATAGCGATCCTCGTAAGAGCAGTCGCCGATATACGCAATGTGCCGGTATCCTTTGCCGATCAGGTATTCCATTGCGCAAACCGCAGCAGACCTTCCGTCACAGATGATCTCATCTACTTCGAATTGCGTCGGGTTCCGGCTGATAGAGACAATGTTTCTGCTGATTTTTTTTAGATACTGCAGGAATTGCGTGGAGCTGCGTCCCAGTAAAATATAGCCGTCCGCTTTTTCCCTGCGCAGGGCAGTAAGATCCGGTTCAGAAAAGCATACGCTGCTGATGGTGCATCCGCAGGCAAATGCCGCCTGCTCAACACTGCGGTATAACTCACGGAAAAACGGGTCGTCGTCCAGAGAAGCAAAACGTTCCAGGATCACTGCGAGGTTCCGGATGGGAGCCGTATGTCCGGAGCTGGCGCCCAGCTTGAGATTCCGCGCGCTTTCATTGGGAACATACTGGATTTCTTTTGCGGCCTCCCAGATTTTATCCTTTAATTCTGACGACGCGCAGTTGTAATCCCGGTTGTTTAATACTCTTGAGACGGTGGATATGGACGCGCCGGTCATTTCGGCAATTTTTTTTAATGACATGGGGGCACTTCTCCTTCCTTTGTGCCATTATAGAATCGAATCCAGAAAAATACAAGTGATTTGCGAATGCCGGAGCGGCCGTAAGGAGAAGAAGAAAAGGATACCCACCGCCAGAAGGGTACCCTTTTCTTCTAAAGCATTGTCACACACCTGCCAGAGAGATGTGCGGCGCGGTCGTTACCGCTGTGAGAGGAACAAACGTTGTCGGCAGCGCCCGCCTTTATCGGTAATCAGCGAAAATTCGGTGTTGCGAAACTCCCATAGTAATCTTCCAGAAACAGAACTGCCTTCTTCATGAACTTCAACATAATAATTCCTCCTTTTCTTGCTGGTGCATCGCTTTGTCTTCTTTCCTGCCGGATATCACCGGCGATGAAACTGCTGTGGTCAGAGATCGGAAAGCGGTGCGTTCTTTTTTCTTTCTGGCAATACTATAACGCATTGACTTATACTTGTAAAATACATATAATAAACGTATTGCGATACCTGTAAGGTATTATAAATCAAAAACAGAGAGGCATGCAGTGAAATATTTTTATTGAAGGAATGGGAGGCATGTGAATATGGAACTGAGGCACATTCGGTATTTTCTTGCGGTGGCAGAGGAAATGAATTTTACGCGAGCAGCGGAAAAACTCTGCATCGCACAGCCGCCCCTGAGCCGGCAGATCAAAGAGCTGGAGGAAGAACTGGGGGTAACGTTGTTCATCCGCAGGCCGCATGCGCTGCAGCTGACGGAGGAGGGGCAGGTGTTTCGCCAGTACGCGGCGAGGGTGCTCGACCTGGTCAATAAATCCGCGGAGGATGTAAAGGAAATGCACAGCGGGCTGCACGGGACGATTTATCTTGCGTCTGTGGAAGGCCATGCGCCGGCGTTGTTTTCGCGGTGGATTGCCGGTTTTCAGAAACAGCATCCGCATGTCACCTACAATCTCTGGAACGGCAATTCAGACGAAGTGGTCAATCGGCTGACAAAAGGCCTGTGTGAGCTGGCGCTGATCATGGAGCCGCATAACGCAGAAGGGATCAACGCGCTCCCGGTCTATTCGGAACCCTGGATCGCGATGATCCCCTCTTCCTGCCCTCTGGCGGAAGAGCCGGGAGATACGGTGGACTTTCAGCGGGTCATTCAGTATGATCTGATCATTCCTTCCAGAGAGTCCCGCCTGCAGGAAATCGCCGGCTGGCAGTCCTCACCGGAGGAAAAGCTGAAGGTCCGCTGCCGGATCGCCAATATGGTGAATGCCTATGAGCTGACCAGACAGAACGTCGGCATCACGATTTACCCGGCTTCCGCCAACATCGGGACGGATGCATCCGTCTGCATCAAAAAGCTGGTCAATCCGCAGATGATGGCCTCTTATGTGCTGATCTGGAACAAAAACCATTCTCTCTCGCACGCGGCAGAGGAGTTCCTGAAATACGTGCAGGGACTCAGGGAGGAATGAGGTACTTTAAATCCCGTACGTGATCAGCTGGTCGCCTTCCTTTATGCCGAGGGAAACCGCGAAGCTGACGACAATGCTGTCAAATTCCGCGCGGATTTCTGTGAGTGTGCGGCCAAACAGATCGGTGATAATGCCGAGAATCTGTCCCTTTTTCACATGCTCGCCCAGAGCGGCCTCCGGCAGCCAGCAGCCGGAGACGGGCGCGTCGAGAAATACGACATTTGTGAGAAGGTACGCTTTTTTTGCCGGCTGTTTTACAGTACCTGACAGGAGACCCAGATGTACAAGAAGATTTTTAACATCTGCCTTGTACGTGTCAACTTCCTCGCGGCTCCAGATACCCTGGCTGCCGCGCTCTATGAGGATGGCCGGTGTACCCTGGATGGCGCAGGAGTTGTAAAAGCCGGTGGTGGATTTTGATTTTACTAGATAGTCGGCGTTTACCAGAAGCGCCGCGTCCATGGACGCTTTCAGAACATCCGGATTTCCGATACCGGGGGTGTACACGTAGGGCGGCAGGATTTCCGGCACATCGCCGCCATGGAGGTCAATGACAAAATCGACCCGTTTGTGGTATTCCTCACCCATGTACCAGGCGACCCGTTCGGCCATGGAGCCGTCCGGCGAGCCAGGGTAGAGCCGGTTTAAGTTTTCCCCGACCACAGGGTTGATGTAGCTGCGCCGCTCGTAAAAAGCGGCGGTGTTGACCGGATGCAGGAGAATCAGCTGTCCGTTGATCTGTTCCGGCGTGAGTTCTTTTGCCAGTTCCATGGCGGTGAGGATGCCGGGATATTCGCTTCCGTGGATACCGGAGGAGATGAGGACAGTCCTGCCCTCACCGGCTCCGTTGATCAGTGTCGCGGGGATCGTCTCGCCGGATGGTCCGAGCGGGACGAAGCCCTGTATTTTTGTGCATGGGGCAGCGGTCAGGCCGCCGTAGGTCATGTCGGTTTTCATGAGAGATCCTTTCAAATCTTTTTCTTATACAGCACCCGGATCGAGTTCAGCACGCAGAGCATGGCAACGCCGGTATCGGCGAACACCGCCATCCACATGGAGGCGAAGCCGCACAGGCCGAGGATCATGACGAGTACTTTGATAACAAGTGCGAAGATGACGTTCTGCCATGCGATGGCGCTGGTCGCCCGCGCGATGGCGAGGGACTGTGGGATGGCTTCCATGCTGGAAGTCATGAACACGACGTCTGCCGCCTCGATGGCAGCGTCCGCGCCGCTTCCCATGGCCGCGCCGACATCCGCACCCGCGAGTACCGGTGCGTCGTTGATGCCGTCGCCGACAAACATGACGGCACCGTGTGAATTCCGCACCTGAATCAGCTCGGTGAGCTTATCCTGCGGAAGCAGCTTCGCGTGTACTTCATCGATGCCGGTCGCGTCCGCAACGGCCTCGGCGGAATCCTCCGCATCGCCGGTCAGCATGATGGTCTCAATGCCGAGTGACTTAATCTGGCTGATCGCGGATTTTGCGTCTTCCTTGATGGTATCAGAGATGACGAGGTGGCCGATGAAAACGCCGTCTTTGGCGGCGAGCACTTCTGTTCCAAAGCCTTTCTTTTCATAATTTTCAAGCGAAATGCCGAATTTTTCCATCAGCTTGCGGTTGCCGCAAAGAACCGTGCAGGTCCCGGAAGCGCCTGTGACGGATTCTTTTTCGGAATCTGAAGCTGCGTCAGAAGTTTCGGCATTGATATTTTGTGAAGCAACGGAGAAATTGCCTGCCGCAGGAAGCACTGCGCGGATGCCGTGTCCGGCAATCTCTTCTACTTTTATGGGGCGCGCGTAGCTGATTTTCTGCTCATCCGCCGCACTTAAGATGCTCACACCGATCGGGTGGGTGCTCGTCAATTCGCAGCTTGCGCAGAGAGACAGCAGCTCGTCCTGTGAAACATCCGGGGCGGCAGGTACGGCGCGCTGTACGACGAAGTTGCCTTTCGTGATGGTGCCGGTCTTGTCCATGACGACTGCGTCGACATTTCGCATGGCCTCCAGAGCGACGCCGCCCTTGAAGAGAATACCGCGCTTCGAGCCGGCGCCGATGCCGGAGAAGAAGGCGAGCGGAACGCTTAAAACGAGAGCGCACGGGCAGCTCATGACAAGGAAGGTCAGCGCCGTGTAGATGTAATAGTACCAGTTGCCGGTCACGAGGGACGGGATGATGGCTGTTGCCGCCGCCAGGATCACAACGACCGGGGTGTAGATTCTTGCAAACCGTGTGATGAAGCGGTCAATCTTCGGCTTGCTGGCAGCCGCATTTTCTACAGAATCGAGAATGCGGGTGACCATGGATTCTTCCAGAATTTTTTCTACGCGAATCTTCAGAAGACCTGACGTGTTCACACAGCCGGAGACGACTTCATCACCGTAGCCGACCTTTACGGGTACCGGTTCGCCTGTCACAGGCGAAGTGTCCAGACGGCTCTCGCCATCTACGATGACGCCGTCCAGCGGAATGCGGTCGCCCGGACGGATCAGCAGGATGTCGCCTACGTTGGCATCTTCCGCGTCAATGACACGGATATCCTCACCGACCACAAGGCTGACGACTTCCGGACGCATATCGACCGCATCCATGATCTGTCCGCGGCTCTTTTCCACGGCAATATGTTCAAAATACTCGCCGATGCGGTAGAAGAGCATGACGCCGACTGCCTCCGGATATTCGCGGATGGCGAACGCGCCGAGTGTGGCAATGCTCATCAGGAAATTCTCATCAAAAATCTGTCCTTTGAAAAGATTTTTTACGGCGGTAAGCACGATGCGTCCGCCGAGTACCACATAGCCGACCAGCAGCACCAGCAGGGAGGCGGTATCCTGTCCGCGATGTTCCAGCACTTCACCCAAGATGAACAGTACCGCGCCCAGCCCGATGCCGAGCAGCGTTTTCATATTGTCGGAGAGCGCAAACGGCGGCTCCATCTGACGCGCTTCCGGCAGAATCTCATTGACATTCAGCGTGTCCTTGCTCTTCGGACGGGTATCTTTGGGTACCAGCTTCACTTCGGACTCGATGGTGCTGCAGATTTTCTGCATTTCTGCAAACAGGCCGTCCGGATTTTTGCCGCTTACACGCAGCTGTTTGGTCGCGAATGTCAGCGTTGCGGTCGTGATGCCGTCCAGTTCACTGATTCTTTTTTCCATCTTGGCGGCGCAGTTGGCGCAGCCTAAGTTTTCCACTGTATAGGTTCTGGTGACCAGTGTGCCGGGGGACTTTGTGCGCGGCAAAACTTTTACTTCGGACTCGATTGCGGAGCAGATTGCCTGAATCTGCGGCAGCAGCGCGTCCGGGTCCTTCGCGGAAAGCCGCAGCTGCTTTGTCGTGTAGGTGATGGTCGCGTAGGTCACGCCCGGCAGCTCCTTGATTTTTTTCTCCATTTTGGCAGCGCAGTTGGCACAGCCTAAATTTTCCAGCAGATAGACTTTCTTTACGCAGTCTTCATCCGGCATGCGGCAGGTGCAGTTCGAGAGGCTCTGCCCGCACACGTCGCAGTAATCTTCATGCGGGTGGCAGAGTTCACACTCACAGTCGTCCGGATGCCCCTCGATGTGATGATGCTTATGGTCGTGATCATCATGATCGTGTCCATGATCGTGTCCGCAGCCGCATTCGTCGTGCTCCTCATGATCGTGTCCGCAGCCGCATTCGTCTTCTTCATGGAGAAGTTCTTCTTTGCTCATAACGGATTCTCCTTTTCCTGTGTGGTATATTGGGTTCATGTGGTTTTCATATGATTCAGAACAGCAGGCCGCAGGTCTACGCTCCGCTCCTGTTTTTCCATTTCGCTGCTGTTCTGAACTGGTGATACGAAAATAAATCATCGCAGACCGCGATGACCGCTTAGATATTCTAAAATGAAATTAGATTTCGATGGAAGGATTTACAGGCATTATAAAGGGAAAAGGCGAAATCTGTCAATCAGAATTTTATGAATCCGGCAGAATTTTGCCTTTTTCGGAAAATTATTTATGTTTTTTTAATTTTTATGTAGACAAATAAAAATGAGAGTGCTAAACTGAATACGATTTAGATATTTTAAAACTGAATAGAGGATGCATGTTCCCCCTAATCGGGGATTAAAAGAGAAACCGGTGAGAGTCCGGTACGATCCCGTCACTGTGATAGGGAGTCTTCTGTTAAAAATGCGGCATTTTTGTTTGACAATAAAGAACCAAAGGTGCTGTGCGGTATGTCACTGCGAGGCGTTTGTCTGGTGGGAAGGCGACAGAAGGCGTTGATCTTAAGTCAGGAGAACTGCTTGCGTCCGAGGATTGGTTTCTTCTTACGGTGGATAGGAAAAGCTTTTATACATCTTATTTTTGCGTGCAAAAACAGGAGTGAAAGTGCGTCCCGTGCCGGGCGCTTTTTTCATTTTCCGATTGATAGTGCGGGATCGATGGCCGCATGCTGCAGATATAAGAGTCTTAAGACGCGTCCTGAAACGGGGCGCGTTTCTTGTTTTTATGCGCAGGGCTGCAAGAGGCATTTTTCGGCTAAAGCCGAACGCAGCCCACGCGGGCGGGCAGGAGACAAGACTGCCTGACCGATTAACAGTGAAAAGAGGGAAAAGCGATGAGTAAAAAGCAGCTCGGCGGACGACTCCTGCAGATTGTGATTGTGCTTGTGGGAATCAGTTTTCTGACATTTGCGCTGACGTATCTGGCTCCCGGAGACCCGGTGCGCTCGATGTACGCGGTCAACGGTACGATACCAAGTGAGGCGGTACTGGAGGCGACCAGAGAGGAGATGGGGCTGAACGATCCGCTTCTGGTGCAGTACTGGAACTGGCTGACCGGATGCCTGCATGGAGATTTTGGCACGTCCTACTCGCTGAAAACGCCGGTGCTGACGCTTCTGTCGTCCAGGCTTTTGCCGACGCTGAAGCTGGCGCTGCTCTCTCTGGTGATGATGCTGGTGATCGCGGTCCCGCTCGGCATGATCTCGGCGGTGTATAAAGGAAGCATTTTTGACTACATCGTCCGCGGCTACACGTTTCTTGGCGTGTCTATGCCGAACTTCTGGGTTGGCCTGCTGCTGGCCTACTACATAGGAATGGTGCTCGGCTGGCTGCCGGTCATTTCCATCGGCACGGGAATCAAACCGATGATCCTTCCGGCGCTGACGCTGGCGTTTCCGATGTCGTCGAAATATGCGAGGCAGGTGCGAACGGCGGTTCTGGAGGAGCTGAATCAGGATTATGTGACCGGGGCGCGTGCCCGCGGAATTAAAGAAAGCAAAATCCTGTGGATGCATGTGTTTCCGAATTCCCTGCTTCCGCT
Organism: Clostridiales bacterium; assembly: GCA_020860715.1. Lineage (GTDB taxonomy): Bacteria > Bacillota > Clostridia > Lachnospirales > Lachnospiraceae > Choladousia. The sequence goes on along the minus strand of JAJBTU010000011.1, from coordinate 15,716 downwards.
GATCACGATGCTGGGACTGTCCCTCGGTTCCCTGCTCGGCGGCACAGCGGTGGTGGAAGTGATCTTCTCCTATCCGGGACTTGGCAGTCTGGCGGTGTCGGCGATCTCTTCCATGGATTATCCGCTGATACAGGGCTATGTGCTTTGGATCGCGCTGATCTACATGGTCGTCAATCTGGTGGTTGACCTTTCATACAATCTGGTTGATCCGCGCATGAGAAGCAACATGGCTGCGCCCCGTTCTTCAAAAAAAGAGACGCGCCAGACAAAGGCGGGCGCAAATCAGGCGGCCGCGGCATCCGGTACGTCGGGTTCACTGAAAGGCTGAGGAAAGGGGCAGAGTATGCAGAAGATAATAAGCTTTATCAAAAAACATAAGGCGTTTACGGTGTTTGCCATTCTGGCAGCCATGCTCGCGCTGGTCGCGATATTCGCGGACTATATTGCTCCTTACGATCCCTATGAGGCTGTGCTGACCGACGCACTGCAGGCGCCGAGTTCCACACACTGGTTCGGCACGGACAAGCTGGGTCGGGATCTCTTTTCCAGAGTGATTTTCGGAAGCCGCATTTCACTGTCTTCGGCGCTGATCCTGGTGGCGTGCATTTTTGTAGTCGGATCGGTGCTGGGTATTCTGGCGGGATATTTCGGCGGCTGGGTGGACGCGGTGATCATGCGCATCGCGGATATGATGATCTCCTTTCCGGGCATGGTGCTGGCCATCGCTATCGCCGGTATTCTGGGAGCCAGCATTACCAACGCGGTGATCGCAATTACTGCTGTGAGCTGGACAAAATATGCCAGACTGGCGCGCTCACTGGTTCTAAAGATTAAGAACTGTGATTACATTGCGGCTGCACGGGTGACCGGCTCGACCACGCCGCATATCTTAAGTGTTTACCTGTTTCCGAACGTCATGCCGACGCTGCTGGTGACTGCGTTTACCGACATTGGAAGCATGATGCTGGAACTGGCGGGACTGTCCTTCCTCGGCTTTGGCGCGCAGGCGCCGATGGCGGAATGGGGTCTGATGCTGAGTGAGGGTCGGAGCTATATGATGGCGGCACCCTGGATGATGCTGTATCCGGGTCTCGCGATTCTGGTAACTGTTGTGGTATTCAACCTCTTAGGAGACAGTCTGCGGGACGTCCTGGATCCCAGAGATGAATAAATCAATTTTCTTTTATGGAGGAAATAAGCAAATGAAAAAGCTGAAAAAAGTACTGGCTGCCACGCTGGCGGCCGCAATGGTGGTAAGCGCCTCCCCGGTCGTCTCACAGGCGGCGTCGGATGATGTGCTGAATTTTGGATGCTATGTATATGCGACCTCGTTTGACCCGGCCGGATATCAGAATGCCGCATGGCAGGGCGTCCGTATGGGTGTCACGGAATGCTTGTTCAAATTCAACAATGACATGAGCGTAGAACCCATGCTCTGCGATACCTACGAGGCGTCCGACGATAAGCTGACCTGGACCTTCCACATCCGCGACGGCGTATTGTTCTCAAACGGAGATGCCTGCGACGCGCAGGCAGTCGCGGATTCTTTGAATCGTCTTTACTATGTATGTGCGAACAGCGACGATCTCACTTCCACCCCGGCCGGCTACATTGACATGGCAAGCATTGAGGCCGACACGGACGCGAATACCGTGACAATCGTGTTGAATACGGCGATGGCGGATCTGACCGCTGCTCTGTGTTTCCCGTACTACTCGATCATAGATGTTTATGGCGACACGACCGATGCGGAGCATGAGGGCGGATACGCGACGACTGTGATCGCGACCGGTCCCTATGCGCTGTCCTCGTTTGACACAACAACGAAGAGCGGTACTCTGGTTGCAAATGAGAACTACTGGAACGGTGAGGTTCCTTACGGGACAGTGAATTTTACATTCATTGAAGACGATACGACCAAAGCAATGTCTCTGATGAGCGGGCTGGTGGATCTGACGGAGAATGTGACGACGTCCAGTGATCTGGCGACTCTGGAAGCCAACGATGCTTATTATGTATCCCAGGCTTCCGGTGTGAGAAGCGGATTTGCTTACATCAATATGGCCGGCGTGCTTGGAAATGATACGCTGCGTCAGGCAGTCCGTATGGCGATTGACAGTGAGACGATGTGCAGCGTCACGGTGGGCGGCATGTATACCGCCGGCGTCGGTATCCTGCCTTCGTCCCTGATTTATGAGGATGAGAATCTGGATAATCCGTATGCATATGATATCGACGCGGCGACCACACTGCTGGATGAGGCCGGTATTGTGGATACGGACGGCGACGGGATCCGCGAGCTGGACGGCGAAAACATCAACCTGAATTATGTTACCTACAACAATCGCTGTCTGTCTGATTTCGCGCAGGCAGTCCAGGTTTCTCTTTCCGCGATCGGCATCGGTGTGAGTGTGAACAGCACCGACAGTGAAACCGAGTGGAACCTGATGCAGGCCGGTGAGTATGATCTCTGTGATTCGAACTGGATTACCGTAGGCACCGGAGACCCGACTGCATTCCTGCTGAACTGGTACGGCGGTGAGGACGGATCAAACTTCTATGGTGAGGACAACCAGAACGGTACCAACTACTGCAATTATGACAGTGATGAATTTGACGCGCTGTATGAGCAGTTTATTGCATCTCTTGATACCGATGAGAGAAATGAACTGGTGGTCGAGATGGAGCAGGTGCTGGTCAATGACTGCGCGGTTCTGCTGCACGGCTATTACAATTCGACGATGATCAGCAACGCGTCCAAGGTGACCGGAGCGGAGATTTCGACATTTGACTACTACTGGCTGAGCACAGACATCAAGCCAGCGGAGTAAAAAAATATGGCGCGGTCTGCGTCCTCGATTAGCTGACGCAAATCGGGACAATACTAAGGTGAACCGCGCATTATATATCGCGCTTCGCACGATGGCGCGGTCTGCGTCCTCAACCTGCTTACGCAGATTGAGGACATATATCAGGAGGATTGGTTATGGATTTGCTGAACATACAGGATATATCTGTGAAATACGGGAAAAATCCCAAACCGACGATCGAACATTTCAATCTCGATATGAAAGAGGGCGAGGTGGTCAGTGTCGTCGGGGAGAGCGGAAGCGGCAAGACGACCGTGATCCGTGCCGTGCTGGGGCTGCTTCCCGGCGGCGGACAGGTGACCGATGGAGATATCCTGTTTGAAGGACGCTCCCTTTTGAAACTTTCCAAAAACGAGTGGCGCGACTTAAGAGGGTCAAAGGTCTCCATGATCTTTCAGGACTCCGGAGCCATGATCAATCCGATCCGCAAGATCGGGGCGCAGTATGTGGAATACATACGCACCCACGAGAAGATATCGAAAAAGGACGCCTTTGATAAAGGCGTAGAAATGCTGGAGCGGATGCGTTTGCCGGACGGCCGGAATATCATGAACAGCTATCCGTTCCAGCTCTCCGGCGGAATGCGGCAGAGGGTCGGCATTGCCATGGCGATGACCTTTTCCCCGAAGCTGCTTCTGGCGGACGAGCCCACGAGTGCGCTGGACGTAACGACGCAGGCGCAGATCGTGCGGCAGATCATGGAGCTGCGCGACCAGTTCGGCACTTCGGTCATCATTGTCACGCATAACATCGGCGTGGCGGCCTATATGGCGGATCAACTGGTCGTTATGCAGTACGGCAAGGTCGTAGACCGCGGGACACGAGATGATGTGATGAAGCATCCGACGAACGATTATACAAAGAATCTGCTGGCCGCTGTGCCGGAAATGGAGGGAAAACGTTATGTCTCCTGAAAAAAATGAGAATGCGGCAGTGAATCCGATGCCGGATGGCAGCGCGGGAGCAGATTATATGTCGGAAAAAGAGACCGGACACGAGGCAATCCTGACGGCCTGCCATGTTACAAAGCAGTTTCCCGCTTCCGGCGGACGAACCCTCAAAGCCTGCAACGACATCAACCTGACCGTTTACCGCGGGAGGACGCTCGGCATCGTCGGGGAGAGCGGCTGCGGCAAATCGACCTTTGTAAAAATGATCGTCCAGATGTTTCAGCCGACAGAGGGACAGATTCTCTTTGACGGAAAAGACATCACAAAACTGAAAGGCGAGGAACTGCGTCAGAGCCGGAAAAAGATCCAGATGGTGTTTCAGGATCCGGCTGCCGCGTTCAGCCCTAAGATGAAAATTATCGACATAGTCACCGAGCCGCTGATGAACTTTAAGCTGATCAAACGCTCGGAGCGCGAGGCAAAAGCGAAGGAGCTGCTTCGCATGGTCGAACTTCCGGAGGATTTCATTTACCGTTATCCGCACAACATGAGCGGCGGGCAGCGGCAGAGAGTCGGCATTGCGCGGGCGCTTGCCCTGGAGCCGGAGATCATCGTCTGCGACGAGGCAACATCGGCGCTGGATGTTTCCGTACAGGACCGCATCATTGAGCTGCTGGTAAAGCTGCAGAAAGAAAAAGGAATTTCCTTCGTGTTCATCTGCCACGATATGGCGCTGGTGCAGTCCTTTGCGCATCAGCTGGCAGTGATGTACCTCGGAAATATCGTGGAGGTGCTTTCAGGCAGCGAGGTGGCGACCAACGCGCAGCACCCGTATACACAGGCCATGCTAGGCGCGATCTTTTCTACAAAGATGGATTTTACCAAAAAGATCGAGAGCATCGAGAGTGAAGCTCCCAGCCCGGTCGATGCGCCTCCCGGATGCCCGTTTCAGAACCGCTGCGACCGGTGCATGGAAATCTGTAAAAAAGAAAAGCCGTCGCTGAAAACAATCGGAAAAGGGCATGAGGTGGCGTGCCATCTGTTTTGAGATTATGAAGTGTGATTAAGAAACTGCTATAAATTGCGGGATATGCCCTCGCCGGGTGGCATCCCATGCTTCGCAAGGGATATTGCCTGTAACTGCGAAGGTACGGAACAGTTACATTATTACGAGAAAGGATTCGACATGAGAAGATCAGCTGCGATATTTTTGCTTGGACTGCTGTTTGGCATAAGTACGTTTGCCGGAGTGCCGGCGGAAGGAAGCAGGGCTTTGGCAGCGGAGGAAACCCTGTCCGCAGCGGAGGAGCTGGCCGCGGGCTACACCATTGGCGTGTCCGTCTATGATCCGGAGGACTGGGAGGCAATCGCTTTCCGGGATTATTTTGAAGATTACCTTGGCACCGCGTTTAACACGACCTTCTATTATAATGCGGAGCGGATTGACACGGCCGAGGATGAGATTGCGTTTGTGGAAGAACTGCACGAAGCAGGTGTAAAAGGCATCATCTCTTTCCTTTCGACCTATATAGAGGATGTGCTTCCGGTGTGTGAGGAGTACGGGATGTATTACGTGCTCGGATCCGGTACGATTTCCGATGAAGTATATGAAAACGTAAAGGACAATCCGTATTTTCTCGGAACCATCGGTCCGACCACGGAGGATGAGCAGACGGCAGGCGAAACGCTCGCGGAAGACCTTGCGGCACTTGATGAGAGCAACAGCGCGAGCTATCTGGTCGTGACCGGCGGCAGCGGTCTCGGCAATGAAATGCATCGCTTAAGGACCATCGGCATCCTGACAAAGCTGCAGGATATTTACGGACTGACCTACGACCAGTCCATTGAGGAGCTTGCCACAATCACCGAAACGACGGAAATCGAGACCGGCACAGACGTTGGCATTACTATTTTCCCAGGCTATCTGGTGGATGGCAGTGAAGTGGGCGAAGCCGTGACCGGCGGTGAATATACCATGGTGATCTCGGCCATGACCATCGCCAACGCGATCACCAACATCTGCAATGCGGAAGCGGAGTACGGCTATGACATCAAGGTCGGCATGGTCGATTGCTTCACAGACCAGAATTACGCCTTTTTCAACGAGACAGACGCAAACGGCGACTCAAGGCTGAACTGCCTGGTCGGAAAATACGGCGCAATCGTCGGTCCGTCGTTTGTCGCGATGTGCAACGCTTACGCCGGGTACGCGGATGATTTTCGCGATGAGGACGGATATGCGTTCCGCCTGTATCAGACCTACTGGTACGCGGCGGATACCGAAGAATTCAACGAGCTGTATGCGCAGTCCATCAGTACCTATGAAAACACTTACAGCGCGACCGACATGATGCAGGTGCTGAAGCTTTACAATGCGGATGCGGATTATGCGGCGTTTCAGGAGTTTGCGGAGAAATAAGGCGGCAGGAAGACCGAAAGGCAGACGAAAAGCAAAACATAAAAGTTGAACAGTATAGCAGACAGGAAAACAGGGCGGAGGTTCAGATGGTGAGTGTTGCCAACTGAGAGTCCGCCTGTTTTTATTAAAACCAAAAACCGGTTGCGGGAAAGGGAAGAACATGATACCATTGCAGCAGTAAAATTTTGTGGTAACTGTTTACGGCGAGCCTGACACCTGCTGTCGGGCTGTGTCAGAACACGTTTTGTAACACCTTGTGTGGGTACCGGAATGCAGGTGTGGGGCGCTTGCTTCATTCTGGTAACGGGGAATGGAAACAGGAGAGAGTTGTGAAAAAAGAGAATAAAAACAGGATGTATTGGGGCGCTGTCGCTCTTTATTTTCTGATCCTGATTGTTGTACACAGCCGGATTGTGACGGGTACAAATGATGATGCCTGGTTTGCCGCGGTACTGGATCGCTATGATCTGCTTTCGTATCTGCGGGTCAGATATATGACCTGGACATCCAGACTGCCGACGGAAGCGCTTCTGGTGTATCTGACAAGATGGCCGTCATGGATTTGGAAAGGGCTGAATATCTGTTTTTTCATGTTGCTTGTGTATGAACTTGCCGCGATATGGGGAGAGGATGAGGAAACCCAGCCAAAGGCGCAGCTTTTCTTCGCAGTTTTTCTTTTTCTCCTTCCGGTTCAGATGCATAACGGCGCGGGGTGGATCACTACGACAATGAATTACCTGTGGCCGGTCACGCTCGGATTTCTGCCGCTGATTTTACTGCGAAAATGGGAAACGGGGAAAAGGATTTGTTCCTACGAATATCCGGTCTGCGCGATCGGCTGCTTTCTGGGCAGTTTTCAGGAGCAGACGGCGGCCGTCCTGTTTGTCCTTTTTCTTTTATATGCCATCGGCAGGCGTATTCAGCGGCAAAAAATGCCCCTTTTCGGGTATATGTTGTGCCTGATAACGTTTGGCGTACTTGTTTTCACACTCACCTGTCCCGGAAACGCGGCCAGAAGCGCAGCGGAGACACAGACCTGGTTTCCGGAATTTGCATCCTACACGATTGGTGAAAAGATACTGACCGGATTTTTGCGCACCTGCTCTTTTTACATTACCTGTGAGTCAGGAAACCTGTATTTTCTGCTGATTCTGTCTGCTCTTTTTGCGCTGACGCTGATTGAAAGAAAATCCGTTTTCCTCTGTCTGACAGGCGCGTATTCCTGGCTGATCACATTTGTGAGTGGTTTTTGCGGGACGGTATTTAATAAATTTGAAATCGATTTTCGGCTGCCTTTTTCGGGACTGCTGCAGAATACAGAGCTGCCGGAAATCAATGCTGCTGTCACCTGGATGGACATTGCTCTGGAATGTGTCCTTTTCAGCAGTGTTCTGGGATGTGTTGTGGTGCTGTTGTATTCCGTTTTCGGAAACAACATTTCCCAAAAGTCTGTCAGCATTTTGCCGAACACAGATCTGATTCCGGATGATCTGAGGCCGGAATCGCCGTCCACGGACCGGATACAGCATGCTGACACAAATGGGAGATTTGTGCAATGCTTTCAGAGAAACGGAACCTTTTGTATGCTGTTCCTTATGCTGGCAGCTTCATTGTGCAGCGGCTTTATCATGGGATTTTCACCTACAGTGTACGCCTCGGGCGGCAGGGTTTTTCTGCTGGGAAGTCTGATTCAGCTGGGCATCCTTTATACATGTACCAGTAAGCTGCCAGTGACTATTCAGAACAGTATCTCGCACTCGTTGTGAGAAACGTATGAAAACGTACATTTACAGGAAAAATTGTTGCGGACAAAAAGAGCGGGCAAAATGTGCAGAGAATGAAGGACAGGGCGGCGAAGACCGGCTTCAAAAAGATGGAAACGCAGAATACGTTCGTGTATACATCACAGGGGGTGAGTATGCATGAGCGAAGGAGGGAGATACAAAAGATGGGCATTGTAGTAATCGGAGCAGTTTTTGTAGATATCAAGGGATTTCCGAATGACAATTATATTCCGAACGGGCGAAATGCCGGGACGGTCGAATATATCCACGGAGGTGTGAGCCGCAATGTGGTAGAAAACATTGCGAATATCGAGCTGCGACCGACCTTTGTCAGCCTGATCGATGAGAGTGCCATGGGCGCGGAGGTCGTGCACAAGCTGCGAAATCACAAGGTGAATACGGACTATGTTCGAAAAGTACCGGACGGGATGGGTACCTGGCTCGCGGTGTTTGACAGCTCGGGAGATGTGGCGGGCTCCATTTCCAAACGGCCGGATCTGATGCCGATCCTGAATGTACTGGAAGAGCATGGCGATGAGATTTTCCGCGACGCGGATTCGATCGTGGTCGAGATCGACATCAACAAAGAGATCATCAAGAAAGTATTTGACCTGGCGGAAAAATACAGGAAAAAGGTTTACGCTGTGGTCTCTAATATGAGCATCGCACTGAAGCGCCGCGACTTCATCAAGCGGCTGGACTGCTTCGTCTGCAACCAGCAGGAAGCCGGACTTCTTTTTGCCGCGGATTACTCACAGTTGGAGCCGGAAGAGATGATGGAGGTGCTCGCGGAACAGCTGCAGAACGCCCAGTATCAGGCCATGGTCGTTACCATGGGAGGCAAGGGCAGCGTCTATGCGGATGCGGACGGCCACAAGGGCATCTGCCCGCCCATGAGCGTGCAGGTAAAGGATACGACCGGGGCGGGAGACGCGTTTTGTTCAGGGCTGGTCGTAGGACTCACCTACGGCAAAACACTGCAGGAATCCTGCGAGATCGGCACCAGGCTATCCGCCGCCGTGATCATTTCGAATGAGAACGTATGCCCGCGGTTCCTTCCGAGGGAGTTGGGGATCGAGGTGGATGTGAAAGAGGAGTAGACGCCGGAATAATGCGGCTGTGGAGGTAATGCAGCTGCGGAAGCAATGCATAAAATAGATGCCGGGGAACCGGCGGAGAGGTTTTTATGTCAGATTATAAAAGAATCACGCACCCCTTTGGCCCACTCTTTGATGAGAACAGCCGGATCCTGATTCTGGGGAGCTTTCCGTCTGTGAAATCGCGGGAGCAGCAGTTTTTCTACGGACATCCGCAGAACCGCTTCTGGAAGGTACTGGCGGGGGTCCTGGAGGATGGAAGTGCGTACCTGAACAATACTCCGGAAACAGCAAAGGATGTTGCAGCTAAAAGAAATATTCGGTGTCCGGAAAATCTGCGTGAAAAATGGGTGCCTCAGACCATAGAGGAAAAGAAAGCTTTCCTCCATCAGAACCATGTCGCACTCTGGGACGTGATTTATGAATGTGATATTGTAGGTTCCAGTGACAGCAGCATCCGCAACGTAGTGCCGACCGATCTGCGGCGTATTCTGGAAAATGCGCCGATCCGACAGATCTACACGAATGGAGGCACCGCCACAAAGCTTTTTCAAAAATACCAGAAGCAAACCTTGAACCGGGATTCCATCGGGCTTCCGTCCACCAGCCCCGCCAACGCGGCGTGGTCCCTGGAGAGGCTTACAGAGGCGTGGCGGGCGGCGATACGGATGTAATGATACAGGGGCGTAAGGGCGCCAGACTTTCAGAGGATATTCCTTTTGCCGTTTGAATCATATAATCAGGAAAGCCTGAGATTCTCATATGCGAAATCCTGCAGCAGCCGGTACATTTTGGGGAAGCCAATCCCATTCTCCAGGGCGAGACGGCTGACACTGTCGTTTTCAGGATAGTATTTCACATCTTTTTCATAATCACAGCACTTGATGTCGGCTTCTCCCCAGGGCGTTTTTACCGAAAGGATCCTGCGGCTCAGCTTTGTGCGCTGCATGACCTGCCTGCGGATGCCGATGGTCGTTGTATTTTCAAAAATAATGGATTCCAGAGTCTCCCGGTCTTCCGGATTGCAGATTGCTTTCAGGAGATAAGCCGGGCGGTTCTTTTTCATGTAAATCGGGATGTAAAAGGCGTCGAGGGCTCCGGCGTCCAGAAGCCTCTGCATCGTGAACGCGAGCGCTTCTCCGGTGCAGTCGTCGATGTTCGTCTCAAGGACGAGGACGGAATCACTATCGACCGGAGTGGTTACCGGGAACGGCATCACATTAAGTGATACATCGGGAACGACATTAGTTGGGTTACCAGATATTGCATCAAGGGGCGCATCGTGTGCTTTATCAGTTGTTGCAGTACGGATGGAAATTTTGTTCGTCTCACCCACCAGCCACATAGCACGCAGCACGCCTGGTGTTTCGTACTCACGTTTGCCTGCCCCAAGACCGCTCTTTTTTATCAGAAATTGTTCCGGCAGTTTGTTAAGCGTGCGAATGGCGGCTGCGATTGCCGCGCCGGTCGGCGTCACCAGCTCGCCCTGAATATCAGTAAGCCGAAGCATCAGCTGTTCCTGTTCAGCAATGGCAGTGACCGCGGGCACTGGAACCGGAATTAGGCCGTGCTGACAGCGAATCTGCCCGCAGCCTTCCGTGAGCGCAGACACGACCACCTGATCCGGATGCAGGTTATCCAGACAGACTGCCGCCGCCACAATATCGACAATCGAATCGATGGCGCTCACCTCATGAAAATGCACCTCATTGATACCCTTACCATGTACCTTGGCTTCCGCTTTTGCCAGAATCTCAAAAATCCGAATTGCAAGATCCGCGGCCGAAGCGGTCAAATTCCCTGCGCGGATGATTGAAATGATGTCCTGCAGGTTGCGGGCGGAGTGGGTGTGGCCGTGACCGGAGTGTATTGCGTCCACATTTACGGTTGCGTGATGATGGCGTGAGGAAGCATCAGATTCAGCAACAACCGTATCATGATCGTGTGTTGTATTGTCGTGATCATGACAGGAGCATTCGTGTGAGTGCTCCTGTTCATGATTGGAATGCACATGATCAGAACATTCATGTACTTGACTGAAATGCTTGTGCTCGGAATGCCCTTGCCCATTGTTGGAGTGTTCATGTCTGTGCAGATATTCCATGTCATGGTCATGATTTTCATGCTCCGCGTCCAGAATCACATTAAAATCGCAGGCGCGAATCCCCGACTTGTATACATCTTTTATCTCAATCGAATATCCGGATAACGGCAGGCTTTTCAGCGCGTCAAGCAGTATCTGACGGTCCGCTCCCAGATCCAGAAGTGCGGCTACTGTCATATCGCCGCTGATGCCAGAACTGCAGTCCAGATATAAAATGTTTTCACTCATGATGATAGGTTCCTTTCGTAAATATTTCATAGATTAGATTCTTTTTACGGGAAAAACTGAAAAAGGTGCTATCATTATAAAACAGAAACGGAGATTTTTCTATACAGAGATCAGGAAAAGCGCCTTGTAATTCTCTCGTGTTTCCTGTAAGATAAATGTAATGTAACTTTTTGGTACTTTCAAAGCTTAAAAAGGTATCAAAACTCACAAACCGCTAACAATTAAGAACAGGAATACCCTTCTGAATTATTACAAACAGGCTGCGGGCGCGGCAGAAAGGAACTATCATGATGTTAGAGGGAAAAGTTGCTGTCATTACCGGCGGCACAAGGGGAATCGGTTTTGCAACGGTAAAAAAGTTTCTGGAGAACGGAGCCAAAGTGGTTCTTTTCGGCTCCAGAGCAGAGACCGTGGAGAAAGCGCTGAATGCATTAAAAGAGATCAATCCTGACTGGAACGTGGCGGGCGACTGCCCGGATCTTTCTGATGCGGAAGCAGTAAAAGCTGCAATTTTGAAAGTGAAAGAGACTTACGGAAAAATTGATATCCTCATCAACAATGCGGGAACATCAGACAGTACGAAGATTGAGAATTACGCGGAGGGGCAGTTTGAGAAAATTATGAAGCTGAACGTAAACGCGATTTTCAATGCGGTTCAGCCGGTGGTGGAAATCATGAGAGAGCAGGGCGGCGGCTGCATTTTAAATACCAGTTCCATGGTAAGCATCTGCGGACAACCGAGCGGTGTCGCGTATCCGACCAGCAAATCTGCGGTTAACGGACTGACCGTTTCTCTTGCACGGGAACTTGGCCCGAGCCATATCCGCGTCAATGCCGTAGCGCCCGGAATCATCAAGACCGACATGGTAGCGGCACTTCCGGAGCAGATGATCCAGCCGCTGATTTCCGCGATACCGCTTCGCCGCATCGGCGAGCCGGAAGACATCGCCAATGCTTTCCTATTCCTCGCGAGCGACATGGCCTCCTATGTGACAGGCGAAATCCTTTCCGTGGACGGAGCGATGAGGACCTGAGTCTGGGAAAATGTCGGGCATTAAATAAGATAAGAATAGAAATCAGGCATAGCGGAAATACTTTTACGAAATATATAGAAAGGACAGCCGGATATGATTATAATAAATACGCAGGAACAGTTTGATCTGGAAGTACTCAAAGCGGACAGGCCGGTGCTGGTGGATTTTTACGCCGACTGGTGCGGTCCGTGCAAGGCGCTCGCGCCTTTGATTGAGGAACTGGATCAGGAAGCGAAAGATTACCTCGTGGCAAAAGTAAACGTCGACGATTTCACAGAACTCGCACAGCAGTATCGCGTGGCTTCCATCCCCACGATTCTCATTTTCCGCGGCGGGGCATGTGTGGAGAGAAACGTCGGACTTACCAGTAAAGAAGAACTGCTCAAACTGGTTCATGGGGAAGCATCCGTGTGATCTGTGTGAGCAGCTGATGTTTTAAAGGATACTTTTGGAGCTGCGCTTTAACGACAGGGTATAAATCAGAAAACAAAGCCCCAAAGGAAAAAAACAAGGCAGAAAGCAAAACAGAAAACAAAACAGAAAACAAAAACAGAAAGCAAAACAAAAAGCAAAACAGAAAACAAAAACAGAAAGCAAAACAAAGGACAATCAGAAAACAAGACAGAAATGGAGAGGCAAATGAAAAGAGAAACCGTTGTAGTTCTGGATTTTGGCGGACAGTATAATCAATTGATCGCAAGACGTGTGCGCGAGTGCGGCGTGTACTGCGAGATTTATTCCTATAAGACAGATATCGAAAAAATCAAAGCCCTGCAGCCCAAAGGCATCATTTTTACCGGAGGCCCGAACAGCTGCTACGAGCCGGGAGCGCCCACTTATACAACAGAAATCTTTGACATCGGCGCGCCGATTCTGGGCATCTGCTACGGTTCCCAGCTCATGATGCACCTGCTCGGCGGAACAATCGGCAAAGCTCCGGTCCGCGAATACGGCAAAATCGAAGTGACCGTAGACCAGAATTCCAAACTCTTTACCGATGTATCCGAAAAGACCATCTGCTGGATGAGCCACAACGACTACGTAGCCGGGATGGCGCCGGGCTTTAAGGCCATCGCCCATTCCGACAACTGCCCCTACGCCGCGATGGAAAATACAGAAAAAAAACTTTACGCGACCCAGTTCCATCCGGAGGTGCTGCACACCAAAGAAGGCCAGAAAATGCTCTCCAACTTCGTTTACAATATCTGCGGCTGCGCCGGAGACTGGCGCATGGATTCCTTTGTAGAGCAGTCTATTGCAGCCATCCGTGAAAAAGTCGGAGACGGCAAAGTGCTTTGCGCTCTTTCCGGCGGCGTAGATTCCTCCGTGGCCGCCGTCCTGCTCTCCAAAGCAGTCGGCGAACAGCTTACCTGCGTCTTCGTCGACCACGGCCTTCTGCGCAAAAACGAAGGCGACGAGGTCGAAGCCGTATTCGGCCCGGACGGCCCCTACAAGCTCAACTTCATCCGTGTCAATGCGCAGGAACGCTTTTACTCCAAACTTGCCGGAGTCACCGAGCCCGAGCGCAAGCGCAAGATCATCGGCGAAGAATTCATCCGTGTCTTCGAGGAAGAAGCCAAAAAGATTGGCGCAGTTGACTTCCTTGTACAGGGCACCATCTATCCGGACGTGGTAGAGAGCGGCGTCGGCGGCGAATCCACCGTCATCAAATCCCATCACAACGTCGGGGGCCTGCCTGACTATGTCGATTTCAAAGAAATCATCGAGCCGCTGCGCGACCTCTTCAAGGACGAAGTCCGCCGCGCCGGCCTCGAACTCGGCATCCCGGACTATCTGGTCTATCGCCAGCCGTTCCCGGGCCCCGGCCTCGGCATCCGCATCATCGGCGATGTGACCGCCGAAAAGGTAGCCATGGTACAGGACGCAGACGCCATCTGGCGTGAAGAAATCGCCAATGCCGGCCTCGACAAGACCATCAGCCAGTATTTTGCCGCCCTCACCAACATGCGCTCCGTCGGCGTCATGGGCGACGAGCGTACATACGACTACGCCATCGCGCTCCGCGCCGTCACCACCACCGACTTCATGACCGCTGAGAGCGCTCAGGTGCCTTGGGAGGTCATCGAGAAAACCACCAGCCGGATCGTCAACGAGGTGAAACATATCAATCGTGTGCTTTATGATTGTACCGGGAAGCCTCCGGCGACGATAGAGTTCGAATAACGGGCAAAAGTCCGAGAATCCTTTACGGGATTTTCCGAGACTTTTCCTTTTACTTGGCTACAAATTGGCTATACTTCCCATTTGGCTACCATCCGGCACAGTACCGTTGATCACATTTTCAAGCTGCTTCGCGATCTCCGCCTATCTGTTGCTATGTTTTGCTTGCAATGGAAGGTGTAAAGCCGGATATGGCATGGAACGAAGCTACAAATGAGTGGATTCGGATTCATGATATTATACAATTTTCCAACACCTACTATGGTACTACATATGCCGAGAATAGTCGGGAAACATTTCGGAAGCAGGCATTACATAGATTTCGGACAGCCGCTCTTGTAGAGGATAATGGAAAGGCAACGAACAGCCCGAATTATCGGTATCGGATTACAGAAGAAACATTACAGATGTTAAGAGTTTATCAATCGCCGCAGTGGCTGGGTTCGTTAGACCGTTTTCTGGCGTATCATGACAAACTGGTAGATATTTATGCTTCCAAAAAGAAAATGGAAATGATGCCTGTGAAAATTAACGGGGCAGAGTTTAGCTTTTCTCCTGGAAAACATAATGAACTGCAGAAAGCGATTATCGAGGAATTTGCTTCCAGATTTGCGCCAAATTCAGAGTGCCTATATGTTGGAGATACAATAGAAAAAGATCTGGTAAAGAATGTAGACAAGCTGAAAGAACTTGGCTTTGAAATTACCCTGCATGATAAGATGCCGGATGTGGTGTCGTATCGGGAGGATAAAAACTGGATTTATTTCGTGGAGTCGGTTACATCGGTCGGCCCGATGGATCCGAAGCGGATTATTGAAATTACTGATATGACGACGGGTGTGACAGCAGGAAAGATATTTGTGACGGCGTTTCTGGATTTCAAGACCTATAAGAAGTTTTCAGAAGAGTTGGCATGGGAGACGGAAGTCTGGATCGCGGATATGCCGGAGCATATGATACATTTGAATGGGGACAAGTTTCTGGGGCCGAGATAGAAAATTAAGTATAAACTCCAAAAAATGTTGTAGAATAATCTTGAAAATGAAACTGAAAATGGAGACCAGCTATGAAAAGTCAAGCATAAATTAGCAAAAAATTCTTTTTTGGTA